>JAETOJ010000001.1 GCA_021768085.1 Bacillota bacterium
TTTTTTCATGCCGGACGGCTTTTTGCGTAATGTGATAGCTCTGATTAAATTTTTTTGTGGGTGTAGGCTCCGAAAAGCCTTGATATTACAGCGTTCCTAATAGGAGACATTCATATAAAAAGGGTATGTACTACTGCGCGAGGTACTACACCCACAGGGACTACATAGGTGAAAAAGCCTATTACAGTCCCAGCGGCTTTGTCGCAAACCTCGATGTAGAGCAGTTCATTGCCCGGGAGGACGCCGCAAGCAAAGGGCGCAGCAGGGCCGCTCAGAGCGGTTCCCTTCTTGATGAGCTGCTTGAAAAGTGCGCCAAGGGGGAAATCATGCCCTACAATTATTGGGAGCAAATTCCCTCGCACCTCTACTCTGAAAACGCAAGCCAGTTTAAGAACGCCTGGAGTATGTATCATGATGCGCGGCTTGCCAAGGCCAAGGGCAGCCGGGATTGTCAGATACTCTGGCTGTACGGGGAAAAGGGGACGGGCAAAACCAGCCTGGGCAAGCTCTACGCGGAGCAGATGGAGCTTCCGCTTTACATCACCCATCCTGGGAATGACCCCATGGGAGGTTATCTCGACCAGCCCCTTATCCTTCTGGACGAGCTGCGGCCCAATGACGGGTTTACCTATAAAGAGCTGCTTCAATTCCTCGACCCGTTCACCCAGAACGCCACAAAATCCCGGTACTTTAATAAGGTCGCCATGGCGGATTACATCATTGTAACATCCGTATACTCGCCAATGGCCTACTACAAAGCGGCAATGCCCGCCGCCTCTGATATTGATTCCGCCGGGCAGCTCTACCGCCGCATTTCCCAGGTGTGGCAGGTCACAAAAGATACCATTCAAGTCAGCCGGTATGATTTAGCTTCTGACCATTTTGTTTCCCTGGCCACCCGCAAGAACCCGCTGCCCGATTATTTGGATGGGCTGGCGCTCACCAGGAAAGCAAAGCACCCTGACCCGCTGGACGTGCTCGGAAAAATTGCGGACGAGTACGACCCCGCCAAACGTCAAATGTCACTGTTCGCCCCAGACGGGGTGCAGCCGGCCAAAGCGAGCTGAAAGAAGGCGTGGTACAAATGAGGCACGACAAAGAAACCATCAACCTGGGCAACACCATCACCTATCTGGCTGGACGCTTCCGGGACGGCCTCCGTGCTATCCCTGGAAGCCCCCTCCGGCTGCTGCTGGCCGTCCTGTTCTGGCTTACCGCCGCCGTTATGATTCATGCCGCCGCCGCTGACAACATCGTGGCGCGGCTGCTGCAACCCCTGGCCTGGATTCTGGCGGGGCTGCTGTTCCTGGCTGTTGTCACCGCAACGGCCATCCCGCCGGGCACCCTCCGCATGGCGAACGCCTGCCGCCGTATCGGGCTGGTGAACGACTGCGGAGAGGCCCCACTACTAATCAAACGATACCATAAGGAGGATAAAACCATGGTAGATTTATTCACACAGGGAATTTCCCTGACTGCGATTCAGGATAATTTAGCGGAGTTGGAGGCCGCTGCGAATTGCCGCATTGTCCGCATTGAGCAGGGCCCGAGCCGGAACATCATCCGCCTGACCCTGGCCCCCGGCGACGCCCAGCTCCCGGAAAAGGCCATTTTGCCCCGGCTCAGCACAGCCCTTTCGGAGATTGTAATGGGGGTGTCCTACGATGGCCCCGTAATCACCGACCTCAACAAGGTGCCCCACTGGCTCATTGGCGGCGCGACTGGCAGCGGGAAAACGACCTTGCTGGTAGTTTTCATCCAACAGTGCTTGATGAAGGTGACAGCCACGGGTGAACAGGCGGTAGACGTATACATCATAGACCTCAAAGGCGGTCAGGACTATCCCCCACACTGGCGTAATCGCGATTGCTCGTTCTGCGTCACCGCCGAAGATGCCCTGTCCGTGCTGGGCGGGCTGGTGACGGAGCTGGAGCGGCGGCTGAAGCTGTTCTCCGATGCCAGCGAGCGGTTCGGCGTGCCCTGCTCCAGCCTGGACGAGTACAACCACTTGTGCCCCGAGGCCCCCCTGCGGCGCAACGTCATTGTAATTGACGAGCTGGCTGAAATCACCGACACCACGGGCATGGACAAGCCCCACAAGGAGCTGGCCGCCGCCGTGGTGAGCAAGCTGGCGACCATCGCCCGTCTGGGACGGGCGGTAGGCTTTAACCTGGTTATCGGCGTTCAGCGCGGCGACGCGAACGTTGTCCCCGGCCAAATCAAGTCCAATATCTCCGGCAGGGTATGCGGTGTGGCAGATGATACGTTGTCCCGCATTATTCTCGGAAACGGGGATGCCGACACGCTGATTCCCAAGCATGGCCGGGGGCTGTTCCTCAATCAGGACGGCGTGATGTTCCGGGGCTATCTGCCCATTGCAGCGCCCCGCTCCAAGGCTGAGAGCGCCACAAGCAAAAAGGAAGGAGGCACAAATGAGCAACCCCACGTTTGAAGTCCTCCCCGCGTCAGAATTTGAGCACGATATTTTCACCCCCATGGAAGCGGCTCAAATTCTGCGCGTGGGGCGCAGCACAATGTACGGCTTGATAAGTGCACATCAAATTCGCTACATCAAATGCGGCAGGAAAATACTGATTCCCCGTCTTTATCTGCAAGATTACATTGAAAAGAATACCGTAATGTGCTATCATGATAATCAGATGAAGATTGGCCTGTCCTGCTGCGAGAAAGGAGCATAGCATGAAAGCAACAGGACACCTCAGAAACAAAAACGGCATTTGGCAAATGGTCATTGAGTATTATGACGAGAGCGGCCAGCGCCACCAAAAGTCAGAAAGCACGGGCTTACCCGTGAAAGGCAACAAGCGGCGGGCGCAGCAGATGTTGGAGCAGCGGCTGGACGAGCTGTCCCAGCAGTACACAACGGCGCTGGAAAACAGGAAAGTTCTTTTTCTGGATTTCATGCGCGATTGGTTGAATGATGTGGTATCCTTCAACGTCAAATCCACTACCATGACCCAGTACCTCTATGTGTTCAACAACTGCATCGCCCAATACAAGCCCTTCCACGGCGTCAAACTCCAAAGCCTCACCCCCGCCCTGCTCCAAGGCTATTATAACGAGCAGTTGAAAGCGGGCCTCTCTCCCAACACAGTCCGCAAGCACCACGCCAATATCCACAAATGCCTGAACTACGCCGTGCGTATGGGGCTGATTTCTCTGAATCCGTCCGTCATGACGGAACTGCCCGCCAAGCGCAAATACCAGGGCGCTACAGCCTGCACCCCGGAGCAGCTGCAAGACATTCTGCGGCTGTTCCATGAGGACGCCTTGGAAACCGTTGTCCATTTAGCCGTCACCTACGGTCTGCGCCGCTCGGAAGTGTGCGGGCTGCGTTGGGACGCGGTAGACTTCGACGCAGGCACCATTCACGTATGCCATACCGCCGTCATGAATAAAGGGAGGGTGCTGTACTCGGACAGCACCAAGACCGCCTCCAGCAATCGCGTGCTGCCCCTGACAGCTTCCATGCGGGATTACCTGGGAAGCGTCAGGGAACAGCAGGAGGAAAACAGGCGGCTCTTTGGCCGGGACTACATCAACAGCGGTTACGTCTGCACTCACCCCAACGGGGCACCCATCAGGCCGGACTATGTGAACCAGCACTTTCAGCGGAAGCTGAAGGAGGCGGGGCTTCCCGCCATTCGCTTCCATGACCTGCGTCATTCGGCGGTCTACACCTTACGCAAAGGCGGCTGCGATGCAAAGGACATTCAGGCGTGGCTTGGGCACAGTGATATCACCACCACGCTGGGCGTGTACGGCCATGTGCTGGGCGGCGATATGGACAGGCTGGGACAGGTGATGGACGCCATGCTTACCCAGCCCGCCAAGGCCGGGTGATGGTGGGGCACCGGTGGAACCCCTGCGGGACATCTGCGGGACATAAAGCAAAAACCGCTTGAAAAGTTCATAAAATGAACCATTCAAGCGGTTTTTGTGGTACGCCCGAAGGGACTCGAACCCCCAACATTCAGAACCGGAATCTGACGCTCTATCCAATTGAACTACGGGCGCATCTCATCGTGCTTACGTAGTATACCAGAAAATTTTCCATTTGTAAAGTAAAAATTTGCAGAAATTTTATTGTTTTTCAAAAAAGCTTCCCAAGTGTTTCCACCCCAGGCCTCTGTTTTTTGTTGAAATTTCGTCTTGCGGTTTGACCTCTGGGATGCTATATTACACTTCGCTCATTTTATGTCAAACTTGCGAGGTGCCATTATGCAAATCCTGCTCCAGCTCTCTCTCTCCCTGGTGGGCGGTCTGCTCATGTCCCGGCTGGCCAAAAAGCTCAACCTGCCAGCCGTCACCGCTTACCTGATCACCGGCTTGCTGCTGGGCCCTTACTGCATCGGCGCACTGGATCTGTTCCAGCTCGGCTTTAACTCCGCCGAGGAGGTAGCTTCCCTGGACATCATATCCCAGGTAGCCCTGGGCTTCATCGCCTTTACCATCGGGAACGAATTCCGGCTGGAGCAGCTCAAAAGCATGGGCAAGCAGGCCATCACCGTGGGCATTCTCCAGGCTGTCGTCACCACTGCCCTGGTGGACGCCGCCCTCATTATTCTGCATCTTGTCAACCCCGCGCTGATCCCCATCTCCTCCGCCATCACTTTAGGCGCCATCGCCGCCGCCACCGCTCCCGCCGCCACCCTGATGGTGGTGCGGCAGTACAAAGCGGACGGCCCCCTCACCCGGCTTCTTCTGTTGGTGGTGGCCATTGACGACGCGGTGGGCCTGGTGCTGTTCTCCGCATCTTTTGGAGTGGCCTCCGCCCTGGAAAGCGGCGCCATCAGCATCGTCACCGTGCTGGTGGAACCGGTGATCGAAATCGTCCTTTCCCTGGCTCTGGGCGCTCTGGCGGGCTGGTTGCTGTTCTGGGTGGAGAAGTTCTTCCACTCCCGCAGCAAGCGTCTGTCCATCTCCATCGGCTTTGTGCTGCTCACTGTGGGGCTGTCCATGGTAGAATTTGAGGTAGGCGGCGTCCACTGCGGCTTCAGCCTACTGCTGGTGTGCATGATGACCGGCACCATCTTCTGCAACATCTGCGACTTCTCTGAGGAGCTGATGGGTCGGGTGGACGGCTGGACGGCCCCGCTGTTCGTCCTGTTCTTCGTGCTGTCCGGCGCGGAGTTGAATCTGAGCATCCTGGCCAATCCGGCGGTGCTGCTCATTGGCATAATCTATATTGCGGCCCGTTCTCTGGGCAAGTACCTGGGGGCCTATGGCAGCTGCGCCCTCACCCACTGCAGCGACAGCATCAAAAAGCACCTGGGCATCACCCTGCTGCCCCAGGCGGGGGTGGCGCTGGGCATGGCCCTCACCGCTCAGCAGTTGTCCGACGGCGCCATGGTACGCAGTGTGGTGCTGTTCTCCGTGCTAGTGTACGAGCTGGTGGGCCCTGCGCTGACCAAACGCTCCCTCATCGCCGCAGGCGAGATTCGGACGGAGGGCAAGACCAACGCCCGGAAAAAGAACGAACCCCGCAAACCCGTCAACCTCAACGGTTGAGTACCTTTTTCTCTCGAGAAAAAGGTACCAAAAAGAGCTTGAAACTCGCTACGGACGGGGCTGAAGCGGTTCCGTTTTGCGACGGTGACGGAATTGGGCGGTTTATGGAACCTATTGTAACGATTGCGAAAGCGGGCGGATCCAACCGGATCCGCCCGCTTTTACCATAATGTTTCAACTTAGGGCAGTAGCTCCACCGCCGTCCCGTCCGGGGCCGGTTCCCGAAAGACGGTGCGCCACTGGACACTCTCAGGCGGCGCGAACCGCAGGGCGGAACAGGCTGAACGGAGCTGGGGCGGGTCGGAGTCCAGCCAGCCCCTGCCGCAGGCCACCAAGATGGACGTGGGCCCATCTGACCCGCCGATGATCCCGATGGAGCAAGCTGCGGAACTGTCCGCTCCCCCGATGGCGTCCAGCGGCTTGGGCCTGGGCCGATCCCCATGCTCCACGTCCTGAACGGACAGCGCCTCTCGGGGCAGCTCCGGCTCCACGGTGTAGGTCATAAAGGTGCAGTGGGAGGGATAGTCCCAGCCCTCCGAATCCGGCAGATCGGACATATCCACCTCCTGGGCCTCATACGCCACCACCTGGAGCGTGTGGATCTGCCCGGTGACGGGGTTAGCCAGCTCCACCCTGTCCCCCGGGCCGGACACGGTGAACCGGGGCCCGGGCACGGGCTTGGGCCGCGCCTCCAGCGTCAGGGAGAGGGTTTTGAGCTTGGGCTTCCCTTTCATGGCCCAGGGGAAGGAGTCCCGCCAAAACATCCAGCCCTTCTCAGGATCGAGGCCGTAATGCTCCATGATCCAGAGGTTTTCCCAATCCTGCTGGGTATACCGTTCCCGCTCACCCTCCGGGCGGAGATACATGGGCACCCAGCCGGAGCCGTTTCCGCTCCGGCCCCCCAGCAGCCGGCCGTTCACTGTCAGCCCGGGGTTGTAGTCCAGGGTCATGGGGTTTTCCGCGTCCTGCCGCTCCTCATCCTCCGGGGTCATGGGCCGCTCCCCCTCTGCCCACGGCCTCCACCGCTCCAAAAAGGCCCACAGCTCCCCAGGGTCGATCTCCACGCACAGATCCACCACCAGCCCTTTCCCGCAGGCGTACACCGCCGGGATATGCCAGGTTTTGCCGCCCCAGGCAAAGGTTTTGTGAACAGGGATCTCCTCCCCCGGCCTGTCGTGGCCCCAGTGGCGACCGAAGCCGCCCTCGTAGTATACCGCCCACTCCGGCTTCTCCGGTGGGGTATCCGGCTCCGGCTCGCCCATCAGATCATAATACTCGTCGCTGAACTTCAGCTCCCCGTAATCAAAGGAGGACTGCACCTCCTTGAGATACCCATAGGGGTCGTCCATGGGGGTGAGGGCCAGCGCCTGGGCCAGGGCATCCAGCACGGCCTGCCGCTCCGCGTCGGGGGGATAGGTTTCCAGGAAGGCGTCAAACTCCCCCCGGTTCCACATCCACGCCTGCTCGATGGCGTCCACGCCGCCGCAGGCCAGCACCAGCCGCAGAAAGTCCTCAAAGCTCCGGGCCAGCGGGTGGACATAGTGTCCCCGGGAATTCATGGGGCTGACGGAAAACACCATGTCCCCAAAGCCCTCCACAAAGCAGCAGTGGATGCCGTCTACCCCCGCCCAGCCGATGACCTCCGCCCCCACGGGGTCGCAGAAGTAGCCGCCCTCGGTATCCCCCCGCTCCAGACCCAGCCGGGAAAGGTCGATGTCCAGCCCGCAGTATTTCTCGTACAGCGTCATTCCACCCCTCCTCTCAGCCGCGCGGCTCCACCGAGATCTCCGTCCCCGTGTAGTAGCAGAATTCGATGATCTCCCGGTTGAACCACAGAATCGGCGGTTTCTCCCGGCCAATGCGGGGGGCAAGCTGGATGGTGAACCTCACGTCCACCTCCCGCCGGATCTGATTCAGCACCGGGATCCTGTCCCACAGCGTCCGCACAATCTGCAGGCACTGTTCCTCCCCGTCCAGGGCGGGCTCCTCCTGCCAGCACCCACACCAGCCGGAAAAGGGATACGTCCCGCCGCCCTTCCTGCGGGGCATCCCCATCTTCATGGTTCGGAAGGGCTGAAGCTCCAGCCTCCGGGTTACCTCGTCCGGATCGAACTCGCTGTTGGCATTGGCCACAAAGCCCATCTTGTCCTGAAACTCTCCGCCGCTGACTATGGAAAAATAGGAGTTGCAGCTCGTCTGTCCTTCCATCATCAATTCCCCTCCGTACAGTCCCCACCCACCGGTGGGGAGAAGCATCACTTCCGCAGGGCGATCTCGTGGCGCTTGGGCCCGGTGGACACGATGGTGATGGGCGCCCCGATCCGCTCCTCCAGGAACTCCACATAGCCCCGGGCATTGGCGGGCAGGGCCTCGTAATCCGTAGTCCCCCGGATGTCCGCCTTCCAGCCGGGCAGGGTCTCAAACACGGGCTTGGCCCGCAAGAGCCGCGGGGTGGTGGGGAATACGTCCGTCACCTGGCCGTCGATCTCGTAGCCCACGCACACCTTGATTTCGTCCAGATAGCCCAGCACGTCCAGGCAGGTCAGGGCCACCTTGGTGGCGCCCTGCACCATGCAGCCATATTTTGTAGCCACCGCGTCGAACCAGCCCACCCGGCGGGGCCGCCCCGTAGTGGCGCCGAACTCGCCCCTGTCGCCTCCCCGGCGGCGCAGCTCGTCCCCCTCGGGGCCGGTGAGCTCACTGACAAAGGGCTCGGTGCTGGAACCCACGCTGGAGGAATAGGCCTTGGTGACGCAGATCACGTCCTCAATGGCGGTGGGGGGCACCGGAGCCCCCACGCAGCCATAGCCCGCCAGGGTGTGGGAGGAGGTGGTCATGGGGACAATGCCCAGATCCGGATCCTTCATGGAGCCCAGCTGCCCCTCCAGCAAAACGGTCTTGCCCTCCTTCAGCGCCTGATGGAGGAAGCCCACCGCGTCGCCCACATAGGGCCGGAGCAGCTCCCGATAGCCCAAGAGCTGGTCATAAAGCGCCTTCACATCCAGGGCAGGCTTGTGGTACAGGTGCTCAAACAGGACGTTTTTCAGCTCTACCGCCCGGCTCAGGCGATCCCACAGCCGATCCTCGTCAAAGAGATCGCACACCTGAATACCAGTTTTGGCGTATTTATCCGAATAAAATGGGGCAATTCCGCTCTTGGTGGAGCCGAAGGCCCTGCCACCCAGCCGTTCCTCCTCATACCCGTCCTGGAGGACATGGTAGGGCATGAGCAGCTGTGCCCGTTCAGACAGAATCAGCTTAGGGGCGGGCACACCCTGAGCCGTGATCTCCCGCAGCTCCGACGCCAGCTTGGCGGCGTCCAGCGCCACTCCATTCCCGATCACATTGGTGATATGGGGATAGAAAATGCCCGAGGGCAGAATGTGCAGCGCAAAACGCCCATAGTCGTTGATGATGGTGTGGCCCGCGTTGGCTCCCCCCTGAAAGCGCACCACCACGTCGGACGTCTCAGCCAGCAGATCGGTGATCTTGCCCTTGCCCTCGTCGCCCCAGTTTGCCCCTACAATCGCTTTTACCATACTTGATCCCTCCGCGCCGGGATTCGCAGCGGCAGCGCCGTCTGCCTTTTCCGGCGCATTGCGGGCCGAACAGTAGCCCAACGAATTTATTATAATGTACTTCCCCCCGGTTCGCAACCCCTTTTCATCCGGATTGTCAAATATTCGGGCATAATTCCGTCCCACGGTGTCAAAACAGCGGATCTGACAAAAAGGGCCGGGCCCTTCGGCCCGGCCCCCCGGTGCGTTCACTGCGCGCCGTTGAACTCGTCGTAAAACCGGTCGTGTATGACCTGCACCGCCCGATCCGCGTCGCTGATGTGCACCAGCACCGACACCTTGATCTCGCTGGTGGAGATCATGTTGATGTTGATCCCCGCGTTGAACAGGGCCTCGAACATGGCAGCAGCCACGCCGGGGTTGTTGATCATCCCCGCTCCCACAATAGACACCTTGGCAATGTTATCGGACACGTCGATGTGGTCGAAGCGGATGCTGGCCCGATTTTCCTCCAGCAGCTTGCGGGCCTGCTCCATGTCGGCCTTGGCCACAGTGAAGCTGATGTCCTTGGTGTCGCTGCGGCCGATGGACTGGAGGATGATGTCCACGTTCACGTTGTTCTTGGCCAGCAGGGAGAAGATTTTGAAGGCAATGCCCGGGGTGTCCTCCAGGCCAACCAGGGCCAAACGGGCCACGTTCTTGTCCTTGGCCACGCCGCTGATGTGGGATTTTTCCATGGTCGTAACAACCTCCTTCACTTTTGTACCCGGCTTGTTCTGGAAGCTGGACAGCACCTCCAGGTTCACGCCGTACCGCTTGGCCATTTCCACCGAGCGGTTGTGGAGCACCTGGGCGCCCAGTGTCGCCAGCTCCAGCATCTCGTCATAGGTGATCTCGTCCAGCTTGTGGGCGGTGGGCACCAGGCGCGGGTCGGCAGTGTAAACGCCGTCCACGTCGGTATAGATCTGGCACAGGTCGGCGTTCAGCGCCGCGGCAATGGCCACCGCCGACGTGTCCGATCCCCCCCGGCCCAGGGTGGTGATGTCGTCATACTTGTTCAAGCCCTGGAAGCCGGTGACGATGACGATCCGCCGCTTGTCCAGCTCCGCCCGGATGCGCTCCCCCTGCACCCGCTTGATGCGGGCGTTGCCATAGCCAGAGTTGGTGCGGAAGCCCGCCTGCCAGCCCGTCAGGGACACCACCGGGAACCCCATGCCCTCGATGGCCATGGCGCACAGAGCGCAGGAGATCTGCTCCCCGGTGGACAGCAGCATATCCAGCTCCCGCTTGGAGGCGGTGGGGTTGATCTCCGCCGCCTTCTCAATGAGGTCGTCGGTGGTGTCCCCCTGGGCGGAGAGCACCGCCACCACCCGGTTTCCTTTTTGGTAAGTATCGGTGATGATGCGGGCCACGTTGCGGATTTTGTCTGCGTCCGCCACCGATGACCCACCGAATTTCTGTACGATCAATGCCATAGTTCCATTCATCCTCTCATGGAGATTTCCATGCCGTTTTGCGCGGCCGGGCCCCATGCCCGGCATCCCATTTTATGCGGCGGCGCCTTGCTGTTGTCACGCTGCGAAGCGGCCAGGTTCTCGCCTCCGGCTCAGTCGGCGGTGCTCGCCGCTGGCAAACACCGCCTTTTGCTCCGCCCCAAGCTTCCTCGCTGTCCGCTTCTCCGCGCTTCTTATTTAGTCCAGCACCCGGATCACCGAACGGCACTCCAGCCCCGCCAGCGCCTGTTCCAGCTCCCCTTGGGTGAGGGGCGATCCGGTGAGGCAGGCGGACTCGTCCCCGCCACCCTCCCGGCGGGCCAGCAACTTGCACCCCGGCAGAGCGGAGCGCAGAGCGTCCACTGGCGCCTTGGCCCGGACGTACCAACGGCTGGCCAACTCCCGGGTGCCGCAGGCGGCGTCCTCTCCCCCGGGCTCCCAGGACAGGGCCTTGCGGTGGCCCATGTTCCGGGCCACGTCAATGACGTCCGCCACCACGGCGGAGGCGGTGGGCAGCTTGCCCGCCCCCCGGCCGTAGAACATCACGTCGCCGATGGCATCCCCCCGAACAGAGATGGCGTTGAACACGTCCTCCACCCCGGCCAGCGGGTTGGATTGATCCACCAGATGGGGGGCCACGTAGGCACACACCTTGCCGTCCTCCCGCCGGATAGCCCGGCCCAGCAGCTTGATCTTCTTGCCGGCACTCTCGGCATAATCCACGTCCGCCAGCGTCACCCCCGCGATGCCCTGGGTGGGCACCTGCTCCGGGTAGATGTGCCGCCCGAAGGCGATGGCCGCCAGGATGCAGATCTTTCGGCAGGCGTCGTGGCCGTCCACGTCGGCGGAGGGATCCCGCTCTGCGTAGCCCTTCTCCTGGGCCTCCGCCAGGGCGGCGTCAAAGGTCAGCCCCGCCCGGATCATCCGGGTGAGAATATAGTTGGTAGTGCCGTTCAAAATGCCGTAGATCTCCAGAATCTCGTTGGCAGCCAGGCACTGGCTCAGAGGCCGGATGATGGGGATGCCGCCCCCCACGCTGGCTTCAAAGAGGTAGCACACACCCTTTCCCCGGGCCAGCTGGTTCAGCTCATAGCCGTGGGTCGCCACCAGCTCTTTATTGGAGGTCACCACGCTCTTGCCCGCCGCCAGCGCCCGCCGGGTGAAGTCCAGGGCCACCCCGGCCCCGCCGATGGTCTCCACCACGATGTCCACCTCAGGATCCTGTTCGATCATCGCGAAGTCCTTCACAAACCGATCCGCAAAGGGGCTGTCCGGAAAATCCCGCACGTCCAGGATATACTTCAGTCGGATCAGGCCGTCCGCCTTGCGTTCAATGCTGCTCTCGTGCCCGGTGAGCACCTCCGCCACGCCGGAGCCCACGGTGCCAAAGCCCAAAATCGCCACATTTACCATACTATCCGTCATTCCTTTAACACATTCTTCCGGGACAAAACGCCCCGTCCAGCACACCGTCCGTCGCCGTCGGAACACCTTCCGCATTCCGCCCAGTTCCGTCAGCGGGCTTCAAGCTCGCGGGTCTAAGACCCTTTTCGGTTCCTTTTTCTCCAGAGAAAAAGGAACTACCCTGCCGGGATCTCGCAGCGGATCACCTCGGGCCGAGCCCGCAGCTCCGCCAGCAGCTCCTCCAAACCCCCGGACAGCCCGCTGGTCTCCATCCCCACCGTCACCGCCGCCGCGCCGCCACCGGGGATGGCCTGGTTGATGGTCAGCACGTTGCCTCCCCGATCTGCCAGCAGGTTCAGCACGCCAGACAGCGCCCCTGGCTGATTGCGCAGGAGGATCTGAATGGTGACAATCCGCCCGTGGAGCATATCCTGAAAAGGCCGGATGGCATCCTTGTACTTGTAGAACGCGCTGCGGCTGATGCCAGTGCGGCGGGTGGCGGCGTTCACCGTCCGCTCCTCCCCCGTCTCCAGCAGCCGCTTGGTCTCCGCCACCTTTGAATAAATCTCCGGCAGCACGGCGGCCTCCACCACAAAATATCTGGGCCCGCGATCCTGATCCATCCTGTCCGCTCCTCTCCCCTTCTGTCTTTGTACCGTGGTCTATTGTACCACACACGCGGACGGGGCGCAATTCCGATTCTCCCCGCAAATTTGCCAAACCTTCTCCTCCCCCGCCGCCATTCTTCGGCATAATTTATGATCTCCCGCCCTGAGCGCGAAACGCCGCCCGCCAGATGCCCGGCGGGCGGCGCGTTTGTCATGGTATGGTCTACTACGAATCCCCCGCAGGAACATAGGGATCCACCGGAGGGGTTTCGGGAGGCGGCGGCTCCAGGGTGGGCTCCACCGGCGGTAGGGTGGGCTCCAGGGTGGCCGGTGGGAGGGTGGGCTCCACATAGGGCTCGGTGGGTATCGGCGGATCGGACGTGCCCGGCTCCGGCGACGCGCTGGGATCCACCGGGGGCTCGCTCTCCAGCCCCTCCTCGGTGTGGACGTCACAGGGGCCAGCCCCTTCCGCCCACTTCTCATAGGTGCTCAGCAGAGTGCTGGTGTCCCCCACGGACACCGAGGGCACCTCCACCTCCCGCTGGAAGTTCACATAGGCCACGGTTTTGACGCTCTCCTCCGGGCAGAAGGGCCCCGCCAGATGGTAATACCCGCTGGGGGTGCCGTCCTCCTTCAGGATGGGGCTGTCTACGCATACCTGGAAGGTCACGTGGCAGTCACAGCGCTCAGTAGGCACATCCTCCCGCAGCAGGCGGAAGGACTGCACCCGGTTGCCCCGGGGGTCGCTGGCGCAGTTGTCCCCCGCCTGCTTGCCGCAGTCCTTGCAGATCTGGCAGGTCACCAGATCCCCGGGTACGGGGAAGGGCGAGTTCTCCTTTCCCTCGTGCACCAGCGCCATCACCTTCTGCCACAGGGACACCGAAGGGTTGACATAATTGCTGTTGATCTTCTCGTTGTAGGGATAGCCCGTCCACACCGCCGCGGTATAGTAGGAGGTGTAGCCACAGAACCAGTAGTTGAATACGTCGTTGGTGGTACCCGTCTTACCCGCCACGGTTTGCCCGGAGATCCGGGCCCTGCCCGCGGTGCCCATGGGGGAGGTCACCGCGTTGGACAGGTTGGCGTTGATATAATAGGCCGTCCGATCGCTAATGATCAGCTCCGGGGTGGTGCGGTGGTCGATGAGGGTCTTGCCCGAGGCATCCTTGATCTCCAGCACGGTGGTGGCGGGGTTAAAGGCACCGTTCCGGGGGAAGGTGGCGAAGGCCGCCGCCATCTCGAAGGTGGTCACTCCCCGGGTCAAGCCGCCCATGGCCAGGGGGCTACGGTCAATGTCGGACTGAACGTTTCCCCGGCTGTCCACGTAGTTGGATACCAGGGAGGTGATGCCGTATTTCTGCTCCAGGAAGTCAAAAGATGCCTGGGGGGTCACCTTCTCCAGCACCCGCACAGCCACGGTGTTCAACGACGCGGTCAGTCCGTCCCAGATGGTGGTGAGGCCATCATATACCGGGGTGACGTTGTAGGGCCACGGCTTGCCATTGAGCAACTGGGGGCTATCGTCTACCACCGTATTTGGGGTGATGAGCCCCATCTCAATGGCGGGCGAATAGACGGACAGAGGCTTGATAGACGACCCAGGCTGCCGCAGCGAGTGGACAGCGGGGTTCAGCCCCCGATCCACTTCCTTCTCCATGGTGTTGCCAATGGCCACCACGTAGCCGGTGGAGTTGTCCACCACCGTGATGGCGGACATGAGCCGCTGGCCGGTGCGCCGGGACACCTGATCCAGGTTGGCGCGGTCGTTGTAAACTGTGTCCACCGCTGCCTGGATCTCCGGGTCATAGGGCACGTAGATGGACAGGCCACCGCTGAATACCAAGTGGTTGGCCGCCTTCTCATTGATGTGCTGCTCCTCCATCAGCGCCTCCACCGCGTCGTCAATGACCGCTTCCACATACCAGGAATAGCGCGGGGTGGCCTTGGACTTGGTCTCCGGCTCGTCCAGGTTCTCCGGATCGTCCGCTCCGGCCTGGGCGTCCCGGGTGAACACCAGGGGCTGGGCAATGGCCGCGTCCCGCTCCGCCGTGGTAATATACGCCTTGTTGTCCCGGGCCTCGTCCGGCTTGGCCATCTCCTTCAGGATCAGCTCCTGCCGGGCCTTGTTGTACTCCCGGTTGGTCCACACCTCGCCGTCGTCAAAAATGTGCCCGCCGCAGGTTTCGCAGGTGCCGGGCTTCTCATTCACGTAGTAGTCCCCGCAGGATTTGCAGGTATACCGCACCACGTCCACCACGCCGTAGGGGGCGTAGAGGGACGGGTTGTTGGTGATCCCCGCCAGGCTGGCGCACTCCGCCAGATTCAGATCCCACACGTCCTTACCGAAATAGTACCGGGCCGCCGCCTGCACACCGTAGCAGCGATTGCCCATGTAAATCCGGTTGAAGTAGACGGTGAGGATGTCCTCTTTGCTGTTGTTGTCCTCCAGATCCAGGGCGGTGAAGATCTCCCAGATCTTCCGGGTGACGGTGACGTCGTCATACTCGGTCAGGTTCTTGACCAGCTGCTGAGTGATGGTGGAGCCACCCTGGATATTGCCGCCGGTGAACATACGCAGCACGCCGTTGGCGGTGCGCTTCCAGTCCACGCCGTGGTGCTGGTAGAACCGCTTGTCCTCGATGGCCACAAAGGCGTTGATCAGATCCTCCGGGATGTCCTTGTACTCGATGATCTCCCGGTTCTCCTTGCCCACCAGGGTCTGAAGCTCCCGCCACTGGCCGGTGGTCTTGTCCTCATAGTAGATGACGGAGTTCTCGTTCAGGGTGTAAGCGGACAGGTCGATGTGGGCGTTGGGCATCACCACCGTCTTAACATAGACGGCGGCGTAACACAGCAGCAGCGACCCGGTGATCACCCCGATCAGCAGCAAAGTGCCGATCGCCTGGAGCACCCGGATCAGGATGGTCACGCCCAGGGGCCGACGGCGCTTACGGGCCATTTTGCTGATGGGGCGCGTCTCCTCGCCGCGATCCCGGGACGGTTCCCGGCGCGGTGCGCCCTGCGTTCTGTTTGTCTCCGGCATGATTGAGATACCTCCGATGTAGTCAAGCCGCCCGTGGGCGGTCCGGATTCCTCTCTCTCCCGCCGCGGCCGGCAGCCTGGCGGATTTGGGTATTATATCACAGTTCATCCAATTTGTCCACCCTGCCTGTAACCGCCCGGTTCGACAGGATTTTCCCGGGATTTTTTTGGATCCCCCTTGCTTTTTTTCGCCGCACCCGTTACAATAGGGCACGGAAGCAATCCGCGCCCACCAAAGGAGGACGGCAAACCATGAGCGAGGAATACGGCCCTGACTTCGTCTCGGTCACCGACGATGAGGGCAATGAATTTGAACTGGAACATCTGGGCACCCTGGAATACAAGGACGGCGAGTACATGGCTTTCGTGCCCGCCGACATGGACGAGGACGACGAGGACTTCGGCCTGATCCTGCTGCGGGTCATCGAGCAGGACGGCGAACAGTTGCTGGCCGATATTGACGACGAACAGGAGCTCAACGAGGTCTATGAGAAATTTATGGAGGAGCTGTTCGCCGACGAAGACGAGGAGGAGTAAGGCTTCGTTCGCTGCTCACAACGACTCGGACGCATCGCATCTATGCCTCGCCTGTTCGCGACGGCTCGGACGCATTTTCCCCTGCCGGGTTCTAACTACGTGACCGCCCTTTTAAAACCCACATTTTTTAAACGGGACGCCCCCTCGCGCCGTGGCTCGCAGGCCTCCCGGCCCTCTCCGGAGGTGTCTGGACGTTGGAAGCGGTAAAGCGGCGCGGAGGCGACCCACCTGCATTGCTGTGCAGGTTTTTAACGGGGCGGCACGGCCACGGCGGGGGTTTGGCCGCATCAGGCGGGAGGGCCGAGGCCCTCCCGCCTTTTCAGATATTTTTCAGAGATCGATTTTTTTCTTGCAACCTCAGCCCCACCATGCTATAATATTTGCATTGCGCACATCGTTGATGTGCCTTTGCGCCGTTCCGCACCCCATCACAATGATTTACTGAGAGGATTGATCATACTATGAGCGCATCTCGAGAGAAAAAACAGCGGCAAAGCGCCGGCCCCTCTGAAAAGGCCCTTCAGGCTCAGCAGCAGCAGGCCGTCCGCAAGCGCAAAACCATCATCTACACTGTGGTGGGCGTGGTGGTTGCGGGCCTGGTGGCCGCGCTGCTGATCTGGAACTCTGGCTTCTTCCAGGCCCGGGCCACCGCCGCCACTGTGGGGGATACCACCCTGTCCACCGCGGAGCTGAGCTACTATTACTATGCCGCCCGCACCCAGTATAACAGCTATATGTCCATGTTCGGCGGCGGGCTGGACAGCACCAAGTCCGACGCGGAACAGGTCTTCAACGAGGAGGAAAACAAGTCCTACCGCGACTACTTCCTGGAGACCGCCCTGTCCAATGTTCAGCGGGACATGGCCCTGGCGGCGGAGGCCCTGAAAAACGGCCACACCGAGGCCGAGGTCAAGGAGGACGTGGACGCCCAGATCAGCTCCGTCAAGGCCCAGGGCGCCTCCTACGGCTATGGCTATTCCGCCTTTCTTAAGGCCAACTTCGGCCCCTATATGAGCGCGGGGCTCTATAAGCAGATCGTCACCCGGTCTCTGTTGGCCAACCTCGCCGAGACTGAAAAGCGCGAGACCCTGTCCAACGGCTATACTACGGAGGATCTGGAGGCCTACTACGGCGAGGACGATCACGCCGACACCTACGACACTTTTGAGTACTCCTACCTCTATTTCATCCCCGAGACGGTGGAAACCAAGGACAAGGACGGCAATGACATCGACGAGGACAAGCTCAACACAGAGAAGGAGCTGGCCCTGGCCGAGGCCAAGACCAAGGCAGACGAGGCCCTGAAGGCCCTCAAAGACGGCGATAAGCTGGCCGACGTGGCCAAGAAGTACGAGCTGGAGGAATCCAGCTTCGCTGACCACACCATCACTGTGGGTACCAGCGGTATCCCCTCCGCAATTCAGGATAAGTTGCTGGCACTGAAGGAGGGCACGTTTGAGCTGGTGGAAAACGGTGAGAGCGGCTACTATGTCATCACCCTCCACAGCCGTGAGCGGGTGGAGGAGCCCACCAAGGACGTGCGGCACATCCTTGCCCTGGCCGAGCACACCACTGACAGCGATGGCAAACTGGTGGCCCCTACCGACGAGGCCTGGGCCGCTGCCAAGGAGAAGATCGACGCCATCGTGGCCGAGTTTGAGGGCGGCGACAAGAGCGAGGACTCCTTCGCCAAGCTGGCCAATGAGAAGTCTGACGACGGCAACGGCACCACCGGCGGCCTATACACCAAGATCGACTCTGCCGACGGCTATGTGTCCGAGTTCCTGGACTGGATCTTTGAGGACGGCCGCAAGCCCGGCGACACCGGCGTAGTGCAGCACTCCGCCACGGAGGGCGCCACCAGCGGCTACTACGGCTACCACTTCATGTATCTGGTTGGCGACAACGAGGCCAGGTGGGCGCGGGACGTGCGAAGCGCCTTGACTACCCAGGATCTGAACGCCTGGAGCGAGGACCTGATCAAGGGCTTCGAGACCTCCCTGTCCGACGGCGCCAACGTTCTGGGCCGCTGATTGAGTCAAAATACACGAGGGCCGGACAGCTTGTCTGGCCCTCGTTCTTTTAGGAGCGTGATTATGATGGACGAACAGTTTATCCGCACTCAGATGCTGTTGGGCAAAGAGGCGATGGAGCGACTACAATCTGCCCATGTGGCGATGTTCGGGCTGGGAGGTGTGGGGAGCTGGTGCGCCGAGGCCCTGTGTCGTTCCGGCGTGGGCGAGCTGACCCTGGTGGATCAAGACACTGTTTCCGTCAGCAACCTGAACCGGCAGGCCGCCGCCCTCCACTCCACCGTGGGCATGGATAAGACCAGAGCCACCGCTCAGCGGCTGGCCGACATCGCCCCGGGCTGTGTCCTCCACCCCATCGCCGCCCGGTATGAGGCAGAGCATCGGGAGAACTTTTTCCAAACCCGGTACGACTACCTGGTGGACGCCATCGACCTGGTGAGCTGCAAGCTGGATCTCATTGAGACGGCCCACACCCGGGGCATCCCCGTCATCTCTGCTTTGGGCACCGGAAATAAGCGAGACGCCCAACTTCTCCGCATCGCCGACATCTCCCAGACCGAGGGCTGCCCCCTGGCCCGGGTGGTGCGCAAGGAGCTGCGAAAGCGGGGCATCCCTCACCACAAGGTGGTCTTTTCCCCAGAACTGGCCCACAATGCCGAAGACGGCACCGAGGCCCCGCCCCCAGGCCGGCGGTCTATTCCCGCCAGCGCCATGTGGGTGCCGGCGGCGGCGGGGCTGCTGCTGGCCCAGGCGGTTATTCTGGATCTGGCGGGGTTGGGCGGCTGAGGTGTTCCCACGCCTGCTTCACCACAAATGCCCCTAAAAGCCCGCACAGGGAGCCCACCACCGCCCCCGCCAGCACGTCGCTGGGGAAGTGCACCCCCACGTACAGCCGGGACAGGCCCATCACCACCGCAGCGCATACCGCGGCCATCTTCATCCATTTCTTCGGCGCCGACCTACACACTGCCAGGGCGAAGGCAAAGGCGGCGTTGGTGTGACCCGAGGGGAAGGAGTTGGGGTCGTGCTCCGGCACCAGGTTGACAAAGTTCTCAATCACCAGCCAAGGTCGAGCCCGGGCCACCAGCGGCTTGATGGTGAAGTTCACCACCACCAGCCCGATCAGCATGGCGCACAGCGCGGACAGCCCTGCCTTCCGTGTCTGCTTGAACAGTAGCAGCACCAGGCCCAGCACGATAAACAGCATCCCGCTGTTGCCCATAAGGGTATACAGCTTCATAAACGGATCCAGCAGGGCGCAGCGCACATTTTGGGCGATCCACACCAACATCTGCTCGTCCATCTGTTGGATAAATTCCGGCATCCTTGTCCCTCCCCGCCTTGACCCGGGGGCCAAAGCTATGTATAATAAATGAGTCCACTTTAATATTAACCCATGGCCTGTCCTATGGCAAGCCCTTTTGGAGGTCAAATATGAAAGTCATCCATCTGATCAGCGGCGGGGACACCGGCGGAGCCAAAACCCACATTCACACCCTGCTCCAAGGGCTGAACCGGCACATACAGGCGGACATGGTTTGCTTCACCGACGGGCCCTTCACCCAGGAGGCCCGGGCGCTGGGCATCCATACCGACGTGCTCACCGGCAGCCCCCCCACCGTGCTGAAGGCCCTCCGGGACAAGATCCGCCAGGGAGGGTATGACCTGATCCACTGCCACGGATCCCGGGGCAACCTGATGGGGGCCCTGCTAAAGCGCTCCACCGGCCTGCCCCTGGTCACCACCGTCCACTCGGATCCCAAGATCGACTACATGGGCCGCCCCCTGGCCGCCCTCACCTTTGGCACCCTCAATAGCTGGGCCCTGCGGCGCATTCCCAACCACATCGGCGTGTCCCAGCCCATGGTGGATCTGCTCATTGACCGAGGCTATAACCCCCAAGCCGTGTTTGACATACCCAACGGCCTGGACTTCTCCAATCCCACCTCCAAGCTGACCCGGGAGGAGTACCTGGCCTCCCTGGGGCTGGACTGGCCCCGGGACGCGGTGATCGCCGGCATCGCCGCCCGCCTGAACCCGGTGAAGGACATGGGCACCCTGCTGCGGGGCTTCGCCCTGGCCCACCGGGAGCAGCCCAGCCTGCGCCTGATCATCGCCGGGGAGGGAGAGGAGGGCCCCATGCTCCGCCAGCTGGCCCAGGAGCTGGGGGTGGAGGATGCGGTGTGTTTCGCCGGCTGGGTGGAGAACACCGACAGCTTCTACCACGCCATAGACATCAACACTCTCACCTCTCTGTCCGAGGGCTTCCCTTATTCCCTGCCCGAAGGGGCCCGGTTCGCCCTGCCCACCGTGGCCACCAACGTGGGGGGTGTGCCTGCCCTCATCCGGCACAATGTCACCGGCCTGCTGTTCCAGCCCCGGGATTACGAATCCCTGGGCCGCCATCTGGCGGATCTGGCCGCCAACTCCGCCCTGCGCCGCCGGCTGGGGGACAAGCTGCTGGAAAAGGCCCGGGAATCCTATTCCATTGAGAACACCGTCCGGCGGCAGCTGGAGATCTATGAGACCATCCTCCGCCGGAGGGATCGGGCCGGCGGTCGCAAACGGGACGGGGTGATCCTCTGCGGAGCCTACGGCCAGAACAACGCCGGGGACGAGGCGGTGCTGAAGGCCCTGGTGGCCGAGCTGCGCTCCATTGACCCGGATATGCCCCTTTGGGTCATGACTCGGAAGCCCAAGGCCACCCAGCGGATCCACCGGGTGGGGGCCATCTATACCTTTAATTTCCCCGCCTTCTGCCGCCGTATGTCCAAGTCCGTGCTGTACGCCAACGGCGGCGGCTCCCTGATCCAGGACGTGACCAGCCACCGCTCCCTGTGGTTCTATCTGTTCACCCTGGCCGCCGCCAAGCGGCTGGGCTGCCGGGTGATGATGTACGGCTGCGGCATCGGCCCCATCCAGTCCCCCCAGAACCGGAGGCGGGCGGGCCGGATCATCAATCGGAACGTGGACGCCATCACCCTGCGGGACTGCGCCTCCCTGGACGAGCTGGCCTCCTTGGGGGTAGATCGGCCCCGGATCCAGGTGGCCGCCGATCCCGCCGTCTCCCTGCCCGCCGCCCCGGCGGAGGAGGCGGAGGCCGTGCTGGAGCAGGCGGGCCTACGGCCCCGGGAGGGCCAGCGGTATCTGGGCGTCACCGTCCGGCCCTGGCCCGGCTTTGAGGACAAGCTGTCCGTCTTTGCCCAGGCCATCGACTACGCTTATGAGAAGCACGGCCTGCTGCCCGTCTTTCTCCCCATTGAAGGCAGGCTGGACGTGGCGGCGGCAAAACAGGTAGCCGCCCGGCTCCAGAAGGCCCCCGCCGCCGTTCTCCCCCCCTGCGCCAGCTCCGAGCTGGCCATCGCCCTGTCCGCCCGGATGGACGTGGCCCTGTCCATGCGGCTCCACGCGCTGATTTTCGCCGCCGCCCGTGGGGTACCCTTGGTGGGGGTGGTATATGATCCCAAGGTGAGCGCCTTTCTGGATCGGGTAGAGCAAGATCTCTATGCCCCCTTGGAGGAGCTCACCGCCCAGGGTCTGTGCGCCCTGCTGGACGCCGCCGAAGCCCGCACCCGGGATCGGGCCGCCCTGTCCGCCAAAACTGCCCGCCTGGTAGAACTGGAACAGATCAACCGGGAGCAGGCCGCTCAGCTTTTGGAGGAAAACGCCCCATGAAACAGATTTTATGCCTCTCTTACACGCCCTGGCGAGCCCGACCTAACCGCACCCAGCAGCTGCTGGCCCGCCTGGGCGACGCCCAGATCCTCTTTATCGAGCCCCCGCCCCCTAAGGGCGCCCCCAAACCGGAGCAGGGCCGCCGGGTGCGGGGCCACATCACCGCCTATCCCCTGCCCGTCCCTCTGCCCGGGCCCCGGGATCAGTCTTTGTTTGCCCGCAGACGGCTGGATCGGGCCACGGACTTTCTCCAGAAGCTCATGGCTAAGCATCACTTCCAGGAGCCCGTGCTGTGGTGCACCGCTCCCGTCCATGCCCAGTTCCTGGATCGGCTGGCCTACCGGGGGGCGGTATACGACTGTCACCGTTTCTGGGACGAGTCCTTTCTGGATCTGGAGAGCGACCTCACCCGCCACGCCGAGGTGGTATTCGCCGCCTCCTTCGGGCTGACCAGGCGGCTGTCTCCCTGCAATGACAACATCGCCTTGCTACCCAACGGAGTGAACCCCCTGCTGTTCTCCCAGGGAGAGCACCCCCTCCCCCCCGCCCTGCGGGATCTTCCCGGCCAGGTGATTTTTGGGCGGGCGGGGGACGTCACTGGCAAGGTGGATCTGGAGCCCCTGCTCTACGTCGCCCGCCGCCGCCCGGAGTGGACGTTTGTCCTCGTGGGCCGCGCCACCAAACCCGCAATTCAGCAGCTCCAGGGCCAGGACAACATCATCCTCACCGGGCCGGTAAATTCTCTGGAACTGCCCGACTGTCTATGCCGGTGCGATGTGCTGTTCGACCTGCCCCGGCTGGATCGGCTGGGCAGCGACGTGGTGCCCATCTCCATCTATGAGTACTTTGCCGCCGGACGGCCGGTGGCCGCCGTCACCGATCCCAACGTGCCCGACCCTTACCCCCAGCTCATCCACACCGCCTATGACGGGGCAGGCTTCCTGCGGGCCTGCAAGGAGGCGCTGGAGGAGGATCCCAGCCTGTGCGCCCAGCGGCGGGCCTTCGCCCAGCAGTCCTCCTGGGCCGGGCGGGCGGCCCAGGTGGCCTCCATTTTTGAAGCCGTGGGCCTGTTTTGATGGTTTCGCCATGGTTCGACCTTTTCGCTCCCGGCGGATTGTATAAGCCTACGAAAATCCATTGACCTCTTGATTTTTCAGAATTTTTTCGTTAAAATGACAGTGTATTTTTTGGAGCGAGGTGCTTATTCATGGGGCGTTCCATCCATGTTCGTCCGGCTGTCCGCCGCCGCGGCACCTTTGTGCCCAAATCTGCCCATTAACCGCAAAACAGGTTCGCCCGCACCCGCGCGGCGGCCTGTTTTATTTTTCACAAGGAGGGTTTACCGTGAAAAAAGTCGCCGTGATCATGGGCTCCGACTCCGACTGGCCGGTGGTCAAGGGGGCCTGCACCCAGCTAAAAGAGTTCGGCATCCCCTATGAGGCCCACATACTCAGCGCCCACCGCACCCCCGCCGCCGCCGCGGACTTCGCCAAAAACGCAAGGGCCAACGGCTTCGGTGTGCTCATCTGCGCGGCCGGTATGGCCGCCCATCTGGCAGGAGCATTTGCCGGCAACTCCACCCTGCCCGTCATCGGCATTCCCATGAAGGGGGGCGCCATGGACGGGCTGGACGCCCTGCTGGCCACCGTCCAGATGCCCAGCGGCATCCCCGTGGCCACTGTGGCCATCAACGGAGCCAAGAACGCTGCCGTGCTGGCCGCTCAAATTTTGGCCGTGTCTGACGATGAGCTGGCCGCCAAATTGGACGCTGCTCGAGAAAATATGGCCGCCCAGATCTCGGAGAAGGAGGCCAAATTGCAGGCGGAATTAAATCATTGAATGATTCAATTCTACCCGTAAGGGAGGGGCTTTCCCCTCCCCTATACAACATAATTTCACAATAAATAATTTATGGAGGAATTCATCATGGACAACAAACTGGTTTACACCGGCAAGACCAAAAATGTCTACGCCCTGGACAACGGCAATTACCTGCTCAAGTTCAAGGACGACTGCACCGGCAAGGACGGCGTGTTCGACCCCGGCGAGAACTCCGTGGGCCTGACCATCGAGGGTGTGGGCGACGTGAACCTGCGTATGTCCATCTACTTCTTCGAGAAGATCAACGCCGCCGGCATTCGCACCCACTACGTCTCCGCCGACCTGAAGGACACCACCATGGAGGTGCTGCCCGCCAAGGTGTTCGGCAAGGGGCTGGAGGTCATCTGCCGTCATAAGGCGGTGGGCTCCTTCATCCGCCGGTACGGCGAGTATATTGAGGAGGGCGCCGATCTGCCCGCCTATGTAGAGACCACCTTCAAGAATGACGAGAAGGGCGATCCCCTGGTAACTAAGGATGGCCTGGTGGCCCTGGGCGTGATGACCGAGGCGCAGTACGACGACATCAAAGACATGACCCAGAAGATCACCCAGATCGTGGCCGACGACCTGAAGGCCAAGGGCCTGGTGCTCTACGACATCAAGTTCGAGTACGGCTATGA
This sequence comes from Bacillota bacterium, assembly GCA_021768085.1. GTDB lineage: Bacteria > Bacillota > Clostridia > Oscillospirales > Oscillospiraceae > Enterenecus. The sequence goes on from JAETOJ010000001.1 coordinate 24,344, forward strand.
CGCCGACGGCAAAGTGATGCTCATCGACGAGATCGCCTCCGGCAATATGCGGGTTTACAAGGACGGGCAGTATATCGACCCCATGACCCTGTCCAAGCTGTTCTTTGCCTGAGACGCGGGAGGGAACGGCATCCATGGGCGGATTTTTTGGCGCGATCTCCAAGCGAGACGTGACCCTTGACATCTTTTTCGGCGTGGACTACCACTCCCACCTGGGCACACGCCGGGGCGGCATGATCCTCTACGATGAACAGGACGGCTTCCAGCGGCAGATCCACTCCATTGAAAACACCCCCTTCCGCACCAAATTTGAGAAGGATCTCCACGAATTTCACGGCTGCGCTGGCATCGGCTGTATCAGCGATACCGATCCCCAACCCCTGCTGGTGCGCTCCCATCTGGGGCTGTACGCCATCTCCACCGTGGGCATTATCAACAACGCCGAGGAGTTGGTAGAGGACTACTTCAACGGTCACACCCGGCAGTTTATGGCCATGAGCTCCGGCAAGGTCAATTCCACCGAGCTCACCGCCGCCCTCATCAATCAGAAGGACACCTTGGTGGAGGGCATCCGGTATGCCCAGGAGGTTATCGACGGCTCGTCCACTATCCTTATACTCACTCCCGACAGCATCGTGGCCGCCCGGGATCGGCTGGGCCGCCTGCCGGTGCTCATCGGCAAAAACAGCCAGGGCTGCTGCGTGTCCTTCGAGTCCTTCGCCTGCACCAAGCTGGGCTATGACAACGCCTACGAGCTGGGCCCCGGGGAGATCGTGCGCCTCACCGCTGACGGCTTTGAGACCCTGGCCCCTGCCAGGGACAAGATGCGGATCTGCGCCTTTTTGTGGACGTACTACGGCTATCCCAATTCCAACTACGAGGGGATGAACGTGGAGGTCATGCGCTGCCGCAACGGTGAGATTATGGCCCGGGCGGAAAAAGAGCAGGGCTCCCTGCCCGATGTGGACTGGGTGGCCGGGGTGCCCGACTCCGGCGTGCCCCACGCCATCGGCTACGCCAATGCCAGCGGCAAACCCTTTGCCCGGCCCTTTGTGAAGTACACCCCCACCTGGCCCCGATCCTTCATGCCCGCCAGCCAGGCGGTGCGGGAGCAGGTGGCCAAAATGAAGCAGATCCCGGTCCCCGAGCTGATCCAGGGCAAAAAGCTGCTCTTTGTAGACGATTCCATCGTGCGGGGCACCCAGCTGCGGGAGACCGTGGACTTCCTCTACGGTGCGGGAGCCAAAGAGGTGCATATGCGCTCCGCCTGCCCCCCCATCATGTACGGCTGCAAGTACCTGAACTTTTCCCGAAGCAACTCTTCCATGGAGTTGCTGGCCCGGCGCATCGTCCAGGAGCTGGAGGGGGATGAGGGCCAGCAGCATCTGGAGGAGTACGCCAACTCCAACACAGAGCGGGGCCAGTGTTTGCTCAAGTCCATCTGCGAGAAGCTGGGTTTCGACTCGCTGGGCTACCAGTCGCTGGACGGTCTGCTGGAGGCCATCGGCATCGACCGGGACAAGGTGTGCACCTACTGCTGGACGGGGAAGGAATAAGCCCCTACAATATTTTCGGAGGTTCAATATGGAAAATTCCCATTCCGCATCCTACGCCGCCGCCGGGGTGGACGTCACCGCCGGCTATGAGGCGGTGCGGCGCATCAAGCCCATGGTAGAGTCCACCTATATCCCCGGCGTGATGGGCACACTGGGGGGATTCGGCGGTATGTTTGCCCCCGATCTCACCGGGGTGAAGAAGCCGGTGCTGGTGTCCGGCACCGATGGGGTGGGCACCAAGCTGAAGATCGCCTTTTTAATGGACAAGCACGACACCGTGGGCATCGACTGCGTGGCCATGTGCGTCAACGACATCATCTGCGGCGGGGCCACCCCCCTGTTTTTCCTGGACTACATCGCCTGCGGCAAAAACGAGCCCGGGCGTATCGCTCAGATCGTGGCAGGCATCACCGAGGGCTGCCGCCAGGCCCAATGCGCCCTGGTGGGCGGCGAGACCGCCGAAATGCCCGGCTTCTACCCGGTGGACGAGTACGATCTGGCAGGCTTCTCCGTGGGGATCGTGGACGAGGAAAAGATCATCGACGGCAAAAAGCTGGCCCAGGGAGACGTACTCCTCGGCCTTGCCTCCTCTGGCGTCCACTCCAACGGATTCTCTCTGGTGCGCAAGGTGCTTCACATTGAGCACGCCGACCTCCACACCCCCCTGGACGAGCTGGGGGGCCGCGGGTTGGGCGAAACCCTGCTCACCCCCACTAAAATCTACGTTAAGGCGGTGAAGGCCCTGCTGACCGCCGGGGTGGACCTCCACGCCGTCAGCCACATCACCGGCGGCGGCTTCTATGAGAACGTGCCCCGGATGATGACGGACGGGCTCACCGCCCGGATCCAGCTGGATACCTTCCCCTGTCCGCCCATCTTCGGCCTGATTCGACGCATGGGGAATATCCCGGAGCGGGATATGTATAACACCTTCAACATGGGCATCGGCATGGTGCTGGCGGTTCCCGAAGCTCAGGCGGATCAAGCCCTGTCCCTTCTGAAGGAGGCCGGGGAGGTGGCCTACCGGATCGGTCAGGTCATCCCCGGCGACGGGGGCGTGGAGCTAATATGAGCATCAAGCGCATCGCTGTGCTGGTGTCTGGCGGGGGCACCAACCTCCAGGCCCTCATCGACGCCCAGGCTCGGGGGGAGATCGTCAACGGGGAGATCGCCGCCGTCATTGCCTCCAAGCCCGGGGTCTACGCTCTGGAGCGGGCCGCTAAGGCAGGTATACCAGGCTATGTGGTGGCCCGGAAGGACTACGCCAGCAATCAGGCCATGACTATCGCCCTGGTGGACAAGCTGAAAGCGCTTGACATCGACCTGGTGGTGCTGGCGGGGTTCATGGTGATTCTCACCGGGGAAATGGTGAGCGCCTACCCCAACGCCATTCTGAACGTCCACCCCGCCCTGATCCCCTCCTTCTGCGGAGAGGGGTACTACGGTCTCCACGTCCATGAGCGGGCGCTGGAGTACGGCGTCAAGGTGTCTGGCGCCACCGTCCACTTCGTCAGCGAGGAGTGCGACGGCGGGCCCATTGTGCTGCAAAAGGCGGTGGCGGTGGAGGAGGGCGACACCCCGGAGACCCTCCAGCGCCGGATCATGGAGCAGGCGGAGTGGGTAATTCTGCCTCGGGCGGTGTCCCTGTTCTGTCAGGGGCGCCTGAAAGTAGAGGGCCGGATCGTCCGAATTTTGAAGCCGCTGAATTTATCAAAGGAGTGTCTGCAATGATCGACATGACCGAGTATTTACAGAATAACCCCTACCCCGGCCGGGGCATTATGCTGGGCCGCTCCGCGGACAACAAGTACGCCGTTATCGCTTATTTCATTATGGGCCGCAGCGAGAACAGCCGCAACCGGATCTTTGAGGAGACAGAGGACGGTATCCGCACCCGGGCCTTCGACGAGTCCAAGATGACCGACCCCTCCCTCATCATCTACCACCCGGTACGGCGGATGGAAAACGGCCTAACCATCGTCACCAACGGCGACCAGACCGACACCATCCGGGACAGCCTCCTGGCGGGCCACTGCTACCGCCACGCCCTGAACACCCGCACCTTCGAGCCTGACGGGCCCAACTACACCCCCCGGATCTCCGGCGTGGTGAAGCCGGACGGGGCCTACAACCTGTCCATCCTCAAGAGCCTGGACGGCGATCCCTCCTGCGCCTGCCGGTATTTCTATGAGTACGACGCCCCCAAGGCCGGGACAGGCCACTTCATCCACACCTACGAGGGGGACGGCAGCCCCCTGCCCTCCTTTGACGGGGAGCCCCGGCGGGTGGCCGTCACCGCCCCCGACGCGGAGACGCTGGCGGAGGAGCTGTGGCTGGCGCTGAACGAGGACAACAAGGTGTCACTGTTTGTGCGGTATATCGACCTGGCCACCGGGGAGGACGAGACGTCTATCATCAACAAGCACTGGTAAGGAGGCGTTTTATGTATTGGAAAGCAATCGTCTCCACATTGGCCGCATGGTTTATCGGATTGCTCCTGGATACAAATATCGAAATGGCTCAGCTCTATGGATATGGCTTTTTGTGCTTCAGGGTGCTTTTTCCCATTTTAGCCATGGGTATCTGTATTTTACACGCGATAAAACACAGCAAGGATGACAAAGGAGGAGCTACCTGATTATGACCGAACTGGAACTGAAATACGGCTGCAACCCCAATCAAAAGCCCGCCCGCATCTTCATGAAGGGGGACAGAAACCTCCCTCTGGAGGTTCTCAACGGCAAACCGGGGTATATCAATTTCATGGACGCGCTGAACTCCTGGCAACTGGTGAAGGCCCTCAAAAAAGCCACCGGCCTGCCCGCCGCCGCCTCTTTCAAGCACGTCTCCCCCGCCGGGGCTGCCCTGGGCCTTCCCCTCACCGACGTGGAGCGGCAGATCTACTTTGCCCCCGAGGGGGAGCTGTCCCCCATCGCCTGCGCCTATATCCGGGCCCGGGGGGCCGACCGGCTGTGCTCCTACGGCGACTGGGCGGCGCTCAGCGACACCTGCGACGCCGACACTGCCCGCTATCTGGCCCTGGAGGTGTCCGACGGCGTTATCGCCCCGGACTACACCGACGAGGCGCTGGCCATCCTCAAGACCAAGCGCAAGGGCGGTTACAACGTAGTGAAGATCGACCCGGGCTATGTCCCCGACCCCGTGGAGCGCCGGAGCATCTTTGGCATTGTCTTTGAGCAGGGCTATAACGATCTGGCCATTGATGAGACGCTGCTGGAGAACATCGTCACCGCTAACAAGGAACTGCCCCAGGCGGCCAAGCATGACATGATCCTCTCCCTCATCACGCTGAAATACACCCAGTCCAACTCGGTGTGCTACGTGAAGGACGGGATGACCATCGGCGTGGGCGCGGGCCAGCAGAGCCGGATCCACTGCACCCGGCTGGCCGGGAACAAGGCGGACACCTGGTGGCTGCGGCAGCACCCGAAGGTGCTGGGCCTTCAGTTCGTGGACGGTATCCGCCGCCCCGACCGGGACAACGCCATCGACATCTACATCTCCGACGAGCACGACGACGTGCTGGCCGAGGGCGTATGGCAGAACACCTTCAAGGTGCGCCCCGAGGTGCTCACCGAGGCGGAGAAAAAGGAGTGGATCGCCCGGCAGTCCGGGGTGACCGTGGGTTCCGACGCCTTCTTCCCCTTCGGGGACAACGTGGAGCGGGCTTTCAAGTCGGGCGTGAAGTATATCGCCCAACCCGGCGGCTCCATCCGGGACGACCACGTCATCGCCACCGCCGACAAGCACGGCATGGTGATGGCGTTTACCGGGATTCGGCTGTTCCATCATTAAGGTCAAGGGCCTTCTTCTTTTTCTTGAAAGAAAAAGAAGAAGCAAGAAAAAGAACTTGAAGCTGCTTTGACTTGCGGTCAGGAGGTTTTTATGAGGGTTTTAGTGGTTGGATCCGGTGGCAGAGAGCACGCCATCTGCTGGAAATTAAAGCAGTCCCCCAAGGTGACGGAGCTGTTTTGTGCCCCGGGCAACGCGGGCATCGCCCAGATCGCCCAGTGCGTGGGCGTGAAGGCCACCGACGTGGACGGCATGGTGAAGTGGGCAAAGGAAAACGCCATGGATTTTGTGGTGGTGGCCCCAGACGACCCCCTGGCCCTGGGCATGGTGGACGCCCTGGAGGGGGCGGGCATCCCCGCCTTCGGCCCTCGGGCCAACGCCGCCGTCATTGAGGCCAGCAAGGCGTTCTCCAAGGAATTGATGAAAAAGTACCACATCCCTACTGCAAAGTATGAAACCTTTACAGATATGGGCAAGGCCCTGGCCTACATCGAGGAGCAGGGCGCGCCCATCGTGGTGAAGGCGGACGGGCTGGCCCTGGGAAAGGGCGTTGTTGTCGCCGCCACCGTGGAGGAGGCCAAGGCTGCCGCTCGGGAGATGATGGAGGGCAAAAAGTTTGGTGAATCCGGCTCCACGGTGGTGATCGAGGAGTGCATGACCGGCCCGGAGGTGACGGTGCTGGCCTTTGCCGACGGTGAGCACGTGTCCACCATGCCCGCCAGCCAGGATCACAAGCGGGCCTATGACGGCAACCGAGGCCCCAACACCGGCGGCATGGGGGCCATCTCCCCCCCACCCCAGTACACGCCCGAGATCGCCCAGCGGTGCATGGACGAGATATTCCTGCCCACCATCCGTGCGCTGAAAGAGGAAAAGCGGCCCTTCCACGGGGTCCTCTACTTTGGCCTGATGCTCACCCCGGACGGCCCCAAGGTGGTGGAATACAACGCCCGGTTCGGCGATCCGGAGTGCCAGGCGGTGCTATCCCTGCTGGACAGCGATCTGATGGAGATCTTCCTCGCCTGCCGGGAGGGCACGCTGGACAAGCTGAACATCCGCTGGAAGGACAAGGCCGCCTGCTGTCTGGTGCTGGCCTCCGGAGGCTACCCGCTGGACTACAAAAAGGGCTATCCCATCTCCGGACTGGAGGAGGCGGAGAAATCCGCTGTGGTGTTCCACGCCGGCACCGCTGAACAGAACGGGCAGATCGTCACCAACGGCGGGCGGGTGCTGGGGGTCACCGCCCTGGGCGATACCCTGGATCAGGCCATCGACAACGCCTACGCTGCTGCAAAGTCTATTACCTTTACAGATATGCATTTCCGTACTGATATTGGCCGCGCCTTCTGACTTTCGGCCATAGGAAAGCGCCCCGTCCGCTTTGGACGGGGCGCTTTTGTCACGCGGCCTCCTCCCGGAAGCACCGCCGGAGCTGAAACAGATTCCACATGATCATCAGGGACACCACACAGACCAGCACCGCCAGCGCCAGCACCAGCCAGTCCCTCCACTCAGCCTGGGGCAGGAATACCAGCAGCGACAGGAGGGTGACCAGCACCATGTCCTCCGTCCTGTGGCGTCGGATCCGCCTGTCCAAATCGCTTCCCTCCGGCTGATAGGTCTCCGCGATGGCCGCCAGGTCGGTGAGCAGCTGGAACTCAAAGTACAGCCGCGCCGCCGACACCAGCAAATCCAAGAACAGGATATGCCCGCTCACACCGCCGCCGCCCCAGGACAGCAGCCAGTCCAGCCCGCTCCACCCCGCCAGCAGCCAGCCCAAGGGCCGCAGCAGGGCCAGATCCCGCCGCTCCCCGGACAGCTTCCCGATGGCGGATAACAGGAGCAGGAAGCCCACAAAACGGGGTATGACGCTTACCGTGCCGAAATTCACGTCAAAATTCAGGAAGAAATACCCCCAGGCGGCGTGGGACAGGCCGGTATACAGAGTTTCACGCTCAGGGCTCAATCCACTCGCCCCCTTCCACAGGCAGGAGGGTCAGCTCCGCCTCCAATATACCGTTGAGATAGCAGAATACCTGGTAGGCCTCGGGGGCCAGGTATGCCCCGTCCGCGCTCCAGTCTATGCTGCTGCCGGAGAGGGACACCATATCCTCCCAGTCGCCCTCCAGGATACGGTCACCGTAGGTGTCCCACCGGATATTGCTTCCGCCGTTGAGGCCAACGTCGATGGACTCCGGTTCCTGATACCCCTCCTTATAGATGGACTTGACCGAAAAGCCGACGCTGGTATAGCTGCTCTTTTTGTCCGGGGCGCCGGTGTAGGTGGCCAAGAACTGGTGGTCAGCATAGCCCTCATCAAACTGGGCATGGGGCTTGGGAATCAGGTCGAACGAGGTTGTATACCAAAAGCCAGGCGAATTTTGGGCCTGACTGTTGACAGCGGCAGCAGTCTGCCACTGGGCCCGCACCAGCCAGTCGCCACATTGCGCCTCGTATACCCTGCTGGGCAGGCCCAGGTTACCCTCCCTCCGCTGATCCCCCGGCACCGCGTGGAGCTTCTCCTGGGGAATCACCACCCAGCGATCCCCCTCCCGCTCCGCCCGAAGCGTCTGCACCGCCAGCCAGCGGGAATATGTCGTACTATCCCACCCGACCCACTCCACGTCATCATTCGGGAGATACTCCAGCGGCAGCACCAGCAGACCCTCCCAGCCGCCATCCACCGTAGGCGTCAGGTTATAAATCCGGTAGCCCTCCTGGGTGCTGGGGTAGCTTCTTACGTCCCCCGCCTGGTTCCACAGCCAGCGGGTATCCCGCTGGTGCTGGTATCCCCCGGCCGCCTGCGCCAGCTCGTTCTGCTCGGACAGCGGCGCACACATGGCCCGGTAGGAGATATCCCCCGTGAGCAGGGCCTTGGCGTAGGTGTCAAAGGCCCCGGCGTAGGTGGTGCAGTACGTGGTTCGGGCGGAGGCCATCACCACCGTTGTGTTCTGGACGCCCCATTTGCCAACGCCCTCCGCCTGCGCCCCGATCACCAGCGGAAACGCCAGCACCAGCGCCACACACACCGACGCCAGCGCCATCCCCGCCGGGTAGCGCTTGAACCGGGCGATGGCCTGGATCCGTCGGGCGATGTTTTTGCCCCCGTTGGCGGCGGAGGAGGTGCCCGGGGCCCGGGCGTACTTCTCGTCCGCCATGGACAGCAGGATCCGGCCGTAGTCCCGGCGATCCTCCCCCTCCAGCCGCTCCAGCACCCGCTGGTCGCACAGGGCCTCCAAATCGTTCCCCGCCCGGTCGGCGCACAGCCACAGCAGCGGATTGCACCAGTGGAGGCACCGCAGCAGCGCAATGAGCCAGCCCCACAGCACATCCTTGTATTTGAGGTGGAGCAGCTCATGGAGGATCACCTTTTCGTCCGTCTCCCTCCCAGCGGGCAGGGCCAGCACTGGCCGGAGCACCCCGCAGACAAAGGCCGTGGGCAGACCGTCCACCTCCACCGCGGGGCAGGCGGGCAAACCGTACCGCTCCGCCACCGCCCTGACCCGTTCGTTCTGACCGGGCCGCCCCCGCTTCAGCGCCCGCCGCAGACGGGCGTAGGAGATCAGATACCGCGCCAGCAGAGCCACCGCCCCCGCCAGGTAGAGCAGATACAGCCAGTCCGCCGCCGTCCGGGGCTGCACAAGCTGCGGCAGGGGCACCGGAGCGATGACCCGGGTGAGCGTCCCGAACTGGCCGGTGAGGGCGGACTTCAGCGCCTCCACCCACATGGGCCAGTTTGCCAGCACATACCGCCCGCCCCACCCCGCCGGGAGGAGCAGCACCAACGCCAGCACCCCCCAGATCCCGAACTGCCACCGGGGGGACAGCTTGTCCCAGAACATGGCCTTCACCGCCAGCAGCAGCGCCGCCACCCCGGAGGCCGTCAAAGTCTGCAAAAGAAAAGACCACAAATCCGTCATAACAAATACCTTCCAATCCATATGGGCTTTTGTTACCGGGCAGAACCGGACGGTTCACAACCACGGCGGTAGCGGCTTCAAGTTCGCGGGCCTAAGACCCTTTTCGGTTCCTTTTTCTTTCAAGAAAAAGGAACTACACCTCCATCTCGTCCAGCAGGCGGCGCAGGGCGTCCCGCTCCTCCCCGCTGATGGGCTTTTCCCGCAGGAAGGCCGCCACCAGATCCCCCGTGGCCCCCTGGTACACCTGCCGCAGGAAGCTGTCCCGGGCCTGAGCCCGGCAGTCCTCCCGGCCCAGGGCCGCCCGGTAGCGCCGGGGACTCTCCTCCCGGTCGATGGACACCAGCCCCTTGGCCTCCATCCGGGTGAGGTAGGTGAGCACCGTGTTCCGGCTCCAGCCCGTCTCGCCCCGCAGGGCCTGGGTCAGCCCGTTCAGGGTATCCTCGCCGCTTTCCCACAGCGCCCCCAGCACCATCCACTCCTTGTCCGACAGCTTTGTCATGGCAATCCCTCCTACAATTGTAGTTCTCTATTTCTATCCTACACATGTAGGAGCATTTTGTCAAGAGCTCCCAACTATTTTACAAAAGTTTGAAAAAGGGGTTGACAGGGCCGGTCTATCGTGATAGACTGCAAGTAGGTCGATAGCTATAGACCGAAAGGAGGTCTGTCTTATGGAGCATTTGCGGTTAGCCGAAGGCGAGTACCGCTTCGCCCGGATCGTCTGGGAGAACGAGCCCCTCCCCTCCGGAAAGCTGGTGGAGCTGTCCCAGAAGGAGCTGGGCTGGAAGAAGTCCACCACCTACACCGTGCTGAAAAAGCTGGTGGAGCGGGGGGTGCTTCGCAATGAGAACGCGGTGGTCACCGCCGTCATCCCCCAGGAGGAGATCCTTCGGGAGGAGAGCCGCGCGGTGGTAGAGCGCACCTTTGAGGGCTCGCTGCCCTCCTTCCTGGCCCACTTCATGGGCGGGAAAACCATTTCCGACGACGAGGCCGACGCGCTGAAGGCCATCATCGATCAGTACCGGGAGGGGAATCATCATGCTTGACTTTTTGAACACCCTGTTCCGCTCCCTCTCCCCCCTGTGGGAGATGAGCCTCACCGGCGCTTACGCCGCCACGATCCTGATTGTGCTGCGGCTGGTGCTGAAAAAACGGGCCCCCCGGCAGATTCTGTGCCTGTTGTGGCTGGTGGTGTTCGCCCGGCTGCTGATCCCCGTGTCGCTGGAGAGCCCGCTGTCCATCGTGCCGGAGGCCCGGCCGGTGCAAGTGCAGGTTCACCCCGGAGGGGAGACGGTTGGCCAGTTCCCCGAGAACCCCGCCACCCCCACCGCCCCTATCCAGAACCCGGCCCAGGGGCAAAACCCGGGAACTGTGGCCAACCCCGTGATCAACAATCCCAACCCCGGCGAGCCCACCCTCACCCCGCCCGCGGGCGTTCATCCCGACGTACCCCAGCCCGAAGCCCCCGCCCCCTTCCCCTGGCAGGCCATCCTGGCCGGGGTGTGGCTGGTAGGCGCGGCCACTATGGCCGGCTGCGGCCTGATCTCCTACCTGCGGCTGCGCCGCCGCCTGTTTGACGCCATCCGGGCCCCGGACGGGGCCTGGGAGCACCCGGCGGTGGACTCCCCCTTCATCCTGGGGATGCTGCGGCCCCGGATCTATCTCCCGGCGGGGCTAACCGGCCGGCCCCGGCAGTTCATCCTCTGCCATGAGCGGGCCCATCTGCGCCGCCTGGATCACATCGTCAAGCCGGTGTGCTGGGCTATCGCCGCCCCGCCCTGTGGGTCATTGTGGTGAGCGCGGTGATGGCCGTCATGGCGGCGGTGTGCCTGCTCACCGACCCGGTGGCGGCGGAGCCCCCGGAGGACAACCCCGACCCCGGCCCCACCGCCTCCGCCTCCCAGCCCCCGGAGGCCAGCCTTGCGGACGCCCTGCTGGATCCGTGGATGAAGGAGGTGCTGGACGGGGAGCGGCAGTTTATCTCCGCCTACTCCCAGTACAACGAGGGCGACGGCCGGACCTACGGCATCCACGACCTGAGAACCTTCTACTATGACGACCAGTTCCCCGACGCCGTGGTGGAGGCGGGCAGGGTGGCCGTCATCGACCTGGATCGGGACGGCGTCAACGAGATGGTGATCTGGCCCGAGGGCGAGGACGAGTACCTGTACAGCGTGGTGGGCTACGCGATCCTCCGCCGCCAGGGGGACGAGATCTACGGCTATAACCCCGGCTACCGCACCTTCGGGAGCGTGAAGTCGGACGGCACCTTTTGTTGGAGCAACGGCGCGCCCTGGAGCGGCTACGCCACTCTGACCTTCGGGCCGGATCAGATAATCCTCCACGAAACCACCTACCACAAGCCCGGCGAAAACGGGATCGACCAGCTTTATTTTGTGAACGGCCGCAAGGCCACCCAGGAGGAACACAGCGCGGCGGAAGGCTGGCAGAACCTGAAGCCCGGTCTGGCATGGTACACCTACGACAGCGGCCAGCTCCAGCCCTACCTCCCCGCCGGTGCGGAGCTGCTGGCGGGCACCGGCCCCGACAGCGCCGGCACGGCCAAGCTGTGGACGGGGGAGTACGATCACCCCTGGCTGGAGTGGAACGGCACCGTCTGCCAGTTGATGCCCACCATCACCACCGAGATGCTCCCCTATCTGTTTGTCCAAGACTTTGACGGCGATGGGCAGAACGAGCTGGTGATCCGGTCGCACCTGAACTACTTCGGAACTTACGATGTATATGAATGGAACAACGGCCAAGTCACCTATGCCGACTCGTTTGACACCCAGGATGATCTCCTGCTGCGGTTCAACCAGAACAATGTGGCCGCCTACAGCAAGAATACCCGGGAGTTCTCCGTCACCTACGCCCACACCGAGGGCGACCCGGACAGCGCGGATTACTACCGCCACTATATCACCGGCAGCACCACCCTGCCCATAAACTTCTTTGACGGCTATGAGCACATCCGGGACGGCTACACCTACGCCTACGCCAACGACTTCCGCCAGATCTCCCTCAACCCGGAGGACAATTCCTTCCTCTTTGAGCTGCTGTTCTGTCCGGCGGACGAGACCATGAAGGATCTAATTCGGGTGGTTGAGCCGGATACTGCGGTGCCGGACGAGCACTATATGAAGGGCCGCACTGTGGGCACCGCCGCCTTCACCCTCCGCTACGACGGGACAAAGTGGGTTTTGGAGGAGCCGGATCGGCTGGATATGGGAATTGAGGACGTGCCCACCCCCATTGACATCACCACCGCCGCCCCGCTGAACGCCCCCGTGGTTGACCTTATGAGCGGGCTCCCGGAGGATCCCAACGAATGGTACAAGGTGGCGGAGCTACCCGACGACATGATCTGGGTGTACGCCCGGTGCTACGGCGCGGAGACGCTGATCCGCTGGGACGGGAACTTCTACAAGGTGTTCAACCACACCGCCCACACCGCCCGGAGCATCCCGCCCGCGCTGAAAAAGCTGGGCGGAGCGGACACCTACGGCCCGCTGGCCGTCATCAGCAACGTGGGCAGCGGCACCGGCGTATCCCTGGATCAGCTGGTGATCTACGATCTGGATTCCTCCGACGCGCCCAGCTATGTCCACGACTGGTCGCTGCTGCGGGACGAGTTCAACGGCTACCGCACCTTCCAGTACGACAGCGAAACCCACACCATCACCTGCACCTACGAGGGGCAGACGGCGGAGCTCATCATTGACGGCGGCGATAACGAGGAACTGTACCGCCGGATCGACGAGGAGGGCGTCACTGTCCGAGTCACCGGCGAGATCGTCAGCTACTGGTTCAACGACGACGGCACCATGGAGATCGAATTCCCCCTCCAGGCCTTCATCGGCAGCGATGTAGTGAACGCCCCGCTGATGTGGCCCTGGTTCCTGCGCTGGACAATCCGTTTCGACCGCGAGCGGGCCGAATTTGAGACCGTCCCCGGAAGCTGCGAACTGTTCACCTACGCAGGCCAATAAGCAAACGCCCCGCCCGGATCAAACCAGGCGGGGCGCTATTTTGTCAGGACGGCAAAAAAGCCGCCGCGGCAGCGGCAGCTTTTTTTCATCCTCGCAGGCGTCACTTCTCGGCGGAGGCGGTAACCTCGCGGCCATTGTAGCTCATGCAGTTCTTGCAGACGCGGTGGGGCAGGGTCACAGTACCACACTTGGGGCAGGTGTTGATACCGGGGGTCTCCAGCTTCCACACGGAGCTGCGGCGCTTATTCCGGCGCTGCTTGGATACCTTACTTTTCGGGACGGCCATTTTGACACCTCCTTATCGCTCAATGCCCAAAGGGCATACAGCATACTTACGCTTGATCCTCCTGACGCTCCAGGAGCTGGGCCAGCTTGGCCAGCCGGGGGTCGATCTCCTTTTTGCACCGGCAGGGCTCGTGGTTCAGATCCGCGCCGCAGCCGGGGCACAGCCCCCTGCAATCCTCAGAGCACAGGTTCTTTGTGTCCATCTCCAGGAGGAAGACCTCCGTCATCAGCCCGTCCAAATCCAGTTCCCCGTCCTTGTCCAGCAGCACGATGTCGTCGCTCTCCCCGTTGGCCAGCTCGAAGGCCAGCAGGGTCTCATACTCCACCGTTTTCTCCCGCCGGAAGGGCTGGGCGCACCGGTCGCACACCAGGGACAGCTCCGTACTCAGCTTCGCGCTGAGCACCAGGGCTCCCGCCCTGTTGCGCACCTTTCCCGTGACGCGGACGCCGTCGGCAAAGGGCCGCCCGCCGTTCCACTCCACCTGGGACAGATCCAGCACGCAGTCAAAGGGCAGGGCCGCGCCCGGTTCCCGGGCCAGCCGCTCCAAATTCAGCTTCATGATCCACCTCGCATAATGGCACGACTGCTATTATACTAAAGAGTGCAGGAATTGTCAAATCATTTCTGAAAAATTTTCTACCTCCAAGCGGTAGCCCAACCGCCGCACTGCCGCGATCCGCACGTTGGAGCCGATGCTGGCCAGCTTCTTCCGCAAAAACCCCACGTACACCTCCACATGGTTCTCCACCGCATTGGAGTCGTACCCCCACACCTTGGCCAAAATGGCCTCCTTGGGGGAGATCCGATCCCGGGCCTGAAACAGCACCCGCATCACGTCGAACTCCCGGGCGGACAGCCGCACCCCCCGCTCCCCGCACACCAGGGTGCAGGAGTCCAGCTCCAGCGCCGTATTGCCCAGCACCAGCTCGTCCACCTGCCCGCCCTGCCGCCGGAGCAGGGCGTTGACGCAGGCCAGCAGCTCCCGGCTGTCGAAGGGCTTGGTGAGGTAGTAGTCCGCCCCGGCGTTGAGGCCCTCGATCCGATCCTCCACACCGCCCCGGGCGGTGAGCATCAGGATGGGGGTGGCGCACCGGGCGGCCCGCACCTGCCGGGCCACCTGATAGCCGTCCATCCCCGGCATCAGCACGTCCAGGATCAGCAGATCGTAGACGCCCAGCTCAGCGTACTCCGCGCCGCTCACCCCGTCGTAGACCCGCTCCACCTCAAAGCCCCGCTGCTCCAACAGCGCCCCCACCGACTCCGCCAGCGGCTTGTCGTCCTCAATCATCAGGATTTTCACAGGCCGCTCCCCCTCCCTTCCCTCATACTATACCATCCAAAGCTGAAACGAAGCTGAAATTTGCCGCGTTCACAGTTCCTTTACACACTCCGCCCCGGATTTTCAGCGCCGGTTCAGCTTTTCGTGTTATAGTCTGGGCAGCTCAATAGAAAAGGACGTGATGACATGGCCCAATACCGGCACGAGTGGAAGCACGAGATCAGCTTCTCCGACCGGCTGGCGCTCCAGGCGCGGCTGGGCGCGGTGTGCCGCCCCGATTCCCACGCCCCGGGCGGGCAGTACCAAATCCGCAGCCTGTACTTCGACACACCGGCGGATCAGGCCCTGCGGGAAAAGCTGGACGGGGTAAACCACCGGGAGAAGTTCCGCATCCGCTATTACAATCTGGACGCCTCCCTGATCCATCTGGAGAAAAAGAGCAAGCGGGGCGGCCTGGGCACCAAGGAGACGGCGGAGCTCACCCCGGCGGAGGCCCAGGCCATCGTAGACGGCGAGCTGGACTGGATGGCGGACAGCGGGTGGCCCCTGGTGCGGAAGCTGTACCTCAAGATGATCACCCAGGGGTTGGCCCCCAAGACCATCGTGGACTATACCCGCCGCCCCTTCGTCTTTCCCCCGGGCAATGTGCGGGTGACGCTGGACTACGATATCCGCACAGGGCTGAGCTCCACCGATTTTCTAAACCCGGACTGTGCCACCATCCCGGCGGGGGATCCCGTCACCATTTTAGAGGTGAAGTGGGACGCCTTTCTCCCCGACATCATCCGGGACGCGGTGCGTCTGGACGGGCGCCGGGCCACAGCCTTTTCCAAATACGCTGCCTGCCGCGTCTACGGCTAACGTCGAGGCCTGATTATTAAGGAGGATCACCATGACATTTCAAGATATCTTCAAATCCAGCTTCCTGGAAAACGTGTCCAGCGTCAGCCTGCTGGACATGGTTTTGGCGCTGGCCCTGGCCTTCGGCATCGGGCTGTTTATCCTGCTCGTATACAAGAAAACCTTCGCCGGCGTGATGTACTCGTCCAGCTTCGGCGTGACCTTGGTGGCGCTGACTATGATCACCACCATGGTGATTCTGGCCGTCACCAGCAACGTGGTGCTGTCCCTGGGCATGGTGGGTGCGCTGTCCATCGTCCGCTTCCGCACCGCCGTGAAGGAACCGCTGGATCTGGCCTTTTTGTTCTGGGCCATCGCCGTGGGCATCGTGCTGGCGGCGGGGATGATCCCGCTGGCCGTGTTCGGCAGCCTGATCATCGGCCTGATCCTGCTGGTGTTCGTCAACAAGAAATCCCACGTAAACCCCTATATCGTAGTGCTCCAGTGCGCGGATCAGGGGGCGGAGGCCCGGGCCATGGCGCTGCTGGAGCCCAACACCCGGCGGTGCGCCGTCAAGAGCAAGACCGTCCGGGAAGGGCTGGTGGAGCTGAACCTGGAGATCCGCCTCCGGGACGGGGACACCGGCTTCATCAACGCCCTGAGCGGGCTGGAGGGCGTCCACAGCGCCGTGCTGGTGAGCTACAACGGCGACTATCTGGGGTGAGGCCATGGCAGCCCACAGGTACATCGACAAAATCTGCGCCCTGGCCGCCGTCCTCTCCCTGCTGCTGACCCTGCTGTTTCTCAACGGGGAGGCCCTGGGCGTCCAGCCCGCCTCCCAGGCCATGGGTTATGAGGCGAAACTGTTCGACACCTCCCGCGTCCACACCATCGACATCGTGATGGACGACTGGGAGAGCTTTCTGGACAGCTGTGAGGACGAGGAATACGTCCCCTGCAACCTGGTGATTGACAACGAGGCTTGCAAAAACGTTGGCATTCGGGCCAAAGGGAACACCTCCCTGTCCACCGTGTCCCGGCTGGGCAGCGATCGGTATAGCTTCAAGCTGGAATTCGACCACTATGAGGCGGGCAAGAGCTTCTACGGCCTGGATAAGCTGTGCCTGAACAACCTCATCCAGGACAACACCTTGATGAAAGACTATCTCACCTACCGGATGATGGGGCAATTCGGGGTGGCCGCCCCCTTGTGCAGCTATGTGTGGATCACCGTCAACGGGCAGGACTGGGGGCTGTACCTGGCGGTGGAGGGGGTGGAGGACGGCTTCCTCCGGCGCAATTACGGGCAGGACACCGGGGCGCTCTACAAGCCGGACAGCATGGACTTCGGCGGGGGCCGGGGCAACGGCCGGGACTTCGACCTGGAGGACTTTGATCCCGAGCACTTCCAACCGGGGGATCGGCCTGATCGCTCTGACAGCCCGGATCTCCCGGCGGGAGGCGGCTCCAAATCCTTGGAACCTCCCGCCGGATGGGGCAGCCAGGGCTCAGGCAGCGGAACCGAGGGTTTTGATCCCCCGGCCAACCCTGGCGGCAGGGACAGCGTTCCAGAGGGCTTCGATCCCTCCACCCGCCCCGGTGGCCTGGTCGGGGGCATGGGCTCCGACGATGTGAAGCTGAAGTACATCGACGACGACCCAGATAGCTACCCCAACCTCTTTGACAGCGCGAAAACCACCGTCACCGACGGCGACAAGGCCCGCCTGATCCAGTCGCTGAAGGCTCTGAGCGAGGGTGGGGACGTGTCGGAGGTGGTGGACATCGACCAGGTGCTGCGCTATTTTGTCGTCCACAACTACGTGGTGAACGGGGACAGCTACACCGGCTCCATGGTGCACAACTACTATCTCTACGAGAAGGATGGGCGGCTGTCCCTGATCCCCTGGGACTACAATCTGGCCTTCGGCACCTTTCAGAGCAATGACGCGTCCGGGGCGGTGAACGACCCCATCGACTCCCCTCTGTCCGTCACCGGGGACGGCGACCGGCCCATGGCGGACTGGATCTTCTCCAGCGGGGAATATACCGCCCTGTATCACCAATATTTTGCGGAATTCATAGCTTCCGTTGACCCCGCCGCGCTGATTGAACAGGCTCAAACCCTCATCGCCCCCTATGTGGAGCGGGATCCCACCAAATTCTGCACCGTGGAGGAGTTCCAGGCGGGGACGGCGGCGCTAAAGGCTTTCTGCGCCCTCCGCACAGAGAGCGTGTCCGGCCAGCTGGCAGGTTCCATCCCCTCTACCACCGCGGGACAGACCGCGGACAGCACCGCCCTAATGGACGCTTCGGATCTCAATCTGTCCGATATGGGCGCCATGGAACAGGGCGGCGGCCCAAGGACAGCCCCAAGGCAGGAAACCGGCGATGAACCGCTGTTCCCCAATCGGCAGGATTCCAGCCAGCAGACGGGCGCTCCGCCGGAGCAGCCCCGGCAGTAAGGCGGTTCCTATCCCAGCAGGATCTTCCGGAAGGCCCTGATGGCGGGCTCCAGCAACTCGTCCGGGTACTGATAGTCCTTTGTGTGGAGGGGCGGGCACCCCTCCCCCGCCCCGATGCCGAAAAAGGCCCCGGGGCAGCGGCGCAGGTAGTGGCCGAAGTCCTCGCTCCACCGCATGGGGGCGGGCAGTTCCCTGCCGCCGCACCGATCCAGCACCAGCCGGGTGCAGTCCGGGTCGTTCACCGTGGCGGGAAATACGTCCTGTACCTCGTGGGCAAAACCCAGGCCGTACTCCTCCGCCAGCTCCCGGGCCAGCCCGAGAATATCCGCGAACAGCCGCTCCAGATCCCCGTCCTCCTCGGCCCGCAGGGTGAGCCACACCTCCCCCCGGGCGGCGGCGGTGCCGAAGGCCCGCTCGCCCAGCTCCGCCCCCACCACGGTGCACAGGGTCATGCCGCCGTACCGCTCCGCCCGGGCCAGCTCGGGCAGGGCACACAGCAGCCGCCCCACCGCCGTGGCCGGGGACAGGCCGTGCTCCGGGTAGGCGGCGTGGGTGGGCCGCCCCTGGAAGGCCAGCGTCACCCCCCGGGAGGCGCAGGCGAAGGTTCCAGGCCGGGTGAACACCTGCCCCAGGGGGTATCCCGGCAGGTTGTGGGCCCCGTAAATCCGGGCCACCTGTTCCCGTTCAAACAGCTCCAGGCAGCCTGGGGCTCCGGCCCCCGTCTCCTCGGCGGGCTGGAACAGAAAGAACACGTCCCGATCCAGCCGCTCCTCCTTCAGGGACAGGATCGTGCCGCACAGGGCGGCGGCGTGGCCGTCGTGGCCGCACAGGTGGGCCGCCCCTCCCCCGGGCAGGGCCAGCGCGTCGTAGTCCGCCCGGAGAGCTATGGGGGGCTTTGCCCCCTCCGGCTCCCGGCGGGCGGCGTAGAAGCCAGCCCCGCAGGGGTGGATCTCCAACTCCGTTCGGCCGCGCAAAAAATCCATGAGCATGGCCCGGGTGCGCTTCTCCTGACCCGACTGCTCCGGGCAGTTGTGCAGCGCCCGCCGCAGGGCGCGGATTTCCTCCAATTCCATCTGTACTGTCTCCCTTCCGCCCCGGCCCACGCTCATGGGTCGGGGCGCTTTCATGATAGGGCCGCTCAACGCCCGGCCCCTTCTTTCACGGTGCCTTGATTATAATACAGGACGCCCGCCGGGGCAAGCCTGGCCTTCCGCCCTCTCCGCCACAGATCAGGCGTATGGCTCCAGCCGGTTTTCTGTTGCAATTTCCCGGGAAATCAGGTACAATACTTGCTGTAAGCGCTCCACCGCCCTTGGAAAGCGGCACACGGCGCGGAGAAGGAGGAATTGTCCTATGTTGGAGTACAACCGCACACGGCTGAAGGAGGCGGCGCGGCGGGCCATGCGGGGCCAGCGCCCCCACCCCATGTTCGTCACCTTCGTGTTTTCCGCCCTTGCCGGTGTCGGCGGCCAGATCATCAGCCAGATCCTGGGACTGGTCACCGGCAGCACGGGCCTGAGCAATCTGTACGCCCAGGCGCTCCTGGAGTACGGGGACATGGACACCGCCATCCAGTACGTGCTGATGTCCTACGGTCCCCAGCGGCTGATCTTCGCCCTTCTGGTGGGCGGAGGGCTGTCCACCCTGCTGGTGGCCCTGTGGCAAGGGCTAATGCGGGTGGGCTACAGCGGCTTTTGCTTGGATATGGTGCGGGGGCGGCAGCCTCAGACCGGGGCGCTGTTCCGGGCCTTTCCCCAGGCGGGCCCGGTGCTGATCACCCAGCTGCTGGTTTCGGTGTTCTGCTTCCTGTGGGGGCTGCTGCTGGGCGTGGGATTCGCCGTCATTTTAATTGTGGCCGCCCTGCTGTTCGTCGAGTATGTAGCCCTGTTTGTGCTGATTGCGCTGGCCGCCTACTTCGCGTTTCTCGCCGGTCTCATCTGGGTCACCCTGCGGTACGCCCTGGTGGACTTTCTTGTCGCCGACCAGGGGATCACCGGCATGGACGCCATCCGGGAGAGCAAGCGGCTCATGCAGGGCAATTACGGGCGGCTGTTCACGCTGAAGCTGTCCTTCCTCGGCTGGTATCTGCTGGAGGCCGGCATTGTCCTCCTGTTTGCCATGATTGGCGCCACCACTGTCGGGATGGGCCTGTCCTCCAGCGGCCTTGACAATCCCCTTTACCTCATGGCCGGCGTCTCGCTGGGCATCATTGGCCTGGTTGTGCTGGCCGCCATCATCATCGGCATCTTCAACCTGTGGCTCACCCCCTACGTCACCGGGGCGGAGGCTCTGTTCTATGACTGGACGCAGGGCATTGACAGCACCAGGCCCACCCCCGGCGGCGGGGACGGCGGCTGGGGCCAGCCCGTTCAGCCCCGGCAAAATACCACCTACACTTGGAACCCCACCCCCGGCCCCACCTCGGGCACGGGCATCGGCCCCGGCTCCCAGGACGGCGGCACGCCCAAGCCCCCCAAATCCCCCAAGGACGACCCCTGGGACTGAGCATCCGCAACCCCAAGCGGCGGGGACGGCCTTCCGCCCCCGCCCTTTCATATCGCAAAGGAGAGATGATCCATGGACAAGCTGCAAATGAAAACCCCCCTGGTGGAGATGGACGGGGACGAGATGACCCGCATCCTCTGGCAGCAGATCAAAGAGGAGCTGCTGGAGCCCTACATCGACCTGAAAACGGAATACTACGACCTGGGCCTGCCCCAGCGGGAGCGCACCCGCGATCAGGTGACGGTTGACGCGGCCCAGGCCAACAAGAAGTACGGCGTGGCCGTCAAGTGCGCCACCATCACCCCCAACGCCCAGCGGGTGGAGGAGTACAAGCTGTCCCAGATGTGGAAGTCCCCCAACGGCACCATCCGGGCCATTTTAGACGGCACCGTGTTTAGGGCCCCTATCATGATCCGCGGGCTCAACCCGGTGGTGAAGAACTGGCAGGCCCCCATCACCATCGCCCGCCACGCCTTCGGCGACGTATACAAGGCGGCGGAGTTCAAGGTGCCCGGCCCGGGCACGGCGGAGCTGGTGTTCACCGCCACCGACGGCACGGTGACCCGGGAGCCCATTCACACCTTTGACGGCCCCGGCGTGCTCCAGGGACAGTTCAACGTGGAGGCGTCCATCGCGTCCTTCGCCCGCTCCTGCTTCCAGTTCGCCCTGGACACGAAGCAGGATCTGTGGTTCTCCACCAAGGACACCATCTCCAAGAAGTACGATCACACCTTCAAGGACATCTTCGCGGACATCTACGGGGCGGAGTACAAGGCCAAGTTTGAGCAGGCGGGGATCACCTACTTCTACACCCTCATCGACGACGCGGTGGCCCGGGTGATCCGCTCCAAGGGGGGCTTTATCTGGGCCTGCAAGAACTACGATGGCGACGTGATGAGCGACATGGTGTCCACCGCCTTCGGCTCCCTGGCTATGATGACCTCGGTGCTGGTGTCCCCCGACGGCAACTACGAGTATGAAGCCGCCCACGGCACCGTCACCCAGCACTACTACCGCCACCTACGGGGCGAGCAGGTGTCCACCAACCCCATGGCCACCCTGTTCGCCTGGACGGGAGCGCTGGCCAAGCGCGGGGAGCTGGATGATCTTCCAGAGCTGACCGCCTTTGCCAAGAAGCTGGAAAACGCCGCCATCGACACCATCGAGAGCGGCGTGATGACCGGCGATCTGGTTGGTCTGTGGGAGGGGGAGGCCCCCGCCCGCAAGGTGACGGGGCTGGAGTTCCTCCGGGCCATCCGGGAACGGGTTACTTTTTCTTGAAAGAAAAAGTAACCAAAAAGAACTTGAAACCGCTGACGGCCAAAGCAAAAACCAATTCGTTTCTGCCCGGCCACGAAACGAGAAAGGTAACGGGAATTTCTTATGACATACTTTTTGACCAGCAGCTCTTGTCTGCCTGACTCCCCGGTACTGAACCCGGCCAACGGCTTTGTGGACGAGCTGCGCAAGGCGCTGCCCGATCCGTGCCGGGCGGTGTTCGTCGCCTCCTCCCCCGACGATGTGGAAAGAACCGAGCGGTTTGCCGGATCTATCTGCACCGGCTTTGAGCTGACGGGCTTCCGGTTCGACCACTATCAGGTGCTGGACAGAAGGAACGCGGGGCAGTGTGCGGATTTGGTGGCGGGGGCGGATCTGCTCATCCTGTCAGGCGGGCACGTCCCCACCCAGAACCGGTTTTTCCAGGACATCGGCCTGCGGGAGCGGCTGACGGGCTATGACGGCGTGGTGGTGGGCATCAGCGCGGGCACCATGAACTGCGAGGAGCTGGTTTACGCTCCGCCCGAGGAGGAGGGAGAGGCCATCGACCCCAACTACCAGCGGTTCTACCCCGGCCTGGGCCTGACAAAGGTCATGATCTTCCCCCACTTCCAGGACACCCGGTACGAGGTGGTGGACGGCCTGCCCACCCTGGAGAGCAGCCTGCTGCCCGACAGCATGGGGCGGAAAATCTACGCCCTGGTGGACGGCAGCTTCCTCCTGGGCAAAGACGGCCGGGAGGAGCTGCGGGGGGAGGTATACCTCATCGAAAACGGCATTCTCTCCCAGATCGGCCGGGAGGGCGATGTGCTCCCGCTTTAGGGCTCCATCCCCCAACTGCATAATAACAGCATCACAAAGCCCCCGGACAGCCTTGTCCGGGGGCTTTCTTGTTCTCAGGTTCAGCAGGCGGCGTCCACGCCCAGCTCCCGCAGCCGGAGCCGCAGGTGGGCCGTGTCGCCGTGGAAGATCACGCCGCCCATGCCGCAGCGGACGGCGGCTTCGATATTGCGGGGATCATCGTCGATAAAGACGCACTCCTCGGGGCGCAGCCGGAAGTATTCCAGGAACCGCAGGTAGATCCCCGGCTCCGGCTTCACGAAATGGAAGTCACAGGAGACGAACTCCCCGTCGAAGAACTCCAGGGCGGGGATGTTCTTCCGGAAGTCGTGGAACCGGGTGCAGGTGTTGGACAGCAGATAGATGCGGTAGCCCTTGCCCTTCAGCTCCTTCACCAGCTCATACACCCCCTCCAGGGGTGGAATGTCCTGATGCCAGTTGTTCACGATATCCCATACCACCGGATGGAGCCGCTCCGGCAGGCGGGCGCACACCGCCTCCGCCATCTCCTCGTCGGTGATGACGCCCCGATCCGTCCACACCCACTCCAGCGAGCGGAACAGTTCCCGGCGTATGGGCTCATAGTCCGCCGGATCGGGGACAAACCGGGTGATGTAGCGCTGAGCATCAAAGTCAATCAGCACGCCGCCCATGTCAAATACCACATTCTTGATCATTGCTGGACACCTTTCCTTTCCCGGCCCCGGGCGCTCCGCGGCCGCATCCGCCGCCCCGCCCCTGCCCGGGCAGAGGGGAGCTTGTCTATACAATCGGACGATTTCCCCGTTAAATTAAGAGGCGTTCGCCCAATCTATGGGATCCTGCCCATAAAAACCTTGTCATTTCCCCAGATATGCTGTATAATGTGCAAAGAGATTGTCAAGTTCTGGCTGACGCTTACCGCAAAGCCCGAGCTGGAACATCCACTGGAAGAAAAGGAGGCGGGAGGAGAGCCATGGATTCGGAAAACGTCATTGAAATGCTGCATATCACCAAGGAATTCCCCGGCATCATCGCCAACGACGACATCACGCTCCAGCTGCGGCGGGGGGAGATCCACGCCCTGCTGGGGGAGAACGGCGCGGGCAAATCCACGCTGATGAGCGTGCTGTTCGGCCTGTACCAGCCGGAGAAGGGCGTCATCAAGAAAAACGGCCAGGTCGTGCAGATCAACGACCCCAACGACGCCACAGCCCTGGGCATCGGCATGGTGCATCAGCACTTCAAGCTCATTGAGGTGTTCACCGTGCTGGACAACATCATCCTGGGCGCGGAGACTACCAAGGCGGGCTTCCTTCAGAAAAAGGAGGCCCGGGCCAAGGTGGAGGCCCTGTCCGAGCGGTACGGGCTGAAGGTGGATCTGGACGCCAAGGTGGAGGACATCACCGTGGGGATGCAGCAGCGGGTGGAGATCCTGAAGATGCTGTACCGGGACAACGAGATCCTCATCTTCGACGAGCCCACCGCCGTCCTCACCCCCCAGGAGATCGACGAGCTGATGGCCACCATGAAGGAGTTCGCCAAGGAGGGCAAGTCCATCCTGTTCATCTCCCACAAGCTCAACGAGATCATGGCGGTGTCCGACCGGGTGACGGTGCTGCGCAAGGGCAAGTACATCGGCACCGTGGACACCAAAGACACGGACAAGCAGTCCCTATCCGACATGATGGTGGGCCGCTCCGTCCAGCTGGAGGTGCACAAGGAGCCCGCCCAACCGGGGGAGGCGGTGCTGTCCCTCCGGGACTTCTGCGTGCCCTCCAGGGCCCACAAGCGCAACGCGGTGGATCACGTGAGCTTCGATGTTCGAGCGGGAGAAATCCTGTGCATCGCCGGCATCGACGGCAACGGTCAGACCGAGCTGGTTTACGGCCTGACGGGGCTGGAAAAGAGCTCCGGCGGCACCGCCACTCTGTGCGGGGAGGATATCTCCCACGCCTCCATCCGCCACCGGGGAAAAAATATGAGCCACATTCCCGAGGACCGGCACAAGCACGGGCTGGTGCTGGACTTCACCCTGGAGCAGAACCTGGTGCTCCAACGTTACCAGGAGAAACGGTTCCAGACTAAGGGCTTCATCAACCGGGGTGCGGTGCGGGAGTACGCCAACCAGCTCATCGCCCAGTACGACGTGCGCTCCGGCCAGGGGCCGGTGACGGCGGCCCGCTCCATGTCCGGTGGCAACCAGCAGAAGGCCATTATCGCTCGGGAGCTGGATCGGGAAAAGCCGCTGATCGTGGCTGTCCAGCCCACCCGGGGCCTGGACGTGGGCGCCATTGAGTATATCCACAGCCAGCTGGTGGCGGAGCGGGACAAGGGCCG
This sequence comes from Bacillota bacterium, assembly GCA_021768085.1. Taxonomy (GTDB): domain Bacteria; phylum Bacillota; class Clostridia; order Oscillospirales; family Oscillospiraceae; genus Enterenecus. Next base: position 49,434 of record JAETOJ010000001.1, read on the forward strand.
CGCCGTGCTGCTGGTGAGCCTGGAGCTGGACGAGGTGATGAACCTGTCCGACCGGATCCTGGTGATGTACGAGGGCGAGATCGTGGGCGAGTTCGATCCCAAGCAGACTGACGTGCAGGAGCTGGGCCTCTACATGGCCGGAGCCAAGCGGGCGCAGGAGAAGGGGGGCAGGCCGGCATGAAGGAAAAATGGAGCCATCTGATGAAAAAAGATGGGGCCAAGACGGTGGCGGCCTCCGTGATCTCCATCCTCATCGGCCTGCTGGTGGGCTGCATCATCGTGATCATCACCGGCCTGACCAGCGGCAATATGGACGGCGCCAGCGTGTGGGACGGCGTGCGGCTGGTGCTGGGCGGTATCCTCAGTACCGGGCGGGACGCCTCGGGCAGCCTAACCTTCGGCTTCAACCCCACCAACGTGGGCAATATGCTGTTCCGGGCCACGCCGCTGATCCTCACCGGACTATCGGTGGCGGTGGCCTTCAAGACCGGCCTGTTCAACATCGGCGCCCCGGGGCAGTACCTTATTGGCACCGCCGCCACTCTTATCACCGCGCTGAGTATCCCCACATCCGCCGTGCCCTCCCCCATCGTGTGGTTGCTGGCCTTCCTGGCGGGCGTCCTGGCGGGGGCACTATGGGGGGCCATTCCCGGCCTGGTGAAGGCCCTGCTCAACATCAACGAGGTGCTGGCCTGCATCATGACCAACTGGATCGCCGCCAACCTGGTGACTTGGATTTTTGACAACAGCGTCTGGCGCAACCTGGAGGAATACGGCAAAACCAACTACATTTACAAGACCAGCCACAACGGGGTAGAGACCGCCCGGGCGGGGCTGGAGGCCCTGTTCCCCGGCTCCCAGGTGAACTGGGGCTTCGGCATCGCGGTGGTTATCGCCATCCTGGTGTACGTGTTCATGACCAAGACCACCATGGGCTACGAGCTGATGGCCTGCGGCAGCAACCGCCACGCCGCCCGGTACGCCGGCGTCAGCGACAGACGGAACATCGTGCTGTCCATGGCCATCGCCGGGGCCCTGTCCGGGGCAGCGGCAGCGCTGTACTACCTGTCCGGCAACACGGAGTTCTACTGGCAGACCTATCAGTCCCTGCCCGCCACCGGCTTCAACGGCATCCCGGTGGCCCTGCTGGCGGCCAGCAACCCCATCGGCGTGATCTTCACCGGCTGCTTCATGTCCATGCTGAACATCGTGGGCCAACAGCTCACCAGCCTCACCGCCTTTAACGAGTACATCACCGACGTGATCATCGCCACCATCGTGTATCTGAGCGCCTTCTCCCTGGTGATCAAACTGTGGCTCAGCGGCCGGAAGAAGCACAAGGCCCAGCCGCCCGCCGTCCCCGCGGCCTCTGCCGCGGACGGCAAGACGGAGAAAGGAGGGGAGGACGCATGACATTCCTGATTCAGCAGACGCTGATCTACGCGGTTCCCCTGATGATCGTAGCGCTGGCCGGCGTGTTTGCCGAGCGCAGCGGCATCATCAACCTGGCGCTGGAGGGCATCATGATCTTCGGCGCGTTCATCGGGGTGCTGTTCGTCCAGATCATGCAGCAGACCGGCGCCTTTGACGGGGCCAAATCCGATGGAAACTGGCTCGCCCTCCAGGGGCTCATGCTGCTGACCATGCTGGTGACGGCGGCAGCAGGGGCATTGTTCTCCCTGCTGCTGTCCTTCGCCTCGGTGAATCTGCGGGCGGATCAAACCATCGGCGGCACGGCGCTGAACCTGCTGGCCCCGGCCCTGGTGCTGTTCCTCATCCGGATCATCGCCAACCAGAATACCCTCTATATCGACGGCGACGCCGCCAGCTGGTTCATGCTGCGCAAGTCGGATCTGGGCTTCGGCCGGAACGACGACCTGGGCTTCCTGGGTGAGACCTTCCTTCACCGGGTCTACCCCGCCACCTATGTGTGCATCCTGCTGTTTGTGGTGCTGTCCATCATCCTCTATAAGACGAAATTCGGCCTGCGGCTGCGCTCCTGCGGCGAGAATCCCCAGGCGGCGGACTCCCTGGGCATCAACGTCTATCAAATGCGGTACGCCGGCACCTCTATCTCCGGAGCGCTGGCGGGGATCGGCGGCTTTGTCTACGCTTTGACCACCGCCAACTGCTCCTCCAACGGCGACGTGGCGGGCTTCGGCTTCCTGGCCCTGGCCGTCATGATCTTCGGCAACTGGAAGCCGCTGAACATCGCGGGGGCGGCCCTGCTGTTCGGCCTGTTCAAGTGCGTGGCGGCCTCCTACACCTCCATCGACATCAACGGCGACGGGGTATATCTGCTGGCCAACATCCCCATCAGCCCCCACTTCTACCGGATGCTGCCCTACCTGATCACCTTGATTGTGCTGGCCTTCACGTCCAAGAAGTCCCGGGCACCCAAGGCGGAGGGCATCCCCTACGACAAGGGCCAGCGGTGAAACGCATAAACCGTCCTCTCCGGGCGTAGGGTGGTACGGATCAGACGGGGCAAAAACCCCAGGGAGGGATTTCAATGGAACACATCTACACATCCGCCGATCAGCTCATCGGCCACACACCTCTGCTGGAGCTGACGGGGCTGGAGCGGGCCGAGGGGCTGGAGGCCCGGTTGCTGGCCAAGCTGGAGTATTTCAATCCGGCGGGCAGCGTAAAGGATCGGGTGGCCAAGGCCATGATCGACGACGGGGAGGCCCGGGGCGCGCTGCGCCCCGGCGGCGCCATCATCGAGCCCACCTCCGGCAACACGGGGATCGGCCTGGCGGCGGTGGCGGCGTCCCGGGGCTACCGGGTGATCATCGTCATGCCCGACACCATGAGCATGGAGCGCCGCCGCCTGATGGCGGCCTACGGGGCGGAGCTGGTGCTCACCCCCGGGGCCCAGGGCATGGCGGGGGCCATCCAGCGGGCGGAGGAGCTGGCCCGGGAGATCCCCGGCAGCTTTATCCCCGGCCAGTTTGAAAACCCGGCCAACCCCGCCGCCCACCGGGCCTCCACTGGCCCGGAGATCTGGGCGGACACCGACGGGCAGGTGGACGTGTTCGTGGCCGGCGTAGGCACCGGCGGCACCATCACCGGCGTGGGCGAGTACCTCAAGAGCCAGAACCCCAACCTCCGGGTGGTGGCGGTGGAGCCCGCCTCCTCCCCTGTCCTCAGCCAGGGGCGGGCGGGGAAACACGGCATCCAGGGCATCGGCGCGGGCTTTGTGCCCAAGGCGCTGAACCCCGCCATATACGACGAGATCCTCCCCGTGGAGGACGAGGACGCCTTCGCCGCCACCCGGCGGCTGGGGCGGACAGAGGGCGTGCTGGTGGGCATCTCCTCTGGAGCGGCGCTGTGGGCGGCTCTCCAGGTCGCCAAGCGCCCGGACAGCCGGGGCAAGACCATCGTGGCCCTCCTCCCTGACGGCGGGGATCGCTACCTGTCCACCGCCCTGTTTGATACGAATTGAGTAAAGAAGGCCCGGACTGTCGAGACGCGCGGCAATCCGGGCTCTTTTTTGCCGTTCAGAAAAAATTTACCCATCCTTGGAAAGTTATAGGTGTCAAACGGCCCCGGATGATGTATAATAGAAAATTAAGACAGCCTCCGCGTCTCCGGCGCGGAGTTCAGCCAAGGAGGAAAGCCATGGAACAGCAATGGAAGCATCTGGCGGAGGGCGTGGAACTGCTGGTGAACCGGACGGACAAGTTCAAAACCGGCCTGCTCAGCGTGACCCTTACCGTCCCCCTGCGCCGGGAGGACGCCACCGCCGGAGCTCTGATCCCCGAGGTGCTCTACCGGGGCAGCAAAAACTATCCGGACATGGAGCGGCTGTCCGCCGCCACCGACGGGCTGTATGGCGCGTCCCTGGGCCCCGCGGTGCGTCAGCGGGGGGAGAGCCAGTGCATCAGCTTTTTGTGCAGCGTCATCGACGACCGCTACGCCCTGGACGGCGGGGCGGTGCTGGAGCCCGCCGCCGCCCTCATGGGGGAGGTGCTGCTGGATCCGGCGGTGGAGCACGGCGTGTTCCGGCCGGACTACGTGAAAAGCGAGGGGGCCAATCTGGCCGACCGCATCCGGGCCCGGGTGAACGACAAGCGGAGCTGGTCTATCTTCCGGCTGATTCAGGAGATGTGCGGTCAGGAGGCCTATGCGGTGGATAAGCTGGGGGACGCGGAGGAGGCCCTGTCCACCACCCCGGAGGGGCTGTGGGCGGACTACCGGGCCCTGCTGGATCGGGCCAAGGTCACCTTCTACTACGGCGGCTCCGCCCGCCCGGAGCGGGTGGAGGAGACGGTGCGGCGGGCCTTCGCCCCCCTGATTCATGGGCGCAGCGCCCCGGTGGAGTGCGCGGTTCCGGCGGAGCCGCAGGGTTCGGTGCGCACCGTCACCGACGAGCTGGACGTGACCCAGGGCAAGCTGGCCATGGGCTTCCGCACCGGCGGGGTGACGATGGACAGCCCGGACTACCCCGCCCTGCTGGTGTGCAACGCCCTGTACGGCGGCAGCGCCAACTCCCGGCTGTTCCTCCACGTCCGGGAGAAGCTGAGCCTTTGCTACTACGCCTCCTCCCTCATCGACAAGCTGAAGGGGCTGCTGGTGGTGTCCTCCGGGGTGGAGTTCAGCGACTTCGACCGGGCCCAGGAAGCCATTCTCGCCCAGTTGGACGAGCTGCGGGCGGGCCGGTTCACCGATGATGAGCGAAACGCCGCCATCCGCACGGTGGTGAACAGCCTCCGGGGCCGGCTGGACAGCCAGGGGCAGATGGAGGACGACTGCGTGACCAAGCTGGTGTACGGCGTACAGCCGGATGACGGCGGGGCGCTGATCCAGTCCGTGGAGCGGGTAACGACGGAGGACATCGCCCAGGCCGCCCAACGGATCCAGCTGGACACGGTATACCGCCTGACGGGAAAGGAGGGCGCGGCCCATGGTTGAGCGCAATTACCCCGCCCTGCGGGAGACAATTTGGCACGGTGTCCTGCCCAACGGGCTGAACGTCTATGTGGACAGGCGGCCTGAGTACGGCAAGCAGTTCGCCTTTTTCGCCACCCGCTACGGCGGCATGGATCTGCGCTTCCGGGGGGAGGACGGCGAGTGGGTGGACACACCCCAGGGGGTGGCCCACTTCCTGGAACACAAGATGTTTGACACCGAGGACGGCAACGCCCTCCAGCGCATGGCCGCCCAGGGGGTGGATCCCAACGCCTACACCACCCCCTCCATGACGGGCTACTTTTTCGAGGGCGTCCAGGGCTTTGAGGACAATCTGCGTACCCTGCTGTCCTTCGTGTCCCAGCCCTGGTTCACCGACGAGAGCGTGGCCAAGGAGCAGGGCATCATCGGCCAGGAGATCCGGATGTGCGAGGACGACCCCAGCCACGAGGTCTACTACCAGCTCATGGAGGCCATGTACGCCAAGCACCCCGTCCGCATCCGGGTGGCGGGGACGGTGGACTCCATCGCCCAGATCACGGCGGACACCCTCTACCAGTGCCACCGGACCTTCTACCGGCCGGGGAACATGGTATTGTGCGCCGCGGGGGACGTGGATCCGGAGCGGGTGGCCGCCATCGCTGGGGAGGTCCTGGGCCAGGAGCCCTCCGCCGCCATCCCCTCCAGCCACGGCGAGGGGGAGCCCAACCGGGTGGTGCGGCGGTATGCCCAGCGGGCCATGCCCGTGTCCATGCCCCTGTTCGAGCTGGGCTTTAAGGGCAACCCCGCCCCCAAGGGGGAGGGCCTGCGCCAGCGGCTGGTGGCGGAGCTGGCCTGCGACGTGCTGTTCAGCTCCTCCGCCCCCCTCTACAGCCAGCTCTACGAACAAGGACTCATCAACGGCAGCTTTGACAGCAGCTACGACGAGCTGCCCGGCTGCGCCTACCTCATCGCCGGCGGGGAGAGCCGGGATCCCGGTCGGGTGCTGGACGAGGTGCTGAAGGAGGCCGGCCGCCTGGCCCGGGAGGGCATCGATCGGTCGCTGTGGGATCGGCTGAAAAAGGCGGCCTACGGCTCCATGGTTCGGCGGCTCAACTCCCTGGATGACACCTGCTTCGAGCTGGCCCAGGCCCATTTTGACGGCGAGGACTACCTCAGCTTTCCCCAGGTGTTCCAGAGCATCGAGCGCTCGGACGGAGAGGAGTTGATCCGCTCCTGGTGCACCGAGGACAGGGTGGCGCTGTCCGTGATCCGGCCCCTGGACTGACCCACTACAGAAAAAGAGGAATGACCAAATGATCAACACGGTAACCTTTCCCGGCCTGGGGCTGGAATTTGAACTGAACCGGGTGGCCTTCTCAGTGTTCGGCCACAATATCTATTGGTACGGGGTGATCATCGCCACGGGCTTCCTGCTGGCGGTGGCCTTTGGGCTGTGGAAGGCCCCCAGATTCGGGCTGGATCCCGACGACATTGTGGACGCCATCTTCTATGTGGTGCCCTCCGCCATCATCGGGGCCCGGCTGTACTACGTGATCTTCAACCCGTCCGTGTGCTACAACGCCGACGGCTCCTTTAGCCTCCTGCGGGCCATCGCCTTCTGGGACGGGGGGCTGGCCATCTACGGCGGGGTCATCGCCACGGTGATCTCCGCCCTGATCTTCTGCAAGGTGCGGAAGGTGGACTTTTGGAGCGGCATGGACATCACCTCCTACGGCCTGCTCATCGGCCAGCTCATCGGCCGGTGGGGGAACTTCGTCAATGTGGAGGCCTACGGATCCACTACCACCCTGCCCTGGCGGATGTGCTCCCAGTCCATCGCCAACGAGCTGTGGAGCAAGGGGCTGCTGGAAAGCCAGGAGGCGTACCAGGATATCCTGGACGGCACGTTGGGCGTCCACCCCACGTTTTTGTACGAGTCTCTGTGGAACCTGCTGGGGTTTGGGCTTCTGCTCCTGCTGATGAAGAAGGGCCGGAAGTTCAACGGGCAGATGTTCCTCAGCTACGTGATCTGGTACGGCCTGGGCCGGGCGGCCATCGAGGGGCTACGTACCGACAGCCTGTACTTCTTCGGCACCCCCATCCGCTCCTCCCAGATGCTGGGGATTGTGTCGGCGCTGGTGGGGATCGGGCTGTTTGTCCTGCGCCTGAAAACTGCGGGTCCCGCCTCCCCTCCTCTGGCAAAGGGCGCCAAGCCCGCGGCGGAAGGAGCGGAGAACCCCGCCCCCTCCCCTGCCCCACCGGAACAGATCCCAGCGAAACCCGCCCCGGAACCCGTGGAGGCCCACCCGGCGAGCACGGCGGACGACGCCCCGGCTGAGACAGCGGAACCCCCCGCGACCGCGGAGGAGACAAGTAAGGAGGAGACAGACAATGGCGGCGACAATCATTGACGGCAAGGCCCTGGCGGCCAAGGTGAAGGACGGCGTCCGGCAGGAGGCGGCCCAGCTGCCCCGGAAGCCGGGGCTGGCGGTGGTGCTGGTGGGGGACGACCCCGCCTCCCGGGTCTATGTGAACGGGAAAAAGCGGGACTGCCAGGAGTGTGGCTTCTACAGCGAGGAGTACGCCCTGCCCGCCCAAACCACCCAGCGGCAGCTTTTAGAGCTGGTGGCGGAACTCAACGGCAGGCAGGACATCGACGGCATTCTGGTGCAGCTCCCCCTGCCCAGGGGCCTGGACGAGCGGGAGGTGCTGCTGGCCATCCACCCGGACAAGGACGTGGACTGCTTCCACCCCTTCAACGTGGGCCGGCTCACCATCGGCGACCCGGTGTTCCAGCCCTGCACCCCCGGCGGCGTGATGGAGATGTTAAAGGAATACCACATCGACCCGGCGGGCAAGCGGTGCGTGGTGCTGGGCCGCTCCAACATCGTGGGAAAGCCCATGGCCCTGCTGCTGCTCCACGCCCACGGCACGGTGACGGTGTGCCACTCCAAGACGCCGGACATGGCGGCGCTGGCTTCCTCCGCGGACATTCTGGTGTCCGCCGTGGGCAAGACAGGGCTGGTCACCGCCAACATGGTGAAGGAGGGCGCGGTGGTCATCGACGTGGCCATGAACCGCAACGAGGCGGGCAAGCTGTGCGGCGACGTGTGCTATGCTGAGGCGGCGGAGAAGGCGTCCTACATCACCCCGGTGCCCGGGGGCGTGGGGCCCATGACCCGGGCCATGCTCATGAAAAATACCCTGACGGCGGCAAAGCTGCATCAGGGCATGGACTAAAAAAGCTCCCGGCCGGTATCTCCGGCCGGGAGCTCTTGTCATACTATGTGCGCAGAGCGGCCACCTGTCTGGGCAGAAGGGCCTGTACGAGCAGGGCAAGCAGCGTCCCCGCCAGCACCCCCAGGAAGTTGAGCAGGATATCGTCCACATCAAAGCTCCGCCCGGTAAGGGGCTGGAGCAGCTCCACCGCCAAGATGAAGCCCAGCCCCACGGGCAGCACCCGCAACCCCCGAAGCCGTTCCCAGATCAGCGGAACCAGAAAGCCGAAAGGAACCAGCATGAGCACGTTGCCCAGCATCATGGCCCACACCCAGTTCCCGGCGATGTACCGCCCCTGGGCAATGGCCAGCAGAGTGGAGTCAAGGGCATAGCTTCCGGCGGCGGGGTCAAACCGGAAGGGGAGGAACGTCAGGGACAGCACCGCGCAAAGATACAGCGCGAACAGCGCCAGGGCCGTCTCATGGGGGCCAGACCGGCGGACAAGCACTCCCCCGCGGCACAGGAGGTATCGCAGAAGCGCGAACAGGGCCATGCCGATCAGCAGGGCGGGCAGCTTGTTTTGAACGAAGGAAAGCGCATAATCAAACAGCATAGCCAGCATAGGAAATACCTCCTTTTCCCCAGAATACCACAAATAGGAACAGCTTTCAAGAACAATCCGGATAAGGCGACAGGAACAGGCCCAATCCTGCTTAAAAAATTTTCCTGCCCGTCAACAATTTGCCCCCGCCGATTGTGTAATAGACAGAAGGACGAGAGGAAGTGATCCCCGTGGTACGGCGCGTGTGGTCAAAAGAGGAGCTGGCCGACCTCTACCGGCGGCGCTTCGGCATGGTCTACCAGATCTGCCTGGTGCTGATGAAAAATGTGCCCGACGCGGAGGACGCCGCCCAGACCGTCTTTCGCAAGGCCATGGAGCGGGCCGAACCCTTCCGTGATCCGGAGCACGAGAAGGCATGGCTCATCGTCACCGCCCGGAATGAGTGCAAAAACCAGCTCAAGCACTGGTGGCGCACCCGGCGGGCCGGCGAGGAGGCGCTGGAGTCCCTGGCCTGGGAAGATCCCCGGGACGGGGAGGTGTGGGAACAGGTGGCGGCGCTGCCCCAGGCTCAGCGGCTGGCGCTCTACCTTCACTATTATCAGGGCTATACCACCGGGGAGATGGCGGAGCTGCTGGGGGAAAACCCCTCCACCGTGCGCTCCCGGCTGGTACAGGCCAAGAAAATGCTGAAATTAAAGCTGGAGGAGGAAGGGTATGGACAGGCGTGACTTGAACCGGATGTTTGACGCTCTGGCCCCCGCCCCGGGGCGGGAAGCGGAACTGCTGGACGGGCTCCTCCGGAACGACACAAGGAGGAGACGACCGATGAAAAACTGGAAACGAACGGTTATAGGCGTGGCGGCGGCCGCCCTGCTGGTGACGGGGGCCGCAGCGGCCACGGTGACCGGGGTCAGCCAGCGGCTGCTGGCCTATCTCGGCGTGGCGCCGGAGAACTCCCAGGCCGCGGAGCTGCTGATCCCCGGCGCCATGGCGGTGGATATCACCAAGGAGGACAACGGGGCCGTGTTCCACGTGTCCCAGGTGCTGCGGGATCGCACCTCCATCATGGTGCTGATCGACTTCACCGCCCCGGAGGGTACCTCGCTGTGGATGGGAGAACGGGACGGCGAGGAGCCGTGGGGCTCAGGCGGCGGCTTTTATAAAGGCGGCGACCACTATTTTATGGATGAAGCCGGGGAGAAAATCGACCTGGGCATCTATTGCAACTATACCTACGATTGGGAGTTTTTGGAGGACGATGATCCGGCGGATAACCACGTGTCCGCCATCTTCCTGGTGAAGCTGCCCCAGGGCGGACTGCTCGATGGGAAGGCGGCCTCCATGCGGCTCCCAGCCGGCCCCTTGAGTTACTCAACTGTGAATAAGGAAACAGGGTGGCCCCGCGGGTTTACACTCTGCTCCGGCAATTGGAGCTGCGACGTCCCCCTGCCCCAGAAAGACATCGGCTGGAGCCAGCAGGCGGATACTTTCGTGACCCAGCTGGACGGGGCGGATATCACGTTGAAAGAGGTCTACCTGTCCCCCGTGAACCTGCTGGTCACCTTTGGCCGGGAGGGCGGCGAGAAGCTGGTCGGCGATGTGGAAACGCGCTGGTGGTACCTGTTGAATCTCAGTGAGGACGATATCACCATCAAGGACAGGGATGGGAACCTCGTCCCCCTGGCCCCGGCCTATTTGGGCAGCGGGAACATCGGGGAGGAAGCCCTCCTTATGTACCGCCTGGCTGAGGTCACCGACCCGACCCGGCTTCAGGGCGGCAGCGTCACCTTCAACCTGAGCTGCGGCGCCGTCACCCTTCCGCTGGATGATCTGGCCCCGGTGGAGCCGTAACACCGCAATGCGGAAGCAAAGCCCCGTCCCGGTATCCGGGACGGGGCTTCGCCTATGCCTTGAACTCCGTGTTGGCGTACTTGCACCAGGGGGCGCACACGCACTCGCCGCACTTGGCCTTCCGGGCGGTACACACAGCCCGGCCGTGGAGCACCAGCCGATGGCAAAAATTGTTGGACTCCTCCGGCGGCAGGACGGCCCGGAGCTGCTGCTCCACCTTGGCGGGATCCTTGGTGCCGTCTGTCAGGCCCATCCGGCCGGAGATGCGGATGCAGTGGGTGTCCGCCACCACCACGCCGGGGGTGTTGTGCACGTCCCCTAAAATCAGGTTGGCCGTCTTGCGGCCCACCCCGGGCAGGCGGAGCAGATCCTCCATGGTACCGGGGACTTTGCCGCCGTATTCATTCAGCAGCATCTGGGCGCACAGCACCAGATCCTTGCTCTTGGCCCGGAAGAAACCGCAGGAGTGGATGTACTCCCCCACCTCCTCGATGTCCGCTTCCGCGAAGCTCTTTAGGGTGGGGAACCGCTCAAAGAGCGCTGGGGTAACCATGTTCACCCGTTCGTCGGTGCACTGGGCGGACAGCCGCACGGCGAACAGCAGCTCGTAATCCTTTTTGTATTGCAGGGAGCAGATCCCGTCGGGGTACAGCTCCTTCAGGGCGTTGACAATGGCGATCACGTTTTTCTGTTCCACAAAACTCACCTCACTGGATAGGATACCATAAAATCCGCCAAAAAGCGAGACTGTTTTTTCGGTTGGTGACAGTTGTGCTTTTAAGGAAAACAAGGTATAATGGAACCGATCAAAATCTGGAAAGGCGGAGACACAACATGGTTTTAGAGTATATGGACTTTGTGTCCAAGCAGGATCCCGAGCTGGGCGCGGCCATCCGGGCGGAGTATCAGCGCCAGTGCGACAACATTGAGCTCATCGCATCGGAGAACATCGTGTCCGAGGCGGTGCTGGCCGCCATGGGCAGCGTGCTCACCAACAAGTATGCCGAGGGCTACCCCGGCAAGCGGTACTACGGCGGCTGCCAGTGCGTGGACGTGGCGGAGAATCTGGCCATCGAGCGGGCCTGCAAGCTGTTCGGCGCACAATTTGCCAATGTCCAGCCCCACTCCGGCGCCCAGGCCAACTACGCGGTCTACATGGCCCTGTGCCAGCCCGGGGACACCGTGCTGGGCATGAACCTGGATCACGGCGGCCACCTCACCCACGGCAGCCCGGTGAACTTCTCCGGCAAGTATTTCAAGATGGTGTCCTACGGCGTGAACGAGGAGACGGGCGTCATCGACTATGACGAGGTGGCCCGGATCGCCCACGAGTGCAAGCCCAGGATGATCATCGCCGGCGCCTCCGCCTATCCCCGGGTCATCGACTTCCAGCGGTTCCGCCAGATCGCCGACGAGGTGGGGGCGTACCTCTGGGTGGACATGGCCCACATCGCGGGGCTGGTGGCGGCGGGTCTGCACCCCTCCCCCATCCCCTATGCCCATGTCACCTCCACCACCACCCACAAGACCCTCCGGGGCCCCCGGGGCGGAATGCTGCTCACCAACGACGAGGAGCTGGCCAAGAAGCTGAACTCCGCCATCTTCCCCGGCTCCCAGGGCGGCCCGCTGATGCACGTCATCGCCGCCAAGGCGGTGGCCCTGGGCGAGGCGCTAACCCCCGAGTTCAAGACCTACCAGCAGCAGATTGTGAAGAACTCCGCCGCCCTGGCCGAAGGGCTGGTGAAGCGGGGCATGAAGCTGGTGTCCGGCGGCACGGACAACCACCTGTCCCTCATTGACCTGCGGGACATGGGCGACCTCACCGGCAAGGAGCTGGAGCGCCGGCTGGACGAGGTTCGCATCACCGCCAACAAGAACAAGGTGCCCGGCGACCCCCGCTCCCCCTTCCAGACCAGCGGTCTGCGGGTGGGCAGCCCCGCCGTCACCAGCCGCGGCTTTGTGGAGGCCGACATGGACAAGGTGGCGGAGTATATCGCCCTGGCGGCCACCGACTTCGAGGCCAAGGCGGAGGAAATCCGGGCCGGCGTGGCGGCGTTGACGGCCAAGTATCCCATCTACCGTTGAGAAAAGACTGAATCAGAAAAGAGGAGCTTGGGATGAGGCTCAACTTCAAGCAGCGTTTTTTCTCCTGGCTGGACAGCTACGACATCTACGACGAGGACGGCAACACCGTATTCACCGTGGAGGGCAAGCTGAGCTGGGGCCACTGTCTGCACATCAACGACGCCTATGGCAGCCACATCGGCACCCTCCAAGAGAAGGTGTTCACCTTCCTGCCCCAGTTTGAGATCTATATCCAGGATCAGTATGTGGGCTGCATCAAGAAGGAGTTCTCCTTTTTCAAGCCCCAATTCACCATCGACTTCAACGGCTGGCAGGTGGACGGGGCCTGGATGGAGTGGGACTACACCATCTGGGACGGGCAGCGTCAGGTGGCCTCTATCTCCAAGGAGCTGTTCCACCTGACCGACACCTATCTCATCGACGTGGCCGACCCCGGGGACGCGCTGGGGGCGCTGCTGGTGGTGCTGGCCATCGACGCGGAAAAGTGCTCCCGGAGCTGAGAGCATGGGCCGGTTTTTGAGCGTCCTTGGCGTGGACAAGCGCATCATAAGGAAGGGAGGGGCCGCGTATGTACCAGCCCCTGGCGGATCGCATCCGGCCCCAGACCCTGGACGAGGTGCTGGGTCAGAGCCACATTCTGGGCCAGGACGGCCTGCTGCGCCGGGTGATTGACAGTGGGAAGATCCCCAATATGGTGTTCTACGGCCCCTCTGGAACGGGCAAGACCACCGTGGCCAACATCATCGCCCAGCGGTCAGGCCGCACCCTGCGCCGGCTCAACGCCACCACCGCCTCCCTGGCAGACATCCGGGACGTGATGGAGCAGGTGGGCACCCTGCTGGCCCCCAACGGGGTGCTGCTCTACCTGGACGAGATCCAGTATTTCAATAAAAAGCAGCAGCAGTCCCTGCTGGAGTTCATCGAGAACGGGAAGATCACCCTCATCGCCTCCACCACGGAGAACCCCTACTTTACCATCTTCAACGCCATCCTGTCCCGCTCCACGGTGTTTGAGTTCAAGATGCTGACGGCGGACGACCTCCTGCCCGCCGTAGATCGGGGCATCGCCCTCCAGGCGGAGGAGCTTGGAGTAAAAGCCGTATGCCAGGACGGGGTTCGGGAGCATCTGGCCGCCTCCTGCGGCGGTGACGTGCGCAAGGCCCTCAACGCCGTGGAGCTGCTGATGACCGCCAGCCGGATCCAGGACGGCATCCTCACCATCACCCTGGACGACGCCAAGCTGGTGGCCCAGCGCTCCGCCATGCGGTACGACCGGGACGGGGACGACCACTTCGACATTGCCTCCGCCCTGATGAAGTCCCTGCGGGGCTCCGACCCGGACGCCGCGCTGCACTATCTGGCCCGCCTGCTGGAGGCGGGGGATATGCTCACCGCCATCCGGCGCCTCCTGTGCTCCGCCAGTGAGGATATCGGCATGGCCTACCCCCAAGCCGCGTCCATCGTCAAGTCCTGCGTGGACAGCGCCCTCCAGTTGGGGCTGCCGGAGGCCCGGCTGCCTCTGGCCCAGGCGGCCATCCTGCTGGCCACCGCCCCCAAGTCCAACAGCGTGTGCGCCGCCATCGACGCCGCCCTGGCCGACGTACGGGCGGGGCGCACTGGGGACTACCCCCGGCATTTGCAGAACGTCCACGCCGACGGCGCGGGCTTTGAGCGGGAGCAGGGCTACCTCTACCCCCACCAGTTCCCAGGGCATTGGGTGGAGCAGCAGTACTTGCCTGATGCCATTCAGGATCACGTGTACTACCGGTACGGCCCCAACAAGACGGAGCAGGCCGCCAAGGCGTACTGGGACAGGATCAAGGGCGGCCAGCCGGAAAAGGGGGACGGGTAATATGCCCATGGATATCCACGTTGGCGACATTTTAGAGCTGAAAAAGGCCCACCCCTGCGGCAGCAAGGAGTGGACGGTGCTGCGGGTGGGCATGGACTTTAAGCTGAAGTGCCGGGGCTGCGGCCACGAGGTCATGACCCCCCGGGCCAAGGCGGAGAAGTCCATCAAAAAAGTGAAGCGGGAGGGCGAGGCCCTATGAACCGATACTGGAGCAGGCGCATCCGGGATATCGTGCCCTACACCCCCGGAGAGCAGCCCCGTGACCGGCAGTTCATCAAGCTGAACACCAACGAGTGCCCCTATCCCCCCTCCCCCGCCGTCCTTTCGGCCATCCGACAGGCGGCGGGAGACGATCTGCGTCTCTACCCCGACCCGGAGTGCGCGGATCTGCGCGCCGCCATCGCGGAGCGGGAGGGACTGAGCCCGGATCAGGTGTTCTGCGGCAACGGCTCAGACGAGATCCTGGCCTTTGCCTTCCAGGCCTTTTTTGACCCGGAGCGGGAGGTGGTGTTCCCCCGGATTACCTACAGCTTCTACCCCGTCTACACCGATTTCTTCGGCCTGAAGCGGCGGGAGGTTCCCATGAACCCGGACTTCTCGGATCCCATCGAGCTGCTGTGCGGGAACAACGGCGGGGTGGTGCTGGCTAACCCCAACGCCCCCACCGGGATCGCTGTGGGGCTGGACACGGTGGAAAAACTGCTCCAGGCCAACCCGGACGTGGTGGTGATCGTGGACGAGGCCTACATCGACTTCGGAGCGGACAGCGCCGTGGGGCTCATTGACCGCTACCCCAACCTGCTGGTGATCCAGACCACCTCCAAGTCCCGGGCACTGGCGGGCCTGCGGGTGGGCTGGGCCATGGGGGATCCGGGGCTTATCGACGGCCTGCGCTGCGTGCGGGACTCCATCAACTCCTACACCGTTGACCGGCTTGCCCAGGCAGGGGCGGCGGCGGCCGTCCGGGACGAGACATATTTCCAGTCCATCCGCCGTCGGGTGATGGGCACCCGGACGTGGACGAAAAAGGCCTTAAAGGAGAAGGGCTTTACAGTTCTTACCTCTCAAGCCAACTTTGTCTTTGCCCGCCACCCCGCCCACAGCGGCAGGGAGCTGGTGGACGGCCTGCGGGCCCGTGGGGTGCTGGTGCGCTGGTGGCCCATCCCGGAGATCGAGCACTGGCTGCGCATCAGCATTGGCACAGACGAGGACATGGCGGCGCTGACGGCAGCGCTGGACGAGTTTCTCTAAATAGACGCGCAAGCGCGCCCCGGCCTGGGGACAGGCCGGGGCATTTTTGTGCCCTTTCGAGACAGGGGTATTTTCCACTGTTCCCTCCCTTTGACTTTTTTTGAGGCAGGGGCAGGGCTATAATGGTGGACAGACTTATGAGAGGAGGCCCGCCCCGTGACGGTGGTATACATAGATCTGTTGTTCCTGCTGAACCTCATCGCCAACTATCTGCTGCTGCTGGCGGCGGGGCGGCTGGCGGGGGCGGCGCTGCGGCGCTGGCGCATCGGCCTGGGGGCGGTTCTGGGGGCGCTGTACGCGGCGCTGATCTTCCTGCCGAGGCTGGAATGGCTGGCCCTGTGGCCCTGTAAGCTCGTCTCCGGCGTGGCCATGGCTCTCGTCGCCTACAGCGGGGAACAGCATTTGCTGCGAGTGACCGTCCTTTTTTTCGGCGCTTCGGCGGCCCTGGCCGGGGCAGTGCTGGGGCTGGAGCTGCTGGGCAGCCGATCGCTGACCTTGGCTCATGGGGTGTTCTATTCCAAGCTCGACCTGCGGCTGCTACTGGTGGTGTTCGCGGCCAGCTACTTTGTGCTGTCCCTGTTCTTTCGCCGGACGGGACAGCACAGCGGGCGAGAGCTGGCCCGACTGGAGGTGGAACTGGAGTCCGGCCGGCAGGCCCTCACCGCCCTGGTAGACACTGGCCACAGCCTCACCGATCCAGGGGACAACCGCCCCGTAGTGGTAGCAGACGCCCGAGCACTGGCGGGGCTGCTGCCCGATTGGGCTGATCCTTCTGAGCCCATCCGCTCAGTGGAGCGGTGCCACGCCGCCGGGGGGCGGCAGGCCCGGCTCATCCCCTATCGGGCAGTGGGTGTGGAGTGCGGAATGCTGCTGGCCCTGCGGGCCCGGGACGTGACGGTGAACGGCAGGCCGCTGGGGCGGTTGCTGGTGGCCCTGTCCCCTACGGCCCTGGACGACGGAGGCGGATATCAGGCTTTAATAGGAGGAATTTAAAATGCTCTTTCTCAATACCTATCTCCGGCTGTGCCGTCTGCTGGAACGGCTGGGGATCCCACTGTACGGCTCCCTCCACTACATCGGGGGCAGCGACACCCTCCCCGCCCCCCTAACCCGGGAGGAGGAGAGCCGCATGTTGGCCGCCCTGGAGGAGGAGGACACCAGGCCCGAGGCCCGCTCCCAGCTCATCGAGCACAACCTGCGGCTGGTGGTCTACATCGCCCGGCGGTTTGAGAACACCGGGGTGGGCATCGAGGATCTGATCTCCATCGGCACCATCGGGCTGATCAAGGCGGTGGAGACCTATAAGCCCGCCAAAAACATCAAGCTGGCCACCTATGCCTCCCGGTGCATTGAAAACGAGATCCTCATGCACCTGCGGAAAAACGCCAACCGCCGGGGAGAGGTGTCCTTGGACGAGCCGCTGAACACCGACTGGGACGGCAACGAGCTGCTGCTGTCCGACGTGCTGGGCACCGAGGGGGACAGCATCGAAAAACCCATCGAGGACGATGTGGATCGGGATCTGCTGTTCACCGCCGTCAGCCGACTCTCCCCCCGGGATCGCACCATCATCACCATGCGCTTCGGACTGGACGGAAGGAAGGAACGCACCCAGAAGGAGGTGGCCGATCAGCTGGGCATCAGTCAGTCCTATATCTCCCGGCTGGAAAAACGGATCATCGACCGATTAAAAAAGGAAATCCTCCGGATGATGTAACAAGTCGGTTACCAGTAACAGGTCGGTAGCCGACGTAAAATCTGTCCGAAACATCAAACTTCCGTAACGCCTTCAAGCTCTTTTTGCCTACTTTTTCTCTCGAGAAAAAGCAGGGGGAAAATTCCATCGAAAGCGGTCTGACGATAAAAAATATCCCCTGCTCCACCACCGTATGAAAGCGCGTCCATCGGAAATACTGATTCTGAATCAATTCCGAACGAGCGAGGTGGCATCGTGCAGGGCAAGGTTGAGATCTGCGGCGTCAATACGGCCAAGCTGAAGGTGCTGAAAAGTGAGGAGAGCCTGGAGCTTCTCCGCCGGGCCCGGGCGGGGGATATGCAGGCCCGGGAGGAGCTGATTTCCGGCAACCTGCGGCTGGTACTGTCGGTGATCCAAAAGTTTTCCGGCCGAGGGGAGAATGTGGACGACCTGTTCCAAGTGGGCTGTATCGGCCTGATCAAGGCCATTGACAATTTCAATATCGACATGGATGTGCGCTTTTCCACCTACGGCGTGCCCATGATCGTGGGGGAGATCCGGCGCTATCTCCGGGACAACAGCGCCATCCGGGTGTCCCGTTCCGTGCGGGACACCGCCTACCGGGTGCTCCAGGCCAAGGAGAAGTATATTGCGGAGCACCAGAAGGAGCCCACGGTGGACGAGATCGCCCAGATCCTGGAGCTACGCCGGGAAGACGTGGTAATGGCGCTGGACGCAGTGGTGGATCCGGTGTCCCTGTTCGAGCCGGTGTACTCCGACGGCGGGGATACGGTGTGCGTCATGGATCAGGTGAAGGACAAGAAAAACACCGACGAGGCGTGGCTGGATCACATCGCCCTGGGGGACGCCATCAACAAGCTGGATGAGCGGGAGCAGCGGATTCTGGCTCTGCGCTTCTTCCAGGGCAAAACCCAGATGGAGGTGTCCGCCGAGGTGGGCATATCCCAGGCCCAGGTGTCCCGGCTGGAGAAAAACGCCCTCAACCGCATCCGCAAGGAGCTTTGACAGAAACAACCCCCGGCGGAGCCGGGGGTTGTTCGTTCTTATAGGGAATCTTACACGATATGCAAGGTCAGGTTAGTCCAAGCCTGCTCCAGGCCGGCCTCGTAGTCGGCGTCCACGGGGATGGAGCCGCTCTTGACGCCCTCAAACAGCTTGTCATAGTCCTCCTTGGTGAACTTCTCCATAGACCAGGTGGCGGTGGGCAGGCCCACGGCGTCATCCTTGGCGCCCAGCTTCAGCACGCCGCCGCCGATCTCGTCCCACTTGCCATCATAGGACTTGCCGATGGCCTGCTGAGCGGCCGCGCCGATGCCCTTCATGGCGGAGGTCACCACGGTGTCGGAGTCGCCGGACTGATCGGTGTCCACGCCGACCACCGCGCCCTCGTTGGCGGCGCCGGCCGCGGCGGCGGTGATGGAGTTGAACATGGAGCCGCCGCAGGCAAACACCACCTCGGTGCCCTCGTTATACCAGCCGGAGATCATGCTCTGCAGCTCGGCAGAGGCGCCGTAGTTGCCGCCGTACTGCCAGCTATACATCATGTCCACCTGCACGCCCAGCTCGGCCGCGGCCGCGTTGGCACCCTGGACATAGCCGTAACCGTAACGGCAGCAGGCGGGGTTGGAGCCGCCGCCGCCGCCGGAGAAGCCCAGCTTGACGTAGCCCTCCTTCACCACGGCGTAGCCCGCCAGGTAGCCGGCCTGCTCCTCCTGGAACTCCACGCTGGCCACGTTCTTCAGGGGCTCGCCGTTGGAGCCGGGCAGGGCGTAGTTGTTGTCGATGAATACGAAGTGAACCTCGGGGAACTCCTCGGCGGCCTTGGCCAGAGCCGTGGCCTGGAGGAAGCCGGCGCACACAACCACCTTGGCGCCGCCCTCGGCGGCCTGCTTCATGGCGTCATAGCGGTCGTCGTCGGTGGCGGCGTCGCCGTTGGCGGGCTGGTAGTACTTGTAGGACAGCTTGTGCTCGTCGGCGTACAGCTTCACGCCGTCCCAGGTGCCCTGGTTGAAGGACTTGTCCTTCAGCTGGCCCACGTCGGTGACGAAGGCCACCTCATACTTGCCGTCGGAGGAGTTCATGGTGTCGGGGATGTCATCCGCGCCCTTTTTGCCGCCGGTCTGGTTGCCGCAGGCAACCAGACTGAACGCCATGGCCATGGCCAGCAGCATCGCAAGGATCTTTTTCATTGGAAACCATTCCTTTCTTTTCGTCTGTCCCGGGCAAGGCCAAAGCCGCCCCCGGAAACGCCTACAAAAAGGCGGGAACTCAACATTGCCTTTGCCGCAATCTTCGCCCCCGCCTCACTGGACAAGCCCATTATATCGCGTCCCGCCCGAAAACACAAGGGCTAATTCCACAATCTGTAGAAATTTTTGTTTTTTTGTGGATTTTGCGGATCAATATCCCTGGGCGGCCTGCCCTTTCACCAATTTGACGATCCGGCTGGTGCCCAGCCGATCCGCGCCTAAAGCCAGGAAGTCCGCGGCGTCCTGGAGGCTGGCGATCCCCCCGGCGGCCTTGATCTTCACGTGAGGGGCCACGTGGGCCTTGAACAGCGCCACGTCCTCCCGGGTGGCCCCGGCGGCGGAGAAGCCGGTGGAGGTCTTGATGAAATCTGCCCCGCTGTCCGACACAATTTGGCACAGCTTGATCTTCTCCTCGTCGGTGAGCAGGCAGGTCTCAATGATCACCTTCAGCACCAGCCCGCCGCAGGCTGCCTTCACCGCCTTGATCTCGGAGAGCAGGTCGTCCCACCGGCCGTCCTTGGCCCAGCCGATGTTGATCACCATGTCGATCTCCCTGGCGCCGTTGGCGATGGCGTCCTTTGCCTCGAACACCTTGACAGCGGTGGTGGAGTAGCCGTTGGGGAAGCCGATGACGGTGCACACCGGAAGCCTGTCCCCCAGGTAATCCGCCGCTTGCTTCACGTAGCTGGCGGGAATGCACACGCTGGCGCAGCCGTAGGCGGCCCCGTCGTCGCAGATCTGGCGGATCTCGTCCCAGGTGGCGGTCTGGGTCAGGAGGGTGTGGTCTACGGCGGCTAATATGGTCTGGTTGTCCATTGGTATCACCTCATTACAGTATATAGTCTTATTTTACTATGGACGGGCCAGAAAAGCAAGACAACGGGCTGTTTTGGCGCAAAATTTCCCGCCGCAACCTGTGGTTGTCAGATTGGACACTGTTTTTGGTTGCGCAACCTGCTGTTTTTTGCTATGATACCCCTGTCCAAAGGCGCCGGACAGTTTTTTCGGAGGTATCACAATGGAGTTTCGAGAGCGTTTATTTGAGCTGCGCCGCCAGGCCAGCCTGTCCCAGGAGGAGCTGGCCAATCTGCTGGGCGTCACCCGGCAGGCGGTGCAGAAGTGGGAGGCGGGCACGTCTCGCCCGGATATGGATAATCTCACTGCCCTGGCGGACTATTTCCACGTGTCGCTGGACTATCTGGTGACGGGCCGGGAGGCGTCTGGCTCCCCGCCGCCGCAGGAGTACGAGCCCGCCTCTCCCCCGCCGGCCCCCACCGTGATTCACCACTACTACCACGAGGGCTGGCACTACGAATATAAGAGTGAGCGCACCCTGTTCGGCCTGCCCCTGATTCACGTCAACTTCGGCCGCAGGGATCACTGGGCCCGGGGAATTATCGCCATCGGCAACATCGCCACCGGGTTTGTGGCGTTGGGCGGCGTGGCGGTGGGGCTACTCTCCCTGGGTGGGGTAAGCTTCGGGCTGCTGCTGGCCCTGGGGGCAGTGGCCCTGGGCGGGGTATCCGTCGGCGGCGTGGCTTTGGGCCTGCTGGCCTGGGGCGGCATCGCCCTGGGCTGGCTGGCGGTGGGCGGCTGCGCCGTGGGGGTGTACGCCGCCGGGGGCGTGGCAGCGGCCTCCCGGGTGGCGGTGGGCGGCGTGGTGTCCGCGCCCCTGGCCATCGGGCAGATCGCCGACGGCGCGAAAACCATCCTCGTCCCCCTGGAGGGACTGTCGGACGAGGCGCTGATGGAGGCCCACGCCGCCATCACCGAGGCCTGCCCGGACGCGCCCTTCTTTATAACCCGGATCCTGAAATTCTTCGCGTGGGCGGAGCTGCGCTGACCCTCCCCGGCAGACCGGGAGCACGGTCTGCCGGGTCTTTTTGTCTTTGATTCTACTATTAGTTGATTTTTTGCAAAATTGCCGCTGTTGATTTCAACCATTCTTTTTGCTATGATACAACCACTAAGCGAAACGAGGTGCTTTTATGGCAAATGTGTTGAGCGGACGCATTGTGGAACTGCGCAAAGAGCGGGGCCTCACCCAGGAGCAGCTGGGCCAGCTGGTGGGAGTGTCCGCCCAGGCGGTGAGCAAGTGGGAGAAGGGCGGCGCGCCGGATGTGGAGCTCCTCCCCGCCCTGGCCGACCGGCTGGGCGTCACCATCGACGGCCTGTTCGGCCGGGAGGGAGGCGAGGCGGTGGACGTCCATCAAACTGCCGCCCGCTGGCTCCACACCGTCCCCGCGGAACAGCGGTTTGACCAGATCTGTCGCCTGTGCTGGACTTTGGCCAAAAATTTGTTGGATGACATTGATATCCCCGATATCGGCTACCTGGGCCGCGCCGTCATGATGGAGCAGGATCCCGACATGGCCCAGACGTGGGCCATGAGCCGGGTGTTTCTGGACGGCGGCTTCATGCTGGGCCTCCACGCGGAGGATCTCTCCTTTGCCTCCGTCTGGCCCGAGCCGGCGGACGGCTACGACGCCCACTTCGCCCCCATGGAGGACTACCGCGCCCTGTTCGCCGTCCTGGCCCGGCCCGGATGCCTGGAGGTGCTGGAGTATCTGCACAGCAGGCCCTACCGCCACTATGTTCCCGAAACGGTGGCCCACGCCCTGTCCCTTCCCGTGGAAGAGGTACAGGCCCTGCTGGACGGACTGCTGGAGCTGAAGATCCTGCAAAAGACGGAGCTGGAGCTGGTGGAGGGGCTGACCAACTCCTACTCCCGCCGGGAGGAGGATGTGACGCTGGTGCCCTTCCTCTATCTGGCCCGCTGCATGATGCAGGCGGGGGGATATCTGTTCAACATCGGCGGAGCGGGAAAGCGTCTGCTCCGGGGCGGCGTGTGGAAAAAAGAAGGAGAGGAAAAGAAATGAAACAGACAAAGAAAAATTCCGTGGCCCGTCCCTTTTTCCGGGCCTTTTATGAGGGCAACCGGCTGCATTATGCGGTGGGGCTGGCCTTCACGATACTGTCCACTGCGGTCGGTATCGCCATCTCCTGGGTGCTGGGGGAGGTAATGGATACCATCACGGCCGGGGATCTGGGGCGGCTGCTGCACATTTTCTGGCCGGTACTGGCCCTGCTGGTGCTCAACCCCGCGCTGGATTTCGGCTATTATGGGAGCCGGGCCGTGTTCATCCACCAGGCCCTGGCGCAGTACAAGGCCCTGGCCTTCCGTCAGCTGTCGGAAAAGAGCATCAGCGCCTTCTCCCAGGAGAGCACGGGCCGCTACCTGTCCACGCTGACCAATGACGTCACTACCATTGAGACGGACTACCTGCAAAACTCCTTTGACCTACTCATGTATGCCCTGCTGTTCCTGGGCTCGCTGGCCATGATGTGCTGGTACAGCCCCCTGATGACGCTGTTCTCTATCCTGTTGAGCGTCCCGCCCATCCTCCTGTCAATCTTCACGGGAAAACCCATGGCAAAGCTGGCCCAGGCCGTCAGCGGAAAGAACGAGGGCTTTATGGCCCAGGTCAAGGATCTGCTTAACGGCTTTTCCGTCATCAAAAGTTTCAAGGCGGAACGGGAGGCGGAAAAGCTGTTTGAGGCCTCCAGCCGCAAGGTGGAGGAAACCAAGCGCCGCCGCCGGTATTTTGAGGGCCTTGTACGTGGCTTGTCCGGCACCTTTGGCTTCCTGTTCCAGTTCGGCATCTTTCTCATTGGCGCGTACCTGGCTATCCGGGGCGACATCACCGGCGGCACCGTCATCGTATTCGTCAATCTGTCCGGCTATCTGATCCAGTCCATCTCCCAAGTACCCCAGCTCTGGGCCAGCCGCAAGGCCGCCGCCGGGCTGGTGGAAAAGCTGGCGGAGATCACCGGCGAGCACGCCGCCCGCTCCGGCGAGGCCATCCCGCCGGAGCTGAACCAGGGTATCACCCTGGAGCACGTCACATTCGGCTATGAGCCGGACAAACCGGTGCTGAAGGATCTATCCCTCAGCCTAAAGCCAGGGAAGAAGTACGCCGTGGTGGGCGGCTCCGGCTCGGGCAAGTCCACCCTGCTCAACCTGCTCATGGGGGCCTACGATGGCTACAGCGGCTCCATCGCCATCGACGGAAAGGAGCTGCGGGAGGTGGATCCCGACAGCCTGTACGACCTGATGAGCCTCATTGGCCAGAACGTGTTCCTCTTTGACGACACCATCCGCAACAACATCACCATGTTCCGGGACTTCCCCGACGCCCTGGTGAAGGAGGCTGTAAAGCGCTCCGGCCTGCGGGAGCTGCTGGAGCAGCGGGGGGCGGACTACCGCTGCGGGGAAAACGGCACGGGGCTGTCCGGCGGGGAGCGCCAGCGGGTGTCCATCGCCCGGTGCCTGCTCCGGGGCACGCCGGTGCTGCTGCTGGACGAGGCCACCGCCGCCCTGGACAACCAGACCGCCTTCGCCGTCACCGACGCCATCCTTCACTTGGACGGGCTCACCCGGCTGGTGGTGACCCACCGGCTGGACGAGGCGCTGATGATACAGTATGACGAGATTCTCGTCCTCCGGGACGGACGCATCCAGGAGCGGGGGGATTACGAAACCCTCATGGCGGAAAAGGGGTATTTCTACTCCCTTTACACCCTGGCGGCATGATAAAAGACCGGGCGGCTGGTCAGCCGCCCGGTCTTTCACAGCTCTTTTTCCACTAAAATGTACTCGTCCTTCCGCAGACGCTCCCGAAACCCGGCGCTGACAAACAGGCTTACCGAGGGGTTGTCGATGGCGATATTGTCCACCAGCCGCTTCACGCCGTTTTTCTTTGCGGCGGCGCACAGCAGCTCCAGCCCTTGCCGCCCATAGCCCTGGCCCCGGTATCGGGCCACTACCAGCACATCGCAGACGTACTCCCCAAAGGTCTCATCACGGTAGTAGGCCGCCTCGCCTACCAGCTTCCCATCGCTCTCCCGGCATAGGTAGCGGTAGAACCGTTTCCCCGCCCCGTCCTCCAGCCACCGGGCGTACCAGTCCGCCCAGCGTTCCCGGGGAAAGTCAATGGCGCCCCCATAGGCGTGATTATAGGCCATGGTTTGCGGATCCGCCAGCAGCTTCTGCCGGAAGGTCAGCTCCTCCAGCTCGGGCCGGTACAGTACCACGTTTTCCATATCGTTTCCCCCCTTTAATGATTCAGCAGCCTTGCCACGGCGGTGCGGTGTACGATCATGGCGCCCTCCGGGCAGAACTCCTGGCAGCAGAAGCAGCGGATGCACGTTTCCCGGTTGATCCGGGGCCTTTTCTTTACCATGGTGATGGCGTCCGCCGGGCACACCCTCCGGCACACCCCGCATCCCACGCACTTCTCCGGCCTGATCTGGGGCCGCTGGGCCAGCAGCTTCTCGATCACCGCCCCCTTCACCCTCCTGAGTGGGCTTTTCCCGTCTCCGCGGAACAGGTGGCTGACGCTGCCGGCGGCCACCAGCTGGAAGTCCGGGATGGCAAAGGCGGCGGGGTCGCCCTCCACCGTCAGCTCCTCCGGCCTGGGCGGGATCAGCCCCCGCTCCTGGGCGGCCCGCAGGGTAGGCACCCCTTCCGGGCTCAGGCCGATCAGCTTCGCGCACAGCAGATCTGCCTTGTGGGGGTTGGCCGACGCCACCAGCGCCCCCATGTACCGGGGGACGCCACTGCCGGGGCCATTGCCCTCCATGCAGTCCACCGCGTCCACGATGGTGAGTCGTGGCTTGAAATACTCGTCCAGATCCACGATCATCCGGGCAAAGTCCATGGGGTCAGGGAAGCGAAAGTGATATTCCGGCTTCACCGTCCCCGGGACGGCCCCAAACAAATTCTTGGCCCCGCAGGTCATGGCCATCATGCCGTGGGTTTTCAGCTTGCACAGGTCGATGATGGCGTCCGCCCCGTCCAGCCACCCAGTATAGCGGAAGCTACGGCACACCTTCCCCTCCGGGTAGACGGCCTCCCGCTCCGAGAAGTCCTGGTTGAGCCTGCCGCCGTACCGCTCCACCACCTCCACGCCGCACGCGGCGTACACCCGGTTCACAAAGGCGGCGTTATACAGCCCGCCTGGACTGTCCCCCGCCGTCACCTCCGCCCCCCGCTCTGTCAACAACTCCGTCAGGGCGCACAGCACCGCGGGGTGGGTGGTAGCCGCCTGCTCCGGTTTCGCGGCGGTAAGCAGGTTCACCTTTACCGCGATCCGCATACCCGGCCGCACCCAGTCCAGCCCACCCAGCGGGGCCAGCGCCCGCTCCAGGGCGGCCCGCACCGTCTCGTGCTCATAGTCCCCGCAGGGGGTGATCACCACATCCGGCCCCATGCCGCGCCCTCTCCTCTCATAAAAAAGGCTGCCGCGCAAGCGGCAGCCTTTTTTCACGGTTTGACTTACTCGCCGTCCTCCTCGGGCTCGTCCCCGTCGTCCTCGGCGGGGGCGTCCTCCAGCAGGGCACGGATGGACAGAGAGACCTTCTTGTTCTCCTCGTCGATGGCGATGATCTTGGCGTCCACCACATCGCCCTCGGCCAACACGTCGCCGGGCTTCTCAATCCGGTGATCCGCAATCTGGGAGATGTGAATCAAGCCGTCCACGCCGGGGACGATCTCGGCAAAGGCGCCAAAGGTCATCAGCTTCACAATGCGCACAGAGGCGGCGTCGCCTACGGCGTACTTATTGGTGAATACCGTCCAGGGTTCCTGGCTATGATCCTTCATGCCCAGGGAGATCTTCTTCTTCTCCGGGTCAAAGGAGATGACATACACCTCCACGGGGTCGCCCACGGACACCACCTCGGCGGGGGTCTTGATCCGGGACCAAGACAGCTCAGAGATATGCACCATACCGTCCACGCCGCCGATGTCCACAAAGGCGCCGTAGGAGGTCAGACTCTTGACGGTGCCACTGTAGTGCTTGCCAACTTCGATGTTATTCCAGATCTCAGCGGCGGCGGCAGCCCTGGCCTCGGCGGCCACGGCGCGGATGGAGCCCACCACGCGGCGACGGGCGCGGTTCACCTCGGTGATGCGCAGCTGCACCTTCGTCTTGACCATCTCAGACAGGTCGGCGCCCCGGGGCTTGCCGGACTGGGAGGCAGGAATGAACACCCGGATGCCCTTGACGCTGGCCACCAGGCCGCCCTTGTTCTCCTCGGTGATGACGCCCTCCAGAACGTCCTTGTTCTCCACGGCGTTCTCCACGATCTCCCAGTTCTTGTCGGCGTCCAGGCGCTTCTTGGACAGCTTCACCACGCAGTCCCGGTCGCTGACCAGCATGACGATGGCCTGGATCTCGTCGCCCACCTTGACCAGATCCTCCACCTTCACATCGGGGTCGTCGCTGAATTCGGACAGAGGGATGGTGCCGGGATACTTGACACCCAGCTCCACCTGAATCTCGGTGGGCGTGATAGCCGCAACTGTACCAGTGACCCGATCCCCCGTATTCAAAATTTTGAACGACTCCTCCAGCATCTCCGCGAAGGACTGTTCAATCTCCATAATTTCGTCGCTCATTTTGTTGTAGACCTCCTTTATTATCCACCCCGGCGTGGATGCGCCGGCGGTGATTCCAAGCGTGCCGACCTGGCGGAACCGCTCCCGGTCAATGCCCGTCCCCCGCTCCGTCTGTTCTACCACCGGGCATCTGCCCGCGCACAGCTGGGCCAGCCTCCTGGTGTTGGAGCTTTTCGGGTCTCCGATGACAATCATCGCGTCGCATTGAGCAGCCAGTTCCATCGCCTCTGACTGTCGCCTGGACGTAGCACCACATATTGTATCAAAAAATTCTGCGTTTGTACACACTTTTTTTGCGTTTTCCACGGTTTTTTTCCAGCCCGCCTCAATGGCCGTAGTTTGGGAGACAAATGTCAGCGGCTGAACGTACAGTTCCGGGGTTTTTGATAGGATGTCTTCCAATTCCTCCCAGTTCAGTGCTGCGAACCCCCGGGACGTACAGCCCAGAATGCCCACAATCTCCGGGTGGCCGGCCTCACCGATCACCACCGGCGTCCGCCCCCGGGCCTCCGCCTCACGAACGATGGCGTGGATGCGGGTGACGTTGGGGCAGGTGGCATCGATCACCCGGCACCCCCGGGCCGCCAGCGCCTCAAACACCCCATCCGGCTCCCCGTGGGCCCGGATCAGCACCGTGGAACCCTCTGGGGCCTCCTCCGGGCTGTAGATAGTCACCGCCCCCATGTCCTCCAGGCGGCGGATCACGTGATCGTTGTGGGTCAGGTGGCCCAGCAGGTACACCGGCCCCTCCGCCGCCGCCTGCTCCGCCAGCTCCACCGCCCGGCGCACGCCGTAGCAGAAGCCCGCCGTCTTGGCCAGCCGGATGTTCATGCCTCCTGCCCCTCCAGGGCCCGTATGCGCTCCATCAGGTCGTCCGCGATGCGCTGGTAGTCCTCCGGGGTGGGCTTGCGGCCCTCAAACTCCGGACGGTAGGCTTCCCCAAATACGATGGTGGTTCTGCGGAAGCGCCGCTTCTTTCGGGGAATGTAGATGGGCACGATGGGCGCACCGGTGCGGGTGGCAAACAGGGCAGCGCCAGTGCGGGCCTCGGAGTCCTCCCCCTCCTTCACCCGGGTGCCCTGTGGAAACATCAGCAGCTTCTCGCCCCCCCGGAGGATACGCATGGCCTCCTTCAGCGCCCCCACGTCAGCCTTGCCCCGCTTGACACCGAAAATGCCCGCCTTTCTCAGCAGAAAACCGATGACGGGCCACTTCATGATCTCCTCCTTGGCCATCACATGAACCTGCCGCCGCCAGCCCAGGCAGCACACCACGTACAGCGGATCCCCCAGGGTGCTATGGTTGCCGCACAGCAGCGCCGCCCCCTCGGGCACGTGCTCCAGCCCCACCGCCTTCCAGGGGTGGAGGAGCTTCATGTAGATCCAGACGAACGGATAGAGCACTGCGTATGCCTTATTCATGGGCCTCTCCCCCCGTCAGGTTCAAATGGGCTCGGGCCAGCTCCAGCAGCAGCCGGAGGCTGCCCTCCAGATCCAGCTGGGTGGTGTCCGCCAGCACCGCGTCGTCCGCCTGCCGCAGGGGGGCGGCCTCCCGCTGGCTGTCCCTCCGATCCCGCTCCAGCACCTCGGCCAGCACCTGGTCGAAGTCCACCTGCTGCCCCCGCTCCCGCAGCTCCCGGCAGCGGCGCTCCGCCCGGGCCTCCGGCGCGGCGGTGAGGTAGATCTTCAGATCGGCCCCGGGCAGCACCACCGTGCCGATGTCCCGGCCGTCCATGATCACGTCGTGCTCCCGGGCGGCCCTGCGCTGCATCTCCAGCAGGAAGTCCCGCACCGCCGGGATGGCCGCCGCCTTGGACGCGGCGGCGGACACCTCGTTGCGCCGGATGGCCTCCGTCACGTCCACCCCGTTGAGGATCATGTGCTGGAGCCCATTCGACCCGTAGCCCATTGTGATGGACAGATCGGGCAACAGCGCCGCCACCCCATCAGCGTCAGCGGGATCGACACCCCGCTCCAGCGCCGCCAGCCCCACGGTGCGGTAGATGGCCCCGGTGTCCACATACAGAAAGCCCAGCTTCTGGGCCAGCGCCTTGGCCAGGGTGGATTTCCCCGCCCCGGAGGGGCCGTCGATGGCAATGCTGCGGTAACTCATGGCACAACGTCCTTTCTATGATCCGATTGTCCGCTCCGCCGCGGCCAGCCCCGCGGCATGGCCGGTGGCCCAGGCGATTTGCAGATTAAAGCCGCCGGTGTAGCCGTCCACATCCAGCACCTCCCCGGCAAAATACAGCCCCGCCGCCCGTTTGGACTCCATGGTTTTGGGATCCACCTCCCCCACGGCCACGCCGCCGGAGGTGATCACCGCCTCCTCCACCGGCCGGGGGCCGGACAGGGGGACGGCGAAGTCCTTCAGCGTCTCCAGCAGCGCCCGCCGCTGCTCCTTTCGCAGGTCGTGGGCTTTGGTGTCCCCCGGCACGCCAGTGCGCTCCACCAGCACAGGGATCAAGCTGCGGGGAACCAGTCCCCCCAGCACGTTGGAATAGTCCTGGTTGGCCCGCGCCCCAAAGTCTCGCAGCAGGCGGGCATCCAGCGTGCCCTCATCCAGGGCGGGCTTGAGGTCGATGTGGGCGGTATACCGGCTTTGGGCAAAGTTTAGATGGGCGGAGGCAGACAGAACCAGCGGCCCCGACAGCCCGAAGTGGGTGAACAGCAGCTCCCCCTGCTCCCGGAATGCGGTTTTGCCCTTCCCGTCCTTCACCCGCAGCCCCACGTTCCGCAAGGACAGCCCCTGGAGCCTGGCGCAGCAGGGAGCCTCCGACTCCAGTGGCACCAGGGAGCCCCGGATGGGGGTGATGGTGTGCCCTACGGATCGCGCCAGCCCGTAGCCCTCCCCGGTGGAGCCCGTGCGGGGGTAAGACGCCCCGCCGGTGGCCAGCACCACCGCCCCGAAGTCGGACAGCGGCCCACTCCCCTCCGTGGCGGCGCCGGTCAGCCGCCCGTCCTCCACCGTCAGGCCCGTCAGCCTGTCCCGGCGCAGCTTCACACCCTGGCGGCGCAGCTCAAAGAACAGTACGTCTACAATGTCTGCTCCCCGGTCGGACACGGGGAATACCCGGTTGCCCCGCTCCGTTTTCAGCGGCACGCCTAACTCCTCAAAAAAAGCCATGGCGTCCTGGGGGGAAAAGCGACTGAACGCGCCGTACAAAAACCGCCCGTTCCGGGGGATAGAGGCGAGCAACTCCTCCTGGCCGCAGTTGTTGGTGACGTTGCAGCGGCCCTTGCCGGTGATATACAGCTTCCGGCCCACCTTCTCGTTGGGCTCCAGCAGCAACACGTCCGCCCCGGCCCGGGCGGCGGTGATGGCGGCCATCATGCCCGCCGCACCACCACCGGCCACGATCACTCTACTGCTGCGCCCCATATTCCACCTTTTCGTAGACCTGGTACTCGTCCCAGATCTGCTCCAGCCGCTGGAAGGTGGCGGTAACCTCGTCGGACTTCTTCCGCCCCACCGCCACGATTAGCGCGTTGATCACCGACAGAGGGGCCACCAGCGAGTCGGCAAAGGAGACCATGTCGCTCTTGGCCAGCAGCCGGTAGTTGGCCGTGTCGTACAGGGGGGACAGCTCGCTGTCAGTGATGGCCACCACCGTGGCCCCCTGATCCCGGGCGAACTCCAGGGCCCGCACGGAGCGGGTGGAATACCGGGGGAAGCTGATGCCAATCACCACGTCCCCCTCCCCTACCCGGAGCAGCTGCTCAAACATGTCGCTGGCCAGGCTGGCCTGCACCTGGCACACGTTGTCAAAGATCAGCTTGAAATAGAAGGTGAGGAAGTCGGCCAGCGCCGTGGACGAGCGCGCCCCCAAAATGTAAATTCTCCGGGCCTTCACAATGGCCTCCACCGCGGCGGTGAAGTCCTCCCGGCTCAGCTCCGCCAGCGACATCCGCAGCTTTTCAATGTCCGCCTGCACCACCTTCTCCAGCACGTCCTGGGTGCCCAGCCGGTCGTAGGACACCTCGATGCGCTGCACGGTGGTGAGCTTGGAGCGGATCATCTCCTGCATGGCCTTCTGCATGGCGGGATAGCCGTCATAGCCCAGCTCGGCGGCAAAGCGCACCACGGTGGATTCGCTGATCTTCACCGTCTGGCCCAGCTTGGCCGCCGTCATGAAGGCGGCCTTGTCGTAGTTTTCCAGGATGTAGCGTCCGATGAGCTTCTGCCCCTTGGAAAAGCTGCCCATCCTGCTCTGAATGGTGCTCAAAATATCACGGCTCATAGCGTGTACCCTACCCTGCTCGTTTTCTCTTTCCCCGGGCGAAATGACAGCAAGCCGCGCCGCATTTCGCCAGTGCACCTATCATAACGGTTCGCGCCGAAAAAAGCAAGTGGTTTTGCACGTTTTCCCGCTCAAACTTGCAAACTCTCCCGCTCCTCCGCCGTCAGGATCCGCCACCTGCCCGGCTTCAGATCCCCCAGTGCCAGGCTCCCCTCCCGCACCCGGAGCAGCCGATTCACCCGCAGCCCCGCCGCGGCGCACATACGGCGCACCTGCCGGTTTTTGCCCTGATGGATCACCACGGTGAGGGCGTTTTTCCCGGTGCGCTCCACCCGGTCGGCGGTCAGCACGTCCCCCCCGTCCTCCACCGGGGCGGACAGGATGGGCAGCGCCCGCGGGATGTCGCCGGACACCCAGACGCGGTACTCCTTCTCCACCCCGTGGGAGGGGTGGGTGAGCCGTTGGGTCAGCGCCCCGTCGTCTGTGAGCAGCAGCAGGCCCTCCGAGTCCATGTCCAACCGGCCCACCGGCCACACCCGGGCGGGGCAGTCCGCCACCAGCTGGGCCGCTGTTTTCCGCCCCTTCTCGTCAGACAGGGTGGTGACGTAGCCCCGAGGCTTGTGGAGCATGATGTACGTGTGGACAGCGGGGGTGGACAGCGGCGCGCCGTCCACCTCAATCCGATCCCGGCCGGGGTCGGCCCTGTCCCCCAGCGCCGCCGGCCGGCCGTTTACCATCACTCGGCCGGCCAGGATGTATTCCTCCGCCCGGCGGCGGGAGCAGATCCCCGCCGCCGACAGCAGCTTTTGCAGCCTCTCCTCCATGCCGCCCGCTCCTCTCCGTCAATTCTGTCCGCGCCCGCCCAGCAACGCCCGCGCCTTCTCCCAAAACGTCAGGGGCTCCCGCACATCCAGCCCCGCGCCGCTCTGGCTCACCAGAGGCATCTCGGCGATGACCTCCCCGCCCAGCCGCCAGCGGATCGCCCCCAGCTGCACCCCCGGGGACAGAGGGGCGGAGGCACTTTGCAGCAGCTCC
This sequence comes from Bacillota bacterium, assembly GCA_021768085.1. GTDB lineage: Bacteria > Bacillota > Clostridia > Oscillospirales > Oscillospiraceae > Enterenecus. The sequence goes on from JAETOJ010000001.1 coordinate 81,853, forward strand.
ACCTCCCGCACCGGCTTCTCCCCCTCCTTCAAGGGATAGCCCAGCTCTGCCTGGGTCACCACCGGCATAGTGGGGATGAGGCTGCCCTCCACCGCCACCGCGCCCGTTACCTCCTCCGCCCCGCACAGCACCTGCCGGGGGTAGGTCTGGAAGCCGTAGTCCAACAGTTTCCGGTGGTCGTTCCAGTCGTCTCCATCGTTGAGGGTAACGCAGATCAGGGTCTGGCCGTCCCGGGTGGCGGCGGACACCAGGGTGCGGCCCGCCTTTTCGGTGAACCCGGTTTTCATGCCTACGCAGCCCTCATAGCGCCGGAGCAGTTTGTTGTGGTTCACAAACGTCCTTGTTCCGATGGTAATGGATCCGGTGGCGCAGATCTCCGCCACCGTCTCATTCTTTAGGCACGCCCGGGCCAGCAGCGCCATGTCGTAGGGGGTGGAGTGGTGGTTCTCATGATCCAGCCCGCTGGGGTTGGCGAAGGAGCTGTCCTTCATCCCCAGCTCCGCCGCCTTCTCGTTCATCAGGGCCGCGAACTCCGCCTCGCTGCCCGCCGTGTGGCAGGCAATTACCATGGCCGCGTCGTTCCCCGACTGGAGCAGCAACCCGTACAGCAGGCCCCGCAGCGTGATCTCCTCCCCCGCCTTCAGGTAGATGGACGAGCCCTCGCTGCCCAGCCACTCCCCCTTGACGGCGATCACCTCGTCCAGATCCCCGGCCCGCTCCACCGCCACCAGCGCGGTGAGCAGCTTGGTGGTGCTGGCGATGAGCCGGGGGGTGTGGGCGTCGTGCTCATACAGCACCCGGCCGCTCTCCGCGTCCATCAGAACGGCGCCCGCGGCCCGGTCGCCCACCCCATACGCCGGGGAAATCAGCAGGGCCGTCATGGCCAGCCCGCACAGCAACCCAGTCAATTTCTTCATAAAAGGTCACTCCCATCCGAATGATCAGATGGGAGTAGTATGGCCTTTGAAAACCGTCCTTATCCCGCGGGGTTACAGGGGCTGATCCCCGGCCTCCCCGGCGGTCTTCTTGTCGATATAGCCGGTGACCTTCTCAAACATCTCGGGCACCAGATCCACCACCCGACTTACCGTATCTCCCGGCGGGGGAGCCACGGGCAACAGCCGCACCGAGCCGTCCTTCACAATGAGGAACGCGATGGGCATCACGTTTACCCCGGCCCCCGCGCCGCCGCCGAAGTTCTTGGATACATTCTGGGTCTTGCCGAAGTCGGAGCCGCCGGTGGCGAAGCCAAAGGACAGCTTGGACACCGGGATCAGGGTCACCCCGTCCTGGGTGACGATGGGCTGGCCCACCACGGTGTTGGCATCCACCATCTCCCGGATCTTGTTCATGGTGGTCTGGAGCACTTCGTTGATGGGATGGTTGGTTTCACTCATGACTCATAGCCTCCTGTTTTGTTCTGGTGGGTTTCCCGCTTCTGATCCAGGTGATCAACGCTTTCACCCCATAGCGTACGCCCAGCGTCACAATCTGCCCCACGGTCAGGGTGAGGGCCGCCGTCAGCTCCACCCCGGGCTGGGCGCGGTCATAGTCTATGCCTACCTGGAAGGAATGGCGCTTTACCTTAAAATTATTGTCCAAAATGGGCCAGATCATTCCCAGCGCGGCGTTGGCCTGCCCGTAGCCCAGGGCGATGGCGGCGGGGTCGCTGCCGCCCCAGATCAGCTGGAGATCCAGGTCGTCGATGCGGATCTTCCGCTTCAGCGCCCCACAGGCCTGTCCCGCCACCGGCAAAAGCTGCATCAGCCGGGACAGGGTGCCGGGCTGGCCCTCCTTGGGCTCCTTCTTGTGCTGTTCCGCCACGGCGGGCGGCTCTTTTTTCTTCTTTTCCTTTTTGGGCTTCTTTTTTTTCGGCCTGGTGGGCAGCATCTGGAGCTTCAACGGCCCCGCCAGCACCCAGACGAACAGCCCCTCCGCCCCATAGCGCACCCGCCCCCCCAGCCGGATCAGGGAGAGCAGCCACAGCACCGCCAGGACGATCAGCAGCACCTTGAGGAACGTCATTCCGACCCCTCCCCCTCCGGCGGCGGGGCCTCCTCCGGCTCCTCTGTCTCCGCCTGCTGGAGGCGCTGGAGGGCGGATTCCAGCTGCATGGTGAGCTGGGCCTCCTCCTGGGTGGCCGAGGGCAGCTCGGGCAGGTCGTCCAGCGACGCCAGCCCGAAGGAGCGCAGGAAGGTTTTTGTCGTCTTAAACTGCATGGGGCGCCCCGGCACCGACAGACGCCCCGCCTCACAGATCAGCTCCCGCTCCAGCAGCAGGCCCACGGTGTAGGAGCTGTCCACCCCCCGGATCTGCTCGATGTAGGCCCGGGTCACCGGCTGGAAGTAGGCGATGATGGCCAGCACCTCCAGGGCGGGCTGGGACAGCTTGGCCGGCCTGCGGTTTTCCAGGGTCTTGCGGATGTACGCCGCCTGCTCCGGCGCGGAGCACATCTGCCAGCTGGCCTCCAGATGTACCAGCCGGATGCCCCGGCGCTCATAGCTATAGTAGTCCGCCAGCCGCTGGCACACGCTGTCCACCGTGTCCCGATCCTGCCCCAGGGTCAGGCAGATCCGCTCCACGGGCACCGGATCCCCGGCGGCAAAGAGGATGCCCTCGATGGCGCTCTCCAGTTCTTTCAGATCCATGTTAGGCGTTCCCCCTTTCGACAGCCCTGTTCAAACTCGCACACCGGGCCGCCGGGGACGGCGGCCCCTACATATGTCTCCAACGGCCCGTTGTTGCCGCAAAGTCCGCCCGAACTCGTTTAATAGCTCTCCACCGTCACATCGATCTCCCCCGGCCCGTCGTCTACGGTGCTGGTGACGGTGCAGTCCTCCGCCGTCCCCGCCAGGTGGATCCGGTTGGCCTTACACAGCTCCAGAATGGCCAGGAACGTGGCCACCACCTCGGAGCGGCTGCGGCTGGTCTTGAACAGCGCCCGGAACCGGGCCACGCCGAACTGCACCAGCCTGTCCAGGATGGAGCGGGCCTTGTCCGCCACCGGGTAGGGCTCCCGGCCCACGATGCCCTCGAAGGCGGCGGCGGGGGGCGGCAGCCTGCTGTCCGTCCGGGCCAGCACCGAGCGGATGGCGGACAGCAAGTCCCCCCGGTCGTGGACGTAACGGTAGGTGTTGTCCGCCTTCACCGGCTCGGGGGGCTTGGCCAGGTAGTCCCGGCCGAACTCGTACCGCCCGGACAGCGGCCCGGTGACGTCCTTGATCTTCACATAGGTCTCCTGGGATTTGTGCTCCTCCAGGGCGGCCATCAGCTCCTCCATCTCGCTCATGGCCACCTCGTCGTCGATGGACAGCAGCATCCTTGTTTTAATGTAGACCAGATGGGCGGCCATGGTGACGAACTCGCTGGCCACCTCCAGGTTCAGCTTCTCCCGCCGGGCCATCCAGTCCAGGTACTGATCCAGCAGGTCGGAGATCACGATGTCCCGGATCTCGATCTTGTTTTTGCTCAGCAGGTGGAGGATCAGATCCAGGGGGCCGTCGAAGTCCTCCATGTCCTCCTGCTTGGCCTTCACCACCTTGTCCAGGTGGTAGATGGGGGCTTCCATGGCGCCCCTCCCTTCTATAATAGGGATATTATAGCAAATTTTTCGTAAAAAAACAAGGGTGCGTCATTGGCTTGTGTGCAATAAACTGGAATTTGTCAATACAGCCTAAAACTTGTAGTTCATAAGAAATACCTTATCTCTGCAGGAAAATAAGTACAATGTTAATGAGGATGAGAATGTGTAAAATTGTATGATACAAATCAGGTATTAACTTCGTATCACTTGCCGGAATGAACCGAACAGTATCGCTGAAGCATTCATTATATCCCTTTAACTTTTTTTCTGACACTCCAAAAATGGTAAAGTACCAATGGCAGAAAAATTGAACAATTATCCAACATGACAAAACGAACAGCAAAAACCATTTCCCAACAGGATATACTGCATGATATAAAACCACTCCGGTAGTAAAAAGGCACAGCACTACAAATTCTGCACTCTTAATTCCAACTCCCTTTGACAATATCCATTTACTTGTCTTATATGATTTTATGCAGCCAAAAAACCATATCCAAAGAGCAAGCTGAGCAACCAAACTTATCATTACAATCTCTCCTGATTTTTTGCTGAATTTAGCCAACTCAACAAATTCCGATCTACCGCTCACCCGTTCAGCTTCTCCAGCGCCGCCTTGGCCGCCATCTGCTCCGCTTCCTTCTTCGTCCGGCCCGCCCCCGCGCCGATGACCTTCCCGTCCACCGACGCCTCCATCTCGAAGCTGCGGCAGTGGTCGGGGCCGCTCTCCCGCACCAGGCGGTAGCTCACCGCCGCCCCCGGCGTGCGCTGCACCAGCTCCTGGAGGGCGGTCTTGTAGTCCCGGTCGGCGGCCTTCTCCTGCTCCTTGTCCAGAATCAGCTTGCGGATGATGGGCCGCACCGCCTCCATCCCCCCGTCCAGGTAGACGGCGGCCAGCATGGCCTCGGTGGCGTCCGCCAGGATGGAGGGCCGCTCCCGGCCGCCCCCGGCATCCTCCCCCTTGCCCAGCCGGAGATAGCGCCCCAGCCCCAACACCTTGGCCACCTCGTGGAGGCTCCCCTCGCACACCAGGGCCGCCCGGGTACGGGTCAGTTCCCCCTCGGGCATATCCGGGTGCTCGTGGAACAGGCAGTCCGCCACCACCACGCCCAGCACCGAGTCCCCCAAAAACTCCAGCCGCTCGTTGCTGGTCAGCCCCTGGCCCCGGTGCTCGTTGGCGTAGGAGCTGTGGGTCATGGCGTGCTCCAGCAGCCCCCGATCCCGGAACCGGTAGCCCAATTTTTTCTCCAGCCTGTCCATGCTCATCCCTCCATCCGCGGATCACAGAAAAAGCCCCGCCTCAGCGGGACTTTTTCACGGTCTTCCCAACGCTCAGAGATCCAGATGATCCTGCATATACTTATACAAGTCGCCCACGGTGACGATGGCCTCGATCTCCTCGGCCTCCATCTCCTCCATGCCGAACTCCTCCTCCAGCGCCATGGACAGATCCACCAGATCCACGGAATCGGCCCCCAGGTCGTCCACAAAAGCGGTGTCGGCGTTGACAGCGTTGGGTTCTACGCCGAACTGGTCGGCGATCAGCTTGCACAGTTTTTCAAACATAATTACAGCAGCTCCTTTATGTGGCTTTGAACACATACATAATAGGGGCTTTGGCCCTCTGTGTCAAGTGGCTTTTGACATTTTTTTGGGAACGTCCCAAATCCGCCCTATTCCCCGCCCTTTGCCGCCGGCTTCACCGGCAGGCGCATATGTTCGATGTTCTCCGTGATATCCTCGATCATGCCGGAGCGGGTGAACTCCACCGCCTGCCGGATGGCGTTCTTCATGGCGGTGCCGTTGGACGACCCGTGGGCCTTGATCACTGGCTTGGCGATGCCCACCAGCGCCGTCCCCCCCACCTCGTTGGAGTCCAGCAGCTTCTTGAAGTCCCGGATGCCGTCCTTCACCAGCAGGGCGGCAATCTTGCTGCGCAGGTTGCGCAGGAACATCTTCTTGATCTCCTTGGCCAGGAACAGCCCCGCCCCCTCCATGGTCTTGAGGAAGATGTTGCCGGAGTAGCCGTCCGCCACAATGACGTCCACGGCCCCCTCCACCGCCTCCCGGGCCTCCACATTGCCCACGAAATTGATCCGGCCCTCGTCCCCCGCCTTCTTCAGCAGGACATACGCCTCCTGCTGGAGCGCCGTGCCCTTGGAGGGCTCCGCGCCGATGTTCAGCAGGCCTACCCGGGGCTCCGGGCGGCCCAGCACCTGCTCCGCATAGTAGCTGCCCATAAAGGCGAATTGCAGCAGAAACTCCGGCGTACCCTCGGCAGTGGCCCCGCAGTCCACCAGGACGGCCCCGCCGCCCCCCGTAGGCACCACTGGAGCCATGGCCGCCCGGCGGATCCCCTTGATCCGCTTCACCAACAGCGTGGCCCCCGCCAGCAGCGCCCCGGTGGAGCCGGCGGACACAAAGGCATCCCCCTCGCCGTTCTTCACCAGGTTTAGCCCCACTGTCAGGGACGAGTCCTTCTTCTCCTTAAACGCCGTGGCGGGGTTATCGCACATCTCCACCACCTGATCCGCGTGGGTGATGGACAGACCCTGGGGCAGCTCGTCCACCCCTTCGGCGTGGAGGGCGTTGAGGATCTCCTCCCCGCGGCCCACCAGCACCACCTCCACGCCATACTCCTTGATCGCCTGCAAGGCCCCCTGCACCGGGGCCTGGGGGGCGTTGTCCCCGCCCATGGCGTCCACGATAATCCGCATACCGTCGGCCTCCTTATAATCTCTCTTTCAGTCCGTCGATGACGGCCAGCGCCCGCCGGGACAGGGCGGCGTTCTTCTCCCGCTTGCCCTTCACTTTATGATCCAGCGGGGGCATGATCCCGAAGTTCACGTTCATAGGCTGGAAGTCCCCGATCCCCTCCCGGCTCACGTACAGCGCCAGCGCTCCGGTGGCCGTCTCCTGGGGAAAGTCCAGTGGTTCCTGGCCCAGCAGCCGCCGGGCCAGCTCCACCCCCGCCAGAAAGCCCGACGCGGTGGACTCCACATAGCCCTCCACCCCGGTGATCTGGCCCGCGAAGGTGATCCGCTCGTTCCCTCGCACCCGGTAGTACCGATCCAGCAGCCGGGGGGAGTTCAAGTAGGTGTTGCGGTGCATCACCCCATAGCGCACGTACTCCGCATGTTTCAGCGCCGGGATCAGGGAGAACACCCGCTTTTGCTCCCCCCACTTCAGGTGAGTCTGGAAGCCCACCAGGTTATACAGCGTCCCCAACCCGTTGTCCCGGCGCAGCTGCACCACCGCATAGGGCTCCCGCCCGGTCTTGGGGTCGGGCAGGCCCTTGGGCTTCAGCGGCCCAAAGGCCAGGGTCTGCACCCCCCGCCGGGCCATGACCTCCACCGGCATACAGCCCTCGAACACGTTTTTGTCCTCGAAGCCGTGTACTTCCGCCTCCTGGGCGGTGCACAGCTCCTTCCAGAAGGTCAGGTACTCCTCCTCGGACAGGGCGCAGTTGATGTAATCTGCCGTCCCCTTGTCGTACCGGGAGGCGAACCAGGCGTGCTCCATGTCGATGCTGTCAAAGGTGACGATGGGGGCCGCCGCGTCGTAGAAGTTGAGGTAGCTGTTCTCCGGCAGCAGTCCTGCGACGGCCTCCGACAAAGCGTCCGAGGTCAGCGGCCCGGAGGCGATCACCACCTCCCCCTCCGGGATGGACGTGACCTCTCCCTCCACCAAGGTGATGCGGGGGTGGGCGCGGATGGCGTCCGTGACGGCGGCGGAGAAGCCCTCCCGATCCACCGCCAGGGCGCCGCCGGCCTCCACCCGGGTCTGGTCGGCGCAGCGCAGGATCAGCGAGCCGCACCGGCGCAGCTCCTCCTTCAGCAGCCCCGCGGCATTCTCCAGCTGGTCGGAGCGCAGGGAGTTGGAGCACACCAGCTCGGCAAAGCCGGAGCTGTGGTGGGCAGGGGTCATCTTTTGGGGCTTCATCTCCCGGAGGGTGACGGCAATCCCCCGCTGGGCAAGCTGCCACGCGGCCTCGCACCCGGCAAGGCCCGCGCCGATGACGGTGACATTTGTGGACATTACATTCTCTCCCTGTGGTCGGAGCGGCCCACCAGATAATCAAGTGAGACATCGAAAAAGTCGGCCAAGACAATCAAATTATCCAGCGTTGGCTTCCGTCCACCACTTTCGTAGTATTGGTATACACGGATTTTAACACCCAGAAAATCCGCCATCTCCTGCTGCGTCTTTCCCGCTTCCTTTCGTTGCTCTTGAATCCGCTCAGAAAGTTTCATAAAAATTTCCCCACACTCTTGACACGCACCCAAGGTGCGTGTATAATAATCTTACCGCACAAATAGTGCAGAACGGAGTTGACATATTATGACCGACGCAATGGATGCCTTGTTCCTCTACGCCCAGGAGCACCGGATCCGTCCCCTCCTGGACGAGGAGCCCGAATTCTATAGCGTGGTAACGTGCATGGAACGGCAGGACAAATCCCTCCGCGCCCTGCTGGACGAAGCCACAAAAGAACGTTTCGACAAATTCCTTGACGAACAGGCCCTTCTTGACCTGTTCAGCGAACGCGCCGCCTTCCGCGCCGGGTTCCAGATCGCCATGGAATTGTCCGCAAGGTGACGGCTGGCTGGGGGTCGAACGGAGAACCAGCCCTCAGCGCCCCGTAGCCCTGGGCTGGTTCGTAGAGAGGCCCCCAGCCAGCCGTCACCCCTCCCGTGGTTAGGGCCGCGTCCATCGTTAAGCCTTCTTTTTGGCGGTGGTGGTTTTCTTGGTAGTGGTAGTCTTTTTCGTCGTGGTTTTCTTGGCGGTTGTCGCCTTTTTTGCCGTGGTTTTCTTGGCCGTGGACGCGGTTTTCTTCGCCGCCGTCTTTTTCGCGGCGGGCTTCTTCTCCGCGCCCTCACCCTCGGCGGCGGCGTCGGTTTTCTTCTTGTACCCGCCCCGCTTGTCCTCCGGGGTAAAGTTGGAGCACTCCGGATTGATGCAGAAGGGCCGCTTGAATCCCCGTCCGGACAGCTTAAACATGGTCTGGCCGCACACCGGGCAGTTGTCCTTGACGGGCACGTCCCAGGTCATGAAGTCGCACTTTTTCCGCTCGTCCTTGCTGTTCAGGTGCTCGCAGCAGGAATAGGTATACTGCTTGCCGGATTTTTTGCTCACACCGGTGCGCTTCACCAGACGGCTGCCGCACTTGGGGCACTTCCCGGGCAGCTCCACCACCAGCGGCTTGGTGAAGGTGCACTCCGGCCAGCCGGGGCAGGCCAGGAACCGCCCAAACCGCCCGGACTTGATCACCATCTGCCGGCCGCACAGGTCGCACACCTCCTCGGATACCTCGTCGGGCACCTTGATCCGCTCCCCGTCCAGCTCGGTCTCCGCCTTTTTCAGCTCCGCGTCGAAGCCGGTGTAGAACTCGCCCAGAACGTCCTTCCAGGCCGCCTCCCCCGTCTCCACCTTGTCCAAGCGGCTCTCCATCTGGGCGGTGAAGTCCGCGTCCACGATGTCGGGGAATTTGTCCTTCATCAGCCCCGTGACAACCTCGCCCAGCGGCGTGGGGCGCAGGTACTTGCCCTCCTTCACCACGTACTCCCGGCTGGTGATGGTGGAGATGGTGGGGGCGTAGGTAGACGGGCGGCCCACCCCCCGCTCCTCCAGCGCCTTGATCAGGGTAGCCTCGGTGAACCGGGCGGGGGGCTGGGTAAAGTGCTGGGCGGGGGCGAGACCGTTGAGCTTCAGCGCCTCCCCCTCCTTCAGATCGGGGAGAGGGGATTGGGGGGCCTCGTCATCCTCGTCCCGGCTCTCCTCGTACACGGCAGTGAAGCCGGAGAACTTGATGGACGAGTGGCTGGCCCGGAAGCGGTAGCCTGCGGACTCCACCTCGATGGACACGCTGTCGTACACCGCCCCCGCCATCTGGCAGGCCAGAAAGCGGCTCCAGATCAGCTTGTAGAGGCGGTACTGCTCGGAGGTGAGGCTCTTTTTCAGATCCTCCGGCGTCAGGTTCACGTCGGAGGGCCGGATGGCCTCGTGGGCATCCTGGGCGTTGCTCTTGGCCTTGAAGCGCCGGGTTTTCTCCGGGTAATACTGCTTGCCGTACCGGGAGAGGATAAAGGTTTTCGCCGCCGCCAGCGCCTCCTCGGACAGGCGCAGGGAGTCGGTACGCATATAGGTGATGAGGCCCACGGTGCCCACGCCCTCGATGTCCACGCCCTCGTAGAGCTGCTGGGCAATGGACATGGTACGCCGGGGGGTCATGTTCAGCTTCCGGGAGGCCTCCTGCTGGAGGGTGGAGGTGATGAAGGGGGGCGCGGGGGCGCGGTTCTTGTCCTGCCGCTTCACGTTCGTCACCGTGAAGGGCGCGCCCTGCACCGCGGCAGTGACGGCCTTCACCTCGTCCTCGCTGGACAGCTCCATCCGCTTTTCCTTCCCGTAGAACTCCGCCTTGAACTGCCCCAGATTGGGGGCAATCCGGGCCAGATCCGCGGTGAGCGACCAGTATTCCTTGGGCACGAAGGCGCGGATCTCCTCCTCCCGCTCCACGGCCAGCCGGGTAGCCACGGACTGCACCCGCCCCGCCGACAGACCCCGGCGGATCTTCTTCCACAGCAGGGGGGACAGCTCATAGCCCACGATCCGATCCAGCACCCGCCGGGCCTGCTGGGCGTCCACCAGATCCTGATCGATGTCCCGGGGGTTGGCGATGGACTCCCGCACCACCTTCTGGGTGATCTCGTTGAAAGTCACCCGGCAAGTCTTTTCCTTGGGCACCTCCAGCACGCTTTGCAGGTGCCAAGAGATAGCCTCCCCCTCCCGGTCAGGGTCGGTGGCCAGGTAGACCTTGTCGCTGGCCTTGGCGGCCTTGCGCAGATCCCGGATTATGTCCGCCTTGTCCTTGATGTTCTGGTACTCCGGCTCAAAGGTGGCCACGTCCACCCCCAGGGTGCTCTTGGGCAGATCCCGTATGTGCCCCATGGAGGCTTTGACCTCAAAGCCGGGGCCCAGGTATTTCCCGATGGTTTTCGCCTTGGCGGGCGACTCCACAATCACCAAATTCGTCTTTGCCATATCCAAATCTTACTCCATTTTCAATTTCACGGCGGCCTGAAACCGCTTGCCGCCCACGCCGGTCACCAGCTGATCCACTTCCAGCAGCGTCAGGGCGGACAGCACCCGCCGGGCGGGGATCTGGGTGCGCTCCACCAGATCGTCCGTCCCCAAGGGGCCATCCTTTAGGGCCAGCAGCAGCTCCCGCTGATCGTCGGTCAGCCTATCCTTACAGTCCGCCCACCGAAGATATTCCACCTTTTCTCCGGCAGGGGTTTCTTTTTTGCGCTCGGCCGGGGCCTTGGAGGCAACCGACCCCGCCGGGGGCTCCTCCGGCTCGGGCAGGCGCTGCTCCGCCGCGTACCGGCTCAGGGGATCCGCCCGCAGGATCTTGCCCGGGAACCGCTGTTCAAATTCACACAACACGTCGTCCGCGCTGAGGATCAGCTTGGCGCAGTTCAGCTGGATCAGACGGTTGGTGCCCTCGCTCATGGGCGCGTCGATGGGGCCGGGGACGGCGAATACCTCCCGGTTCTGATCCAGGGCGTGGCCCACCGTCAGCAGGGTGCCGCCGGCCCGGGCACTCTCCACGGCGATGACGCCCACCGACAGGCCGCTGAGGATCCGGTTGCGGACGGGGAAATGGCTGCCTTTATGCTCCGTCCCCGGCGGGTACTCGGAGAACAGCGCCCCCACCGTCGCCACGTCCTCATACAGTTCCCGGTGGAACCAGGGGTAGATCCGATCCAGCCCGCCGGCGATGACGGACACCACCGGCCCGCCCGCCTTCAGCGCGCCCCGCACCGCGGTGGCGTCAATGCCCTCCGCCATGCCGGATACGATGAGTGCGCCCCGGCGGCTCAGCTCCCCGGACAGCCGGGAGGCCACGTCGATGCCGTAGGGGGTGGCCTTCCGGGCGCCCACCATGGCGATGGCCACCTCCTCGTCAAAGGCGAACTGCTTCCCCTTCCAGTACAGCACCAGAGGCGGCTGGGCGATGGCCTTCAGCCGCTCCGGGTAGGTAGCGTCCTGAAAGGTCAACAGGCGGATACCCAGCCGATCGCAGTCCCCCAAGATCCGATCCGCCCCGTCCAGCGACTTGTTCATCAAGGAGCGGACAGCCTCCCCACTCAACCCACCCAGGGTCTCAAAGGCCCCCCGGTCGGCAGCGTGTATCTGCTCCGGGCTGCCGAACCGCTCCAGCAGCCGCACGCTGGTCTGTCCTCGGATCCCTCGGCGCTGGGTGAGCCAGATCCAATGCTTCAGGTTTGACATGGCGTCCTTCCTCTCCCTGTTTTTTCGTCAATCGTCCCGGGCCATCTCCCACAACACCACCGACGCCGCCACGGCGGCGTTCAGCGACTCACACCTGGGGGACATGGGAATTTTGATGGTCTTTTCGCACAGCGCCAGGGCGGCGTCTGACACCCCCCGGCCCTCGCTGCCGATGATCACTGCCGCCTGTCTCAGCGGGACGCGGCGCACGTCCTCCGTGTCCTCTCGCAGGGCAGTGGCATACAGCGGGACACACGCCCGGGCCAGCCCCTCCGCCGCCTGCTCCAGTGGGCACTCGTACACCGGCAGGCGGAACACCGCCCCCATGGTAGCCCGCACCGTCTTGGGGTTCCAGGGGTCGGCACAGCCGTTACACAGGATCAACCCGTCCGCCCCAAAGGCGTCGGCAGTGCGCCAGACCGTGCCCACGTTGCCGGGATCCTGCACCCCGTCCAGCACCAGCCACCGCTGTCCCTTCAGCTCCTCCGGCAGGGCAAGGGGCCCTCCCTGACACACAAATACAATTCCTTGGGGGCTCTCGGTGTCGGCGATGGAGGCCAGCAGGCTGTCCGCCACCTCCACCACCCGCACCCCGGGGGGCAGCTCCGGCAGCGGCACGCCGGGGGCGGCGATCACCGTCTCCAGCTTCGCACCCCAGCGCAAGGCCTCCCCCAGCAGCTTAGGGCCCTCGGCAGCAAAGGCCCCCTCCTCCCGGCGGAAGGAGCGGCGGCTGTTCAGCTTCCGCACCCGGGCCAGCAGGGGGTTGGCCCGGCTGGTGATCACGTCCCGCTCCAAGGCCGGCGTCCCCCTTTCAATTCAATGCGCAAAAGCATACCGGCAGGCGCGCCGGTATGCTTTTGGGACAGATTCTAAATCCAGCGGCTTCTTCGCGAGGAATTGTCTTGCCATCGCATATGCCACTGCGTCAGTGGTCGAATCGCATTCGCGTCCACATACTTGCACGCATACGTTTACGTGCTGACTTTCCCCTTCTCTCAGGAGGCGCCCTCTACCGTCTCGTTGCCCCTCTGACATGGATACCTCTTTTTGGAAAAGACACGGTTAGCTCACGTATTATACCACGTCCATTTTTAAATATCAAGTTCAAATAAAATCAGCCATCACGTCAAACCACGCCAAATCACATCAAATATATTTACCCCCGGTTTTTCTGGCTCTGACCCCTATTTTTCTTTTGTAAAATCCCGCGGTTTTCTTGCTTTTTCCCCGGTAATCTGCTACACTAAAATATAATTTGTCAATTCTCCAAAGAAAGGTACTTACAGTATGGTTACAATACAGAATACGCCCGTCCGCTGGCAGGACGGCCACTTTCTCCCCGCCGGCGCGGACCGGGGCGGAGAGGGCACCATGGCCCGCTCCATCCTTATGGCCCACAACACCTCCGACGAGCCGGGCCATCTGGCCCTTCGGTTCGATGCCATGGCCTCCCACGACATCACCTACGTGGGCATCATCCAGACCGCCCGGGCCTCCGGCATGACCGAGTTCCCCCTGCCTTACGTGCTCACCAACTGCCACAACTCCCTTTGCGCCGTGGGCGGCACCATCAATGAGGACGACCACGTGTTCGGCCTGTCCGCCGCCAAAAAGTACGGCGGCGAGTTCGTCCCCGCCCATCAGGCTGTCATCCACTCCTATATGCGGGAGCGGTACGCCGCCCCGGGCAAGATGATCCTGGGCTCCGACTCCCATACCCGTTACGGCGCCTATGGCTGCATGGGCGTCGGCGAGGGCGGCCCGGAGCTGGCCCGGCAGCTTCTGCGCAAAACCTACGACATCGCCTGGCCCAAAATCATCGCCGTCTACCTCACCGGAACCCCCCGGCCCGGCGTGGGGCCCCAGGACGTGGCCCTGGCCCTGGTGGGGGCCACCTTCAAGAGCGGCGCGGTAAAAAACGCCGTGCTGGAGTTCTTTGGCCCCGGCGTGGCCAACCTCTCCATGGACTACCGCTCCGGCATCGACGTGATGACCACCGAGACCACCTGCCTGTCCTCCGTCTGGCAGACGGACGAGCAGACCAGAACCGCCCTGGCCCTGCTGGGCCGGGTGGACGGCTACCGGGAAATGGCCCCGGCGGAAGGCGCCTGCTACGACGGCCTCGTCACCGTGGACCTGGACAAGGTGGAGCCCATGATCGCCCTGCCCTTCCACCCCTCCAACGCCTACCCCATCCGGGAGTTCAAGGCCAATATGGCCGATCTCCTCCACCAGGTGGACAACGACGCGGCGGAGCAGCTGGGCGTGAAAAACGCCCCCTCCCTGCTGCGCAAGGCCATCGACGGCAAGTTCCGGGTGGATCAGGGCGTCATCGCCGGCTGTTCCGGCGGCACCTTCCAGAACCTGAAGCGGGCCGCCGAAATTCTGAAGGACTGCTCCACCGGCTCCGACGCCTTCTGGCTGTCCTGCTACCCCGGCTCCATGCCCATCAACCTGGAGCTCACCCGGAACGGCGCCATCACCCAGCTGATGGCGGCGGGGGCGTCCATCCGCTCCTGCTTCTGCGGGCCCTGCTTCGGGGCCGGGGACGTGCCCGCCAACGGGGCCTTCTCCATCCGCCACTCCACCCGCAACTTCCCCAACCGGGAGGGCTCCAAGCCCGGGAATGGCCAGATCTCCTATGTAGCCCTGATGGACGCCCGCTCCATCGCCGCCACCGCCCGGATGGGCGGCGTCCTCACCGGCGCGGACGAGCTGCCCCCTGAAATCCTCCCTGCCGACCGACCCGACGAGCACTGGGTCTATGACGACCATCCCTACCAGTCCCGAGTCTACTTCGGCGTGGGCCGCCCCCAGCCCGAGGCGGAGCTGGTGTTCGGCCCCAACATCGCCGACTGGCCGGAGCAGATCCCCCTGCCGGACAACCTGCTGCTGACGGTGTGCTCCGCCATCTACGACCCAGTAACCACCACCGACGAGCTCATCCCCTCCGGGGAGACCTCCTCCTACCGCTCCAACCCCCTGCTGCTGTCTGAGTTCGCCCTGTCCCGGAAGGATCCCCAGTACGTCCCCCGGGCCAAGGCCGTCCAGACGGCGGAGCGCCTGCGCCGCGCCGACCCCGCCGATCCCGAGGTGAAGAAGGCCCTGGGGCATTTCGATCCCGTCCACACCGGCCTGGGCTCCCTGATCATGGCCCTGAAGCCCGGAGACGGCTCCGCCCGGGAGCAGGCCGCCTCCTGCCAGCGGGTCTTAGGGGGCTGCGCCAACATCGCCGAGGAGTACGCCACCAAGCGGTACCGCTCCAACGTGGTGAACTGGGGGATGCTACCCTTTGTGGCGACGGATCTGAAGAAGCTGGATCTCCAGCCCGGAGATCAGGTGTATCTCCCGGGGATCCGCGCCCTGCTGGAGGGGGACGGCGAAGCCATCACCGCCGCAATTCTGCGGCGCGGCGGCGAAACCCCCGTCACCCTGTCCCTGCCCGGCCTCACCCGGGAGGAACGGGACATCATTCTGGCGGGCTGCCTCATCAACTATTATGCACAATGACTTACAAGCGGCGGAGTATCCCTCCGCCGCTTGTGTTGTTTGCCCTCCTGTGGTATCATGGTTCCATCGGGATCCTTGCACCCCGGCATGGAGGATACCTTTTATATGGAACAGGAGGTTGAAATGAAAACGAAAAGGAAGTCCACCGCTCTTATCCGCGTGTTCCCTGTCCTGCTGCTGTCCCTGTTTCTGCTGAGCCCCACCGCCTATGCCGACATAGGCCCCAAACCGGAGGTAACCATCACCGTCATCAACGCCCCGGAGGGGGCGCTCTACCTGGATCTGCTGGCGGAGGGAGAGGCCAGCAAAGCTCCCTACCCCAACTCCTTGGATGAGTGCGACTCCGCCATTCTGGACAATCTGCGCTCCCTGGAGGGGAACGGCTGGGTGCTGGCCTATACCACCGGCGTGTCCAACCGCCCCCCTGTCTTTGGCGATGTACGTCCCAAGGAGGATGGGAGCTGGCGCTTCTCCTATGTGGGCCTGCCCGAGACTTTCCGAGTAGCCGCCGCCACGGCGGACGAGGCCAAAGCCGTGGAAGCGCCCTATACCCGGGATTTTGTCAGTCATATTGTCTATGACTGGCAGGCCAACACGGTGCGCGAGGCCATGCCCGCGCCTCTGCGGTTCCTGGCCCGGCTGGCCGCTACCCTGATCCCCACCCTGCTCATTGAGGGCATCATCTTCTGGCTGTTCGGCTTCCGGGACAGACGCAGCTGGATCGTGTTTCTGGCCGTCAACGTTGCCACCCAGCTGGCCCTGCACCTGGTCACAGGGGCGGCGCTGTCCATGGCTGGCTGGCATTTCCTCAACTACTTCCTCACCATCATCCTCCAGGAGCTGGTGATCTGGGCGGTGGAAGCGGTCGTTTTTGCCCGTCTGATCCAAGAGCACGACCGTTACCAGCGCGTGGGCTGCGCCGTGCTGGCCAACATCGCCAGCTTCGTGCTGGGCTACTTCCCCCTCCACCTGCTGTATGATTTTCTCAGGAGCCTGTGATCAAAAGGCACCCCTCCGGCCGAACGAACCGGAGGGGCGCCCTTTCTTTTCGCTTTACCGCATCCGCAGCAGCCGCTCGATGTGCTTATACAGCAGGAAGGTGATGATGGAATCCGCCACGCCCTTGAGCAGGTTGAAGGGTGCCACGGCAAACAGCACCAATGTATTCACGCTGGTGATGGCGGGATTGATATCGGTGCCCATGCCGATGATCACGTCCAGCGGCATATCGTACAGCACGGAAAAGGCAGGGATCAGGTAGACCGCGTTGAACAGGCTGCCCACCACCGTGATGCACACGGTGCCCACGGCCATGCCGATGACGGCGCCCTTCTTGGTCTTATTGGCGAAGTACGCCACCGAGGCGGGCAGGATCAGGGCGCAGCCCACCACAAAGTTGGCCAGATCGCCCACAAAGGCGGTGGAGGTGCCCTTCAGGAACAGCTTGAGCACCACCTTCAGAAACTCGCACACCACCCCGGCCAGCGGACCCATGGAGAAGGAGCAAATGAGCACCGGGATCTCGCTGAAGTCGATCTCATAAAAGGCCGGGGCGAAGGGCAGGGGGAACTCCAGATACATCAGCACGGCGGCGATGGCGGCAAAGATGCCCACATAGGCCACTCGGCGGGCAGGGGACTGCTTCACCGGCTTGAGCCACAGCTTCTCCAGCAGCAAGGCCACCACAAAGATGCCCGCGAACACCAACAGGCACATCAGCAGGAACATCACGTTCTCCTGCACCGCCGCCCACAGCTTCGACAGATTTTCCAACATAACAAAAACCTCCTGAAATAGTCTGAAACGCCTGAAAAGACTGTCTTCCAGGCGCAACACTACCTCAAGAGGGGCCGCGCGTCTTCTTCCATCCGGACTATAACCGTTGGTTCCGGAGTTTCACCGAATCCACCGCTTTCGCGGGTTGCGGACTGTACCGCCAGTGGGGACTTTCACCCCGCCCTGAAGACACTCATTCACTTGTTCCGTGCCCTATTATAGGCCCAACCAACAAAAATTGCAAGCCCCTTTTTTGTCGCTTTCTGTCGAAATTTTTGAAACTAACGTTCTACTTTTCCCTTGACGGAACCGGGGCAATATAGTACAATCGTACTAATCAGAGGAAGGGAGGGAGCGCCATGGCCATGGAACCTGGACGCACCTGCTGCTTCACCGGCCACCGTCCAGAAAAGCTGCCCTGGGGCCTGGACGAGGCCGACCCCCGCTGCGCCGCCCTGAAGGACGGACTGCGTCGGGAAATTGAGGGGCTGTATCGCCGGGGCTTCCGCCACTTCATCTCCGGCATGGCCATGGGCTGCGACCTCTACTTTGCCGAAGCTGCCCTGGAGCTGCGGGACAGCCTCCCCGGCCTCACAGTGGAGGGAGCGGTGCCCTGCCCCACCCAGGCGGATCGCTGGCCGGAGACGCTGCGCCATCGCTGGCGGGAGCTGCTGGATCGCTGCGACCTGGAGACGGTGGTGCAGCAGCACTATGACCGCTACTGTATGCACCGCCGGGATCGGTATCTGGTGGATCGGGCGTCGGCGGTGCTGGCGGTGTTTGACGGCACGCCCGGGGGCACCCAGTACACCCTGAACTACGCCATGGACAAGGGGCTGGAGATCCTTCTGCTGGATCCCCTCCGCCCAGAGGCTCCCGCCGTGCGGCTGACGCTGTAAAACTTCCACCCATAAATCAGGCCCCCCGGCTTTCGCCGGGAGGCCATTCTCTTTATTGGGGATTGATGGTATAGTTGGGGGCTTCCTTGGTAATATAGATGTCGTGGGGATGGGACTCCTTCAGGCCGGCAGCGGTGATCTGGGTGAACTGCGCCCGGGTGCGCAGCTCGTCGATGGTGCCGCAGCCGCAGTAGCCCATGCCCGCCCGCAGGCCGCCCATCATCTGGTAGATGGTCTCGGCCACCGGGCCCTTGTAGGGCACACGGCCCTCCACGCCCTCGGGCACCAGCTTCTTGTTGTGCTGCTGGAAGTACCGATCCTTGGAGCCCTGGGACATGGCCCCCAGGGAGCCCATGCCCCGGTAGACCTTGAACTGGCGGCCCTGGTACACCTCGGTGTCCCCGGGGGACTCCTCGCAACCCGCCAGCAGGGAGCCCAGCATCACCACATTGCCGCCGGCAGCGATGGCCTTGGCGATGTCGCCGGAGTACTTGATGCCGCCGTCGGCGATGATGGGCACGTCGTACTCCGCCGCCACCTGGGCCGCGTCAAACACGGCGGTGACCTGGGGCACGCCGATGCCCGCCACCACCCGGGTGGTGCAGATGGAACCGGGGCCGATGCCGATCTTCACGCAGTCCGCACCCGCCTCGATGAGGGCACGGGTGCCCTCCGCCGTGGCCACGTTGCCCGCCACCAGCTGCACGTCAGGGTACAGGGACTTGATCCGCATGACGCACTCCAGGATGTTCCGGGAGTGGCCGTGGGCGGAGTCCAGGCACAAAACGTCCGCCCCCGCCTCCACCAGCGCCGCCACCCGATCCAGCACATCGTCAGTGACGCCGATGGCTGCGGCCACCAGCAGGCGGCCCTTCTCGTCCCGGGCGGAGTTGGGGTACACCTGGGCCTTCTCAATGTCCTTGATGGTGATGAGGCCCTTCAGGTGGAACTGGTCGTCCACGATGGGCAGCTTTTCAATCTTATGCTGGCGGAGGATCTCCCGGGCCTGATCCAGGGTGGTGCCCTCCGGGGCGGTGACAAGATGATCCTTGGTCATCACGTTGTCGATAAGCTGGTTCATGTCCGTCTCGAACTTCATATCCCGGTTGGTGATGATGCCGATGAGCTTGCCCCCGTCACAGATGGGTACGCCGGAGATGCGGAACTTGGCCATCAGCTCGTCCGCCTCGGCCAGGGTGTGGCCCGGGCCCAGCCAATAGGGGTTAGTGATGACCCCGTTCTCGCTGCGCTTCACGATGTCCACCTGCTCGGCCTGGGCCCCGATGGACATATTCTTATGGATCACGCCGATGCCGCCCTCCCGGGCCAGGGCGATGGCCATGCGGGACTCGGTGACCGTGTCCATGGCCGCGCTCATCACCGGGATGTTCAAGGTGACCTTTTTGGTCAGCCGGGTGTGCAGATCCACGTCCGCCGGGAGCACGTTGCTCTCCGCGGGGATCAGCAGCACATCATCGAAGGTGAGGCCAGTCTTGACAAACTTTTCATTCCAGGCAAATTGGGCCATAGTCCACTCCTCCACTTTCGTATAATTTGGATTTTTTCTATTGTACGATCAACCCGTCCTCCTGTCAAGGACAACCAACTACAACGTCATTTTTCGGCACTTTTGCCCATGAGAACTGCCGGACAAGCTCTTGCGCTGTGACTTTTTCCGGCCTGTCCAGCAACCCCGCGTAGCAGGCCAGCATCCCGGTGAGCTCCTGGGGTGTGTACCGCTCCCGCAGGGCACCCATGTCCAGATCCCGATCCCGCTTGGCCAGCCGCCGCCCGTCGGAAGCCAGCAGTAAGGGCGTATGGAAGAACCGGGGCGGCTCATAGCCCAGCACCTGGTGGAGCCATGCCTGCCGGGGGGCAGAGCACAGCAGATCCCGCCCCCGCACCACGTGATTCACTCCCATTAGCCCGTCGTCCACTACCACCGCCAGTTGGTAAGCAAATACCCCGTCGGAGCGCCGGACGATAAAGTCCCCGCAGTCCCGGGCCAGGTTTTCGGTGTACGTCCCGCAGTTGCCGTCCTCCACAGTGACCGCCAGATCCGGGCATCGCACCCGCCACGCCGGACGGCGGCCCTGCCGCTCCAGCGTCACCCGCTCCGCTTGCGTCAGGTGGAAGCACTTCCCGGAGTACACCACCGCCCCGTCGTCCCGGTGGGGGGCGGACGCCGCCATCCGCTCCGTCCGGGAGCAGTAGCAGGGGTAGAGCAGCCCCTTCTCCCCCAGCACCTGGAACGCCTCCTCGTAATAGGCCGTGCGACAGCTTTGCATATAGTCCGGCTCCAGGCCGCCCTCGTCCCAGTCCAGCCCCAGCCACCGCAGATCCTCCATGAGCTGGGCAGCAAGCTCAGGGCTTGTCCGCTGCGTGTCCAGATCCTCAATCCGCAGCACCAGCTCCCCCCCGCCGCTGCGCGCGTCCAACCAGGCCAGCAGCGCCGCCAGCAGGTTGCCCAGGTGCATCCGCCCGCTGGGGGTGGGGGCAAACCGTCCCCGCACACCCATGCGCCCTCCCCCCTATCAATCAAAAAATGTGAGCTGCCGATCCCCGTAACCCAGGGTGGCCGCCCGAACGATAGCCTTCATGTCGTATAGGATCCCGCGCTCCCGGCAGGCGGAGGTGAAGCTCTCCCACAGCGTTCCCGCCCGGGGGCTGGTGCACCAGTAGCGCTCCCCAAACTGCCGCAGGTAGCGCTCCTTCAGCCCCTGGCCGGGGAAAGCCCGTTCCAGCCCATCCAGGAAATACTCCCGCTGGCCCTGCCGCATGGTGAGGCCGAAGGCGGGGTAGATAAACCGCGCCCCTGCCCGGGCCGCTCCCTCCACCACCGCCAGCACCCCTTCGTCGCTGTCCTCCAGGAAGGGCAGCACCGGCATGAGCAGTGCCCCGGCGAACAACCCTGCCCCACTCAGCTCCTTCAGCGCCGCCAGCCGGCGGCTGGGAGCGGGGGCGTTGGGCTCGATTTTAGCCGCCAGGGCGTCGTCCGCCGTGGTGACGGTGAGCTTGCAGATCACCGGGGAATGGCTTTGAATGGAGGTCAGAATGTCGATGTCCCGCGCGATCAGGTCACTTTTGGTGGCGATGGCCGTGCCGCAGTCATAGGCGTCGATGAGCTCCAGAGCGTGACGGGTGAGCTGTAATTCCTCCTCAAAGGGGTTGTAGGGGTCGCTCATGGCCCCCATGCCGATGAACGCGGGCCGCACCTTCCGGGCCAGATCGTCCCGGAGAATCCGCAGGGCGTCCTCCTTGACCCGCACCGTGTCAAATCCCTCGATCCGGTAGCAGTCGCTGCGGCTGTCGCAGTACAGGCAGCCATGGCAGCACCCCCGGTAGAGGTTCATGGTGTGATCGGTGCCGAACCATTCGGTGGATCGGCTGCGGTGGAGCAGATGCTTGGCAGGTACGGTTTCCACGGCGCTCTCCCCTCTGATGCTCACAACCCCCTCCCAGGCCCAGGCCCGGGAGGGGGTGCTCCTCACTTCTTATTAAAGATCCGGAAGATATCGTCGAAGGGATCCGCCTCCGGGGGCTCCGCCGCCGCGCTGGACAGGGGCTTGGGGGGCATGACGGCCCCCACCCCAGCGGGCACGCAGTCGGGCTTATCCTCCTTTTCTCTGACGGGCCCTGGCTGGGGCGCCGCAGGCTTAGCCTCCTGCTTGACCTCCTCCAGGCCGGGCACCGGATTGTCCACCTCGCCAAAACCGGTGGCGATGACGGTGACCCGCAGCTCATCCTCCAGGGTGTCGTCGAAGGCGGTTCCCATCATGAACAGGGCGTCAGGGTCGGCCACCTGCTTAACCATCTCAGCGGCCAGCTCCACCTCCTCCAGCCCCATGTCCATGGGCCCGGTGATGTTGACAATAATGCCCTTGGCCCCCTGGATGGAGGTCTCCAGCAGAGGGCTGTTGATGGCAATGCGGGTGGCGTCCTCCGCCTTGTTCTTGCCGGAGCCCCGGCCCACGCCCATGTGGGCCAGCCCCGCATCCTTCATCACAGCGGTGACGTCGGCAAAGTCCAGGTTGATAAGACCGGTGGTTTTGATGAGGTCGGAGATGGACTGCACCGCCTGGCGCAGCACGTCGTCGGCAATGGCGAAAGCGTTGGCAAAGGTGATCTTCTCGTCGGTGGCGTACTGGAGCCTGTCGTTGGGGATGATCACCAGGGAGTCCACCTTCTGGCGCAACTCCTCAATGCCCTTGGCAGCCTGCTCCATGCGGCGGCGGCCCTCAAAGTTGAAGGGCTTGGTGACCACACCCACGGTGAGGATACCCTTCTCCTTGGCGATCTCCGCCACCACCGGGGCCGCGCCGGTGCCGGTGCCGCCCCCCATGCCGGCGGTGACGAACACCATGTCCGCCCCCTCCAGCAGGGCGGTGATCTGCTCTTTGCTCTCCCGGGCAGACTCCCGGCCCACCTCGGGATTGGCTCCGGCGCCCTTGCCGCCGGTGAGCTTCTCCCCGATGGCCAGCTTCTGGGTGGCCTCGGACGCGTTGAGGCACTGCCGGTCGGTGTTTACCGCGATGAATTCCACGCCCTGCATCCCGGCCCGTACCATGCGGTTTACCACATTATTGCCGCCGCCGCCAACCCCGATGACCTTCAGGACATCATCGTTCTTCGCGGCGGAATCCATTACAAACGCCATAGCCAAGTCCTCCTATGTAAAACAGATAGAATGCGCACCATTCAGATGAAGTGCCTATATTTTATTCATTGTACCCTTTTTTCCCGAGGCGGTCAATAGAAATTTTGGGTGCGGGAAAATTTTTCCTGCTCCTTTGTCACGCTCCGGGCTTAAAATTGACCTTTCCCTCCGTGATTGTCAGATCCAACGTCCCCGCCACCCCCTCGGGCAGCTTCCCGCTGTCCAGCGCCGCCTGGGTCAGGTTCAGGTAATAGCCGTAATCCCCGCCTCGGGGCAGCTTCACCCGGTAGATCCCCCAGTCCAGGGTCATGGAGGTGGCGGCGGAGCAGTCCAGGGCAGCGCACTGGCTCAGCAACCCCCGGCTCTCCAGCTCGGACAGCAGCTCCCCCACGTAGCGCAGAGTGGCCTCTTCCCCCTCCGCCGCCTGGATCATGCCTCCGGCATAGGGTCCCACCGCCGTCAAGCCGGTGATCTGAATGACGTCCACGCCGCCGTTGTCCTTTTCCAACAGCTTGCCCTGGGCGGACGCCAACCAGCGGCCCTCGGCGGACTCCACCGATGCCGCCGCCACCCGCTCCGTCACAGACAATACCACCCCGTCGGGCAGCGCCTTGCGGATGGACACGCTCTCCACATAGGGCAGCTGGGCGCAGATAGACGCCGATACCCGGCTCCGGGGCAGCGTAATAAGATTGTCCCCCATCTGAATCCCCGACGCTTTGATGACCTCCGCGGCGGTGTAACGGGCGTTGCCCGTCACCTCCACGGAGTTCACTCGGAAGAATACCACGCAGGCCAGCACCACAGCCGCCGCCACCAACAGGACGGACAGGAGCTTATAGAGTCCGCTGAACCGGCCCCGGCGCCGTTTGCTCCGGGGGTGTCTGCGCTGTCGTGCCACGGGCATCACCTCCGATCTTCTGTGTCTATTCCTCTCGGCGCTCCACTGACGCGCCCAAGGCCTGGAGCATCCCCTCCAGCCCCTCGTAGCCCCGGTCAATGTGCCGCAGGCCGGACAGCACGGTGGTTCCTTCCGCGCCTAAGGCCGCCACGGCCAGCGCCCCGCCGCCCCGCAGGTCGGTGGCCTCCACCCTGGCTCCCCGGAGCTGCTCCACCCCCCGCACCAGGGCCACCCGCCCCTCGGTGGTGATGTCCGCCCCCATACGGATAAGCTCAGGCACATGGCGATAGCGGCTGTCGAACATGGTCTCCACAAAGAGGGTGCACCCCTGAGACGCCGCCAGCGCCGCCATGACAGGGGCCTGGGCGTCGGTGGGGAAACCGGGATAGGGGGCAGTGCGGATGGTGGGCACACCCTTCAGAGGCACCGCCCTGTCCCGAACCAGCTCCACGTACTCCAGCCGGCTCTCCACCCCGCACCCGGACTGGTGGAACACGGATAAAACGGTGGCCAGATGCCGCCAGTCCACCCCCCTCAGCCGCACCCGCCCTCCAGCGGCGGCCGCGGCGGACAGCAGGGTGGCCGCCACAATCCGATCTCCCATGACAGTGTATTCCCCGCCGGACAGGGCGTGGCCCCCCTCCACCGTGACGGTGGAGCTGCCCGCCCCCCGGACGTTTGCCCCCAGCTGGTTCAGAAAGCTCTGGAGATCCCCGATCTCTGGCTCCCGGGCGGCATTGGTGATGGTGGTGGGGCCGTCCGCCCCCACGGCGCACAGCATGGCGTTCTCCGTAGCCCCCACACTGGGCATGGCAAGCTGGATCTCGCCCCCTCGGGGCCGCCCCTGGCAGTGGATGCCCCGATTCTCCGTCACCTCGCACCCCAGGGCGCGGATGGCGGACAGATGCAGATCGATGGGCCTGGGGCCCAGCTCGCATCCTCCGGGATAGGTCAGGTGGGCCTCCCCCATCCGGGCCAGCAGCGGGCCCAGAAAGATGATGGACGAACGCATGGCCCGCATCTGCTCCTCGGAGATGGAGCAGCCGGTTGCCCCGGCAGGATCTACGGTGATGATGTGGCCCTCCTGCTCCACCCGGCAGCCCAGGCGGCGCAGGATGGACAGGGCGGCGTCCACGTCTGTAAGCCGGGGGCAGTTGTGGAGCGTCACCGGCCCCCGGGCCAGCAGGCAGGCCGCTAAAATGGGCAGCACGCTGTTCTTCGCCCCGTGGACGGCCAATTCGCCCTTTAGGGGGCCGCCCCCCCGAATATACATCACGCTCATGGCAAAGCCTCCCCATAGAAAGAGATTTCCCCCCATTCTATGCGGATGGCCCTTCCGCCGTTATTTTTGGATGAGTTCCATTAGATTTTCATAGATTTTCCCCGCCGCGTCCGGGGCCGCCAGCTCCTTCAGTGCCCGACCCATGGCCGCCCGGCGGCTGCCGTCCGCCAGCAGCTCCAGTGCTCTGCGGTACAGCCCCTCGCCGGTGCAGTCTTTCTCCTCTACCAGCTCCACCCCGCCCCGATCCGCCAGCACCTTGGCATTCTTGTACTGGTGGTTAGCCGCCACAAAGGGGGAGGGCACCAGGATGGCTGGCTTGCCCAGGGCGGTGAGCTCCCCGATGGTGGACGCGCCCGCCCGGCAGATCACCAGATCCGCCGCCGCCATCACCACAGGCATATTGTCGATGTAGGGGCGGATCTCCTGAGCGGATACCTCAATCCCCCGTTTTTTCAGCTCGCCGGGCATCTCGTCGATGTCCCGGCCGGCGGCGTGGATGTAGTGGAACCGTCGCCCCTCCGCCGCCCAGCGCTCCACGAAGTCCACCGTGCGGGCGCTCATGTGCCCCGCCCCCTGGGAACCCCAGAAGGAGATCACCAGGGGCTGGCTGTCCGTCAGCCCCAGCTCCAGCCGGGCCCGCTCCCGATCCAGGGTGAAGAACTCCCCCCGCACCGGGGTGCCGGTGACCGCCACCCGCTTGGCCTCCTTATAATAGTCCGCCGCCTCGGGGAAGCCCACCATCACCAGATCCACCTTGTTGGCCAGCGCCCGGGTGGTCAGCCCCGGGTAGGCGTTGGACTCGTGGATGGCGCAGGGGATACGTCGCTTCGCCGCCTCGTGGACGGCGGGATAGGAGGCGTACCCCCCGGTGCCCACCACCAGGTCGGGCTTGAACTGCTTCACAATGGCCGCCGCCTCCCGCTGACCCACGGGGAGCTTGACGGCGCTTTTCAGGTTGTGCTTCACATGGGCCCAGCTCCAGGTGCGCTCGAAGGTGGACACCTTCACCGTCTTGATGGGATAGCCCGCCTGGGACACCAGCCGCTGCTCCATCCCCTTCTCCGCCCCCACGAACAGGATCTCACAGCCGGGGTGGTGCTGCTCAAACTGCTGGGCCACCGCCAGGGCCGGGTTCACGTGGCCCGCCGAGCCGCCGCAGGTAAAAATCACTTTCACAGGCCCTTTCCTCCTACTCCGCCTTGGGGGCGGCGATCTGTCTGGATACGCTCAGCACAATTCCCATCTCCCCCAGGGTGATCATCAGCGCCGTGCCGCCGTAGCTGAAGAAGGGCAGGGAGATGCCCGTGGGGGGCAGGAAGCCGGTCACCACGCCGATGTTGAAAAACACCTGGAAGGCAAACAGGGACATGATGCCCACGATCAACAGGGTGCCGAACCGATCCCGGGCGTGGAGGGCCAGCCAGAACCCCCGGATGATCAGCAAGGCGAACAGGGCCATCAGCACCACCGCCCCCACCAGCCCCATCTCCTCGCACCAGATGGAGAAGATATAGTCGTTGTGCTCCTCCGGGAGGAACATATATTTCTGCCTGCTGTTGCCCAGCCCCACGCCTAAGAGCCCGCCGGAGCCGATGGCGATCCGGCCCTGCAAGGGCTGGTAGCCGTTTCCCAGGGGATCTACAGAGGGATCGTGCCAGATGTCAATCCGGGCCTTCATATAGTCCGTTTGGGTGATGATAAACCAGAGCGCAGCCCCTACCAGCGCCCCGCCGGCGGCAAACCAGCCCAGCCGGATGCCCGCCGCGAACAGCACAGCACCCGCCCCCATCACCACCAGAACCATGGCCGACATATGCTTTTGCAGGGCGATGACCCCCAGCACCGCCACCAGGGCCGCGCCGTAGGGGAGCAGCTCCAGGAATCCGATCCTGTCCAACCGCTCGCAGGTGCGCCCCAGCAGGGTGCGCCGGTTCCATTTCTTCTCCAGCGGCGGGCCCAGCTGGCTGTTCCGCTTGGACAGTCCGGCGGCAAAGTACAGGATGATGCCCACCTTGGCAATCTCCGAGGGCTGGAACCGGATGGGGCCCAGCTTGATCCACCGCGTTACGCCGCCGCCGGAGCGCCCCAGGGGGGTGAGCACCAGCAGCATCAGCACGATGGACGCGCCCAGCACAAAGACGGACATCCAGCGGAACTGCTGGTAGTCGATCCTGGAGATGATGAACATGGCCACCACGCCCAGCGCCGCGAACCTGGCCTGCCGTATGAAATAGTACAGCGGGTCGCCCCCGGTGTCGGTGACGTTGGGGGACAGGTTATACATGGCGGAGGGGAAGGAGGCGGACAGCAGCGTGATCAGCCCGACGCCCGTCAGCAGCATCACCAGCGCCAGGAAGGGCAGGTCGATGGGCCCCCGGGCCAGCTTCTGTTCGATGGTCAGATCTCGTTTGGCTTTTCTGGCCATGGGACTCACCCCTTTCGTCGAAGCAAAGTCCGCTCAACTTCGTTTCCGCCTGCGGCGAAAACTGCGTTCGCTCCCTTGCTTCTCCTCTCCCCACAAAGCCAAAGGACGGCTTTGCGGGGGCCCCAATTTTAACGTCTAAATTGCGTACCGATACATCACGCCCACAAAGGCCAGCAGGCAGAAGGCAATGGTGATCCCCGTGAAGGTGAGCACGATGCGCACCTCGCTCCAACCCCCCAGCTCCAAATGGTGGTGGAGGGGGGCCATGCGGAAGATCCGCTTGCCGTGGGTGAGCTTGAAGTAGCCCACCTGGATGATGTCGCTCATGGTCTCCGCGATGTAGACGATCCCCACCAGCACCAGCACCAACGGCACGTCCAGGGCAAAGGCCATGGCGCACACCGCGCCGCCTAAAAACAGGGAGCCCGTGTCCCCCATGAACACCTTGGCGGGGTGAAAGTTATACAGCAGGAAGCCCAGCAGCCCCCCGCCCAGCGCCCCGGCGAACACGCCTACCGCCCCCATCTCCCACCACTTGGACAGGACAGCGAAGAACACGCACACCGCCAGCGTCACCGAGCCCGCCAGCCCGTCCAGCCCGTCGGTGAGGTTGACGGCGTTGACGCAGCCCACCATGACGAAGGCGGCGAACACCAGATACACCCCCCAGGTCAGGGTCAGCTCCACGTTGAAGAAGGGCACGTACAGGGTGGGGGACAAAATCCCCTGCCACCGCAGCAGGGCCAGGAAGGCGATGGCCGCCGCCAGCTGAAGCAGGAACTTCCAGCCGGCGGTGAGGCCGGTGTTCTCGTGCTTGCGGATCTTGGCGTAGTCGTCCACAAAGCCGATGGCCCCGCACACCAGGGCGAAGGCCAGCACAAACAGCGCCTGCCAGTTCCCCGCCGCCATGTCCCGCCAGCCGAAGGCCGCCACAGCGATCACCACCGCCACAATGAACATGATCCCCCCCATGGTGGGGGTGCCCTCCTTGTTTTTGTGCCAGTTGGGGCCGATCTCTTTGATGGACTGGCCCGCGTGCAGGGCCCGCAGGGCGGGTATGAGCACCCATCCCACCGCCGCCGAGATCGCGAACGCGGCCAGCGCCGCCAACAGTATCCGCATGGTTTTCCCTCCAACTCTCTTTTCCTTTGTGTCTCACTGTTCCAGCCGGGCCGCCGCCTCCTTCAGCGGCACCCCCAGGGCCAGCGCCCCCGCCAGGGCCGCCAGGTGGTCGTACAGCCGGGGCTCCTCCCCCGCGCTCACCCGCACCCGCAGCAGCTCCGTGCCCGCCAGAGCCTCGAACTCCAGCCGATCCCCCCGCAGGCGGACGTTCTTCGCCGTCAGATCCGCCTGGGGCCTGCCGTCGGAGTAAGCATACACCTCGCCGCCTCCCGCGGCGGCGAACCGTCTTCCCTCCGGGTCGTCCAGGCCCACCACCGTCACCCCTGCCCGGCGGGACAGCTCCCACCGGGCGGCGGCGCAGCCGCTCAGCCCCCCGGGGGACGGGGGCAGGTCATAGTTTTCCACCACCACCGCCCGGCAGCGTCCCTCATAGAACGCCGCCTGACAGGGGGTAAGCTCCACCACCGGGTTGGGCAGCAGGCGGCGCAGGAGCTGGGCCGTCATCGTCCCGCCCCGACCTACCACCGCCACCGGCGCCTCCCTACTGCCGCTGATCGTCGCCATAGTTAATACTGCTCACAAATCGCACCTCCACTACCGTGCCCAGGGCCACCATGGCCCCTTCATCAATGGATTGGCTGGCCCACACCACGTCGGGGTCGTTGTAGTCTACCACACCAGTGGCCCGCATAAAGAGGCCCAGCTCCTCCAGCTTATTCTTGGTCTGGGTGGGCGTCAGCCCCACCAGGCTGGGCACCGCCACCTGCTCCGTGGGCGCGTCCTCCCCCAGATAGAGCACCACCGTGGAGCCGCCGGGGATGGACGCCCCCGCCGCCGGCACCTGTCCCTGCACAATGCTGCCCGTGCCCACCGTACGGCACTCAAAGCCCGCCTTTTGCAGATTGCCCTTGGCCACCGTCAGCTCCTGGCCGGTCACCTTGGGCATTGGGGTGTCCGGTCCGGCCAGCTCGCCGTCGGAATACTGCCGCTCGATGCCCATGTAGTCCAGAATGCCCGCGATGAGCTGGCCCGCCATGGGGGCGGCGATATTGCCGCCGCTGATATAGGTACCCGCCGCCGTCACATTGGATCCGGGGGCAGAACGCTTGGGGGTGTCGTACACCACCAGCGCCAGCAGCTCGGGATCGTCCGCCGGGGCAAAGCCCATGAAGGAGCACATCACGTCGTCGTTGTTGGGGTCAATGTTCTTGATGGCGATGTTCTCTGAGGTGCCCGTCTTGCCGCCGATGCGGTAGCCGTTCTGGCTGGCGTTGTGACCCGATCCGTTGGCCACCACGCTCTCCAGGATGCCCCGCACCTTATCCGACGTGTCCTCGCTGATCACCTGGCGCACCTCGGTGGTCTCATGGTAGAACACAGTGTTCCCATCCCCGTCGGCGATGGACTGCACCACATAGGGCTGGAGCAGGTGCCCGCCGTTGATGACGGAGGCGAAGGCCATGATCATCTGAAGCGGGGTGACGGCGAAGGTCTGCCCGAAGGAGGCGGAGGCAATGGACTGCACGCCGGTGGGGCCTTTGAAGGTCTCCTCCTTCCAAAACTGCTGCGTCCCCTCCCCCGCCAGGTCGATGCCAGTGCTGTCAAAGAGGCCGAAGTCCTCGAAATACTTCCACATGGTATCCGCGCCCAGCCCAAGGCCGATCTTCATCAGCGCCACGTTGCAGGAGTTCTCCACCGCCTGGGTGAGGGTCTGATCCAGATGGCCCGACTTTTTGTGGCAGTGGGTGGGCTTCAGCCCCGGCCCCGCCGACATGGAGCCGCCGCAGTAGAAGTGGTCGTTCATGGAAACGGTGCCCTCCTCCAACGCCATCGCCACGGTGATGGGCTTGAACACGGAGCCCGGCTCGTAGGCGTCCGCCAGGGCGCGGTTTCTCATCTGCTTATCCCAGGCGGCCTTCCACGCGTCGCCGTACTCCTCGCTGTCCTCCCCTTTCTCCGCCGCCACCTCCGCCAGATCCTGCTGTAGATCCTCGTTGAGGATCTTGGAGTAGTTGTTGGGGTCGAAATCTGGGCTGCTGGCCATGGCCAGCACCGCCCCGGTCTTGGGGTTGATCACCAGGCCGAAGGCCCCGTTCTGCACGTCGTAGGTCTCGATGCCCTCCTCCAGGGTCTGCTCCAGCATGGCCTGGATCCGCTCGTCCAGGGTGAGGGTCACGTCGCAGCCGTCCTCCGCGTCGAAGATCATCTCGTAGCCGGAGATCATCTCCATATTTGCGCCGTTCTTGGAGGTCACCACCCGGCCCAGCTCGCCGGACAGCACGTCCTCGTACACCGCCTCGATGCCCTGGGCGCCCACCTTCCGGTCGCCGCTGTTCTCGTTCTGGGACAGATAGCCCAGCACGTGGGAGCCCACCGAGGAGAAGGGGTAGTACCGCTTGCTGGAGGGGGTGGGATAGAGCAGGCCGGTGATCCGGTTCTTGCTGGTGAAGGTTCGGACCTTTTCCGCGTCCTCCTCCTCCATCTCGGTCTCCAGCTCGATCCAGCCGTTGTCGATCTTCTCCATCTGCTTCCAGAGCCAGTCCTCGTCATAGTCGAAGGTCTCCACCAGCCAATCCACAATGAGCTTCCGCCGGTCGTAGAGGGCCTGCTTGTAGGCGTCCGGATCCAGCTTCCCCTCCTTGTCCTTGTAGTTCTCCTTCTCCACCGAGTTGTAGAGATCCAGGGGGGACAGGATCAGCTTGTAGACCGTGGCGGACATGGCCATGGTGCGGCCCTCCCGGTCGTAGATGGCCCCCCGGTTGGCGTTGACGGAGATGCTCTTGGTCTGCTGGATGGCGGCCTTCTCCTCCCACTGGGCGTGCTCCACGATCTGGAGCTTATAGAGCTGCCCCACCAGGGGGATAAACAGCCCGATCCCCAGCGCCAGCATCAGGGCGATGGTGCGCCGGAACAGGCTGCGGTTGCTCCGGCCGTGGTCGCGGCTGCGGGACGTTCGTTTGGGATCCTGCATAGGGGTTTACCTCCACAAATATGGGAAAGAGGGGCGCGGGAAACGTATCATTTCTCGCGCCCCGGCGTCTCTGTCTATGGCAAGTTTATGTGCCCCGCCTGTCCGCTTATGACAGCAGATTTGCCAGATACTGCTCCGCCCTCTGGAGCAGGGCAGAAAGGCCCTCCCCTGCCCCGTCGTAATACACCACGCTGTCCGGCTCGGACAGATCCAGATAGACCGTCTGCCCCGCCCGACCCCGCACCATGGAGCCGTTGGACAGAAACTGCTTCTCAATGGCCTCCAGATCGAAGATCAGCTCATACTTGGCTTGGAGCGTCCGGCCCTCGTCCTGGAGATCGGCCAGCTCGCCCCGCAGCTCCACCATGTCGTTGTTGGCCACCGCCAGCTGGGCGATGCTCACCACCAGCAGCAAGGTGCACACCAGCACGGCAAATCCCCCCACCACGGCGAAGGGCGCCACGGCGGTCTGGGTGCGCACCTGTACGTCGGGCCGACGGGCCGGACGGCGGCGGGGCTGGATGGACGGGCGGACGGCAGGCGACCGACGGCGGACGGTATTGCCGTGAATCCGCTCCCGGCGGGCAGGCTCCGCCCGCAGGGGCTCCTGCTCCACCTCGGGCTGATAGGCCACGTTGCCGCTGGTGCGGTATCTTCTGTTTCTCCTCTGCTCTGCCATGGGACACGTCTCCTTTGTGTGGCCCCCTGCTTCCCGCCGCACACCCGCGGGGTTCGGGGTTTATAGCTTTTCCGCGATTCGCAGCTTGGCGCTGCGGGCGCGGGGGTTTTCGTTCAGTTCCTCCTCAGAGGCTGTGATGGGCCGCTTGCCCACCAGCTTCACCCTGGGGGTCTTGCCGCACACGCACACCGGGAAATCCGGCGGGCAGGTGCAGCCCCTGGCCCAATCAGCGAAAGCGGCTTTCACCAGCCGATCCTCCAGGGAGTGAAACGAGATGACGGCCAGCCGACCCCCGGGATTCAGCAGGGGCAGGACGCCATCCAGCAGCCGCTCCACCTCGCCCAGCTCGTCGTTCACCGCGATGCGGATGGCCTGGAAGGAGCGCTTGGCGGGGTGCTGCTTCTCCCGCCGGGCCTTGGCGGGCATGGCGGCGCGGATGAGCTCCGCCAGCTCCCCGGTGGTCTCGATAGGGCGCTCCTCCCGCCGCCGGACGATGGCGGCGGCGATGGGGCCGGAGTACCGCTCCTCCCCGTACTGCCAGAGGATACGGCGCAGCTCCTCATAATCCCAGCTGTTCACCACATCCCGGGCGGTGAGGAGGGTGGACTGATCCATGCGCATATCCAACGGCGCGTCCTGGAGGTAGGAGAACCCCCGGCTGCCGTCGTCCAGCTGGGGGGAGGACACCCCGAAGTCAAACAGCATCCCATCCACCCCGGCAATGCCCAGCCGGGAGAGGATGTCGGGTAACTCTCCAAAGTTCCCCCGCACCAGGGTCACCCGATCCATCAGCTCCCCAAACCGGGCGGGGGCGGCATCCAGGGCAGCCTTGTCCCGGTCGATGGCGATAAGCCGCCCCTTTATGAGCCGCGCTGCGATCTCCCGAGCGTGACCTGCCCGGCCCAAGGTGCCGTCCACGTAGATCCCGTCGGGGTGGATATTCAAACCGTCCAGGCACTCGTTCAACAGCACCGGCTTGTGGGTGTATTCCATATCAAATCCCCAGGTTCTTCATCAGGTTGGCGATGGTTTCGGGGTTGAGCTGCTGGCGGGTCTT
Organism: Bacillota bacterium; assembly: GCA_021768085.1. Taxonomy (GTDB): domain Bacteria; phylum Bacillota; class Clostridia; order Oscillospirales; family Oscillospiraceae; genus Enterenecus. The sequence continues at coordinate 115,010 of JAETOJ010000001.1, forward strand.
GGCCTTCCAGTTCTCCGCGCTCCAGATCTGGGCCCGGTCGTTGTTGCCCGTCACCACCACGTCCTTGTCGATCTTGGCGTAATCCTTCAGGTAGGAGGGGATCTGGAACCGCCATTGCTTGTCCACCTCGCACAGTTGTGCGCTGGCAAAGAACAGATCCATGGCCGCCGCATCGGTGGTGGACAGCTCGGACACCCTGGCCCGGAGCTTGTCCCACGTCTCCATGGGGTAGAGCGTCAGATTCTCCTTCACCCCCACCGCCAAGTAAAAGGCGGTGCCTAACTTGTCTCGCAGCTTGGAGGGCACGATGAGACGGCCGGCGGCGTCAATGCTGTGTTCATAGGTGCCGGTCATCTCTTTCCCTCCAATCTACTCCATGAAATAGATAATTTCCTCCATTTCACTCCATTGTGCTCTCAGTATACTCTACCCCCCAGGAAAAAGCAAGAACTTTTTTCCGTCCGAATTGGCTTTTTTTGGCTATTATAAACCATTTGTTCGCACAAACATTTGTTTTATGCAGTCTCGATCCATCCGTTCCGGTCCGCCCTTTTTCTGAAATTGTGCGCAAAAAAGCCCGCCGTGTCCATACACGACGGGCTTTCCTCTATTTTTGTTGTCCCATATTTTGGGTCTTATACTAATTCTTCATAAAACGGTGAAACCGTTTTATGGGGCCGCGGCACGCGGCCCCACGGCGAAGCCGTCAAGAATGTTGTCAATACTTTTCTTGGCGCGACGCAGGCGCGGCGGCGCGAAGCGCCGCGATAAAAAGGTTTTAACCTTTTTATCAAGAAACAGTATTACTCATCGGCCTCGGCGTCGTACATCCTGCTGCCCCCGGAGGAGGAGCCCCCGCCCCCAGTAGAACCCATACCGGAGCGGAACTGGTTGTGCACCTGACGCATCTCCGCGTGGGCAGCAGCCAGGGCATCCTCCGTGCGGCGCAACAGATCTACGCAGTACTCATTAGTCTCTCGGCAGGTTTTTTTGGCCTCCTCCTCGGCGTGGGCCACGATCTCCCGGGCCTTTTGCCGGGCCTGGTTCATCACGGGGGCCTCGCTCACCATCTGGTTGGCCTCGATCTCGGCCCGCTTGCGGATCTCCTCCGCCTCCCGCTTGGCCGTGGCGATATACTCGTTCCGGGCGCTGAGGATCTTCCGGGCCTCGGCCAGATCCACCGGAAGCTGCTTCTTGGCGTCCTCAATGAGATCCAGCGCCTTATCCCGGTCGATCACACACTTGTCCCCACTGAACGCAGCGTTCTTCGCCTCGTCAATCATGTCGAACAGCATATCCAGCAGTTCGTCTACGGCAGTCGCCATATCTTGGGTCCTCTCCTTTATCAATGGGTTGCAAACGGGAAACGGTCAGCCCTCCTGGGGGGCGGCACCCGCCACCTTGGCGCGTACCTCCTCGATGATCTGCCGGGGCACAAAGTCGGACAGATCCGCCCCGTACCGGGCCATCTCCTTCACCACCGTGGAGCTGAGGAAGGCATATTTGGGCCGAGTATACAAAAACACCGTGTCCAGCTTGGCGTTCAGCTTGGCATTGATCATGGCCATCTGGATCTCCGACTCGTAGTCGGACACCGCCCGCAGCCCCTTTACCAGCACTCGGGAGCGGTTCTTCCGGGCATACTCCGCCACCAGCTCCCGGGAGCAGTCCACTTTTACGTTGGGCAAATCCTCCGTTACCCGCCGGATCAGCTCCACTCGCTCCTCCGGGGAGAATAGGCCGGAATCCTTGGCGGAATTTACGCTGACGCACACGATCAGCTCATCAAAAATGGCGGCGGCCCGCTTAATGACGTCCAGGTGGCCCAGGGTCACCGGGTCGAAGCTGCCGGGGTAGATGGCGCGTCTCATGGGCTTGTCCTCCTGCGGTACAGGGTGAATTTGATCTTCCCATAGCGGTACTCCCTCCCCTTCTCATAGGGGGTGGGAAGCTCCGGCAAGCGGTGATCCGCCGGACTTTCGCAAACCATTATACCATGTTCTACCACAATGTCAATCGCCGCAATGAGCTCCAGTGCCCGTTCCAGGTTCCCCGAGGCGTAAGGGGGATCCAGGAATACCAGCCCGTACTTCTCCCGGCACCGGTTGAGATAGGCGGCGAAATCCTTCCCGTGGCAGGCGCAACGTCCCTCAAAGCCGCAGGTGCGGATATTTTTCCGCACCACCTCCAGCGCCTTGGGGGCGCTGTCCACAAAGTCGCAGAAGGCCGCCCCCCGGCTCAGGCACTCAATGCCCAGCTGGCCGGTACCGGCAAACAGATCCAGCACCCGCCTGCCCTCGATGTCAAACTGGATGGCGCTGAACAGCCCCTCCTTCACCCGGTCGGTGGTGGGCCGGGTGTCCAGCCCGGGCAGCTCCGCCAGCCGCCGCCCCCGGGCGGTCCCCGTGATCACTCTCATGGCGTTTCCTCCTGTTCTGTCTCCGCCTGCCCGGGGTGGAAGTGCAGATAGACCGCCTGAGCGGTATTCCTCGGCACCACCGCCGTCAGCTCCTCCAGCGAGGCCGCCCGTACCGCCTTCACGCTCTTGAACGCCTTCAAAAGTTGGGCCTTCCGGGCAGGTCCCACCCCGGGGACGCCGTCCAGCGCCGAGCCCTTCAGATGCCCCGCCTGCTGCTGCCGGTGGAACTCAATGGCAAAACGGTGGGTCTCCTCCTGGATGCGGCCGATCATGGCGAACAGGGCCTGGTTGGACTGGATGCCGATCTCCCGGCCGTCCCCGGCCTGGAGGGCCCGGGTGCGGTGGCGGTTGTCCTTCACCATGCCATAGGCCGGGATGTCGCCTAAGCCCAGCTTGTCCAGCGCCTCCCGGGCCGCCCTCACCTGCCCCGCGCCACCGTCGATGAGCAGCAGGTCGGGCCTGTCGGCAAATTTTTCGTCCCCGTCCAGCCAGCGCCGGAACCGCCGCTCCACCACCTGCTCCATGGAGGCGTAGTCGTCGGCGTGGGGCATATCCTTCAGCTTGAAATGGCGGTAGTCCCGCTTCAGCGGCCTGCCGTCGATGTGGACGGTCATAGACGCCACAATATCCGAGCTGCCCGTGTTGGAGATGTCGAAGGCCTCGACCCGGTGGGGCGGCTCCTCCAGCCCCAGCAGAACACCCAGGGCCTCGGTGAGCTTGGAACGGCGCTCCTCCGCCGTGGTGGCCCGGAGCACCTCCTCGGCGGCGTTCTCGTTGGCCAGGCGCACCAGCTCCATCTTGGCCCCCCGCTGGGGGGTGAGCACCTCTACCTTTCGGCCCACCGCCTCGGTGAGCATCCGGGCCAGCTCCACCTGCTCGTCGATGTCGCAGGGGAGCAGGATCTGCCGGGGGAGCTGGCCCCGCCCGCCGTAATATTGGGCCGCCAGGGTGGAGACGGTGGTTTGCTCATCCTCCATGGGAATGCCCAGCAGCTCCCAGTCCTTGGCCGCCAGCTCGCCGCCGATATAGTGCAGCACCACAAAGCAGCTCTTGGCCTCCCCCCGATGGTAGCCCACCACGTCGGTGTCCGCCAGGGATCCCGCCACCGCCTTCTGCCGGGTGGACAGCAGTTGGATGGCCCGTATGCGATCCCGGAGCTGGGCGGCCTTCTCAAACCGCAGCTCCTCCGCCGCCAGATCCATCTCCGCCGTCAGTTCGTCCACCACCTCGTCCAGCCGCCCCTCCAGCAGCCGCACCGCCTGGTCGATGGAGCGCTTGTACTGGGACTGATCCATCTCGGGGCGGCAGTAGCCATCGCACACACCCATGTGGAAGTTGAGGCAGGGCCGCTCCTTCCCGATGTCCTTGGGGAACTTCCGGCGGCAGGCGGGCAGGCGCAGGGCCTCCCGCAGGGCGTCGATGATCCCCTGGCTGGCAAACCGGGAGCCGTAGGGGCCGAAATACCGCGCCCCGTCGTCCTCCGCACGGGCGGCCAGGGAAAATCTCGGGTAGTCCCCCGGGGACAGCCGGATGTAGGGGAAGCCCTTGCTGTCCTTGAGCAGAATATTATATCGGGGCTGGTGCCGCTTGATGAGGGCGCACTCCAGCACCAGGGCCTCGAATTCCGACTGCACCACGATCACGTCGAAGTGGTCGATCTGACTCACCATGGCCCGGGTCTTTTCGTTGTGCCGGGACTGATCCTGGAAATACTGGCTCACCCGGTTTTTCAGCGCCTTTGCCTTGCCCACGTAGATGACCTCGCTGGCGGCGTTCTGCATGATGTATACACCGGGCTTCAGCGGCAGCGCGTGGGCCTTGTCCCGCAGTTCATCGAATGTCAAAGAGAGTCACCTCCTGCACTGGAGCCCCGCAAAGCCGACCTTCAGGCTTTGTGGGGAAAGGAGCCGCAGCGAAATGAGCGAGCTTTCGCCGCAAGGCGGAAGCGAGGGATATGGAGCTTGCGGCGACGCCGTCGCGCTTCTTATGAAAAAAGCGCCGCATCCGCGGCGCTTTTTGTTACTCAGCAGTGAGTCACTCGGAAAACTCGGAGTTAATCAGTTCCACCAGGGCATTGATGGCGGCCTCCTCATCTGGGCCGTCGGCAATGAGGTTGATGGCCGTGCCCTTCACGATGCCCAAGGACAGCACCCCCAGCAGGCTCTTGGCGTTCACGCGGCGGTCTTCCTTCTCCACCCAGATGGAGCTTTTGAACTCGTTGGCTTTCTGAATAAAAAACGTGGCCGGACGGGCGTGCAGGCCGACCTGGTTGTTTACCGTAGTCTCTTTCATGAACATGAGCGTTCCCCTCCATCATAAAAGTTTCGGCTCTGGACAGCTCCTGCCCCCGCCCCGAATCTTTGTACGCTGATAGGATACCAAATTTAGCCCCCAAACGTCAAGAGCATTTTCACCAAATTCTCGCAGACTCTTTCGGTAAAACCGCCTACAATTTACTATTTCAGCGTGGCTACCGTCACCCCATCCTCGCCCTCTCCGTACACGCCTGGCCGGTACTCCTTTACGTAACGGCTCTTTTTCAAATGCTCCCGCACCGCCTTGCGCAGCGCCCCGGTGCCCTTGCCGTGGATGATGGTCACCGTCTCCAGCTTGCCCATGAGGGCGTTGTCCAGAAACAGATCCACTGCGCCGATGGCCTCGTCCACCATCATGCCCCGCAGATCCAACTCCGCCTTGGCGGCGGAGGCCCGGAAGGGTCGGCTCACCGAGGCGGCCCGGGCCTTGTCCCTGGCACTCTGCTTTTTCCGGGCGGTGATGTCCTCCAGCACCCGCACCTCCTCCTGCTTGGCCTTCAGCTTCAAAATGCCCGCCTGGAGCTGGAGGGTGCCGTCCTTGTTCACCCCGACGACCTCCGCCTGGGTGCCCATTTTGATCAGCTCCACCGTGTCGCCCAGCACCGCGTCCCGAGTGGGGGGCGGGGGCGGCAGCTCCTCTTTTTGTCCGCCCAGGGCGGCGTCCGCCTCGTTCAGCTTCCGGCGCAGCTCAGCCCGCTCCTCGTTGTCGTCGATCCACTCCCGGCTCTGCTCCTGGCGGCGGCGCATCTCATTGAGCTCCTTGAAGGTCTGATCCGCCGCGTCCCGGGCCTGCTCGATGATGGCCCGGGCCTCCGCCTGGGCCTTCTCAGTGGCCTTCCGCCGCTCCTCCTCGATCCGCTGGCGGTACTGTTCCGCCTGTGAGCGGGCCTCCTCCATCTCCCGGCGCAGCTGGGCGGCCTGCTCCTTCTCCTTCTCCATGGCCTGGCGCTGGATATCCAACTGGCTGAGCACGTCCTCAAAACGCACATTTTCCGCGTCGATGCGGTCGGCGGCCTTCTGGATGATATAGTCGGGCAGACCCAGCCGGCGTGAGATGGCGAAGGCGTTGGATTTGCCCGGTATGCCGATGAGCACCCGGTAGGTGGGGGCCAAGGTCTCCACGTCGAACTCACAGGAGGCGTTTTCCACCCCCCTGGTGGTCATGGCGTACACCTTCAGCTCGGCGTAATGGGTGGTGGCGGCCACATGGGCCCCCATGGCCCGGGCGGACTCGATGATGGCGGCGGCCAAGGCCGCGCCCTCCACCGGGTCGGTACCCGCCCCCAGCTCGTCGAACAGGATCAGCGTTCCGTCGTCCGCCTGCTCCAGGATGGCCACGATGTTGGTCATGTGGGAGGAGAAGGTGGACAGGGACTGGTCGATGGACTGCTCGTCCCCGATGTCCGCCAGCACGGCGGAGCACACCTTCACCATGGAACCGTCCGCCGCCGGGATGTGCAGCCCGCACTGGGCCATCAGGGTGAGCAGGCCCAGGGTTTTCAGCGTCACTGTCTTGCCGCCGGTGTTGGGGCCGGTGATCACCAAGGTGTCGAACCCCCCGCCCAGCTTCAAATCGTTGCGGACGGCGGTCTTGGGATCCAGCAGGGGGTGGCGGGCCCGGCGCAGCTCGATGTGATCCCCCAGGGCGGGCTCCATGGCCCCCATGGCGGAGGACAGCTTGGCCCGGGCAAAGATACAGTCCAGGGACACCAGGGTCTGATAGTCGTCCTCGATGTCGGTCTTGAAGCCGGCGCAGTCGGCAGACAGCTCCGCTAAAATGCGCTCGATCTCCTTCTGCTCCTTGACCTGGAGCTCCCGCAGCTCGTTGTTGGCGTTCACCACCCCCATGGGCTCGATGAAGAACGTCCCTCCCGAGCCGGACACGTCGTGGACAAGGCCGGGGATCTCGTTCTTGTGCTCGCTCTTGACGGGCACCACGTACCGCCCGCCCCGCATGGTGATGATGGCGTCCTGCAAATATTTGGACTGGTTGGAGGAGATGAGCCGGTTCAGCACATCCCGCACCTTGCCCGCCGCCGCCCGGATGTGCCGCCGGATGTCGGCCAGCTCCGGGGAGGCGGCGTCGGCGATCTCCTCCTCGCTGAGGATGGAGCCGGTGATCTTGTCCTCCAAAAAGCGGTTGGCGGTGAGGCTCTCGAAGTAGCCGTCCAAGACGGTTTTGACCTCCCCGTTCCCGGAGCCGTACTCCCGGACGTTTCGGGCACAGCGCAGTACCTGGGCGATGTCCAGCAGCTCCCGGGTATTCAGCGTGCCCCCCCGATCCGCCCGCTGGAGGGCCGCCGCCACCGGGCGGATGCCCGACAGGGACGGGGTGCCGTGCTTCACCAGCAGGTCAAAGGCGGCGGAGGTCTGCTTTTGCAGGCGGTTCACGTCGTTTTGTACGGGGATGGGCCGCAGCGCCAGACAGCGCTCCTTGCCCTCCTCGGTCACCGCCTCATTGGCCAGCAGGGCCAGCACCCGGGGCAGCTCCAGGGTTTCAATAGATTTTTCAAACAGCTGTGTCATAGTCTTGTTCCTCTAATGTAGGTTCGGGGCCCGTCAGGACGGCGCCCCCATAGGTTTATACGTGATGGATTTGTAGAAGTCCAACGTCCGGAAGCCCCGCTCCAGCCGGGTCATGAGATAGGCCTCCGAGGCGTCCCCTAAGCGCTTCATGCCCTCCCCATCCAGCCGGAAGGACAGCAGCCGCTTCCGGGGGCCCCACACCACGTGCCGCAGGGCGGCCAGCGCCGAGTCGGTGAGCGGCATGGACACCCCCTCCCCCAACCTGTCCCGGCAGGCGGCGCAGTGAACGGTGCCCTCCCCCAGGTGGATGTGGGGCTCCACCGGCTTCTCCCGGAAGCACACCCCGCACCGCTCCAGCTGGGGCTCATACCCCGCCAGCGCCATGGCCCGCCACTCGAAGGCGGTCTTGACCTGGGCCGGGGGCGTCGGCAGCTTATCCAGGGCGTGAAGGCAGTTCAGCGTCACCGACAGCAGGCCGGGATCGGGCTGGCCCTCCTCCGCCAGCGCCTCGGTGACCTCCGCCAGGTAGCTGGCCAGGGACAGCTTTTCCAGATCCGTCCGAACCCCCTCGAACAGCCGCTCCGACGCCGTCTCCTTCACCGACCACATCTCCCGGAACTCATACAGGGTGAACTCCCCCCAGGCCAGCAGCTGGCAGGCGGCGGCAATGGGGCTGTCCTTCTTCCGGCACCCCCGGGCGGACACGGTGAGTTTGCCCTCCTGTTCCGTCAGCAGGGTGAGGATTTTATCCGATTCCTTGTAGTTCACCTCGCGCAGCACGAGGGCGTTGGTAGTCAAGTGCATAACAACGCTCCTATGTACGCCCCGGTGCGGGGCATGTTCAAGTCAATACATCCACTCCAGGCCGCCGGGGGCGATGCTCTGCCGGCTGGGGGGAAAGGCCAGCGGGCCTGTTCCTCCTGTGGGCTCCGGCCGGTCGGGGGCGGGCTTCTCCCCGTTCCGGCTCATCAGCCAGGCCTCCGGCATCCCGGTCGTCCAAAACAGATTCCAAAGCTCCGTATTCATTGCCGTCCCTCCTGTCTGTCCACGTTGATGGCATGGATGGAGGAAGTGCCTCTCTCACCGCCAGAGGCGGGAGAGAGGCTCATCTGTCCACGCTGATAGCATGGACGGGAGCGCGGCGTTTATGACAGGGAAATTTTGCGTGCGTTTGATCAAGCCCCAGTGGGCCGCTCAAAGGCCACAAGGCCCAGTTCATAAGGGTGATCGCAGTACACCGCCTCGCCTTGGGGCCGATAGGCCAGCAGCTTCAGGATGATGCAGAAGTCCCCGCCACCGCCCAGAATCATCAGCATGGACAAGTACAGCAGCAGGCTCACCCCCGTGTAGACGGCCACGATCCCCAGCCCAAAGCCCAGTATTAGGGTGGGCATGGCGGAACCCAGCAGGTACTGCCCCTTTTTCATGGGCTCGGCGCAGGTGCAGTAGGGGGACAGCACCGCCCAGACGATACCGAACTCGATAGAGCGAAAGCCGCTGGGGGCGTACAGTCCCCACACCAGCCCGTGGATCCCCTCGTGGGCCACCAGCAAGGCAATCAACAATACCAGCAGTAACAGCATATCCGTCAGGGACGGCTCGTTCAGGCTTCCATTCACCATCAGATACCAGATGGCAACCGCCAGCGCAAAGGGGAACATCACCAACATGGCCAGAATGTTGGCCTTTACCACGCCGATGGTCAGGTTGTGGGCCGTCCAGCCCTGCCCCTCCATGTCCGCCACCAGCGCCTCGAAGCGGGCCTTGCGGCGCAGCTCGGCCTTGGTGAGCTTGCGCTCTTTTTTCTCTTTCTGTTTCATACTCCGTCCTCCCCGGCTTCCGTTTCATTCCAATGGGGCTGCTACTCCTCCCCTTCCGCGGGATCCGGTACCCATTCCATAATGTCGCCGGGCTGGCACTCCAGCAGGCGGCAAATGGCGTCAAGCGGTATCGGCCCGATGGGCTTTCCCTGCCGTATATATTGCAATGCCGACTCATTCAAAAGTTTTTCCTGTCTGAGCCTCGTCGTAGTATATCCATGATTTCTCAATTCAGAAAGCACGTCCATCCTGTATTTCAGCAAACAAACCCGCCCCTTCATATACATGATAATTCATGCGAAAGTGCACAATTTCCCGCACGATATTTCATGTATTTTGCCTCTTGTTTTTACATGATATATCATGTAAAATATCATTATCCGCCCCGCCTCAGTCCTCCGTATAGCCGAAGTTCTGGATGGCCGCCGGGTTGTCCCGCCAGTTCTCCTTCACCTTCACCCACGTCTCCAGATACACCTTGGCCCCCATGAAGGCCTCCATGTCCTGCCGGGCCTGGGTGCTGATCTGTTTCAGCATGGCCCCGCCCTTGCCGATGATGATCCCCTTGTGGGACGCCTTCTCACAGTAGATGGTCACGTGGCAGTCGATGATGTCGTTGTCTCGCTGGGAAAATTTCGTCACCTCCACCGCCGTGCCGTGGGGGATCTCCTTGTCCAACTCCCGCAGCAGCTTCTCCCGGACGATCTCCGCCATGATCTGCCGCTCCGGCTGATCCGTCACCGCCCCGTCGGGGAACAGCTGGGGCCCCTCGGGCAGCCAGCCGCCCAGCACCTCCAGCAGCTCGTCCACACCCTCCCCGGTCTTGGCGGAAATGGGCACCACCGCGTCCCAATCGTGGGCCGCTCCGTAGACCGCCATCACCGCCAGCAGCTTCTCCTTCTCCACCGTGTCGATCTTGTTGATCACCAGCGCGGCGGGGGCCCCCAGGGCCTTGATGCGGTCGATGAGCTCCTGCTCCGGGGGGCCGATGTGATCCACCGGCTCCACCAGCAGCATCACCCCGTCCACATCCGCCACGGATTGGCGCACTACTTTCACCATGTAGTCGCCCAGCCGGGTGCGGGCCTTGTGGAGCCCCGGCGTGTCCACAAACACGAACTGGCTGTCCCCCCGGTTGAGGACGGCACAGATCCGGTTCCGCGTGGTCTGGGGCTTGGGGGAGACGATGGCGATCTTCTCCCCCGCCAGGGTGTTGGTCAGGGTGGACTTGCCCACGTTGGGCCGTCCGCAGATGGTGATGATGCCGCTTTTCTTAATGTCCATAGGTGATCCTCAACTTTCTTGAGCATTTTTGTGTTCGTACTTTAGTCTCGCTCCAGACTCAGCTCCGCCATGACGGCCTCCTCCCGCGCCCGCATCTGAGCCTTCATAGGCCCCTCGTCCAGGTGGTCGTAGCCCAGCAGGTGGAGCACGGAGTGAACCGCTAAGTAGGCCAGCTCCCGCCTCGTGGAATGGCCGAACTCCTCCGCCTGGGCGGCGGCCCGCTCCAGGGAGATGCACATATCGCCCAGGGGCACCAGGCCGGTGGCGGGGTCGGCGTCCGCCCGGGACGGCTTGTCCCCCGGGGCCAGGTCGAACATGGGGAAGGACAGCACATCGGTGGAGGCGTCCACCCCCCGCGTATCCAGGTTAATCTGATGAATGCCCGCGTCATCGGTGAGCAAAACGTCAATCTCGCAGGGAGCCTCCACCCCTTCCGCGTCCAGGGCCGTGCAGATCGCCTCTTTCAGAAGGGGGCACAGGCCCTCGTCCACGCCGTCAACGTCGGCGGAGAATATGATGTTGTGGTTTGGCATTACCGGTTGACCTCCCGCTTGTCCGTGCGGCCCATGAGCCAGTCTACCGATACATCGTAAAAATCCGCGAGTTTGATAAGCGTATCATAGTGGGTTTTGGCGCCGTCCGCTTCCAAGCGGCTATATGTCCTCAGCGGCATATCTACGGCTCGGGCCACCTTCTCCTGCGTCCAATTATGTTCTTCCCGCAGAATTCTCAATCTTTCGTTAAAAATCATAGCGCACTCCTATTGACAAATGTTCTTCATCGCATTATAATGCAGATAAATATTGGCTTGCAACTATTGGCCTGACATATTCGGAGGAGCTTTCGATGGAATCTACTATCCCGGTCATTGTGGAACAGCTCTACCGCTATTTCGTCACCGAACCCGATCCCCGCTTCTGGCCCGATTACCTTCGGGATCTCCCCATCCAGGGCCACGGCCTCTGGTCATTCTACCAGGGTCTATGTCTCGGGATGCAGCTTACCGACGCCTGTCTGGAAAAGGTGTAACGCGATCTGTCTCGTGGAGCGGCAGGCCAGGGCTCGACCGGAGGGCCAGTCCTCAGCGCCCCGTAGCCTTGGGCTGGCCTGTAGAGAGAGCCCTGGCCTGCCGCTCCTCTCCCGCTGTCCCTACCGTCTCTCCCGCTTGGCCGCCCGCCGCTTCTCGTCATCCTCATAGGCCTTGATGATCCGCTGGACGATGACATGGCGCACCACGTCCGCCCCGGTGAGCTGGCAGATGGAGATATCCTCCACGCCCTTCAGCACCCGCATGGCCTCCTTCAGGCCCGATACCTTGTCCACCGGCAGGTCAATTTGCGTCGCGTCGCCGGTGATGACGATCTTGGAGCCGAAGCCCAGCCGGGTGAGGAACATCTTCATCTGCTCCCGGCTGGTGTTCTGGGCCTCGTCCAGGATGATGAAGCTGTCGTCCAGCGTCCGCCCCCGCATATAGGCCAGAGGGGCCACCTCGATATTGCCCCGCTCCAGGTACTTCTGGTACGTCTCCGCCCCCAGCATATCGAACAGCGCGTCGTACAGCGGCCGCAGGTAGGGATCCACCTTGGATTGCAGATCCCCTGGCAGGAAGCCCAGCCGCTCCCCCGCCTCCACGGCGGGCCGGGTGAGGATGATGCGGTTCACCTGCTTCTCCCGGAAGGCCGCCACCGCCGCCGCCACCGCCAGATAGGTCTTGCCGGTGCCGGCGGGGCCCACGCCGATGGTGACGGTGCTGGCCTTGATGGCGTCCACGTACTTCTTCTGGCCGATGGTCTTGGCCTTGATGGGTTTGCCCTTGGCGGTGACGCACACCACGTCCCCGGCCAGCTGGGCGATCTTGCCCTCGTTGCCCGCCCGCACCAGCTCGATGATATACCGCACGTTTTGCTGGCCGATGGCCTCCCCCTTGGCGGACAGGGTGAGCAGGCCCTGGATGGCCTTCACCGCCCACATGACGTTCTCCCCCTCGCCGGAGATCTTCAGGTTGGACTCCCGGTTCACCACCGACACGTTTAGCTCCTGCTCAATCAGGCGGATGTTCTCGTCAAACAGGCCGAACAGGTTGACGGCCTCCTCCATCCGCTCGATACTGATGGTCTGTTCTGTCATGGATCGTTTCTCCTTTGTAGTGCTGAGCCGTCGTGAGCAGCGCGGATGAAGCGGAGCAAGACAAAGGCCCAAGGCCCGCAAGGCGGGGCTGGGTTTTGCCCGAGCCGCAGCGAGGCCGCGCGTTGCGAGCACGAAGCGTGATTTCATACGGCCTGTCAGCCGCTGTCTTTGGTATCCTCCGGTGGGGTTGTCACGCTTTCCCCGTACACCCGCCCCACTTCCCCGTCCCGCTCCACGGTGCGGCCGATCTCCTCCCGGCACTCCGCCAGCAGGGTGACCGTCAGCCGTCCGTTCTCCTGCCGGGTGACAAAGTCGGTACGCAGGACCTCGCCCTTTCGGGCCTCCATCAGCTCCTCCAGCCGGAACAGCAGCAGCTCCTTCAGCTCCCCGGCCGCCGTTTCCGCGTCCACCGGCTCCTCCCGGAGGGTGTAGCCCCGGCGGGTGACGGTGGTGAGGGAGGCGGGCATGGGCCGCCCGAACAGGGTCAGATCCGAAGTCTCTGTTATTTTATCATATCTCCCACCGGAAATGCTACTGTTTTCAAAAAAATCCAGATCAAACCACAAAATTTTTATGTGATACCCCCGTACCTCCTCCCCGGTGTACTCCTTCCTCTGCCCGGTGAGGGGGATGGTCTCCTCCAGAGTGCGCCAGGTTCGGGCGGTGACACTGCCCGCGGCGTGCACCACCAGGCTGCCCAGATCCACCGTCCCCCCCTCCGGCTCCTTTAGATCCAGCACGCCAGAGATCAGGGTCTCCCCTTTGGTCACCACGTCGCCGTCTCGAAACATGGCCCGGCCGGAATCAGCCTGAATGTCCTCGATGATGCCGTCCGCTGCCGCCACGATGTCGGCGGGCACGTCCTCCTTTAGCAGCTCCGGAGCCTTTTCCACCTCCCGGACGATGATCTCCGCCCGGGTGCCGTAGATGTTCACCGCCAGGTAGGACAGCTCAGGCAGGCCCAGCAGGGCGGTATTGGCCGCCTCCCGTTCCCGAATGGCGGGGCCGTAGGCCCCGGGCCGCACTCCCGCCCGCTGGAGCTGGGACAGGATCACGGCGGTGGGCACCCGCTGGTTGCCCGTCACCTCGATCACCAGCACGAACCGGGACAGGAAGCTCACCGCCAGCACGCACAGGCCCAGCCCCAGCAGAAAGCCCCAGCGGTGCTCCACCATTCGCTCCGCCGCCACCGCCCCCCCCCGGCGGCTTCGCTCCTTTAGCTCGCACATGGCCCGCCGGGCCAGCTCGTCCAGCCGCTTGCGATCCCGGAGGGCCACCCGGAAGGTGAAGCTGGTCTCGTCCGTCCAGCGCAGCCGCCAAAATGGCAGCCGGTTCTGGGCGCACAGGTTCAGCAGCCGCTCCGGGAAAGCCCCGGTGACGGCAATCTCCACATAGCCCAGCAGCAGATTGATGAGTTTTTTCATGATCCCAAACCCTTTTCAAACCAGATCCACGTCTCGTTGCCGACGGACAACTTCCCGCCTACATCCCCGTTGGTAACGGCTTCAAGCTCGTGAGTCTAAGACTCTTTTGGTTCTTTTTCTCTCGAGAAAAAGAACCAAAAAAGAACTACCGCATGAATTCCACCGCCCGGATCTCGCCGGTGATCAGCAGCTCCTCCGGCGTCATGGCCCGTAGCTCCAGACCCTGGCCTCGCACCAGCACCACCATCTTCCCCCCGGATATGTGGATCTCCTCTGTTCCGTAGGCCAGAATGCCCCGGTGAGGGGCCATGCGGAGCTCCCCGTCCCCTATGATCTCCACCCGGGGCGCCCCCGCCACCGCGTCGGCGGGCAGGTCAAACACCCGGGAGGCTCGGGCCAGCAGGCCCTCCTTTTCCCCCACAGCAATCACCTCTGGCAAGAATATGCGGCCGCCCGGCCCCACTTGCCTGTCCGCCGGAATTTCGTGGACTTTTCCCGCGGAACGTGGTAAACTATCCTGGAAGTCAAAAAATGCATCCTGCCCCAGGCGGCAGAAAAGGCGGTTACTATGGAACATAATGAAAAACGGCGGGAGCCCGCCGTCTACACCGTGGACGCACCCGACACCCTGCTCCCCTTCCTGCTGGCCCACGTGAAGGGCAAGAGCCGGAACAATGTGAAGTCCCTGCTGTCCCGGCGGCTGGTGGCGGTGGACGGCGTGCCCCTCTCCCGGTTCGATACCCCGCTGCTGCCCGGGCAGCAGGTGAGCATTCTTTCCTTCTCCGCCCCCAGGGCGGACGCGCTGCCCTTCCCCATCCTTTATGAGGACGAGCACCTCATCGTGGTGAACAAGCCCGCCAAGCTGCTCAGCGTGGCCACCGACAGGGAGAAAACCCGCACCGCCTACCACATGGTCACCGACTACGTGAAGGCCCGGCGGGTGGATGACCGGATCTTCGTGCTCCACCGGCTGGATCGGGACACGTCGGGGGTGCTGATGTTCGCCCGGGACGCGGAGACGAAGGAACTGTTCCAGTCCCGGTGGAACGAGATCGTCACCCGCCGGGGCTATCTGGCGGTGGTGGAGGGGGTACCCAAGCCCGTCCAGGACACCATCCGCTCCTATCTCGTGGAGACGGACACCCACCTGAGCTTTTCCGGCGCGCCGGGGAAGGGGGCCAAGGAGGCCGTCACCAGCTACCAGATTGTAAAGGCTGGGAACGGATACGCCCTGCTGGACATCTCCATTGAGACGGGGCGGAAGAACCAGATCCGGGTGCACATGAAGGAAAAGGGCTGCCCCGTGGCGGGGGACAAGCAGTACGGGGCCCGCACCAACCCCATCGGGCGGCTGTGCCTCCACGCCAATGAGCTGTCCTTCATCCATCCCGCTACCAGGGAACCTGTCACCTTCAGGGCCAAAATGCCCCGGGATTTTAACCGGGTATTCCGATAAACCGGCAAAAGCCCGTCTCCGAACCCGGAGACGGGCTTTTCTCATAAAGTCAGCTCAGGAAGTCCTTCAACTTCTTGCTCCGGCTGGGGTGGCGCAGCTTCCGCAGGGCTTTGGCCTCAATCTGCCGGATCCGCTCCCGGGTGACGTTGAACTCCTTGCCCACCTCCTCCAAGGTGCGGCTGCGGCCGTCCTCAATGCCGAAGCGCAGGCGCAGCACCTTCTCCTCCCGGGGGGTCAGGGTGGACATCACCTCCACCAGTTGCTCCTTCAACAGGGTGAAGGACGCCGCCTCCGACGGCTCCGACGCCCCCTCGTCCGGCAGGAAGTCCCCCAGGTGGCTGTCCTCCTCCTCGCCGATGGGGGTCTCCAGGGAAACGGGCTCCTGGGCGATCTTCAGGATCTCCCGCACCTTCTCCACCGGCATCCCCATCTCCTCCGCCGTCTCCTCCGGGCTGGGGTCATGGCCCAGCTCCTGCAAAAGCTGCCGGTTCACCCGGATCACTTTGTTGATGGTCTCCACCATGTGCACCGGGATGCGGATGGTGCGGGCCTGGTCGGCGATGGCCCGGGTGATGGCCTGCCGGATCCACCAGGTGGCGTAGGTGGAGAACTTGTAACCCTTGGTGTAGTCAAACTTCTCCACCGCCTTGATGAGCCCCAGGTTGCCCTCCTGGATCAGATCCAGGAACAGCATTCCCCGGCCCACGTACCGCTTGGCGATGGACACCACCAGCCGCAGGTTGGCCTCCGCCAGTTGCTGCTTGGCCCGCTCGCCCTTCCGGATGGTCTTTTTCAGCTCCTGCCGCACCTCGTCGGGCAGTTCCTCCCCCGACTGCTCCAGCTCGGCCAGCTGCTCCTTGGCGGCGGCCCCGGCCCCCATCTGCTGGGCCAGCTCCACCTCCTGCTCCGGGGTGAGCAGATCCACCTTGCCGATCTCCTTCAGGTACATCCGCACCGGGTCGTCGATGGCGAAGGAGTCCACCAGGGTGTTAGGATCCACGATCTCCTCCTCCGGGATCTCCTCCAGTTCGTCGGTGGAGGGGAGGGCATCGTCGTCCAGCTCGGGCACGAAGTCGTCCCCGGCGGTGTCCACCCCCAGGTTCTCCAGCACGTCGTACACCTTATCCAGCTGATCCGTCTCCAGGGTGATGGACTCCAGCACCTCCATCATCTCGCCGGAGGACAGCTTGCCCTTTTTGCAGCCTGTCTCCACCAGCTCCAGCAGCTTTTCCCCGCCCTGGACGCCCTCGATCATCCTGCCCAGCTCCGCCTTGGCAGCCTCCAGCTTCTCCGGGCTCACCTGGATATGGGGGGCGGTCTCTGCCTTTTTGCCGGTCTTTTTCTTTTCACTCATTGGTCTTTCATCCTCCATAGGCTTTTTTCTGTTTGAGTACATCCTTCAGGGCTCCGAGATCCCGCTCGTCCGATATGTCCTTCCTGCTCTGTTCCAGCAGGATCACCTGCTTATAGTCCTCCAGCGCCGCCGCCGCGGTCGCCCGGGGCTGGTTCTCCTGGACGGCGGCGGAGAGCTGATCCATCTCCTCTGGGGTCAGCTGCCCCTCCAGGGCAGGCAGGGCGACGCTCTTGCCCTCCCTCCACCTGTCCCGCAGCAGCACAAACGCCTTTTTCAGCAGCGGCGAGGTGAAGTGCTCCTCGTTCAGCGGCTCCATCTGCCGGAAGTAGTCGCCGTCCAGCAGCACAATCCGCAGCACGCCCTCCTCCGCCCGGGCGGAGCGGACATTCTCATACCGCAGATCCCGGCTCCTGGGCTGGAGCTCCCGGACGGGGGCCAGGTTCCGGCGCTCCTCCTGCTTCCGGGCCTCCCGGTGGCGCCTCTGCCGCTGGCGCTCCACCTCCTGGAGCACCGCCTCCTTGGACACCCCCGCCGTCTCGGCGCACCGGCCGGCGTAGATCTCCCGCTCCACCGGGCTGGGCAGGCCGGCCACCACCTCCGCTGCCGCCAGCAAGTACTGGGCCCGCTGGTCATCCCGGTTTAGGTCGAACTGATCCCGCACCACGCTCAGGCGGTACTCGGCGGAGTTGGCGCTGCCCTCCATCAGTTCCTCGAAGGCGGCGGGGCCGCAGTTCTTAATATAGTCGTCCGCGTCCTGCTTCACCAGCTCTCCGGACTGGGTGCGGCGGCGGGGCAGGCGCAGCACCTTCACCCCGATCTCCGAGCTGCGCAGCAGGGCGATGGCCCGCTGGGTGGCGTCCTCCCCGGCGGCGTCGTTGTCGTAGCACAGCACCAGCTCCTTGGTATACCGCCCCAGCAGGCGCACGTGCTCCTCCGTCAAGGCGGTGCCCATGGTGGCCACCGTGTTGTCAAAGCCCGCCTGATGCAGGGTGATCACGTCGATGTTCCCCTCCACCAGAATGAAGTTGGGCCGCTTGGTCTTTTTGGCGTAGTTCAGTCCATAGAGGATGGATCGCTTTTTGAAAATCGCCGTCTCCGGCGTGTTCAGGTACTTGGGGGTGGAGTCGTCCATCACCCGGCTGGTGAAGCCGATCACGTCCCCCCGCACGTCGATGACGGGCAGCATCAGGCGGTTGCGGTACTTGTCGTACACGCCGCCCCCCTTGCCCGCCACCGCCAGGCCCGCTTCGATGAGATCCGCCTTCTCATAGCCCTTGTCCGCCATGGCCAGGATCAGGCTGTCCCAGGCGTCGGGGGCCGCCCCCAGGCCAAACCGGGCGGAAAACCCGGGGCTGATCCGCCGCTTGTCCCGGATGTAGGACGCCACCTCCGACCCCCGGGGGTCGGACAGCATGGAGCGGTAGAATCGGGCGGCCTCCTTGTTGAGCTCCAGAATACGCGCCCGCCGTTCCCGCCACCGGCCGTCGCCGCCGGTGTCCTCCGGCATCTGAAGCCCCGCCTGCTCCGCCAGCTTCCGCACCGCGTCCGGGAAGGACAGGTTCTCCATCTCCATGAGGAACCGGGCCGCCCCGCCCCCCTTGCCGCAGCCAAAGCAGTGGAAGATCTGCCGGGATTCGTTGACGGAGAAGGAGGGGGTTTTTTCGTGGTGGAAGGGGCACAGCCCCCAGTAGTTTCCCCCTTTTTTGGTCAGGGGCACATAGGCGGAAACCACGTCCACAATATTGATCCTGCTGTTCAGGTCGTCCAGAAAGGACTCGGGTATGGCCATGGTTCCACCTCCGCATCATAGCCAAATTTGCCCCGTTTTACACGGTTTTGGAAATTTATCGGTCAATAGGGGCCGCTTTCCTCACTTCGCCCAGCTCCACAGCGGAAAACGCCCCGGCGGACAGCTCGGTGATCCCCGCCCGGAACGCCTCCGCCCCCTCCTCGGGCAGCAGGGCGTGGACGGTGACGGCGGCGGCGTACTCGATCTCCCCCAGCGCACCCCCCTGGGCGGCACAGGCCAGCTTCACCCGCTCCAGAAAACTGTAGGGGCACTCCACCGCCAGCTCCAGCCAGCGGCGCACCGCCGAGACGCCTGCCGCATCCAGGGCGTCCTTGGCGCTCTGGGTGTAGGCTCGCACCAGGCCCCCCGCACCCAACAGCACCCCGCCGAAATACCGGGTCACCACACAGCACACGTTGGCAACCCCCTCCTTCTGGAACACCCCCAGCATAGGCTGGCCCGCGGTGCCTTGGGGCTCCCCATCGTCGGAGTAGCGCACCGGGCCGTCCTGGATCAGGTAGCACCAGCAGTTGTGCCGGGCGTCGTGGTGCTTTTTTTTGACCTCGTCGATGCGGGCGCGGGCCTCCTCCTCCGTCTCCACCGGAAAGACCCGGCCGATGAAGGTGGAGCGTTTTTCGGTGAACTGCGTCTCTGAGGGGCGCGTGGGGACAAGATACTCCGTCATTTCACCACCCACCCCTTCGGAATGAACAGATCCCCAAACTGCTCCACGGCGTAGGTGTCCGTCATGCCCGCAATGTAGTCCAGCACTGCCCGGTGTACGCCTTCCCGTAGGAGGATCTCTTGGTACTCCGGCGGCAGCTTGTCCGTATGCTTGCAATAATATTCAAACAGCAGGCAGATCATGTCCTCCGCCTTGCCCTCCTCCCCCTTGGCCAAGGGGTTGAAGTAGACGGACTCGAACATGAACGCCCTCAGCTCCCCCATGGCTTGGGCCACGGTTGGGGACTGCCGGATCTCGTCCCCCTCCCCGCTGGAGCGGATCACGTCCAGGGTTAGGGCCTCGATGCGCTCCCCATGGGTGTAGCCCAGAACCTCGGAGATATGGGCAGGGATGTCGGTGGGGAAGATGATACCCCCCCGCATGGCGTCGTCGATGTCGTGGTTGATGTAGGCAATCTTGTCCGCAAACCGCACCAGTTGGCCCTCCAGGGTGTCCGCCGGCCGGCCGGAGGTGTGGCACAGGATGCCGTCTCGCACTTCATGGCACAGGTTCAGCCCCGCCCCTTCGTTCTCCAACCGATCCACCACCCGCAGGGACTGCTCGTAGTGCCGGAAGCCCCCCTCCACCATCCGGGACAGGGCCCGCTCCCCGGCGTGGCCGAAGGGGGTGTGGCCCAGGTCGTGGGCCAGGGCCGCCGCCTCGGTGAGATCCTCGTTGAGGGCCAGCCCCCGGGCCATGGTGCGGGCGATGCGGGACACCTCCAGGGTGTGGGTCATGCGGGTGCGGTAGTGATCCCCCTCGGGCTGGAGGAACACCTGGGTCTTGTGCTTCAGCCGCCGAAAGGACTTGCAGTGCACCACCCGGTCGATGTCCCGCTGGAAGCAGGTTCGCATGGGACAGGGGGGGATGTCCACCGCCCGCCCTTTGGATTGGGCGGACAGGCAGGCCCGGGGGGAGAGGGTCTGCCGCTCCAGCGCCTCGGTGCGCTCCCGTATGCTTTGATCCATGTGCTGTCCCTCCTCGCACGCCCCGCGGGCGTTTTTTCCGTATACGCTCTTATACCCGGACGGCGAAGAAAAACCTTTTTTATTTTGAAAGATTTTCAAATTTATCAGCTTCGTCATATCCGTCCCCGCTCTCCCGTATACTCAGACAGCAGTTTGACCATATAAGAGGAGGGGACGCCATGGAGGGGGCTGTGGGTCTGGCCCGGCTGCTGGTGCTGGCGGTGATCTTTGTCAACGGCTGGACGGACGCGCCCAACGCCATCGCCACCGCCGTGGGCTCCGGGGCGCTGTCCTTCCGCCGGGGGGTGGCGCTGGCGGCGGTGTGTAACTTCGCTGGGGCGGCCTTGGCCTGCCTGTGCTTCCCCGCCGTGGCGGACACGGTGGGGGAGCTGGTGTCCTTTGCCCAGCCCCGCTCCGGGGTGATCGCCCTGAACGCCGCCCTGCTGGCCATCGTGCTGTGGGCGGTGGCGGCCTGGCGGTTCGGCCTGCCCACCAGCGAGAGCCACGCCCTGCTGGCGGGCCTGTCCGGCGGGGCGCTGGCTTTAGGCGGCGGGCTGGCCCAGCTCAACGCCGGGGCGTGGATCCGGGCGCTGGCGGGGCTGGGGCTGTCCCTGCCCGCCGGGGCGCTGGCGGGGCGGATCCTCCGACGGGCGCTGGAGGGCCGGATCCGCCGCCCCGACCGGGGCCAGCGGTGGGCTGCCGCCCTCACCGCCCTGCTCCACGGCGCCCAGGACGGGCAGAAGTTCCTGGCCCTGCTCCTGTTGATCCACGGCTTCGGCCCGGACGGCAGGCCCTCCCGGCTGGGGCTGGCCCTGCTCACCGCCGGGGTGATGGCCCTGGGCACCGCCCTGGGCGGGAAGCCCATCGTGGAAAAGGTGGGCACCGAGCTGGCCCAGCTCTCCCCCACCGAGGGGCTGGCGGCGGATCTGGGGGCGGGGGCGGTGCTGTTGGTGTGCTCCGCCCTGGGGCTGCCCGTGTCCACCACCCACGCCAAAGTGGCCGCCGTGTGCGGCGCGGGCCGGCAGGCCAGCGGGGCGGTGATGGGTCAGATGGCGGGGGCGTGGATCCTCACCTTCCCCGCCTGCGGGGGAATCGCCTTCCTGTTGGCGCGGCTCATGACGGGATAAAAGTCCGACCCGCGCTGCGCGCGGGCCGGACTTGTTCTCACTTGTTCCAGTTCAGCACATCCCGGTTGAGGACAAAATACTCGATACCCGAGTACAGGGTGGTGGCGGCAATCACAATGACGCACACCCAGTCCAGGTAGTTGGGCATACCGCTCATAGGGCTGGGCGAAACCAGATGCATCAGGCACAGGCACACCATGGTGGAGGCGGTTTTCACCTTGCCCGACCACCCGGCGGCGATGACCCGCCCGTTGTCCACCGCCACCAGCCGCAGGCCGGACACGGCGAACTCCCGGGCGATGACGATCACCAGCGCCCAGTCCGGGAAGCGGCCCGCTCCGCAGAAGCAGACCATGGCGGTGAGCACCAGCACCTTGTCCGCCAGGGGATCCATGAACTTGCCAAAGTCGGTGACCTGGTTGTAATGCCGCGCGATGTAGCCATCCAGCAGATCCGTCAGGCTGGCAACGACGAACACCGCCAGGGCGGCGTAGATGCTCCACGGGGCGTCAATGTGCCATAGGATGAGGTACACCGGGATCAGCACCACCCGTAGCATCGTCAGCTTGTTTGCCGTATTCATTCCCTTTCTTCCTTTCCTCCGTCCTCGATCTCACCGGTGAGGTCGCCATCGGACACGCCGGTGATCCGCACCCACACGAACTCTCCCGCCGGGACAAGCCCCGCTGCCGTAAACAGCACCCGCCCGTCGATGTCCACCGAGTCGGCGTAGGTGCGGCCCGCGTAGCAGCCCGCCTCAGCGTCAAAGCCCTCGCACAGCACCTCCATGCAGGTGCCCAGCCGCTGCTCATTGTATTCGTCCATGATCCGGGATTGCAGATCCACCACCAGCTCCACCCGGCGCTCTGCTATGTCCGGATCCACCTGATTGTCCATGGCGGCGGCCAGAGTACCCTCCTCCGGGGAAAACTGGAACACCCCCGCCCGCTGGAGCTTCTGCGCCCGCAGAAACTCGCACAGCTCCTCGAACTCCGCCTCCCCCTCCCCGGGCAGGCCGCAGATCAGGGAGGTGCGGATCACCACGTCCGGCATGGCCGCGCGGAGCTTGGCGAACAGCGCCTCGATCTCCGCCTTGGTGCTGCGGCGGCGCATGGCCTTCAAAATGCCGTCGTTGGCGTGCTGGATGGGGATATCCAGATAGTGGACGATCTTCTTTTCCCGGGCGATCACGCCGATCAGCTCATCCGTCACCGCCTCCGGGTAGAGGTAGTGCAGCCGGATCCAGTGGAAGTCCAACTTACAAAGCTCCGTCAGCAGTCCCGCCAGCGTGGAGCCGTCCTTCAAGTCCAGCCCGTAGCGGGTGATGTCCTGGGCGATGACGATGAGCTCCTTCACCCCGCTGTCCGCCAGCCCCTTGGCCTCCGCCAAAAGCGCCGCCATGGAGCGGCTGCGGTAACGCCCCCGCAGCTTGGGGATGATGCAGAAGGCGCAGCCGTTGGAGCAGCCCTCGGCGATTTTCAGGTAGGCCGTCCAGGGCGGGGTGGTCACCCACCGTTCTCCGTCGTCATAGGCTTGGGCGATCTCCCCGAAATGCTCCGGCCGCTCCCCCGCCATCAGCTCCTCCACGGCGGACACCACGTCGGTATAGCTCCCCGTACCCAGCAGGCCGTCCACCTCGGGCAAATCCGCCCGGATCTCGTCGGGATAGCGCTGGCTGAGACAGCCCGCCACCAGCAACTTTTTCAGCTTCCCCGCCTGCTTCAGCGCCCCCAGCTCCAAAATGGCGTCGATGGCCTCGCTCTTGGCGGACTCGATGAAGCCGCAGGTGTTGAGCACCGCCACGTCCGCCCCCTCTACTTCGCCGGTGACGGTGTGGCCCGCCTCCCGGCACAGGGCCATCATCTGCTCGGTGTTCACCAGATTTTTGGCGCAGCCCAGGGACTGGAACGCCACCTTATATCCCATCTACTCCCATTCCTCCTCCCGGAGGCGCTCCAGCGCCCCAGAGATCTCGTCCCACCCATAACCCCGGCGGGCCAGATAGTCGGACACCTTTTTCAGATTTTCCCGGGTGGGCTCGGCCCCCCGGAGCTTCTGCCGGGCCAGCTTCTCGATCTGGCTGACCTCCGGCTCCCGCTCCTCCATGGCCTCCTCCCAGAACTCCCGGGGCACCCCCCGGCGGTACAGCTCGTCCTGGATCTTCCGGGGGCCGTAGCCCTTGGCGGCGTAGTGCCGCACCACCGTGCGGGCGTACTCCTGGTCGTTGAGCAGGCCCAGGTCGACGAGCCGATCCGCCACCCCCTCGGCCCGCTCCCGCAGGGCCTCTCTTTGGGCCTGGAGCAGCGACGGGTCGGGCCCGTCGTCCATCTTGTCATAGGGGTACTTTTCCCGCTTGGACCGGGGCGGGGCGCACAGCTTGTCCAGCAGCTCCCGCCGGGACATGGGCCGCTGGGCCAGCAGCCCCACCGCCCGCTCCATCAGCCGGGACTGTTCCCCGGCGGCGGCCAGGGCCTCCCCCTCGGCGTCGGACAGCTCCTTGCCGGCGTACAGGCCCAGGGACACCACGTCCCCCTCCCCCACCCGGACAAGGGAGGCGTCGTCCAGCCACACCAGCCAGCGGCCCTGTTTATGCCGGGAGGGCTCTAATTTCTCAATTTTCATTACAAATCCATCCAAACCGCCTCGTCGTGGATGGAGGCGTTCTCCACAGCCCGGTAAAAGCTGACGGATTCCGGGTTGTGGGCCATGATGGCGATCAGCGTTTCCATGCCGCGGCCTTTCAGCGCCCGCCTCAGCTCCTTCAGCAGAAGCTGAGCCACCTGCCGGTGCCGTTCTTCCTTCAGCACGCAGATCCAGTCCAGATAGGCGCAGCAGCAGCTCGCATCGCTTCTGGCGGCAATGATGGACGCGTCAATCCGACCTATCACCCGCCCGTCCTCGCACGCGAGCAGGGACAGCGAATTGGCAAAACGGCCGTCACAAAAGCTCTTTTCCAGCCGCTTTCGGTATTCTTCCCCCGCATCCATAAAAAAGGTGCCCGGCTCCTGCCGCCGAAGCTCCCGCTCAAATTCCATGACGCCGTCGATTTTATCCTGGGTAAACTCCTCCACGGAAACCATGGCGCGTTACCCTTCAAATTCGTCGGCGGACACGTCCACCGCCCGGCCCGCGGCCCGGGCCGCCACCTGGGACTGACGGCTCATCAGCTTGAAGGAATTGGCCCGCACCTCGGCCTCCACCTTTTCCGCCACCTCCGGGTTCTCCTGGAAATACTGCTTCACCGCGTCCCTGCCCTGGCCCAGCCGGGTCTCCCCCATGGAGAACCAGGAGCCGGACTTCTGCACGATGTCCAGCCGGACGGCCAGATCCACCAGCTCGCCCAACTTGGAGATGCCCTCGCCGTACATGATCTCGAACTCCGCCTCCCGGAAAGGGGGGGCTACCTTGTTCTTCACAATCTTGGCCCGGGTGCGGTTGCCGATGACCTCGGTGCCGTTCTTGATGGCCTCAATGCGCCGCACCTCCATGCGCACCGAGGCGTAGAACTTCAGCGCCCGGCCGCCGGTGGTGACCTCCGGGTTGCCGTACACCACGCCCACCTTTTCACGCAGCTGGTTGATGAAGATGACGATGCAGTTGGTTTTGGAGATGGAGCCCGCCAGCTTCCGCAGGGCCTGGCTCATGAGCCGGGCCAGCAGGCCCACATGGCTGTCGCCCATGTCGCCCTCGATCTCCGCCCGGGGGGTCAGCGCCGCCACCGAGTCCACCACCACCACGTCGATGGCGCCAGAGCGCACCAGGGCCTCGCAGATCTCCAGCCCCTGCTCGCCGGTGTCCGGCTGGGAAATCAGCATGGAGTCGATGTCCACGCCCAGCGCCCGGGCGTAGGTGGGATCCAGGGCGTGCTCGGCGTCGATGAAGGCCACCTCGCCCCCCCGCTTCTGGGCCTCGGCCACGATGTGCAGGGCCAGGGTGGTCTTGCCGGAGGACTCGGGGCCGTAGATCTCGATGATGCGGCCCTTGGGCACGCCGCCGATGCCCAGGGCAATGTCCAGGGACAGGGAACCGGTGGGGATGGCCTCCACCACGATGTGGGCGTTCTCGCCCAGACGCATAATAGAGCCCTTGCCGTAATCCTTCTCGATCTGGGCGATGCAGGTGGACAGGGCCTTTTTCTTGTCCGAGGCGGGGGCGGCGGCCTCCACCGTTTTCTTCTTGTCAGCCATGTACGATCATCCTTTCCCGCCGGCGCGTTTTGAAGGGCCGCCGGCCTCTTACTGTCCCATATAGTACCCCTTTATATGTCCCATAAGTCGGACATTAAGTAGGATTCTTCTCTGCGCTTCCCTCGACAACCCGCCAGTGCATCCCGGGATCCCGGGTGATCCGGATGTCTTGATAGCCGTTCTCCTTCAAGATCTCCTTCACCGCCTGGGCCTGATCATAGCCCACTTCAAAGGCCAGCTTTCCCTCGGGCTTCAGCGCCCACTTCCACTTTTTCGCCACGGCCCGGTAGAATTTCAGCCCGTCCTCTCCCCCATCCAGGGCGATGTGGGGTTCGTAGTCCCGCACCGACGGATCCAGCCGCGCGATCTCCAGCGTCGGGATATACGGAGGATTGCACAAAATCAAATCAAAGTTCCGCAGGACGCGAGGGGGCGGCTCCAGAGCATCCGCCTGGGCAGCCTGTACCTGATCCATCAGGGCACAGCGGCGGATGTTCTGCCGGCACACCCGCAGGGCGTCCTCTGACCATTCGCCTAAAATCACGTGGGCATCGGGGCAGTTGTCCGCGATGGCAAGGCCCACGCAACCGCTGCCCGCGCACAGATCCAGCACCCGGGCCTCCTCCCGATCCCGGAGGAACAGGATGCCCCGCTCCACCAGCGTCTCAGTGTCCGGCCGGGGAATGAGCACGTCCGGGCACACGTCCAGCGTCAGGCCGTAGAACTCCCACTCCCCCAGAAGATAGGCCACCGGCTCCCCGTTCAACCGGCGCTCCAGCAGGCCCCGGAACCGCTGCTCCACCCCGTCGGAGGCGTACAGCGGCAGATCATGGATCAGTTGGGTGCGATCCTTGCCGGAGGCGACGCATAAAAGCTCCCGGGCCTCCAGCTGGGCGGCCTCCACCCCCATCCCCTTCAAAGCCTTCCGGGCGTCCAGATACAGGTCGTTGTAGGTTGCGGGCATGGCCTCTCACCTTCTCTCTGTCAGTCTATCCTCACCACTGATCTGCGCCCTTCTCCTCGGGCAAAACCCGTTTGAGCGCCTCAATGCCCACCTCGATCATGGAATCGTCCGGCTCAAAGGTGGTGAAGTTCTGCATCCACATACCGGGCGAGCGCAGAGCGCGGCACATCCCCCCGTCGTGCCCGCCCACATAGCGGTTGAACTCATAGGTCACCCCCACGATGACGGGCAGCATCAGCAGATGCAGGGCCATGCGCAGAAAGGTATTCTCAATCTCCAGCGGGGTGAAGATCACAATGGACAGGAAGATGGACACCGCGATCACCACAAACAGGAAGCTGGTGCCGCACCGCGGATGGTGCCGGGGCTGCTTGCGGACGTTTTCGACGGTCAGCTCCAAGCCGTTCTCGTAGCAGTAGATGGTTTTATGCTCCGCGCCGTGGTACTGAAACACCCGGTGGATCTCTTTCATTTTGGAACACAAATAGAGGTAGAGCATGAAGATGGCCACCTTCAGGATCCCCTCGATCACCGAGCGCACCCACAGGGGCATGGTTTTCCACACCAGTCCCAGCAGCCCCGTCAGCGCCGTGGGCAGCAGGATGAACAGCCCGATGGAGAAGGCCACGCCTAAAATGGCCCCCAGGGTGATGATCACCGTCATGGCCTTGTCCTCGCTGAGGTGGTCGTTGAGCCACTTGTCAATGCCGGTCAGCTCCTCTGTCCCTCCCGTGCCGTCGTCGGACACCTCGGCGGAGTGCATCAGTGCCCGCATCCCGTGCACCATGGAGCCGCAGAAAATGAAAATCCCCCGGATGAAAGGCAGCTTCGCCAGCCCCGAACGGGGCTTGATGGGCTCCTCGGTGATGTCCAGCTCCCCATCCGGCTTGCGCACCACGATGGCCCGCTTGCCGGGGCCCTGCATCATGATGCCCTCCAGCAGGGCCTGCCCGCCGCAGGTGGTTTTGAACGGGGTACTATGGAATTCCTCTTTTGCCATGGATCTGTCTCCTTTGATGGTCTGTCTCTGGGGCCGACCGCCCATTTTGCGCCGCCGGCCTGTTTTTCGCGTGGGCTGACTATACCACATCGGCTGGAAAATTGCAACCCGTTTTGAAACTTTTGTTCGATTCCCTACACATTCTCCACCCCAATAGGTAGGCGGATGGTGACTACGCAGCCGCCGCCGGGGGCATTGCCGATGTCCAGCGTCCCGTTGTGGCTGTTAATGATCTCGTCGCACACGGCCAGGCCGATGCCCGAGCCCCGGGCCTTGGAAGAGCCCTTGTAAAACTTATATTTAATGTAGGGCAGTTCGTCCTCTGGCACGCCGGGGCCGTGATCTCGGATGCGGATCACCACATCGTCCTCCTCCCGACCCACCGATACCTCGATACGCCCGCCGGAGCCCCCGTGTTTGTCCGCGTTGTCCAGCAGATTGCAGAATACCTGCCGCAGCCGCTCCGGGTCGCCGCTGATGATGGGCAGATCCTCGTCACACTCGGTATAGTCCAGCTCCAGGTTCTTCCGGCGGAAAAACTCCCGGTAGGTATACACCGCGTCCTCCAGCTCCGCCAGAATGTCGATGGGCTCCACCGACAGGTTGAACCGACCCGTCTCCATCCGGGAGAACTCCAGCAGCTCCTCCACCATGCGGGTGAGCCGCTGGGCCTCGGACACGATGATACCCATGCCCTTCTTCACATCGGCGGCATCCCGCACCTCGCCGTTGTAGAGCGTCTCCGCCCAACCGCTGATGGCGGTGAGGGGGGTACGCAGCTCGTGGGACACGGAGGAGATGAATTCCGACTGGGTGCGCTCCGCCTGGTCAATCTTCATGGACATATCATTGATGGCGTCCACCAGATCCCCCATCTCGTCGTTGGAGCGGGACTCCATCTGCACGCCGTAGCTGCCGGTGGCGATGCGCTTGGCGGTCTCCGTCACCCGGATCACCGGATCCAGCACCGATTTGATAAAATAGGACGCGGTGACGCCCATCACAATCAGGATCACCAGCCCCACGCCGGAGGTGATGGCAATGATGCGGAACATCTGGTTCTCCACCTGCCGCAGGGAGGTCACCATGCGCACTACCCCCACCACCGTACCGTTGTAAACCACGGGGGCCGAGGCGGCGATGATGTGGTCGCCAGTGTTGGGATCGGGCCCGGTGTAGGCCTCCACCTGCTTGCTCTCGATGGATTTCAGCACGTCGAGGGTCTCCACCCCTGCCCCGGATATGTCCATCATGGAGGACATCAACACCCGGCCGCCGGCGCTGAGGATCTGCACCTCGATGTAGTTCTTCTCCTCAAACTGGTTGACAAACTGCCGGGCGGTATAGAGATAGGTGGTCTCCGTATAGTTGCGGAACATCCCGGCAGCGGTCTGGGCCTTGCTCTCCAGAGTGGCCAAAATGGTGGAGGTGTAATAGCTATACATGGCCAGCGAGAACGCCGTCACCGCGGTGGCCACCACCACCAGGGTGGCCCCCAGGGTGTTGAACAGCCAGCGCCACCGCAGCTTCCCCCGGGGGCGCTTGTCCGACGCCGGCTGAACCTCCTCCACCGCCGGCTCTGGCTTTACAGGCCTGCTTTTCCGCCGCCGGCCCCGGTTTTCCTGTTCCACTCCGCCACCTCCCTGCCCCGCAAAACCCAACGCGGCTTTTCCGCGATCCCAAATTTCAGTTCACCCGCCGGAGGCAACGCCCGGCCAGGTCAAGGGCTTTGCTCCGCCAGCCCTTTGCATGGCACGCTTCGCCCCGCGCCTACATCTCCCACTTGTAGCCAAAGCCCCAGACCGTGATCACATAGGACGGATTCTGGGGATCGTCCTCCAACTTGATCCGCAGGCGGCGGATGTTCACGTCCACGATTTTCAGCTCGCCCAGGAACTCGGTGCCCCACACCGCCTCCAGGATCTCCTCCCGGGACAGGGCCTTGCCCGGGTTCTCCATGAACAGCTTCACGATGGAATACTCCACCTGGGTCAGCTTCACCCGCTTGCCGTTCTTCTCCAGGGTGCGGTTCCGGGTGTTCAGCAGGAAGGGCGGCTGCTCGATCTCGTCCGCGTCCCGCATGGCCCCGCCGCCGGTGCGGCGGAACAGGGCGTCCACCCGGGCGGTGAGCTCCGCCGGGGAAAAGGGCTTGGTCACATAGTCGTCCGCCCCGGTCATCAGGCCGCTGACCTTGTCCATCTCCTGGGTGCGGGCGGTAAGCATAATGATGCCCATCTGGGAATTGCCAGCCCGGATACGGCGGCACACCTCAAAGCCATCCATCTCCCCGGGCAGCATGATGTCCAGCAAGGCCACCTGAATATCCGGATTCTGCTGGATTAGGGCCAGGGCCTCCTCTCCGGTGCCCGCCTCGATGGCGTCGTACCCCGCCCGCTTCAGGTTGATCACCACAAAGCTGCGGATGTTGGCCTCGTCCTCCAGCACCAAAACCTTCCTTGTCACTGTCGTCTCCCCGCTTTCGTCGTCATGGGATGGGCCGCTACCTGGTGGCCCACTCCACCGTGATGAGCCTGAACCGCTGGATCAGCCCCTCCTCGTCCAGGCCACAGTCCCATACGCTGTCATCCAGCACCGCGCAATAGGTGGCGTTGCTGTCCGTATATAAGGTAAACCGCCCTGCCAGCTTGGAGCGGGCGTTCCGGTTGCTCCCCGTGAGCCGGTAGATGGTGAGGAATTTCTTCGGGGGCGGATCCCCCTCCTCCCGCTTGGGCCAGTAGTAAAACACCACCGACCGCTCCCCCCGGCTGCTGAGGCTGTCGTCCCGGGACACAGCGATGTTCCCCGGATCCCATCCGTTGGGCAGGTTCAAGTACCAGCTGTCCGTCACCGTATGGTAGGTAACGCAGCTGGTGCTGCCCTTGCCGGCGGAGTCGAACTGCTGCCAGTAGATGAAATATTGGGCAGAGTCGTTCTCCGGGTCGATGGGGGTCAGGAGCTGGGGCCGGGGGATCTCCAGCACCCCGTCACTGTTGATGTCGGTGGCGCCCACCTCGGTATAGGAGCGGGCAGTGGCCAGGCTGGCCCCGCTCTCCACATCCCGGGTGATGTTCTTCAGCCCGTCCTTGTCCAGCACCAGGATGTCGGTGAGCATACCACCCTCCAGCTCCACCGCCACATACACCGCCAACCGGCCATCCCCCAGGCGGCCCACCTCGGCGGCAACCACATCCCGCATTCCGTCGGACAGGGCCACGTTGGAAGTGATGGTCATGGTTCCGTCCACATATTCATAATATTCCGCCTGGTTGTTCCCCTCGCCAGAGCTGTCCTGCTGAAATACCATGATCTCCTGCTTGCCGTCCCCATTCAGGTCGGACACAATGTAAGACTCATTATAGGCGGTGTTCATCAACTGATCCGCCTCGGTGCCGATGAGGCTGTAGGCGGACAGGATGTGCACCCCACCGCTGAGCTGCCAGCTGACGATGATCTCCCGGCTCCCGTCCCCGGTGAGATCCTCATAGGCCACGGAGTTGATAGAGTTCCCCTCCCCGGACAGCATATGAACCTGCCGGTAGGTGTGGTCGCCACCCTCGCCGCCTCCCTGCCGGAATAGGCACACGCGCATGGGCTGCTCCTCCACGGAGGTCACCCGGAGAAATACCGCGGCGGTCTCCTGCTCCCCGTCCCCGTCCAAGTCCAGCAGCTGAATGGTGGAGGTATTGCTGCCATAGTTGATGGTGGCGTACTCCGCTCCCAGCTCGCTCATGGTGGCGTCGATGGTGGCCTGGAGATCCTTATACTCCTGGGGCAGCACCGGCAGGGCATACAGCCTGTCCACCGGCTGGAACACGCAGCCGCTTAAAAGAGCCGTCAGCCCCAAGGCCATCACCCCCAGTAGTCCCTGCCGAATTCTGTGCCTCATGGCTCCCGGCCTCCTTCCTCTGCCAGAATAGTTCCCCACAGCAGCGGGGCGCGCCCGCCGCCGACGGCGCGTTTAGAAGTTATTATAACACAGATTTCCCCCGCTGCCTACGGATTTTTGTAAACAAACAGCAAAAAATAAAAAAAGCAAAAAAATTTGAAAAAAACTCTTGCATTTCCCGGAAGAGTGTGGTATGATAAACAAGCTCAAGGGAGCGACATGCGGCTGTAGCTCAGCTGGATAGAGTGTTTGGCTACGAACCAAAAGGTCGGGGGTTCGAATCCCTTCAGCCGTACCATGTCGAGTGTTCATAACGCAACTGAACACTCGTATGTAAAGGAACAGTCGAAAGGCTGTTCCTTTGCTATTTCTATGGGGCGGTCTGCCCCATGGAGCGGCTTTCGGGTCAATGTCATTAAATTAAGCCCAAGCCCCCGCCGCTAAAGGTCAAATATCCCCGGTTTGCTCCTTAACGGTGAGATCCTATTTACGCTGATTTGTTAAGCTAATCCCCGACTTTGAATTTATTGTAAATTTCCCTGCGATTTCCTTGATAATTCAATAATCCTGCGTAAACTTTACGCTTAACGCCGGATATTCAGTGTTCGCAAGCAGTATGTGAGGCAGCCTAACATGAAAGTTTTGCCAAAAGTGAGAGTTTTTTGATGATTTTTTGTTGAGTTTATTTTGTGAGAGTTTACTTTTTTGAGTGTGGCGGCCAGAAATAATTTGAATTAACAGTAGCGAACGTAAATAATGCCAAGTGTCCACGCCCACCAATGGGCGTGGACACTTGGCACGTTTTTGCCTGGTGAATACTCACATAGAGGCAAACTCTCACGAAATTGCATATTTTCTGGCTCAAGCGTTACACTATGCAGTTCTGAAAGCCGCCGCAGCGCGGCCCAAGGACAAAATTTTTCGCAAAAGCGCTTTGACAAAGCAAGCCCTTATCCGCCTTTTAATCGGCGCGTTTGAGCCTTACTTTCGCGGGCGCGGTGGTTCAGCCGGAACCAAAAAAGGATGAAATTAGGGCGTTAATCACCATGCTGAAACGCCGCGATTTCACCCAAAAGTCGCTGATTATCGCGGACAGAGGCTTTGAGAGCTATAACATCATCGCCCATCTCCAGGAAAAACCCAACACAGATTTCTTAATCCGCGTGAAGCAGAGCCGTTCTGCCATGCGGGAGGTGGCGAAACGGTCCATGCTGGAACTGGACTGTGACATGTCCTTTTTAATCTGCACCGCCCAAAAAACGCCAACAAGGCCAACAAAAATTACGTATTTTTGCAAGTTCCAAAAAAATCAAAATCGGGTTCTTTCACCCGGCGGGGATGCTGGGATTTTGACAATTGCTACCCGATGAAGTTCCGCATATGCGTTTCCAACTGGATAACAGAGAGTATGAGACAGTTGCCACGTCCTTGCTGCGCTCGTTCACGCTTGAGGACGCGAAGGCTCTCTACCACTTGCACTGGGAAATCGAAACCAGCTTCCAGGATTTGAAGTACACATTGGGCCTTGTCAATCTCCACGGACGGTCTGGCGCTTTCACGGAGCAGGAAATCTACGCAAATCTGACTGCGTTCAACTTTGCAAGTCGGATTTGCCGAAACGTTGTTGTCCGGCAACCCAAAGAGGGCGTGTACGCTTATAAAATCAACTTCAAAATGGCCAGGGCGCTGTGCCGCAAGTTCATCCGAACACCCAAAGCGGACGGCGAAAAGCTGATGCGGGAGATTGCACGGTACACCGTCCCCATCCGTCCGGAGCGGGCAGACCAGCGCGACTTGCGGGTGAAGGGCTTTCCCAGTTTCGTGTACCGGGTGGCGGCCTGAAAAATGGGGGGGCAGGTCTTGCGCGCCCACCCCTCCTGCTACCATGTTTTTTAAAAAAGCCTGTTTCAAAATCTTAACTTGTCCAATTCATGTGTCAAAAAATCAGCCCTTCCATTTTTTCAGATGGGCATTTTTCGCAAATTTTCCCGGAAAATCAGCCGTTAAGTTAAGAAAAACTAAAAATTTCAACTTGTTTTTGCGATGTATCAAAAGTTGGCAGGAGAACAGACACCATGAAAAAGACGCTACCCTCATACTTTTGAGCTTGGCCGCTTGCGGCACCGCACAGGCCAGCCAGACGAGCCAGACACAACCCCATCGTCCGCTGTTCAGTCTGAACGCCCCAGGAGACCCCCGCCATAACTGCCACCCCAGACAATGCCGTGGAGCCGCTGTCTGCAAATGGGGCGCTGCCACAAGAGCGCCAACGCAAGAAGAATTAAACAGGTTTTACGAACGGGCGTATCTGAGTGGGGATGAATTTCGGGGTGTCTTGCCGGATGAAGATATCATAGACATTGAACTAATTGAATTATCATTTATCGTATCTGTTGAGAACGCAGACCTTATAGCTCCTGAAAACGTAAAGGGCAGCTATCAAGTGTGGCGAGCTGAAGCCCACCCAGCCGCGCCAGTTCAAGCACCCACCCAAACACCGGCAACCAGCCGAAGCCAAACTGTCAACAGGCGGTCAGCAATTAACCCCCGCAGACCAGCGGCACTCAGCAAACAGGGGTAGTAGTACATACACACTACCACCTGGCGGCACATTTGATGGTACACATAATGCCAATAGTCTATTTACAGCTCTTTATAAAGGATTAACCCCAGAAGAAAGAGAAGCTCAAATCCAAAGAGACAGAAAAGAGACTCAAAGAATATCAGAAGGAACTAGTGTAATATTACATTAGGTTACCAAACATATGATTTAAACAGGGCTAACGATAAAAAGTTAGCCCTGCCCAACCCCGCAAATCTCCGCCCTGTTACGCAATGTCATGAGCTTAAGCTCGAAGGCACCCTAATGCAAAAACTCCCGTCTGTGCAAACAGGCGGGAGTTTTTTTGTAAAGTTATAGAATAGCTCTTGCAATTCTGCGCGGTATCGGGTAAAATCGACAATGGAAACATAAATAGCGGCGGGGCATGGCGGGTTGCCGCCCACCATACCCCGATGAAGAGTGCCATAACCACTCAACACCACAGTCATAGACTGTACCGTATTGCCCATTATACCGTTCATTCCTCTTTTTTTCAAGGGGGAAACAGGTAGAAATGGCTTCGGTGTTTCGCTTTGGTTGAAAAATCAGGCGGTGTTGAGTTATACGCTCAACACCGCTTTTTGTGTTTCCGGCAAGGCCCGGCGCGGGGGCCTATCCCCCGCCGTCGGGGACCTTGTTGGAAAACAAATTGAAAGAGGGAGTATGAGTGATGAGAGAAAGACTTCTTTCCCTGGTGCTGGCCCTGGCGTTATGCCTGGAGCTGGCTGTACCTGCTATGGCGGCGGATGTGTCCGGGGTAGATGCAAAGACCGCAGGTGCATATCTACAGGTGTTGAAAACACAAATTGGGAAGTATAGTATCCAAAATGGCGCAGATAAAACGGGGATTTCCTATGCGGGTTTACAGGACATGGACGGTGATGGAGCCCCGGAGTTGGTGATTGTCAGCCTTATTGAAACAGGCATTTTCGGGGACGTGGATTTTGGAATATGGAAAATGCAGGGTGGAAATGCCGTAAGAACGGTTGACCAATATCTAAACGGCGGGCCAGGTGCGATGCCAAAATCTGAAACACGAACTCTGACGGTGGCTTTTGCCCACAAAGGCGGACAAACCCGGTTGTTTTATGATTGGGATAACGAATTTCTTGGTGGTTGGGATGAGCGTGTGATTTATCGAAATCGCTTTTATGTCTTTTTTAGCGCCGATGGAAGCTCTGATATCCAGGAATTTAGCGATGGCGCAGATGGCAATCATCGCTATGAATTCGCAAACTATGATAGAAGCTGGCAGGTGGACACAACTCCTCTGCTCTCATTTGACGGTACGCAATGGGCGTACAGTAGCAAATCCGTGTCTGACCTGCAAGCTGCCTTGACGACCAAAGCGAATGAAGTCCCCTCCAAACCCACCACGTCCACCCCCGCCCCCGGCACTTACGGGCCGCTGACTGTTACAGTTCCGAATGAATATGGACCATCGCTTACCGTTACGTTTTCTTCCGCAGTGCTGGAAAAAAAGGTAATAGGCACAACATATATCACTGGCAGCCCGGCAGACCCGCCTGCTACACGCAGTGAGGAAAAAATAGTTGTCACAATTGAGTACGGAAGTAAAATTACACTTCCTGGGAACTCCGAACTTTACAGTAATATTGGAGCGACATTTGGCAGAGTGGAAAATGGACGCTATAGTACAGGCGTGGGCGCTGATAGCTTATACAGTATCCTTGAGAACTATGCCGATTTTTCTGAAATCAATGATGCTTTTTTCGTGGTAGAGGAAGACTATGTATTTGTTTTGGGGGATCGTCGTACCTCCCCCAGTGATCCTTCTAATCCCTTCGATCCCGCCGCCCCCGCGTTCCGTGACGTGCCCACCAACGCTTACTACGCCGCTCCTGTGTCCTGGGCAGTGTCTAAAAACATCACCAACGGAACCAGCTCCACCGCCTTCTCCCCGGATCAGACCTGCACTCAGGTGCAGATCCTGACTTTCCTGTACCGCGCGGTCCGCAACGGGGGCACAGCCGACGCCAGCGACATGGACAAGGCCATCAACTGGGCACGGGGAAAAGGCATGATCGACGGCGGCTTCGACGGCGGCAAGCCCTGCACCCGCGCCAGCGCCGTGAAGTTCATCTGGCAGGCAATGGGCAGTCCCCGGCCCTCCGCCACGTCCAGCTTCCGGGATGTCAGTTCCACCGCGTCCTATGCCTCCGCCGTGTCCTGGGCGGTGGATGCGGGCGTCACCAACGGCACCAGCGCCACCACATTCAGTCCCAATGACCCCTGTACTCGTGGGCAAATCGTCACCTTCCTGTACCGGGCCATGGGCTGATTACAAACAATCTTAACTTGTCCACGGTATGCCCTAAAAAATCGGGAAAAGGCGTGAAATAAGGGAAAGGGGAAAATTTTTAACTTGTCCCCGCAAAGCCTTAAAACTCAGGAGAACAGGGCAAAACATCAAAAAGCGGCAAATTTCAACTTGTCCATGGAGAGTAGAAGAAATCCGCAAAAATCTCTATTTTCTGTGAAACTACTTGAAATCAGGATAGGAATCACTTGAAGCCGGGAACAATAATTTGGTTATCCTTTTTCCTATATGGTTATTCTCCGAATGCAAAACTGCCATACCGTCTTTTTAGGAAAATATTCCATTTTTCGCCGGGCCAAAACAAATTTGAATCAGTCTTTGGGCTTGTTGACAATTCGGCGGAAGCGTTGTTTTAGGCTGATTCCCCAATGTGGGCAGAATTGTGATAGATTCCAGCGACTTGTTGAAAAAATTTGTATACGCTTGCTCTCAAACCCGGTTTCAGCCTTGGGACAAGAGGTGCCACAAAAATTTTTTGAAAATCGGGCGTTTCCGAGCGGGTTTTGCGGCAAAAATTTTTTAAGAAGAGGGGCAGGGGTCGAATGAAAAACGCGGCCCCTGCCTTTCTTCCGTCAAGATGGGATTCTGTACGGAAATCCGGGGAAGGTCTTGACTTTCAAGTTCCGTTCGTCGGCGCGGCTCGGGCGGACGGGCTGGAGATACCGCTTGATGTCCCGCACCAGCTTTTCGCCGCTGAAATCAGAGTCGCGGAAAAACTTCTTGCATAGGTAAATAGCCATCGACATGTCGATTTTGTACTGGTATTTGTTCTCTAATTTTTGCGGAATCTCAATTTCCCGGCAAATCCGGGTACAGAAATTATACATGGTCAAATGGGCGTATATCTCCTGCATGATAAGCTCGTCCGTCCGGCTGTGGAGGTTCAACAGGCCCACACAATATTTTAAAAAGCGGATATTTGTCTCGATTTTCCACCTCATATGGTATATTTCGGCTAAATCCGAGATAGAAAATTCATTACGGGGAAGATTCGTCAGGAGCGTTTCATATTGCCCGGAATCCAGCATAAAGCGCACGGCGCGGCACGTCATGGGGTATACGTCCGGGAACACCAGGCTTTTGAAATCCCAGCGCGTGATTCTGGTGCCTGGGCTGTTCGTTTTGCCTTTTTTACTCCCAGTCTGAAGGAAAATCCACCTTTTTTCTTTCGCTTCGTTGGTCTGCCGGGTGGTAATCGTCCATTCAAGGTCGCGGTCAAGATCCTCCATGGGCAGTTCACGGACGGGCCGCAGGGCCGCCTTGTCCTGCTTGACGCGGAGGACAAAATACAGATTCGGGTTATTCTGAAGATGGGCTATCGTGTTGTAGGATTCGTACCCCCTGTCAAGGACTACAATGGTGGGTTCACGGTATTTCCGTCTGTAAATCAGAGCGCGCAGAGCGCCCTGCTCATCGTGGGCGATGCGGCTGCTGATTTCGTCCTTCCCCATGTAACAATCCACGAAAGTCTGGTTCAAAATATCGAAAACCAGGTTCGCGTGGGTATTGTTCCACCCTTTAGGGTTGGTTTCGGACTTAAAGTGATTACTTGAATCAGGGTTGCGGGGGCAGGGGATTGTACTGCCGTCGATGGCCCAAAGACGATAGCCCTTCAGCGTTGCCGGGTCATCGCAAAGGTCGTTAAAATGCTTCATAAGGTTCCAAAAGCAGGAATTGTCAACCCTCTTTCGGCGGTCAACGAACGAGGAAGCGGCCATTTCTATGCCAGCGTCATACAGTTCGCGGGTCAGCGTGCCGCCCGTCATGGTCAGCAGGAAGCGTATCAGAGCGTCTAACGGGAGCTTTCTATCTCTGGAAAAGTGCCGGATATCGTCGATATAGCTTCCGCGCAGGAGGACGGCTCTGTCTATGGCCTGATTCAATTTGCAGCGCAATTCGTCGGCGTGATTTGTAGCCATGGTGGTGATTCCTTTCCGCTTGTTTTAAATCAATCTAACGCGGTCAAAAAACAAAGCGAGTACATCGCCCGTAAAATACGGACAGTGCACTCGCTTTGTTTGTTCCTTGCTGTGACGATGAATCCGACAATATCAGGTATGGGATTCGACTTTGAAAATCCTCGTGCGCCAATAGATTGTAAACTTATTGTAGCGGGCAGGCTTTCGATTGTCAATGGGGAAGCGGTAAACTAATTGTAAACAACGAAAAAACGATGGTGTAACACTGGGTTGGGGCTTAAAACTCATGACATTGCCCTGTTACGGGGTGGGTGCTTTTTTGATGCGCCGGTGAGCTTAGCTTAATGACATTGCCCAGCGGGCTTCAAGCCGATTGCGAAAATAGCCATTCTCTTTAATAGCGCACCTTATTTGCTCTGGAACGCTCATTGTGTCCATTTTTAATCAGCAATTCTTGTTTCTTTCCGCTCCCACAAGGACACGGATCATTTCTACCAATTTTCATGATGCACTCTCTTTCTAACGCTGAATGTACGGTACAATTACATCATAGAACTTCTTTGACCATTCAGCGTGGAACTTAACCATCTGCGGCCAGTCATCCTCATTTTCAATGCTCCGTTTTTTATTCAAATAAACACCTTCGAGGACTTAATATCATCTCCTCGGTTCCATTGAAGCTCCGTTCCCAGCTTCGATTCAATCTCGCTCTTATGCTGGTAGATGGCATCAAGCGCAGCTTTGTTCTCTGATTTCTCGGCTCTGGCAAACACGACCTCTGCGCGGGCAGAGTCAAAATTTGCCACGCAGCATAGATAAAAGCCACCAATGCCAAAGAAACCATTTATCCAGTTGTCCGTGCTTGGATTAACATTGCTCAATGAGCCGGGATTACCGTGTGTCTCATAATTTGTACCAATGCGTACGCCCAGCAGCGTTTCCTGATTTCAAACCTTGTATCCGAAGAGTCACCACTCAGGCTGAGACGCTCTCCAGCCATAGATAGCGCTGTCGTAATCCAATCAAAACGGTCGATGAGCCAATCAAATATTTTCGGTTGCTCCGCAGGATTGAAGACCTCGGCCTTTTCCTCAATAACGATAGAGCGTGTTTGTCCTGTCGGCTTTGAATATTCCCAATTCAAGCTCTCGCCAAATTCGGCCTCGATCTGGTTCTCGTCAAATTGCAGGTTCCAACCTTCCTGCATGAAAACGCGGAGCTTTTCAGTTCTACTGTATATCTCAAATGCAGTCCAATCCTGCAACTTGGATACCTCTATCTCTAAGTGAGATCCATCCTCGTACCCGCGACGCCTTTTGCCTGCCACTCCATCCAGTCTACGGCTTTCCATTTATCTGAATTTGTGGTATTTGCAGCTATTTGGCACTGGATAGCGCTTCCAAGACTATCGTTAGCACCTATCATTTTCATCAGCACATGATATGGCTGATGCCGATGCCAGTGGAAACATTCATAAGCCAGCGTAGTTCGCTTTGTCCCTACAGATCGTTCATAGGAAACACGGGGATCAAGATATATAGTTCCTCGCTTAGCATTGCGAATTGTAATCTTGCAATGTTTATCGAACACATTCCCATTGTCAAATGTGAATTTTCAAGAATTTTCTGTTATTTGTTTATGTTATATTTTATTTGTGCGTTCTTAAAATCCCCGCCGGGCACGACTATGTTCGGTCCTTTTTACCAATTTTTAATGCAAAACGTATCTTGGCCTTCTCGCTTTTGCCTGTTAGCACCTAAAAAACGGACATCCCTGTGTTCATGGGTTCAATCCCTAAAAATGGCACGGACTATCGAAGCGCTCCGCACCGCTGCTGCTTCTATCAGATAGTTACCTGCAGGTGCCTATACCACAAAATTGTGCGTACTTCACAGGCTTTGGAATTGCTGGTACAATGCAATCATTAAAGGAAACCACCCCCTGCGAAAACCAATCTACACAGCAACATTTTGGAGATAATTCGTCATGAACGAAGTCGTAAAATTCCTGACCGAGAACTCTGTCC
Source organism: Bacillota bacterium (assembly GCA_021768085.1). Taxonomy (GTDB): domain Bacteria; phylum Bacillota; class Clostridia; order Oscillospirales; family Oscillospiraceae; genus Enterenecus. The sequence continues at coordinate 155,268 of JAETOJ010000001.1, forward strand.
AGTATCTGGCTACCGTGGGCCGGGATGGGAAGGCCAAATGCCGGCCCTTCATGTTCGCCGGAGAAAAGGACGGCAAGCTGTAGTTCTGCACCAACAACCAAAAGGACGTCTACAAGGATATGCAGGCCAATCCCAATGTGGAGCTATCCGTATCCAGCCCCACTTTTGCCTGGATTCGTCTGAACGGCAAGGCTGTGTTTGAGAACAATATGGCTGTCAAGGAAATGTGCCTCCAGAATCCTATCATAAAGAGCCAGTACCAGACCGCCGGCAACCCAATCTTCGAGGTGTTCTATCTGGCGGACGCTCACGCTGTGATTGCCGACTTCTCTGGCAACCCGCCCCAGGAATCTGACCTGTAAGCCGCAAACAACCAAATACCGATCTTCGGGGCAAGGTGAAATTCCTCACCGGCGGTATAGTCCGCGAGCCGCAAGGCATGATACGGTGTGATTCCGTGACCGACCGTTATAGTCTGGATGAAAGAAGATAGGCCAAGGCCGTCTCCTCAAAATTATCAGAATATGTTAGCAATCAAAACACACCAGGAGGCAAGCGCATGACGCACGAAGAACAACGCCGCTACTTGATCCGGGAGCTGTTGGCGGAAGATGCACAGTACCAAAGCATCGTAATCCCGGAAAATGCCCAGAAGCAGAAAGATTTACTCCGGGCGCTGATGAACGTGCGCCCGCCCATGCCGATTGGTCAAGACTTTCTGACGGTACAGGATGAGTACCTGTCTGCCGAGCGGGATATGGAGGGCGTGGTAGATGTTCACGACCTCCCCTCCCTCCGCTGCGATGAGCGATTGGTGTTATGGCAGGGTGATATTACGACCTTAAATGCGGATGCCATTGTCAATGCAGCCAACAGCGGTATGAGGGGCTGTTTCCGCGCCCTCCATTCCTGCATTGATAACATCGTTCACAGCAAAAGCGGTATTCAGTTGCGCTTGTACTGCGATGAAATGATGAACCAGCAGGGGTATGAAGAACCCACTGGGCAAGCCAAGATTACACCGGCTTTCAATCTGCCCAGCCAGTATGTCCTCCACACCGTCGGCCCTATCGTCGAGGGGCGCGTGACCCAGCATAACCGGGAGCTGCTGGCCTCCTGCTACCGCTCCTGTCTGGAGCTGGCCACAGAAAACGGTCTGAAAACCATCGCGTTTTGCTGTATCTCCACCGGGGTGTTCCATTTCCCCAACCAGGAGGCTGCTGAAATCGCAGTAAAAACAGTGACCGACTTCCTGCAAGTTCCATCTTCTATTCAAAGGGTGATTTTCAATGTCTTTAAGGATGCAGACAAGCAAATCTATCGGGAACTTCTCGGCCCAAACGCAGCAGTTGAAACAACTCATTGAAAAAGCTGATGCAGTCTTGATCGGTGCGGGAGCGGGGCTGTCCGCCTCGGCCGGGCTGACCTACTCCGGGGAACGGTTTGAACAGCATTTCAGCGATTTTCAAAAGAAATACGGCATCCGGGATATGTACTCCGGAGGCTTTTATCCCTTTGAATCATTGGAGGAATATTGGGCGTGGTGGAGCCGTCACATCATGGTAAACCGCTATGAACGCGCTCCCAGGCCGGTCTATGACGATTTGCTGAAGTTGGTGGAAAGCAAGGACTATTTTGTGCTGACCACCAATGTGGATCACCAGTTTCAGCTTGCGGGCTTTGATAAGGAGCGGCTGTTCTACACCCAGGGGGATTATGGGCTGTGGCAATGTTCCAAGCCCTGTCATCAGGGGACTTATGATAATGAAACCGTTGTACGGCAGATGTGGACGAAGCAGCGGGATATGAAGATACCCTCGGAATTGATACCCCGCTGTCCCCGGTGCGGCAGGCCCATGACGATGAATCTCCGGGCGGATGATACCTTTGTGCAGGATGAGGGTTGGTATACTGCCGCCCAGCGGTACAATGATTTTGTTCAATGCCATAAAGGCTGTGCCCTTCTCTACCTGGAACTCGGAGTGGGCATGAATACCCCCGGTATCATCAAGTACAACTTCTGGCAGCAAGTCCATCGGAACCCGAACGCAAGTTATGTCTGTATCAATCAGGGGCAAACCTATGCGCCCCATGAAATTGAGAAACAAAGTCTTTGTATGGATACAGACATCGGAAGCATATTGATAGAAATGAAAAATTCATAACTATTTGCCGTCTTTTCACTGTTGAAAAGGCGGCTTTTTCTATGCCCATACATAGCCGTCTGTTTCGCCTGATGGTAGTAACATTCTTGTTGTTACACACGCATTTTTGATGAAAACGATAATCTATCTATTTGATTTTAAAAACATACAACTTCTCCTATCTCCTATCTTCTATCTCACCGGCATTTCCGGCGCTGGCCGGGGTGAGATCGGTGCAAAGGCCAGCGCGGCAACTGGAAAGAGGAAGGGGAACTTGAAAAGTTGGCGGAATTGAAAGCTCTCATTGAAAATCTGACTATTGATACCCGGATTGTGACAGATGGTGCCTCCAACTTGATCCAGGTTCGCGGGCACCTTCCTACGGACAAGGAAAAGCTGGTCGGCTATTTGAAGCATCTAACCAAAATTGCTGATGAAGCGGCATCGTGGGAATACCGCGTCAACCTACGGCATCTGTAAAAGGCCCGACCTGATTGTTGGCCGGTATCACAGCAGCTTGGCTGGACAGGTATCGGGATAAAATCGATCTGTTCTTTCTGCCGCCCTATGCCCCCGAGAGCAATCCAGACGAATATCTCAATCACGCACTGAAACTCTCGGTCCATTCTGGCGGCTTACCTCGGATCAAATACGATATCCATCAAAACGCAGATTCCTTCACGCAAACTTTATCCCACTTCAATTCCAGAATAGGAATTGTAAAATCTCTTTGAGGTGAATTACAATGAGAAAGAAAAAGCCCTTCAGCAATAGGGCTCTCGTCTTTGCCCACCCGATGAGCAATGCTTTGCTGCAGGTCCAGTGCAAATCAGGGTTTACACAGGGGTACGTCTCTGAGAGTCCTGTGCGGGTAAACCTCCGACTTCTGCTGGAACACTGTGTGGAACAGGAGACTGGACTGCTAATTCCCATTGCAAGAGCCGTTTTTGACGCACTACGGACAAAGGGTTCCAATATTTTGAGAACTCATACACAAGCTGGAAATCTCGGTGTAAAAAAGAGCCTGCTCTCTGACCTCTGGAGAGCAGGCTCTGCGTCTATGCGTCTTATGGAATCAATTTATGTCTTTTGGGCCTCCCCCTCGGGGAAGATGATCTTGTTGACGAAGAAGAAGATCACCATAGAGATACCGCCCTGAAGGACGACGGTGCCGATGGTATACAGCCAGTCGGGGACGAACAGCCCGGCCACCGCCACCCAGATGCAGTTGATGGAGTTGACGATGCAGTTGATGACGATGAAGGCCACGAAGTACCACGCGATCTGCTTGCCCAGGTTGCCCTTGCTGCGGAACACGAAGTTCTTCTGGATGGGGAAGTTGATGATCTCGCCGATGGCCATGGCGATCATGTAGGCCACGAAGTAGGCCAGCCCGCCGTGGGCCTGGTCATAGCCCACGATATTCCACAGGAAGGTCTCCCCAAACAGGGTGATTTCGATACCCGGCCAGCCGAAGCTGCGATCGCCCAAAAACGCGAAGGCATTGGGCAGAAACAGCAGGATAAAGTATTTCATGACCGTAATCAGGTTGCTGACGATGACGAACAGCCCGCCCTCCCGGATCCACTTGGCCGCGGCGGGGTGCTTTTCCGCGAAATCAGTCCAGAATTTCATGGTTTTCCCTCCTTAATGAATGGCGTCCGCCGCCTTGCGCTTCTTGCCCGCGCGGAAAAAGCCGCCGATGACGGCCCCCAGGCCCTTGAAGAAGTGGCCGTTGACGATGGTGAGGATGCCCTCCGCCATCTCCATGGTGCAGATGCCGCCGGTCATCTTGGCGATGGCCCGGAAGGGCATATTGTAGTTGAACAGCAGATTCAGGTTGGGCTGGCCCTTCTCGATGCTCTTGTTGATGAAGTGGGTGAGGATCTTGTAGGCCAGCCGGCCCGCGGCGCCCTTGGCGTAGTACATCTGGCACAGGGCGTCGTTCATGTCCAGCATCCCGCTCCAGTGGCCGTCGGGGATGGGACGGCCCAGCAGGGCCTCGAACTCCCCGTCGGAGACAGCCTTGATGTTGCCGGAGAAGTATTTGGCAAATTTGGCCTTGTCGTAGGGGGACTTGGCCCCGGTGCCCTGCACCTCCACAGTGGCGGACAGCTTGATGTCCGCGCAGGACGCGCCGATCATCACCGCCCACTGGCCGCCCTCCACCTCGAATCGGTTGGTGTCCACGTTGAAATAGCGGAACGCCTTGTCGTCCAAGGGGATGGTAACCTTCTTGGACTCGCCCGCCTTGAGGAACACCTTGACGAAGCCCTTCAGCTCCTTAGCCGGGCGGAACACGTCCCCGTCCGGCTTGGACACGTACAGCTGGGCCACCTCGGCCCCGTCCATGCTCCCGGTGTTCTTGAGGGTGAACGTGGCCTCCTTGCCGGTGACGGACAGGTCGGAGTACTCAAAGGTGGTGTAGCTCAGCCCGAAGCCGAACGGAAACAGCACCGGCACGTTTGCCGTCTCGCAGTAGCGGTAGCCCACGAACAGGCCCTCCCGGTACTCGGCGTTGCGCTCCTTGGAGGGGAAATAGGGGGCGGAGGACACGTCCTCGTAACGGACGGGGTAGCTCTCCGCCAGCTTGCCGGAGGGGTTCACCTGGCCCATAATCACCTTGAGCACGGAGGACGCACCCGCCTGTCCGCACAGGTAGCCGTGCACCAGGGCCTTCACCTTGGGCAGCCAGGGCATCTCCACGGCGGAGCCCGCCGACATGACGGCCACCACGTTGGGGTTGGCGGCGCTGACGGCCTCGATGAGATCCACCTGGCTCTGGGGGAGCCGCATATGGGAGCGGTCCAGGCCCTCGGACTCGCTGATCTCATCCAGGCCGATATAGAGCAGGACGACGTCGGCCTTCTTTGCCAGCTCCACGGCCCTGGCCTGCATGGCGGGGTCGCCCTTGCCGGAGCGGGGGTAGCCCGCCTCAAAGCCCGCCACGTCCAGACCGAAGTTCTTGATCACGTCCATGGCGTTGTCCAGCTTGGTGGGGTTCACAACGGAGGAGCCCGCCCCCTGATACCGGGCCTTCTGGGCGAACTCGCCGATGACGGCCACCTTGGCGCCCTTCTTCAGCGGCAGGATGTTCCCCTCATTCTTCAGCAGCACAATGGACTGCTCGGAAGCTTTGGCCGCCATGGCGTGGTGGGCGTCGATGTCGAAGGGCTTGTCGGTCAGCGGCTTCACCGCCGCCGTCACCGACAGGATCACGTCCAGCAGCTCATCCACCCGCCGATCCAGCAGCTCCTGGCTGAGCTTGCCGGACTTCACCGCGTCCACCAGCTCCAGGTCGGAGTCGCCGCCGGTGGTGGGCATCTCCAGGTGGGAACCTGCGGTTACGCCCAACCTGTGGTCATTGGAGCCGCCCCAGTCGGACACCACGAAGCCCTCAAAGCCCCACTGATCCCGGAGGATCTCCTGGAGCAGGTGCCTGTTCTCGTTGGCATAGGTGCCGTTGACGCGGTTGTAGGAGGACATGATGGACTTGGCCTTTCCCTCCTTCACCGCGATCTCAAACCCGGTGAGGTAGATCTCCCGCAGGGTGCGCTCGTCCATGACGGAGTCGGACGCCATGCGCCGCAGCTCCTGGGAGTTGGCGGCGAAGTGCTTGGGGCAGGCGGCCACGCCGTTTTTCTGGATGCCCCGGATGTAGCTGGCCGCCATCTTGCCCGCCAGGTAGGGATCCTCGGAGAAATACTCGAAGTTCCGCCCGCACAGGGGGGATCGCTTCACGTTGAGCCCCGGCCCCAGGATCACGCACACCCCCTGGGAGGCGGCCTCCTCCCCCAGGTGCGCGCCGATCTCCTCCCCCAGCGCTGGATCCCAGCTGTTGGCCACCGTGGCGGCGGTGGGGAAGCAGGTGGCGGGCAGGGACGGGTTCAGCCCCAACTGATCCCCCTCCCCGGCCTGCTTGCGGATGCCGTGGGGGCCGTCCGACAGGGTCATGTTGGGCACGCCCAGCCGCTCCACGCTCCGGGTCTGCCAGAAGTCTTTGCCGGATAGAAGGTAGCACTTCTCCTCTAATGTCATTTGCTTGATGATATCCGGGTGTTTCACACAAACCCCTCCTCACTACTATTATCAATTATCAATGCGCTTGTCGCCCGGAAGCACAGAACAAATCCGGGGACGGGTTCCCGGGATCTGTTCCGTGCTCCCGCGCTCCCCACCCCCGCGGAACGGGGGCGGGGAGGCGGAAGCTGTGGTTATTTTGTGCGGTTCAGACCGATTTACGCTTAGCCATTCTTCTTTTTGCTGTAGCCCCGGATCAGCGCGACCTCGCCGGCCACCGCCGCCAGAACCACCACGGCGGAAATGGCATACATCGCGATCTGCCACGCCGCCATGCCGCCGCCGGCACCGTTGGCATAGGCCCGGCTGTTGGCTGTGGTGTAAAGGATGTTCTTGCAGGCCTGCCGCGCCGCCTGGAGGGAGGTGCCGCTGGTCTTATCGGTGAGCTCGCCCACCTCGATCATCTGAGGCGTGAGGCAGAAGTCGCCGCCGTTGCGGATCTGGATGTCGGCGTCCTGGTAGCCATAGCCGCCGAAGTAGTCGGTGAGCACCATGCCCCGGAAGCCCCACTCGTCGCGGAGCACCTTGTTGAGCAGCTCGGGGTTGGCGCCGGCGTACTTGTTGCCGATGTAGTTGAACGCGCTCATCACGGCCATGGACTTGCCCTCGTAGTTCTTCACGCACATCTCGAAGGGCTTCAGATAGATTTCCCGGATAGCCTGCTCGTTAGACCAGGTGCACAGCATATCGGTGCGGTGGGTCTCCTGATCGTTGAGGGCGAAGTGCTTCATGAAGGAGTACACGCCGCTCTCCGCCGCGCCGTTGATGGCGGTGGAGGCCATGGAGCCGGACAGGAAGCCGTCCTCGGAGTAGTACTCGAAGTTGCGGCCGGAGAAGGAGGTGCGGTGGATGTTCATGGCGGGGGCATACCAGCCGGACACGTCCATCTCGTCGGCCATCTTGCCGATGCTGGCGCCGAAGTCGTGGGCCAGGTCAGTGTTCCAGGTGGCGGCAATCACCACGCCGGCGGGGAAGCCAATGGACGCCTTCTGGGTGAAGTTGTTGTTGATGGAGGCGGGGCCGTCGCAGTCCACCTGCTGGGTCTTGCCCACGGAGGAGATGGCCACGCTCTGGTAACCGCCCACGCCGATGAGCTGCACCATGTCGTCCACGGTGAGCTGATCCAGCAGCTTTTCCCACTGGGGATCGTCGTAGTCCTTGCCCCGCAGATCCACCAGCGTCAGGCCGTTCTTGGCTCCAGTGGTGGGCACCGCGTCGCCGTCATTGTTGAACTGGGTGGGATCATAGTTGGTGTGGTTGTAGAAGCCCGCCTTCACATCGGCGGCCATCTCGAAATTGGTGGGGGCGGCCACGGCGGCGTCATGGTTGGCGAAGCCGTCCTTCCGGGACAGGTAGGTCACGTCGCCCTGGGCGTAGCCGAACTGGCTGACGGCGGGGGTCTCGTCGGAGGCGCGACCGTCGGTGTAGGTGACGGTGGAGCCCACAGTGTAGGTCTTGGAGTCGAGCACGTTGTGGGAATCACTGTTGATGGAGACGATGTAGTCGCCGGCCTCCAGCACGTAGGCACCCGCGCCCTGGTAATCGAAGGAGGCCATGTCCTCCGCCTGGAAGGAGATCTTCACGGTCTCGCTCTTGCCCGGCTCCAGGATACCGGTCTTGTCGAAAGCCACCAGGTTGGCGGCGGACTTCTCAATACCGCCGTTGGTGTAGGGAGGATTGTAGTAGACTTCCACCACGTCCTTGCCGGCCACGCTGCCGGTATTGGTGACGGTGACGTCAAAGCTGATGGTGCCGTTGGACTCGGTGATGTCGCCCATCTTCTGCTGGAAGGTGGTATAGCTCAGGCCGTAACCGAAGGGGAACTGCACCGTCTTGTCATAGTCGATGGCGTTCTCCGCAGCAGCAGTCTCATACCAGCGGTAGCCCACGTAGATGCCCTCCACGTAGTTGACGAAGTTGGGGGTCACGGGGAAACCGTAGGACATGGGGGACACATCGTCCAGGTTGGTATACTGGAACTCGCCGATGTTGTGGAAAGCGGGGATGGCGGTCAGGTCGTACACAAAGGTGTCCACCGTCCGGCCGGAGGGGTTGGTCTTGCCGGTGAGAATGTTGCCCAGGGCGTTGAAGCCGGTCTGGCCGGGACCGGGGGCCAGGATGATGGACTTGATGGAGGGGTAGTCCTCAATCCAGCCCAGCTCCATGGCGTTGGAGGCGTTGATCACCACCACGACCTTGTCGAACTGGCTGGTGACCTTCTCGATCATGGCCAGCTCCCGGGTGGTGGGCTCCAGGTAGTGCTTATCCGCGCTCAGATCCTCGGGATACTCGCTGAACCGCAGGCCAGAGGCGGCAAACATGGTGCCGCTGCCGTCGTCCTGGAAGGTGTCGGGCACGTTGGGATCCAGGCTTGTGGGCAGGTCCGCGCCTTCGCCGCCCGCCCGGGAGATGACGATCATGGCCACGTCGGAGTAGGCGGCGGCCTTGTCGAACATACCGGCGGCGTCATACTCGGCGATGGTGGGCTCGGGGCAGGTCCAGTCCTGGCCCATCATGCCGATGTTGGGGCGCTTGTCACGCCAGTCGGTGTAAAACTTAGTCAGATCCTCGTTATACTCGATGCCCGCCTGCTTGATGCCCTCCAGCAGGGTGACGGTGGGGTACAGCCCAGACAGGGAGCCGGAGCCTGTGCCGCCGTATACGGGGTTGGTGGCGGACCAGCCGAAGGTATTCACCTTGGTGCCCTCCCCCAGGGGAAGCAGTCCATCATTCTTCAGCAGCACGAAACCCTCGTCCGCGATGTCCTCGCACAGGGCGCTGGCGTCCTGGATGCTGTCCTCGCTGATGTCGCCGCCGCCCCGCAGGGCCATGCTGACGATGCCGTACAGCGGGCCCGTGAGAATCAAATTGACGATGATCACCAGGGCCACCACGAAGGCCATCCACGCGGAGCCCCGCACCAGGCCCTTCAGGGGCTTCTGGATCTTGACGGCCGCGATGGTAACCACGACGGCCAGCACCAGGATCACGGCCAGGGCGATGAGATAGCCCTTGATCATGCCCAATGTGGTGATGACGTCGTTCATGTTGATGCCTAACATTGTTTCTTCCTCCTCATTCACTTTTTGGCGGGCAGTTCCCGCCGGTTGAGGAGAGTGTAGCACATCTTTTCCGCCCGTGGCGTCGATTTGCGCAAACTGCGGGTTTTTCCGTTCAATCTGCATTTTGCATTGGCAGATTCGCACAACAAGCGCCCCTGCGTTTTTGTCAAACTCAACAACGCAGGGGCGCTTTTTCACTTTTTTTCCAGCGGGATCACAAGGCGGATCTCAAACCACCCGTCCTGATCGTGGATGGTCATGGTGCCGCCGTATTTTTCCGCCGCGTGGCGGACGGACTTGATGCCATAGCCGTGGTAGACGGCGTCCCCTTTGGTGGTGACAGGCAGGCCGTCCCGGAACTGAAGCGGCTCCGGGCAGTAGTTCCCGCACCGTATCACAAGAAAATCCCGCTTGCCGTATACCGCCAGATGGATCAGCCGCTTCTCCCTGTCCTGTATGCCCAGCTCGCACTCGATGGCATTGTCCAGGATGTTGCCAAAGATGGTGCACACATCCATCACGTCCAGGAAGTCCAGCCGCGCCCCGTCCGCCACGCAGGTCAGCTCAATGCCGTGGCGGGCGCAGTAGAGACTCTTGCCGGTGAGCACCGTGTCCAGCACCGAATTGCCCGTCTTGTTCTGGGCTTCGTAGTCCCGGATCTCCTCCTCCATGCCGTCCAGGTAGGCGGAGCGCCTGGCGGCGTCCGGCTCTGAGCGCAGCACGGCGATCTGGTGCTTCAGGTCGTGGTACTTGTGGTTGATGGCCTCGATGCTCTCCCGGGACTGGCGGTATTGGGTGTACTGGTTTTGCAGCACGTTCTGGATGGCGTCCAGCTCCCGCTGCATATAGAGCTCGCACCGCTGGACGTGGTAGGCATACAGCATGGCCACCCCGGCCAGATCCACCAGGGTGCGGATATTGTAGATATCCGTCAGCTCCGAGCTGGTGAAGGGAACCTTGCTGTAGACAAAGCTCAGGTTGCTCAGGAAAAAGCAGGCCAGGGCGATGAGGGCGGGGCTGATGAGCTCCCGGGGGCGGAGGGCGGTGGCAGCCCGGGGGTCGGCCCGGCGGTTTTCCAGCCACCACATTCCCCCAAAGACGGCGGCGTACACCGCCGCCAGAATGGTCCAGAACAGCGCCCCCTTCCGCGCCCCGTCCCCCTGCCAGCCCAGGGCGTACACGGAATAGGAGTAGAGCTGCCACTCCAGCGACGCGGCAAATTCCGCCAGCACGAAGGCCCGCACCGTGCAGTACCCCGCCCCCGCCGGGGGGATATCGCAGCACAGGCTGATCAGCAGCAGCATCAGCCCCACCGCCACGATCATACAGGGCAGCCAGAACAGGAGGCGCAGCCCGTCGGTGAGGATCAAAAACAGGCATTGGGCGGCCAGCCCCACCCCCAGCACACCCCACAGCCGGGGCCCCCGGAGCCGCCGGGGGTTCCCGCTGATGTAGACAAGGCAGGCGCACCACTCCGCCAAAGCGGTAACCAGCCGTGGAATATCGGACAGATAGATGGCGTTCACAGAGCGCCCCCTCCCACCTGATCGGCCAGGGCCTCTAAAAACGGCCCCCGGCGGCCCCGGCTGATGAGCAGCTTATCCCCCCGAACCACGGCGCAGCCGTCCTGGATGCCGTCCACATAGGCCAGGTTGACAAGATAGCCCTTGTTGCACCGGGCGAAGCCCCGGCCCTCCAGGGCCTCCTCCACCTGCTGAAGGGTGGCGGTGGACGTGTGTATGCCGGAGCGGGTGTGGAGCATGAGCTGCCGGCCCAGCCGCTCGATGTAGAAGATGCCGTCCACCTTTAGCTTCACCGAGCCTCCCTTCACCGGCACCGCGAGGCAGGCGTCCTCCCGCTTTTTCGCGTATTGCAGGGCCCTGCCCAGCCGCTGGGCAAAGGAGAAGTAGTTCACCGGCTTGAGAATGTAGTCCAGCGCGTTCACGGAATAGCCCTGGATGGCGTACTGGGCCAGGTTGGTAACGAACACGATCACCACCTCCGGATCCAGCTTTCGCACATAGCCCGCCGCCGTCATCCCGTCCATAAAGGGCATATCCACATCCATCAGAATCAAGTCAAATTCCGGCCTGTACCGCTCCACCAGATCCTCCCCGTTATCGTAGTGGGTGATCTGGAAGGCCCGGCCTGTCTCCCGGCCATAGTCTCCGATGTACTGCTCCAGCTGGGTAAAGCACTGGGGATCGTCCTCCGCGATGGCAATGCGGATCACTTCGCTCACTCCTCTCGCTGACGCCAGATGCAGGCAGGGCGGCGTTTGAGAATATTGTATCATGAAAACCGGCTGGCTGCAACCGCTAATTTTGTGAAAAACCAGTGGTTTTCCCTTTTTCTCCCTTTTCATATCACTTTTTTAATATAAACGCGAGAAATAAAAGCTGCCATGGACGCCCCGGATACTCCACCGCCCATGGCGCCGGACGCCTTGGAAGATGAACACAGGCTCCTATATCCCGGCAGGCGCTCAATCGCCCCCAGAGCATCTGCTATGCAGGAAATCAACTGAGCAAATGCAAAAATGTCATCGCTGCGTGTGCGATGGAAAAATTTTGGCGCTCCACGGTCTCCCTCCCCCTCTTGGGCGTAAAACGCACCTTCTCCACCCTGTTTTTCTCCCAAAACAGCTTCTTCATTTCAAATAATCCCTGGCACAGGCCTCCAAATGCCCCGTCTTTCTGCCATCAACTGAACAGATGCCCCAAAGAGGTTTCCGATCTCCTTTCGATGTTTGCTGATTTTGTCACTTGCATAAAATGCAACACTGTGATATGATACTTGCATCACTTTATTACATTGCCAATTTAATGTTCTAATGTGATAAAATCAGAAAGGATGCGGATATAGAATGAAAAAGACCATCTCTATGCTGCTGGCGGCGCTGATGCTGTTCAGTCTGGCCGCCTGCGGCGGCGACAAGCCCGGCGCCTCCAACGCCCCCGGCCAGGGCGGTGACGGCGGCAAATACCTGAATGTCATGCTGTCCACCAACGTCATGTCCCTGGACACCAACCTGGCCACCGACGGCGACTCCTTCGAGGTCATCGCCGACTGCATCGACGGCCTGATGCAGATGGACGCCGACGGCGCGGCCGTCCCCGCCATCGCTGAGAAGTACGATCTGTCCGACGACGGCCTGACCTACACCTTCCATCTGCGGGACGCCAAGTGGGCCAACGGCGACCCCGTCACCGCCAACGATTTCGTGTTCGCCTGGCGGCTGGGCGCCAAGACTAACATTGAGTACAACTATATGTTCTGCGACGGCGTGGGCAACGTGAAGAACGCCGACGCCATCGCCGCCGGGGAGGCCGATCCCGAGACCCTGGGCATCAGCGCCCCGGACGACAAGACCGTGGTGGTGGAGCTCACCGCCCCCGTGTCCTACTTCCCCTCCCTGATGTACTTCCCCGCCTTCTATCCCATCAATGAGAAGTTCTACTCCAGCCTGGCGGAGGGCACCTACGGCACCAGCCCCGAGACCTACCTGTCCAACGGCGCCTTCGTGCTGGAGAGCTACACCCCCGGCACCGCCAGCCTGTCTCTGAAGAAGAACGATACCTATTGGGACGCCGGCCGTGTGAAGCTGGCCGGCATCAACTACCAGGTGGTGGGCTCCTCCGACAACGCCCTCACCGCGTTTAAGAGCAACACCCTGGATCTGGTGACCATCAACGGCAGCCAGGTGGCCTCCGCCGAGGAGGACTCCACCCTGTCCAGCAAGCTGAAGGTCACCGGCGCCGGCTATATGTGGTACCTCACCTTCAGCCAGACCGACAAGAACGCCCAGGGCGGTATGCTGGCCAACGCCAACCTGCGTCTGGCCATCTCCAACGCCATCGACCGGGAGAGCCTGGTGGATAACTACGTGATGGACGGCTCTCTGGCCACCTACACCGCCGTGCCCCCCCAGTTTGCCGCCAGCGCCACCTCCGGCGAAGACTTCTCCGCCGACCAGAAGAAGTTTGCCGACTACTGCTCCTTCAACGTGGCCAAGGCCCAGGAGTATTTTGAGACCGCTAAGTCTGAGCTGGGCGTGGACAGCTTCGAGTTCACCGTGATCTACGGCAACAACGAGGGCGACGAGGTGGCCAAGGTGGCCCAGGCCATCAAGAGCCAGGTGGAGGAGAACCTCCCCGGCGTGACCCTGAACCTCCAGCCCATGACCAAGGCCGAGCGTCTGGACAAGATGCAGAATGACAACTACGACGTGGCGCTCACCCGCTGGGGCCCCGACTACGCCGACCCCATGACCTACATGGGGATGTGGGTGACCAACAACGCCAATAACTATGGCTTCTGGAGCAACGCCGAGTATGACCAGATCATCAAGGATTGCACCACCGGCGCCTATGTCTCCGACTATGACGCCCGCTGGGCCGCCCTGTATGAGGGTGAAGAGCTGGTGATGAAGGAGGCCGTTATCGCGCCCCTGTATACCAAGTCCAACGCCAACCTGATTGCGGACGGCGTGTCCGGCATCGAGTTCCACCCCGTCGCCCTGAACCGGGTCTATAAGTCCGTTACCCTGGGCTGACACAAAACAGCAGTATTTGTGGGGAGCGGCCCTTCTTCTGAGAGCCGCTCCCCGCCCTTTTTCGCCGCAGCCTGTCAGAATTGCCGTAGGGGAGGGCCTTGGCCCTCTCAGGACTGTCAAAAATCCGCGCTCAGCGGGGCGAAAAGATTTTTTCCACACGCTGAGGGAGGGGCAAGCCCCTCCCCTACTGTGATTTTTACTGCGGCAGACACAGACCATACTTAATATGTGGGGTAATGCTTATGGTAAAATATACCTTGAAACGGGTTGGGCTGGCCCTGCTCACCCTGTTTCTCATCGTGTTCCTGCTCTTTGTGCTGGTGCGCATCATGCCCGGCAACCCCTTCCCCTCGGAGCGGATGAGCGCGGAGGCCATCGCGGCCAAGCGGGCGGAGATGGGGCTGGACGACCCCATCCTGATCCAGTTCGGGCGGTATCTGTCCAACCTTCTGCGGGGCGACTTTGGCAAGGGTACCTCCCTCTACAACGGCGCGCCCATCAACACCGTGCTGGCCACCGCCATCTCCAACTCCTTCCGCATCGGCGGGCTGGCCATCCTGGTGGGTACGGCAGTGGGGCTGCTGCTGGGCATTGTGGCGGCGCTAAACCGAGGAAAATTCCTGGATCACTTCTGCACTGTGTTCTCCATCATCGGCGTGTGCGTGCCCTCCTACGTGTTTCTGATTTTTTTGCAATACTTCTTTTCCTTTAAAATTCCTTACTTTCCCTACTTCTTTGATGCCAACCGGTTCCTGTTCTCCTCTGTGCTCCCGTCCCTGTCCCTGAGCCTGTTTACCATGTCCACGGTGGCCCGTTTTACCCGCAACGAGATGGTGGAGGTGATGGACAGCGATTACGTCCGGCTGGCAGAGAGCAAGGGACTGTACGGCGGCACGCTGGTGCGCAAGCACGTTCTGCGCAACGCCCTGGTGCCCATTGTCACGGTGCTGGCCCCGTTGATTGTGGACCTGCTCACCGGTGCTCTGGTGGTAGAAAAGATCTACGGCATCAACGGCATTGGCAAGTTGATGGTGGATGCCATCACCGGCGAGGGCGTGGACTACAACTACGTGCTGGCCCTGGGCATCCTCTACTCTGCACTATACATTGGGATCATGCTGGTGGTAGATCTGCTCTACGGCCTACTGGATCCCCGCATCCGGGTTTCCGCAAAGGAGGGTGGATCATGAACAACACGCCATACGTGCCCGTCAAGGAGGATTTCCAGTTCCTCCCTGACCGGGATATCACTACCGATCAGAACTTCGCCTCCCAGGGCTACTGGAAGGGCGTGGCCATCAGCTTTTTCAGGAACAAGCGGGCAGTGGCAGGACTGGTCATCGTGGTGCTCATCATGTTCTTCGCCATCTTCGGCCCCATGATGAGCTCCTACAGCTACAAGGATATTATCTCCGTCACCAGCGCCGAGGGCAAGCAGATCGTGGCCAAGGGCATCGGCCCCCAGATCTCCGGCGTGCTCCAGGGCAGCGGCCAAAACACTGAGCTGTTCGCGGATCACACCTTCCTGTTCGGCACCGATGATGTGGGCCGGGACCTGTGGACTCGCACCTGGGACGGTGCCCGCATCTCCCTTATCATCGCCTTTGTCACCATTGTCATCGACATGATTATCGGCATGAGCTACGGCCTGATCTCCGGCTTCTTTGGCGGCATGGTGGACAATATCATGCAGCGGATTGTGGAGATCTCCAATTCCGTGCCCCGTCTGGTTATCGTGTCCGTGCTGGCCATCTTCATGCCCAAGGGGATGTTTCTGGTAATTGTGGCCCTGCTGCTCACCGAATGGATCGGCATGAGCAAGATCAGCCGGGCGGAGATGCTCAAGCTCAAGGAGCAAGAGTACGTGCTGGCCAGCCGCACTCTGGGGGCGGGCAGCTTCCACATCATCTTCCGCCAGATCCTGCCCAACACCATCGGCCCCATCATCACCCAGGTGATGTTTTCCATCCCCACCGCCATCTTCACCGAGGCGTTCCTCAGCTTCGTGGGCGTGGGCATCGTGCTACCTGAGTGCTCCATCGGTTCCCTCATCGAGGCGGGCTTCAACAACATTACCACCCTGCCCTATCAGATCATGCCCCCCATTATCGTGCTGGCCTTGCTGATGCTGGGCTTCAACTTCATCGGCGACGGCTTCCGGGAGGCCCTGGCCCCCAAGCTGGAAGACATGTAAGGAGGGGAGAACCATGGCAAACAAAACAATCTTGGAGATCAAGGACCTGGATATCTCCTTCCGCACCAACGCCGGCGTCATCCACGCCATCCGGGGGGTCAACCTGCTTTTGAAAAAGGGCGAGACCGTGGCTATCGTGGGCGAGTCTGGATCCGGCAAATCGGTGACGATGAAGGCCGCCTGCGGACTGCTGGACAGCAACGCCGTCATCAACAGCGGCCAGGTGCTGTATACCTATGCCGAAGGGGACGGCCCCGAGCAGACTGTGGACCTGCTGAAGCTGCCCAAAAAGCAGCTGCGCAAAACCATCAACGGCAACCGCATCGCCATGGTGTTCCAGGATCCCATGACCTCCCTGGACCCCACCATGCAGATCGGCAAGCAGATCATGGAGAGCATGATCCTCTATCGGGGCATGTCCAAGGCGGACGCATGGAAGCGCTCGGTGGAGCTGCTGGAGCTGGTGGGCATCACCGACGCGGAAAAGCGGATGAAGAACTATCCACATCAGCTGTCCGGCGGAATGCGCCAGCGGGTGGTGATCGCCATCGCCCTGTCCGGCAGCCCCGACATCCTCATCTGCGACGAGCCCACCACCGCCCTGGACGTGACCATCCAGGCCAAGATCCTGGAGCTTATCAAAGAGGTGCAGGACCGGCTGGCATTGTCCGTCATCTACATCACCCACGATCTGGGCGTGGTGGCCAAAGTGGCCGACTACGTCAACGTGATGTACGCCGGCAAGATCGTGGAGGTGGGCAAGGTAGACGAGATTTTCTACGAGCCCGCCCACCCCTACACTTGGGGCCTGCTGTCCGCCATGCCCGATCTGGACACCGACGACGACCGGCTCTACTCTATCCCCGGCAGCCCGCCCAACCTGCTCCACGAGCCCCAAGGCGACGCCTTTACCCCCCGCAACGCCTTTGCCATGCGGATTGACGAGAAGGAGGCGCCGCCGCTGTTCAAAATTTCCGATACCCACTACGCCGCCACCTGGCTGCTCCATCCGGACGCGCCCAAGGTGGAACTGCCCGAGGGGCTGCGCGCCCGGCTGGAGCGGGCCAAAAAGGAGGCGGAAAAATACCTATGAGCGAAGCGTTATTGAAGGTGGAGGGGCTGAAGCAGCACTTCCCCGTCTCCCGGAAGTTCTCCGTCAAGGCGGTAAACGGGGTATCCTTTGAGATCTACCCCGGCGAGACCTATGGTCTGGTAGGGGAGTCCGGTTCCGGCAAAACCACCATTGGCCGCAGCGTCATCCGCCTCTACGACCCCACGGCGGGCTCCATCACCTTTGAGGGGAAGGAGATCTCCGGCTCCCTGGACAAGGACACCAGGGCCATGCTCCGCCGGGATATGCAGATGATCTTCCAGGATCCCATGTCCTCCCTGAATCCACGGAAGAAGGTGGGGGACATCATCGGTGAGGGGCTGGACATCCACAAGCGCTTTTCCAGCGCCGAAGAACGCCGGGAGGCGGTGGGAGCCATGCTGAAAAAAGTGGGGCTGTCCCCTGCCCACGCCGAGCGCTACCCCCACCAGTTCTCCGGCGGCCAGCGCCAGCGGGTAGGCATCGCCCGGGCCCTCATCATGAACCCCAAGCTCATCATCGCCGACGAGTGCATCTCCGCCCTGGACGTGTCCATCCAGGCCCAGGTGGTCAACTTGATGAAAGACATCCAGGAGGAAACCAAGTGCGCCTACCTGTTCATCGCCCACGACCTCAGCATGGTGAAGTACATCTCCGACCGCATCGGGGTGCTCCACCTGGGCTACCTGGTGGAGACGGGCACTACGGAGGAGATCTTCTCCAATCCCATCCACCCCTACACCCGCAGCCTGCTCTCGGCTGTCCCCCACCCCAACCCCGAGGTGGAGAAGCGGCGCCGCTCGGTGGCCTACGACAAGAACGCCGCCGGCGTGGACTATGAGAAGGGCGTGGAGCACCATGTGGGCGGCACCCACACGGTGCTGGCCACCCCGGAGGAGCTGGAGCGGTGGCAGCGTGAGCTACCCGCCACCTGACTGGACAAACGAATCCCCGTTTTCAGGCGTTGCCGAAAACGGGGATTTCCCTTTCTACAAATTTTTACAGCATCTTGTGACCATTTCCTGCTCTGGATTGTTTTACTACGGTTTCCCGGCAGAATCGCCGCCGCAGATGCGGTGCATAGCTCGCAAATTGGCCCAATCTATCCCAATCAGCAGGTCAAAGGCGGATGCTTTTCCAGGGTTCCAGTATGGGAACTTTACGTCAGTACTATCTGTTCGGAATGCCCCAGGCGGTTATCTGGTCAAGTCCAGATACAAGTCTTTATACTGTTTTGCAGAGTTTTCCCAAGACAGATCCTTATCCATGTCCCGCTGTACCATTTCATCCCAGCACCAGCGATTTTCAAAATAAAACGTCTTGGCCCTGTTGATGGCATCCAGCAGCAGTCCGGCATCGTAGCGGTCAAACGTAAACCCGTTTCCTGTGTTGAAGTACATATTGTATGGCTCTACCGTATCCTTCAAGCCGCCGGTTTCCCGGACAATGGGCACCGTCCCGTAGTGCATGGCAATGAGCTGTGTCAATCCGCAGGGCTCAAACCGGGACGGAACCAGCAAGGCGTCTGCGCCTGCATAGATCCGATGCGCCCGCGTCTCATCATACATAATATTGGAGCAGACGTCCCCCTTATAGGTATGCTCATAATACCGGAACGCATCCTCATAGCCTTGATCCCCGGTGCCGAGCACCACCACTTGCGTATGCCCGTCTATCACCTGTGGGAGGATGGAGGTAACCAGATCCAGGCCCTTCTGGTTCGTCAGCCGAGAGATCAGCCCGATCACAAATTTGTGCTCATCCTGCTCCAGGCCCAATTCCTCCTGTAATTTGCGTTTGTTTTCCTTCTTCTTTTCCAGTACGTCGGTCATGCTGTAATTTACATACAGCCTATCATCGGTAGCAGGATTCCAGATATCATAGTCGATCCCGTTTACAATACCGCGCAATTTCCCGGAATGATGCCGTAGATGGGCGTCCAAAGTTTCACCGTAGTATGCGCTCTGAATTTCACCAGCATAGGTCTGGCTCACAGTGGTGATGATATTTGAGTAGGCCAGTCCTCCCTTCAGCATATTGGCATCCTTGTATTTCACCTTTAAGGCGTCCTTGTTAAAGACATAATCCGGCAGTCCGGACCAGTAGCGGATGGTTGGGATGTCATAGATTCCCTGGAATCGCAGATTGTGAATCGTCAAAATAGTCTTTGCGGTAGTCAGTTTGGTATTGACAAACTGCGTTCTCAGATAAACGGGAACCAGCGCAGCCTGCCAATCATGGCAATGGATAATATCGGGGATCCAATCCATATAGTTCAGCGCCGCCAAGGCAGCTTTCGCAAAATAGCAGTATTTTGGAATGTCGTCAATGAGATTGGTATATGGATTTCCATCGCTGAAAAATTCCTCATTGTCAATGAAATCATATACCACGCCATCCCAGACATACTCCATAATGCCCACATAGAAGGCTCTGCCGTCTGCACAGAGATCCATCTGAAAAGAGCCGCGGTAAATCATTTTTTGCTGGTATTCCCACGGGATACATTTATACTTCGGGAGAATAACCTTTACATCACAGTTCTGCTTCACCAGCGCCTTGGGAAGCGCGTACATCACATCGCCCAGCCCTCCAGTTTTGATAAACGGATAACATTCCGAGCCGATAAACGCAACGCTTCTTCTGGGGGATATGTAGCGTTCTTCCGGCGGGGCCACTTCCGCTGGTATGCTTTCCACGGCTGCCTCCGCACACTCCGCCGATAGGGATTCTTCTACGACCACCGCCGCAGGCTCCACCTCGGGGAACGTCTTTGTGGTGACTTCCACCGCAGTGGCTTCTCCTGTTTCGACTTCCACGAGCACATCTTTTGCAGGGGCCTTTTCGACAACCTCCACTTTGCGCTCTGTCGCAGTAGCTCTTGAGTAAGGCTTTCTTTTACTGCTGGGCTTTACAATTTTCTTCTTTGACATGTGGTGGTACCTCCTACAATATAAATTATCTTTAGTATTGTGGCCTCCATCGTGCTATCTTGGGGTTCCATGAAATACAGAACAGAGGGTTACTGCTTCGTTAAGCCTTATTATAGCACAAGTGAGAAAAAAAGGAAGCCCGTCTTTTTTCAAAATCAATATGCACATATTTCATTCTGAGCAAAAGCCCCTTCCTCGTAGAAAATAATTCAAAGGCTACGCTGCGCAGAAAATGATAGCATAAACACCCCCGGCGAAGCTGGGGGTTTAGCTTGTCAAAAGGCCTCGCCACTGGCGAGGTTTTTTGACAAGCTAAGACAGCCGGAGCCCATTCGGGCTCCGGCTGTCTGATCGTGATAAGCTTGATGTTCAGCGGTACAGCATTTGCACCGCGTCCAGAAACCGCTGAACTGGCGGGGCGGGCCAGCCCCCGGTGGGTGCGGACAAACAGCTTTACGTCCAGCTCCCACTCCAGCAGATTGATCTGCTTGATCACCGCCGTGGTGGAGACGAACAGCTCCTCGGTGGCCCTGTTAAAGCTACCTGCCTCCCCCACCCGGATAAAGGTGTCCAATTGGGGGTTATACATGGCGCTCACCTGCCTTTGCCCCAGTTTACCCTATTCCGCTAAGTGGTGTCAATCGTGAAGTGAACTCCAGAAAACCGCAGGGTGCTATACATATATTCGTTTGCCGCCGCGCCGTCGTGGGCATAGCCCTCCCGCTCGCTGTCCACGAAGGTAAACACGTCCATTTCCCCCATGGCCAGCACCCCGCGCTTGAAACCTGAGTAGGCAAAATTTTCCGTACCCGAGGCAGTGAAGATAAAGGAATCCCCCGGACCGTATATGGTGATGGCATCGGGGAACGTACGTTTCTCCTCCGGTGGCCGGGAGATGGAGGGCTGCGGCGCCCAAACCAGTCAGGTCACCAGGGGAACACTTTTTTCAATTTCATTTTCAATTGCTCCTTTTTGTTCAGAGAGGCAAGATCAGATCCACAAATATCCCAACCGCCAAGGAAAACAGTGCCACAAAAGCTAAATACAAAGCAAAGTGCTTGGCCCCCAACACGATCTTTAGCGCCCCCAGGTTGGTGATCTTGGTGGCTGGGCCAGTGATCATGAAGGCGGAGGCGCTGCCCAGGCTCATACCGTCCACCAGCCACTGGATCAGCAGCGGGATAGTCCCGCCGCCGCAGGCGTACAGCGGCACGCCGATGGTGGCCGCCATCAACACTCCAAAGCCCCGCTGGGAGCCGAACAGATCCGTCACCAACTCGGACGGCACGTACCGCTGGAACAGGGCGGATAGGGCAATGCCCAGCAGGAACCAGGGCCCGGTGGCCTTGACGTTGCGGCCCATGTTTTTCAGCAGGCGCAGGAGGGGGTTGGGGTCGGTGTCCCGGTTGATGGGGCCGGAGAACCGGTCGAAGTTGAAGAAGTGCTTTTCCCAGAAAAATTTCCGCACCAGCAGCCCCGCCGCCGCTCCGCACAAGAAACTGGAAAAAACACGGATGGTCAGCGCCACAGGTCCTAAAGCAGCACTGTAGATGATGAGCTGAGGGTTGAGCAGAATGGAGCTCATCATAAACGCCGCCAGCCAGTCGTCGGCCATGCCGCCTTTGGAAAAGGAGGCGGCCAGGGGGATGGTGCCATACATACATAGCGGCGAGGCGATGCCCAGGGCACTGGCAGGGATAACCCCCAGCGCCCCCAGTTTTTTGCCCTGCATGGAGCCGAACAGCCGGTGGATGGCCCCCTTGCAAAAGACAGAGAGCACCGAACCGATGCCCATGCCCAGCACCCAGTAGGGGAAGATCTGCCGGAGTTGGAGCTCAAAGTAATACCAGAGGTAGACGAACTCCCGATGAAGGGTATCCAGCATGGGCACCTCCTCCTTTCTGTCCGATCGGCCAGCTGTCGATGCTCACCAATGCATACGTCTGGCTACCCAGGCCGATCGCCTCCCCGTGGGCCAGCACAACGTCCGCATTGCGGGACTCCCTGCGTTCACCAGGGACTGCCCGTCTCGGGCGGCGTACACCAGATCCACGCACGCCTGATCCAGGGCCACTGGGGATGTCGTGCATATCCGGCAAAGTTCTGGCCCCACCGGAAATAATAGGCCACCAGCTGCCTGCCCAAACGCAAGCACCTCCCGTGTCTTGTCCTGATCTGTATTTTACCGAAAAAAGGCTTGCGGGGGAAGGAGAAAAAAGTTATAATAGGCCCCACCAAAAGGATAGAACAAAGGGGGCCCGCTCATGTACGACAAGCACTTGGACACGTTTATCCAGGCGGCTGATTCCGGCAGTTTTCTCAAGGCGTCTGAAAAAATGTTCATCTCGGCCAACGCCATCACCAAGCAGATCAACCTACTGGAGGAGCGGCTGGAAATAAAGCTATTCCACCGCAGCCCCCAGGGGCTGGCCCTCACCGACGCGGGGCGGCTGATCTACACCGAGGCGAAAAAGATGATCCGCCAGTCCAACGCAGTACTGCGTCATGCCCGGGAGCTGGAGGGCCCCGGGGAGTATGTCGTCCACATCGGCGTGTCGCTGATGAATCCGGTCAATCTGCTGCTGGAGCAGTGGGGCAAAGCCGCCCAAAAGCACCCCAACATTAAGCTGGAGATCGTCCCCTTTGAGGACACCGTCCCCGCCTTCAACGAGGTACTGGAACATCTGGGGGAGCGCATCGACGTGATTTCCTGCCCCTATCAGACCAGCTACTGGGGGGACCGCTACCAATCCTTTCATCTGAGGGACCTACCCCTGTGCGTCACCTGCACTAAGACCCATCCTCTGGCGGACCGGGAGCGCCTCACCTTCCAGGACCTGCATGGGGAGACGTTGTGGATGGCGGACCGGGGGCTGTCCTCCTATCAGGACGCGGTGCGGGACGATTTGGAGCGAAACCACCCGGAGATCCGCATCAAAAGCACCCCATATCTGGACACGAATACTTTTAATCAATTGGCATCCTCCCGGGAGCTGCTTTTGTCCGCCGAGTGCTGGAGTGGGGTGCATCCCCTGTTGGCCACCATCCCGCTGGACTGCCCGTATACCATCCCCTACGGTCTGATTTACGCCAAGGACCCGCCGAAGGAAATCATGCAGTTTATTATGGCCGTGGGACAGGTCGGCCAAGTGGCTAAAACCTAAAGGTTCAAACCTTGTAACCAGATGGAACTTCTCAAAAGGCTCCGTCTGGTTTATAATTTTGTCCAACGATAGAGCGGAAAACGGAATTTTGAAGATCGGCAAGGTCACCGACCTCCAGTGCCACCAGATGGAGCACCATCTGGTGGCGGCGGACGTCATCGTGCTGGCCACCTCAGTGTATTTCTACGCCATGAACGGCCAGCTCAAGGCTCTGATTGACCGCACCCTGCCCTGGCGACCCCTATACCGATCTGGCCCAGGCCATCGCCTACAATGGGGCGACTGGATACCGGCCTATGATGAATTCTTGACTGATGTATTCCAAAACAACTGACAACAGGGAGGAAACAGCATGATTTACCGGGATTTTGGCAAGACCGGCCTCAAGGTGAGCGCCATTGGCGTGGGCTGCGAGTATGTGTGGACGGCGGAGGAGCAGACCGTCTATGATCTGGTGCGGACGGCGGTGAATGCCGGCGTGAACTACTTTGACCTGTTTGTGGGCACCCCCAGCACCCGGGAGTACTATGGGAAGGCGCTGAAAGGCGTCCGGGCCAAGGTGTATCTGGCGGGCCATTTGGGCTGCGCCGACCTGGACGGCCAGTACGTCAAGACCAGGGATGAGGCGCTGTGCAAGGACTTTTTGGATCAGTTCTATGAAAAGCTGGACACGGACTGCATCGACGTGCTGTTTCTCCACAATTGCGATGATTTTGACGACCTGGACAACATCCTCAACGGCTGGATGTACGCCTATGCCAAGGAATTGAAAGACGCGGGCCGAGCGAACTTCATCGGCCTGAGCACCCACAGCACGGACATCGCCCTGGCGGCGGTGAAAAGCGGCAAGCTGGATGTGCTTATGTTTCCTGTGAACCCGCTGTTCAACCTGCTGCCCCAGGACTCGGCGGACGCCCGGATGAAGGGCCGGGAGGTGCGCTCCATGACCCAGGCGGAGCAGGACGCCTACCCCACCAAGCAGGAGCTGTACGATCTGTGTGGGGAGATGGGGGTACCCATCGTGGCCATGAAACCCTTTGCCGCCGGGAACATCCTGAAAGGCCACGAGGAGGGGCGGCTAAAGGGCCTGCTGGAGCTAACCCCGGTGCAGTGCATTAGCTACATCCTGTCCATCCCCCAGGTAGCCTGTCCGGTGCCCGGGTTTGCCAGCGTGGACGAGCTGAACCAATCCCTGGCTTACCTCACCGCCACTGAGGAGGAGCGGGATTTCAGCCAGATCAACGACAGCCTGGTGGGCAAATTCCAAAACCAGTGTATGTATTGCAACCACTGCCAGCCCTGCCCCCGGAAAATCGACATCGCCGAGGTGACAAAGCTGGCGGATATGGCCCAGGGCGGCGTAACGGACGAGCTGATCCGGCGGTATTCCGGGCTGTCCGTCCCGGCGTCAAAGTGCATTCACTGCGGCGCGTGCACCAAACGCTGCCCCTTCGGCATTGACGCCGAAGGCAACATCCGCCGGGCCGGAGAAGTATTTGGGTTTTAGGCTTCACTCTTCTGTTAGCAGGTTCACAATTATGGACTATGTTTCAATATCTGCATCATATCCACCTCGTCTTCCTGCCAATGTAGCACACTCCCCCATAAATGTGAATAGGACCACAAAATATGCTCCGGCAATTAGCATAAAAAATTAATTTGTCCTGATCTTATATAGATTAGACGTTAGCTTCCATTCTCCTGCCACCGTCTGAACTTCTCTGGCAACCCCGCTTTCACTAAATCGTCCAGCGCCCGTTTCACTGTCGAGCAGGACAGGCTTACTCCGGCGTCAATAGCCTTGATTCCCGGCCAGCAGGTACCCTCCTTATTGGTGTGGTCTTTCAGGGAGATGCACACACCGCCTTGGTTCTGTGACCCAACTCCTGGTTATTGTAGATGGACTCATAGTAGGCCGATTGATCACTCCCCTACCGCAGATGGCCCATCCTGTTTTCTTTAGACAGTCAGGAGTCGTTGCCAGCGGCTGGCCCGTCTGAGCTTTCTGCTGAACGGGCATACCATGTTTCTATGAAGCCCACTCCCGCTGACGGGAGCGGGCTCGGCCTGACAAAAAAAGTGTAAGCGTCAAATCAGCCATCCCCAAAGAGAAGTGCAGCGTTGAAACAAATCAGCACTGCACTTCAAAAGAATTATGAAGTTGCGCAAGACTCAGGCGCATTAGCCGGGAGCAGCGGCACAGCCCAGCCCTCTACGGTACAATTCAGCGTTGGGGCTTCCAAAAGCCAGGTCAGATAGCGGATTGGAGCCGCTCAGCCTACCGCGTCGGCATACCAGGCATCGGAAGACACGTCATGAAAAGCACTGTCGTCTGTTTGGCCTTCCCAGAACTTCACCGCGTCCTCGATCCATCCCTCGGCCACGGTGCCGGTGCCCAGGCCGAAGCCGTGACCCAGGCCCTCGTAGGCGTGGAACTCGGTGGGGATACCCAGAGCCTCCAGCCCCTCCAGCCGGGACTGCATGGTGCGCCAGCTGGCGATGCCGTCACTGGTGCCCACGCAGGCATAGGTGGGCGCGTCCTGCTCCGAAACGGTGGTGTACCCGGTATACTGCATGATGACGGTCGCCGCCTGGAGGATATCCGGGCTGTCAACGCCGATATGAAATTGTAAGAAAACGCCGAAGAAATTTTGTCATTTTTCGGCGGCGGGGGGTAACAAAAATCAGGTACTGCCTTGCTCAAAAAGAGTGTTCACGATTT
>JAETOJ010000018.1 GCA_021768085.1 Bacillota bacterium
AGAACGAGCCGTTCAAACCGCAAACATTCTTCTGTCATCTCCGGGCAGTAGACCGTCAGCCGTTCCAGCTTATCATGGACTTCATACACAGCGTCCAGCAATTCCCAAAACTCCGGCGGCTGCTTGGGCCGGGGCCGCTTGCCCAGGCAAATCTCTCGGAAGTATTCGGATTGGGTCAGGCCGCACAAGGCGGCGTCATGCTCCAGCTTGGCTTTTTCTTTCTCAGTCAGTCTGATTTTCAGCCGTACTTTTTTGTCGTTGGTACTCAAAGTAATTCCTCCATTTTGTCAAATTTCCGCCGTGGGAGGGGGTATTCAGGGGTCTCCCCTGGAACTGGATTTTGCCCCGTGGGGGGCGAAATCCGATGCTCGCTATCCCTGTGGACAGGGATACTCTGTGAGCCGGTGAAGTGGGAAGCGGATCGGTTCCTATCCCTGTGGACAGGGATACTCTGTGAGCCGGTGAAGTGGGAAGCGGATCGGTTCGGCTTTTTTCGTAGAGCTGCGATGAGAATATTTTTCTGCGTAGGTTTGTTTGGCTTGTTCCATGTCCGGGCTATGGCATCATGGGTGATACCATACTCAGGTTGCGGGAAAGAATAGTGGCATCACTTGTAATGCCGCACAAACGTGACGGCAAATCTGCCGTCATCTCTGCAGATGGATTAAACGGTGACGGCACTTTTGCCGCCACTCAGAATTTTCCTCCCACCCCCTACTACAACTTTCAATGCCCAAAACGGAACTTTTTTCTTGGGCCTTTTTCAAGTTTTTTGTTGCCAGAGCAAATAAAAAAGCCGGTCACATACACAACCGCACCAGCAGGACGGCCCTCGACCCGCTGGTATTTGTTTTGGTTTGTGTATGTAACCGGCTTTATCTGTATCAATCAGATTAGCCTATTCAGTTGGCGCTCCTATGAGGGAGTATTGTAGGATACCACACGGGAAAGCGGTTTGTCAATTACAAATCGGCGAATTTTATAGAAATGCGAGGGCAATTCCCGCATTTCTTAACAATAGCATCTTGCGTATTAAGCAAGTAACGGTTTATACTGATTTTCGTCAAATCTATTGTATTGTGATATTTCTGTGACATTTTCATGTTATCCTACTAAAGGAAAGGACGTGAAGCCATGAGGCTCTTGGTAGTTGAGGACGACCATCTTTTGAACAATACTCTTTGCTACAACCTTTCCGCGGCTGGTTACACTGTGGACGCTGCCATGACAAAATCAGCAGCGGTCAATTTCTGCGAAGCGCAGGACTATGATCTGATTGTGCTGGATGTCAATTTGCCTGATGGAAATGGTTTTGATTTTTGCAAAGAAATCAAAGAGCGCCGTCCAGATACCGCTGTGATTTTCCTGACGGCAAATGATATGGAGAGCGATATGCTGAAAGGTTTTGAGTTGGGGGCGGATGATTATGTGACAAAGCCGTTCCCTATCAGTGTATTCCGCAAAAAGGTATCAGCGTTGCTGGCCCGCATCCAGAAGCAGACAGGCGGCGATTGTTATACAGATGGTACGCTGTCCATCAATTTTTCGGAACTGACCGCCACCCTTGCGGGCGAGCCAATTATTTTCACGCCAATGGAATACCGTTTGCTAAAGGTGCTGGTGAGAAATCCGCAAATCGTATTGACCCGGCAGGTACTTCTTGAAAAGCTGTGGGACGCAGACGAAAACTTTGTGGATGAACACGCCCTGACTGTTGCAATCAGCCGCATCCGGGGAAAGATCGAGATAGACGGCCTGCAATATATCAAGACCGTCTATGGCATGGGCTATATGTGGATTGGGGGGCTGAAAAAGTGAGTGCTGATAAACTTTCCACCAACCGCGCCTGTGCGGTAGGCGCTGCTTTTTTAGGTGTGATTTCTGCCGCTACCATTGGTGCGGCTGTCCTCCTTACCAAAAATCCGGCAGTCGTATGTCTGGTGCTGCTGTTCGTTGTGCTGGTGTTTGCCTGTGTCGCCGCTTTTGTGGCCTTTCTGCGCCGAAAGCTGGTTTTGTTTTCGGACAACCTGTGCCGGACAATAGATAATATGCTGGATGGAGTAGCACCACCGTCACAAATCTGCGAGGAAGAAAGCCTGTTTTACAAAATCAATCACCGGCTGACGCGCCTATATGAAGTCCTGCGGGAGAACCGGGAGAGTATAGCGAAAGAGCGGGCCGATTTGCAGGAATTGATCTCCGACATATCCCATCAGGTAAAAACGCCAATCAGCAATCTCAAAATGGTAAATGCCACGTTGTTGGAACAACCCATGCCAGAGGAAAAGCGGCGGGAGTTTTTGCAGGCGTCCGGCGGCCAGCTTGAAAAACTGGACTTTCTCATGCAGGCCATGATAAAGACCTCCCGCCTGGAAACCGGCGTTATTTCGCTGGAGAGAAAAATGCAGCCGATTTATGATACGCTGGCGGCGGCGCTGGGCGGTATTCTGCTGAACGCGGAAAGGAAAAATATCCACGTTAGCGTGGACTGTCCAGCAGATATAGTGCTGGCCCACGACAGGAAATGGACAAGTGAAGCTCTGTTCAACATTCTGGACAATGCGGTGAAGTACACCCCAGCGGGCGGCGATATTCAAATTTCCGTTCAAAGCTGGGAGTTCTATGTGAAGATCGACATTACGGACAGCGGAAAAGGGATAGCGGAGAGCAGACAAGGCATGATTTTCAAACGCTTTTACCGGGAAGAAGAAGTACACGACATTGAGGGCATCGGCATAGGACTGTATCTTGCCCGTGAGATCATCACCATGCAAGGCGGCTACATCAAGGTCACTTCGACGGTAGGGCATGGCTCTACATTTTCCGTATTCCTGCCCCGTGGATAAAAATTTCTCGAAATGTCACAGAATTGTGACATTTCAAGGGTGAAAAAACAGCGGCCTGTGACATTTCTGTGAGAATTGGCTGTTAGACTGGCGGCATCACAGAAAGGATGGTGCAACCCATGAGCATTTTGCAAACGACTGACCTCAAAAAATACTACGGCGCGGAGCCGAACATCACAAAGGCGCTGGACGGCGTGACCCTCTCCGTTGAGCAGGGGGAATTTGTCGCTATCGTCGGAACCTCCGGCAGCGGGAAGTCCACTCTGCTGAACATGATGGGCGGTCTGGATGTGCCGACCTCCGGCAGCGTCAAGGTGAGGGGCAAGGAACTGGCCGAACTGAACGACGAGCAGCTTACCATTTTCCGCAGGCGCAACATCGGCTTTATCTTCCAGAATTACAACCTCGTCCCTGTTCTGAACGTCTATGAAAACATTGTCCTGCCCGTAGAGCTGGACGGCGATACCGTAGACCAGAAATTCATGGATGAAGTCGTGCGCCTGCTGGCCCTGGGGGATAAGCTGAACAGTATGCCCAACAACCTGTCCGGCGGACAGCAGCAGCGTGTCGCCATCGCCCGCGCTCTCGTTTCCAAGCCCGCCATCGTTTTGGCTGACGAGCCGACCGGCAATCTGGACAGCCGGACGAGCAGCGATGTGCTGGGGCTTTTGAAAGTCACCAGCAACAAATTCCATCAAACGCTGGTGATGATTACCCACAACAACGAAGTCGCCCAGCTTGCCGACCGCATTATCCGCATTGAGGACGGCAGGATTTCCAAGTAAGGAGGGCGCAGGCGATGAATGACATTTTATTCGGCAACAACAACGGCGCTGTCATAAAAAAGCTGTCAGGCCGCTATTTCAAAGCAAGCAAAAGCAGAAATATCATTGCGATTATCGCAATCATTCTGACTACGATACTGTTCACCACGATCTTCACCCTGGGTTCCGGCCTGATGGACACCGTTCACGATCAGAATATCCGCAAAGCGGGCGGCGACGGGCAGGCGGTCTTAAACTATATCAGCGATGAAGTTTTCAACGATGTGGCGGGAAATCCCTTGATTGACCGCATCGCCTATACAAAGGCGGTTTCCTACCGGCTGAAAAATCCGGGCCTGGAACGCTGGCGCTCTGACTTGTGGTATATGGACGATACCGCGCTGGAATTTGCCCGTTACGCCCCCACAACAGGCCACCGGCCCGAAGCAGAAAATGAGATCATCGCGGACACAAAGACGCTGGACGCCCTGGGCGTACCGGCGCAGATCGGGGAAACTGTTTCGCTGACCTATGACATCAAGGGGACAGAGTACACCACCGATTTTATCCTCTGCGGTTTTTGGGAAACGGACAGCTTGAGCAACATCGGACGGCTGATCGTATCAAAAGCCTTTGTGGATGCTCACTCGGATATTCTGGCCTATACCTATCCCATAGACAACGACTATTCCGGCGTTGTCACCGCCTATGTGATGTTCAGGGGGAACGGCGATATAGAGGCCCAGCTCCACCAGCTTCTTTCCGAAACTGGCTATACCTGCGATACGATGGGCGGCAGCAAGGAGGACGGCAATTATGTGATTGCCCGCGTCAGTCCGGCCTATCAGAGTGGCGTACTGTCGGACAACCCGGCCATGCTCATTTCCGGCATCGTTGGCGTTCTGCTGATTATCGTAACGGGATATTTGATTATCTACAACATTTTCCAGATTTCCGTTATCCAGGACATTCAATCCTATGGGCAGCTAAAAACATTGGGAACGACAAAACGGCAGATCAAGCGGCTTATCAACCGGCAGGCGCTGCGGCTGTCCCTGATCGGTATTCCTGTCGGCCTGCTGGTCGGCTTCTTCATTGGCCGGGCCCTGGTGCCGTTCCTGATGAACGGGACGAGTTATACTGCGGACGCCGGTATCAAAGTGACGGTAAATCCCCTCATTTTCATTGGCTCCGCCGCCTTTGCCCTGTTTACGGTCTTTGTCAGCGTCCGCAAGCCCGCTAAAATCGCGGGTACGGTTTCCGCAATCGAGGCCATCCGCTACACAGAAAACGATGCGGCGGCGTTCGGAAAGCACAAGACCAAGGATAAGAAATCGACCCACGGCGCAAAGCTCCATTTCATGGCGCTGGCGAACTTGGGCCGCAACCGCAAGCGTACTGTGTTGGTAATCGTGTCCATGACATTGAGCTTGGTGCTGTTCAACACAGTATTCACCCTGTCCGGCGGGTTTGATATTGACAAGTATATCGCTAAATTTCTGGATACCGATTTCGTAATCTCCACCGCAGATTATTTTCAGTTTCGTTTTGAAACAAGCGAAAGTGACTTGTCCGAAACCTTTATAGATGCCGTCCAGCAGAATGAAGCCTATGAGGATGGCGGTAGGCTGTATACCTCCCGCGTGCTGGAAGAACCGTTTTCCACGGAACACAACGCCTTTTTCAGCTACAACAAAGATCAGAACGGAAATTCTTTTGTAGCCCTGTATGGCGCGGACGATTTTTTACTGAACGGCATGGAGGCCATAGAGGGGACAATAGACCTGGAAAAGCTGAAATCAGGCAAGTATATCCTGCTGAGTGTGGATTGTAACGATGATGGAACCATCATAGACAACCCCAATATCAGCGTGGGTGATACAGTACGGATTAACCATCTGAAAGCAGAGGAACTTTCCACCACCATTACGGACAGCTATGACTTTATCATCCTGGCAAAAGTCCGGGCCAACGAGAACACGGCCACCACCCGCAACACAGGCGAAGCCCGGTTTTACCTCCCAACAGAAATCTTCCTGCCGCTGTGTGATACCCCCCATCTTGTCAGTTTCCCCTTCGATGTGAAGGAGGGAACAGAAGCTGAAATGGTGGAGTTTTTGAACAGTTATATTGACAGCGTGGAGCCGAGTATGGATTTTGAGTCCAAGGAAACCTATGTCAGCTCCTTTGATGACCTGACCTCCCTGATTATCACCATCGGCGGAGCGTTGAGTATCATCATCGGCATTATCGGTATCGCAAATTTTGTAAACTCCGTTCTGACGAGCGTTATCACCCGCAAAAAGGAATTTGCCATGCTGCAAAGCATCGGCATGACCGGAAAACAGTTGAAACGTATGCTCTCCTTTGAGGGATTGTATTATGCTGTGGGAACGATCATCACATCGGTTGTCCTGGGCGTTCTGTTTTCTGTGGTAGTCGTGCGGGGAATTTCCAGTGGGATATGGTTCTTTACCTATCGCTTTGTCATGTGGCCCATGCTGGTGATTTATCCGTTCCTTATACTCCTGACTGTGGTAATACCAGCACTCTTGTACCAGCAAATTGCTAAAGACAGCATCATAGAACGGCTGCGGCAAAACTGAATTTTTCTTTGAAAACCGGGGGCAACTTGCCCCCGGTTTTCAAATGTCACAAAGCTGTGACATTTGAGGTTGGTATATTGTCGAAACATATCATAACTGTGACATTGTAGTAATGTTTGCGGTTGAAAATAGGCGGTATATAGGAGGATGCCGCCATGCGATTACAGGTAGATAGGCACACATCAAAAAAAGTCTGGCTCCAATAGCGGCTGACAATACTCACGATTGCGAAAACCGTCGTTTCTTGACCGTCAATAATGTTATTCCAAGCGCCCGAATGGTCTTGCACCATCCGGGCACTTTTTTATGTTCAGGGCAGCGACATCGGCCCTGGCCCCGTTGCCGCTCCCCGCCCCTCCCATCTGAATTTCCAAAAAATTTCAGATGGGAGAAAACGGCCATGTCATACAATCATGGCAAGGAAGAACGAAAATGGCAGCATTGGAAACTGGCTGAAGAAAAGGTGCTGCGGGCCTGTGGCATGGATGAAAGCACCATTGGACAGCTTCGCCTTTGGGACAGGGCTATGTTCAATTCGGACAGGCGCTTTTATGAAAAGTTGCAGGACACGGGTACATATCTTGATAGCGTTGCAGAACATGAAACACTGACCCAGGTTTATACGGTGGAAGATCTGCTGAATGATATTGAAAATGCAGAACTGCTCAAAGTTCTGCTGACGGTGGACAAGCTCACCTTGCAAATTTCTGTTCTGAAAATGAACGGGTATTCTACCAATGAAATCGCTGTACTTATCCATCTGTCCACGGATGCCATTTATAAGCGAATAGCCGTACTGAAAAAGAAATTGAAGAAATTTCAAGGGTAACTCCAAAATCGCACGTCCTCATGGGCTGCTGGGTGAGAGGTCAAGTCCTCTCACCCAGCTTTTTCGTAGGAGGACGGGCGTATGACGTTCATGGATAAGGTCTACACACTTCGGACAGAAGTGCGGAGCGATGGGAAAACATCATATTTTATCAGCTTTACAGACGGCCAGGGCGAATTTTACGATTTGGAGGTATCGGAAGTGTTCTATATAGAATTTCGGCAGATGGAGCGCAAAAACCGTAACCTCCAGCAATCCGATTGGCGGCATCAGGAAGCGTCAGACTTGTGGGACGAAACGCTCTATAACCGGGCGTTTAGAGTGCCCAAAAGTGTTGAGGAATTGATTTTTGACGCAGAACAGCGAGAACTTCTCCGCAAGGCCATTTCTGCCCTCCCTGAAATCCAGCGGCGGCGGTTCCTGCTCTACCATGAGTATGACTTCAACTACCGTCAGATTGGAGAGATGGAGCATTGCAGGCCGCAATCAATCATGCACTCGGTCATACGGGCCAGGGAGAAGATAAAAGCCGAGATAGAAAAATACCGGGCTGGACAGTAACAGACTGCCCCATCTTTGGATATAGGGCAGTCTGTTAAATGTTCTCTACAGTTTTTTTAATATCAGGCGTAAATCAACTCATTATAGATAACTTCCTCTGCCCGGTTTCGGACGTTGTTCATTTGCCTGACCCATTTCATCTGATCCTCAGCTTTGAGCTGTTCGGTGATACTGTCCTGTGCCGCCACCTGTTTTACAAGCTGAGAAAACATAGCTTCTGCTTGCTCGTCAACTTCGGACAGGTGGTCGTTCAATTTGCCAGATAGTAGCAAAGCCGTATAAAGGGCCTGACGGTGTTCTTTCAGATACCGCCTCCTTCGTTGTCCCCATATACCGATGGCGGGGAGTTCGGGCACAGACAGGTCGGGGAAAAAGTAATCGGCCTCTTGATGATAGGTTCCACCCATGCGCTCAAATAGTGACTTTTCCATGATATAGTCCTCCGATATATCGAATATCCCCGCAATTCAATCACTCTCGGCTGACTTTACAAAAGCTTTGGGAGGAACTTCCTTACGAAGTTCCTCCCAAAGGGGCGCCTCTCCGTTTATAGACCGATGCGTATTTATAGCCGTGACTTTTGATCTTTTCCCAAAAACTGTGGCACTATCTTACTATAAAGGCGTAACTCAGTTCCAAATTTTGCCGCTGAGCAGCAGCCCCCTTGCCCGCTCCAGACGCGGAAGCGCATAGGCAAAGAAATCGCAGTAGGCCCCGCAGTAGTAATTGCGGCCCAGCCCATCCTCCTCCATCAGCCGATCCCTGCGGCAGCCGTTGCGGCACAGCGGATACCACCGGCAGCCGCCGCACTTCTCCGGGACGCGCTGCGACTCTCGAATAAAGCCCAGCTCCTCTCTGGCCCCATCCAGCTCTGCCCAGGTGCTTTTTAGGACGTTTCCCAGCCGCCACCTGTCCAGACCGTAGAAGTCACAGGGATAGACGCTCCCGTCTGCCTCCACCAGATATTGCAGCCCACAGCACCCCCGCATGGAGCACTGCTCCGGAGCGTGCCCGTCCAGCATCCACATCAGGTTATCAAAATAACGGATAGACCAGTACCGCCCCTGCTCCAGCTCCTGATACCACAGGTCAAACAGCGTTTTCAAAAATTCCCCGTACTGAGCCGGGGAGAGGGAATACCCCTGTCCGCCCCGCTCCGACTCCAGCGGATCCAGGCACGGGATGTACTGCTGGAACCGAAAGCCGCCCTTGCACACCGATGCAAACACGCTTCGGATATGTCTGGCCAGATAGCCCGTCACCACGGTGAGTACATTGAACTCCACCTCGGCCTGATCCAGCAGCCGGGCAGCCCGTACCACTTGATCATAGGTGCCTTTCCCCGCCCCGTCTTGGCGAAAGCGGTTATGGCACTCCCGGTTCCCATCCAGAGAGAGCCCTACCAGGAAGTGATTCTCCCTGAAAAAACGGCACCATTCCCCATCCAGCAGCGTCCCGTTGGTTTGGATGGCGTACTGCACCGCCAGTCCCGCGTGGGCCGTCTTCTCCACGTAAGCTACAAACTCCCGGTAAAACTCCAGCCCCGCCAAGGTGGGCTCCCCACCCTGGAACAGGAAGGAGATCCGGCCTTCCGCCGCCCCCGCCGCCTTTTCGATCAGGGCACGGCTCACCTCCCGGGACATCAGGCCGTAACTTGGAACCGCGCGGACGCTGGCCTCGTCGGCGTAAAAGCAGTAGGAGCAGCGCAGGTTGCAGGCGCTGGAGGCAGGTTTTAATAATATACTCAAAGGCGGCATGGCGGTTTCCCTCCTTCGCGCGGAAACCTGGGGGCGGCGCTCCGCCGCCCTTGGGCGTTCGTCTCCTCAGCCCTAATCCGTAATCACGGGCCGCGCTCCCTCCGCCCGCTCGATCCAGTCCAGCAGCCGCTCCCGTAGCTCCGCCTTTACCTGGGCATAGGACGGATCGGCCACCACGTTGTTCAGCTGGTGGGGATCCCGCCTCATGTCGTACAGGAAGTCGTCGGCGTATGTCTCCGCCGCGGCGAACTCGCCACCGTTGACGCCAGGGGCGTAGACGGAATACAGGTAGTCCGGCGTGCGCAGGCACCGGCCCACCCGGCTCTCCGAGATCTGGGCGAAGGCCTCGTTCCGCCTATTATTGTCCTTTTTCTCCACCACGTCAAGGAGGTTTTCCCCGATCATGGCGTCCCCCACGTCCACCCCGGCCAGGGCCAGGATGGTCTTGGGCAGGCTGGCGGTGCTCACCACGTCCTCCACCGTTAGGCCTCCCCGGAAGGGCCCGCCGGCGATCACCAGGGGCACATGGAGGGCTGCGTCGTGGCAGGAGCGCTTGTAGTCGTCATAGCCGGTGAGATGGCCGTCCTGGTTGCGGGTCTTGAAGTGGGATCCGTGGTCGGAGGCAAAGAAGATCACCGTGTCCTCATACAGCCCTTCGTCCTTCAACCGCTGCACCAGGCGGCCCAGGTTCTCATCCAGGCTGGTACACTGGCCCAGGTAGTCGGGGTACTCCTCAGCGGCATTGCCTCCCAGGACCTTCAGATCCTCCGGCAGGACGAAGTCCTTGAACCGCTCCTTGGAGCCCTCCGGTCCCTCGTAGTGCCCCCGGTCATTCTGATGGTGGGGCTCGATCTGAGAGATGGTCATAAAGAAAGGCTTCTGACCGTCGTAGGAGTCGAAAAACTTTAGGGCCAGATCGGTGATGCAGTCCGCCCGGTAACCCTTGAACTCCACCCGGTTGTTGTTCTCGTCAAATACGAAGCCGTCATAGCCGTGGGAGGTAAATTCCAGCACGTCCGCCGCCCGCCAGTAGCCGGTGTAGCCTCCCCGCAGCTCCCGGGGGATGGCGGTGACGGTATGGTCGATGGTCGGAGGCTTTTCCAGCTCGCCGTCACTGGCCAGATGCCACTTGCCGATGTAGGCCGTCTCGTAGCCCGCCTCCTCAATATAGCTGCCCAGGGTCTTGACACCTACCGGGAGCATGAGGTTGTTGCGGAAGCAGCCCGTTTCAGTGGGCCATTTGCCGGTCTGGAACAGGGCCCGGCAGGGGCCGCACACCGGCTGGGGGGAGAAGGCGTTGTCAAACTTGACGCCCTCCCGGGCCAGCCGATCCAGGTTGGGGGTGATGTCCAGGGGCTGGCCAAAGCAGCCACAGGTGTCCCAGCGCTGCTGGTCGGTAAAATAGAAGATGATATTATTGGGCATGGATCAACGCTCCTTCCTGGCAGCCTGGGCCGCCTTCCATAACAGCGTTATATAACACTGTTATGATGCCCGTTTCCCGTGAATTTGTCAAGACCTTGTGCAGCATTTATTTTGCAAGCTCCACATGGAGCATAGAACTCATGTGAAATGTACGCATAGTTCAGTTGGACAGAAGTGTAGCGAACGTCTTGAGCCTTTCATCACCGATCCGTTCTTCCTTCCGGACAAGGTGCAGCCGCTCCGATTCCTCGAACATGGTGCGGCTGGCAATCTTGTCGCCGTCGGCCCTGCTCTCTGCCATGATACGCTGCCAGTATTCTGGGTGGTAGGGGCTCCCACCATGCCAATTTTCTCATTTCCCACCGCTTTTAAGTAAGCAATGGCCGTTTCAATTCGCTCCAAAGGATAGTTGTGGTGGCCGTAGTCTTTTCTGCCTGGGGACATGGCCATCAACATTACAACCCAACCTGTAGAGTCACCTCACGCCGGATTTTGCCATGTGGTCATCCGAGGAATCCCCCAGCATGGCGATCATGGCTTTACTGCTGGAGACGGGATTGGGATAATAGGCCCCATAGAAACCGTCCCGCTTAGGACTGAAATAGTGTTTTACCACAGTTGCCGCCTCACTTCTTACAAATAAAGCAGGCCATAGATTCTACTGTTTTTACCGCAGCTTGCCGATACTGCTGTACCAGTCGCCGACATAAGCTCTCTGCTGTTTCGTAGGGTGGGTAAAAAAGCCCCTTTTTTCATACGGTTCCTTCAACACCGCCTTGACCTCATAGCCCGTGCCCCTGATGACAGAGCGTAGCTCAGTCTCGTCAATGTCGCTTTCCGAGAGGATTACCGTCTCCCCTTTCCTGTGGGAGGATGTGACGTTCTTCACCGAAAACGCTTTGCGGACAGCGCCGTTCATATGGGCCTCGCACATCCCACACATCATCCCGTCCACTTTTACAGTAATTTTCAACATGCCATCTTCTCCTTTTTATCCCAATGCCACATCCAACACCAGCATGATGGTAAAACCTGCCGCGAAGAACAGCGTTCCCAGGTTGGAGTGTTCCCCGGCGGACGCCTCCGGGATCAACTCCTCTACCACCACATAGATCATAGCTCCTGCCGCGAAGCTGAGGAGATAGGGCAGGGCAGGCAGAATCAGCCCTGCGGCCCAAATGGTTAGCACCGCGGCCAGCGGTTCCATGATGCCGGAGAGAACGCCATATAGGAAAGCACGTCCCTTGCCCGCTCCCTCTGCCTGGAGGGGCATGGAAATAATGGCTCCTTCCGGGAAGTTCTGAATCGCGATACCCAGGGACAGAGCCAGAGTTCCGGCGGCGGTGATGCCGCTGTTTCCAGCCATCCAGCCCGCCAGCACAACTCCCACCGCCATGCCTTCCGGGATGTTGTGGAGGGTAACGGCCAGCACCAGCATGGTGGTCCGCTTCAGCCGGGTATGGGGACCTTCCGGCTGAACGCTGTTTTGATGCAGGTGGGGAATCGTCCTGTCCAATATCAGCAGGAACAGAATCCCCAGCCAAAACCCCGCAACCGCAGGGAGGAACGCCCACTGGCCCATATCCGCAGCCTGCTCCATAGCAGGCACCAGCAGGCTCCACACGGACGCCGCCACCATAACCCCGGCGGCAAAACCAGTCAAAGCCCGCTGTACCAGCGGACGCATTCCTCTTTTCAGGAAAAATACGCACCCCGCTCCCAATGAAGTCCCCAGGAAAGGAAGGAGCAATTCAACCAATACATTTTTCATCATTTTTCACTCGTGCCTCCAAATAGCACAGCGGCGCAAGGCTCCCGCCAAGTTTGACTGCTTGTATAACTTCAAAATTGTGTTCAGAAATAAATCTTTTAAACCCTTCCGCTGTCCACTTGGAATAAATCTTGAATCCCACCAAGGCCAGCAGCCGCGCTCTCAGGCGAAACCCAGCCCCCTTTCCATGCACAAAAGTCGGCGCATATCAAGTTCCTTCCGGCTTCATACTCGGCTGATCTCCGCCAGCGCCAGCTCCAGCACATTCATATCCCTGGTCAGATTGGGACATATCCTTTTGCAGATTTCATCGTAGAGCTGTCCCGTGAACTTCATAAAAGGCGCATAGGATTTCGCCATCCGCTGCCCATGCCTCCTCACCATGTCATATCAGATTTGAAGTTTTAGTGACAGCCGCGGCAGTTCCCGCAGTCGCCATTACAGCCTCCGCCGGATTTGTGGGACTTCCACACAGAGCGGACAGCCAACGCAACAGCAGCGACTAATACGGCGATCACAATGATGTTTCCCAATATCGCGGGCATTGTCAGACACTCCTTTTTATTACTTCGCGGCAGCAGCCACGGAGGTCAGCCGGCGGGACTGCTCCTCCCCCTGATACCCCTTGCGGAACAGCAGGTAGATGATCCCAATCAGCAGGGCAACAGCCGCGACAGTCCACAGGTTAAAGCTGACAGTTCCCGCAATCAGCCCGCCCAGTTGGAAGACAATCAGCGCTGTCACATAAGCAAACACGCACATATAGCCGATGGCGAAGGCGGTCCATTTGCCGTTGTTCATCTCCCGCTTGATGGCGCCCATGGCGGCAAAGCAGGGAGCGCACAGCAGGTTGAAGATCATGAAGGAATAGGCGGTGATGGCCCCGAAATCAGCCCCCACCAGCGCCCAGATCTCCTCGCCGTTCTCACTGATCTCACCGGCGAAGTGGTAGAGGGTGCCCAAAGTTCCCACCACGTTCTCCTTGGCGATGAGGCCGGTGAAGGAGGCCACGGTGGCCTTCCAGGCCATATCGCCCGTCCAGCCCAGGGGGTAGAAGATCCAGGCGATGGCGTTGCCGATGGCGGCCAGCAGAGAAGAATTGTTGTCCTCCACCGCCCCAAATGCCCCGTCGGTGAAGCCGTAGCCTTGGAGGAACCACAACACAATGGTGGACAGCAGGATCACCGTTCCAGCCCGCTTGATGAACGACCAGCCCCGCTCCCAGGTGGCCCGTAGGACGTTGCTGGCGGAGGGCGCATGGTAGGCGGGCAGTTCCATGACGAAGGGGGCGGGCTCTCCGGCGAAGGCTTTGAACTTTTTCAGCATGATGCCGGAGATCACCACGGCGGCGATACCGATGAAGAAGGCGGAAGTGGCCACCCAAGGCGCACCGCCGAACACCGCCCCCGCAAACAGGCCGATGATGGGCATTTTCGCCCCGCAAGGGATGAAACCGGTGGTCATAATAGTCATCTTCCGATCCCGATCCTGTTCAATCGTCCGGGAGGCCATGATGCCGGGGACGCCGCAGCCGGTGGCTACCAGCATGGGAATAAAGCTCTTGCCAGACAGGCCGAAGCGGCGGAAAATCCGATCCATGATAAAGGCGATCCGGGCCATGTAGCCCACATCCTCCAAGATGGCCAGCAGCAGAAACAGCACCAGCATCTGAGGCACGAAGCCCAGCACGGCACCCACACCGCCCACGATGCCGTCGAGGATGAGGCCGTAAAGCCAGGAGCCCTCAGCCACGCCCAGAGCGGTCAAGGCGCTCCCAAACCAGCCGGGAACCAGCTCGCCAAACAGGGTATCGTTGGCCCAGTCGGTGCCCCAGGTGCCGATGCCCACGCCCCAGGCCTCACCGGAACCGTCAAAAAGGGCCGCCGGGGAGGTACCCATGGCAATGGAATAGATGGCAAACATGACAAGGGCAAAGATCGGCAGGGCCAAAATCCGGTTGGTGACAATCTGGTCGATCTTATCAGACACAGAGAGGCTGTGTTTTGCCGCCTTTTTCCGTACCGCCTTGGCAACTACGCCGTTGATATAGGCGTACCGCTGGTTGGTGATGATGCTCTCGGAATCATCGTCCATCTCCTTTTCGCAGTCGACAATATGCTGCTCCAGGTGGGCATTCAGATCTGCGGAGAGGTTCAGCCCCTCCAGCACCTTCTCGTCCCGCTCAAAAATCTTGATGGCGTACCAGCGGAGATACCCGTCCGCCACCTTCCCCTGGATGGACTCCTCAATGTGAGCCAGGGCGTGTTCCACGCTGCCGGTAAACACATGGGGCAGCTCCCCGACCTGATGGCGCTGGGCCAGAGCCACGGCCTTTTCGGCGGCGTTCATGCCGCCTTCCCCCTTGAGGGCGCTCATTTCCACCACCTCGCAGCCCAGGGCGGCCCCCAGTTTGGCAAGGTCAATGGTATCGCCGTTTTTCCGCACCAGATCGATCATGTTCACCGCCACCACCACGGGAAGACCCAGCTCGATGAGCTGAGTGGTGAGGTAGAGGTTCCGCTCGATGTTGGTGCCGTCCACGATGTTGAGGATGGCGTCCGGCTTTTCGTTCACCAGATAGCTGCGGGCCACCACCTCCTCCAAGGTGTAGGGAGACAGGGAGTAGATGCCAGGCAGATCCTGGATGATCACATCCTTATACCCCTTTAGCTTTCCTTCCTTTTTCTCCACGGTGACCCCTGGCCAGTTGCCCACATACTGGCTGGAGCCGGTGAGGGCGTTGAACAACGTTGTCTTGCCGCAGTTTGGATTGCCCGCCAGGGCAATTTTGATGTCCATGTGCTTCTCTCCTTTCAGTTGTTAGCGACGGCTAACTTACGGTGTAAATAACAGCGGCCTCCCGCCGCGTTTTTTACTGGACTTCGATCATCTCCGCGTCGCCCTTGCGGACAGACAGCTCATAGCCCCGGACATTCAACTCCATAGGGTCACCCAGAGGGGCCACCTTGCGTACGAAAATTTCCACGCCCTTGGTGATGCCCATATCCATGATCCGGCGCTTCACTGGCCCTTCTCCGTGGAGCCGCGCCACAGTCACTTTCTCGCCAACTTTGACATCTTTCAGCGTTTTCATTTGCTCTCCTCCCGTTTGTTGTTTTAAATCATAATACGATTTGCCATGGTTTTGTCCAGCGCAATCCGGCTGTCCTTCACCTGCACGATCAGATTTCCCCCGATCTCGCTGACTACCGTCACATTGCTGTCCACCACAAAGCCCAACTCCGCCAGATGCTGCCGCACCTCATCCTTCCCGGAGATTTTACGGATGGTGGCTGTTTCGCCCGCCCTTGCCATTGTCAACGGCATCATTTCTTCGCCTCCCTCTGTAATACGGTTAGCAATTCCTAACCTTAAAGCCGGCCTCAGTTTACTACTGCTAACTGCCATTGTCAAGCCCCTTTAAAGAAAAACTTGCTTCTTCAGTTAGAATATGCTAACCTATGCATAGAGGCCCATGCGAAAGGAAAAGTTTTTGTGAATATTCACGAATCCGCTCGGGATTACTTGGAACGTATTTTGATGGTCTGAGAGAAAGGGTATCGTCTATTCGATTGACATTGCCCATGAATTGAATTTTTCCAAGCCCAGCGTCAGTGTTGCGATGAAGCGTCTGCGGGAAAAGGAGATCACGCTCCAAAAGCGGACGGATCAAGCGTGAGTAATTGAGTTCCTGCCATTATGCGGAGTATCATTTCAAGAGGAGCCGCCCCTCGCAGCGAGGATGCAGCTCTCCTTTTATGCCGGAACTGCCAGTTGCTCAATGGATATCCCTTGTTCAAGCATAGTCACATACTTCCCCACTATACAGCGGCTCCACAATTTCATACAGTTTCCAGAAATCTACCACTTTGTCCACCTTCCGCAGCAGGTATTCCTGCGGCACCAAACTCTCTGTACCCACCAGTTCCACTACACCCCACTCCAGTTTCCCCTGTTCCATCATTTCTCTC
The DNA here is from genome assembly GCA_021768085.1 of Bacillota bacterium. Classification (GTDB taxonomy): domain Bacteria; phylum Bacillota; class Clostridia; order Oscillospirales; family Oscillospiraceae; genus Enterenecus. Next base: position 16,531 of record JAETOJ010000018.1, read on the forward strand.
ACCCTGCTTCATTTTTCCTCATAAATATGAAAAAGTCTGCCTTCTGGCAGACTTTTTCAACAGGCGACAAGGCCCTCGGATTTCATAATCCGAGGGCCCTAAATGCGTTGAAAACACTGACTTGAAAGGCAAGATAGCATTTTCACCACATGAACTTGGTACGGGCAGTGGGGGTCGAACCCACACGGATCTCTCCACAGGAACCTAAATCCTGCGCGTCTGCCAATTCCGCCATGCCCGCATATGGGCGGCGAGCCTCCCCGCCGCCATTTTTCACCACGCCAGCGTGGCGAAATAGTCCTCCGGCGTCTCCGCCCGCCGCAGCAGCTCCACCGAGCCGTCCTCCCGCAGCAGCAGCTCCGCCGAGCGCAACTTGCCATTGTAATTGTACCCCATGGAAAACCCGTGGGCGCCGGTATCATGGATCACCAGCACGTCCCCTCGCTCGATCTCCGGCAGGGCCCGGTCGATGGCGAACTTGTCGCTGTTCTCACACAGCGAGCCCACCACGTCGTACACATGATCACAGGGCACCTCCTCTTTGCCCAGCACCGTGATATGGTGGTACGCTCCGTACATGGACGGCCGCATCAGGTTGGCGGCGCAGGCATCCACCCCAATATATTCCTTATAAATATGCTTCTCGTGGACCGCGGTGGTAACCAGATGTCCAAAGGGGGCCAACATGAACCGCCCCAGCTCAGTGAAGACGGCCACATCCCTCATACCAGCCGGGACTAAAATCTCCTCGTAAGCCCGCTGTACCCCCTCACCAATGGCCATAATGTCGTTGGCGGGCTGCTCCGGACGGTAGGGCACCCCCACCCCGCCGGACAGGTTGATGAAGGCCACAGGGCACCCAGTCTCCTCCGCCACGTCGGCAGCGGTCTGGAACAGCAACCGGGCCAGGGCGGGGTAATACTCGTTGGAGATGGTGTTGGAGGCCAAAAAGGCGTGTATGCCAAATCGCTTGGCCCCCAGCTCCCGCAGGCGGACGAAGGCCCGGGCCAACTGGGGCCGGGTCATGCCATATTTGGCCTCCCCCGGCTTGTCCATCACTTGGAAGCCCTCCTCGCTCTCCCCCAGGGCAAACACCCCCCCGGGGTTGAAGCGGCAGCACACCGTCTCCGGCACCCGGCCCAAGGTGTCCCGCAGGAAATCCACATGGGTCAGATCGTCCAGGTTGATATAGGCCCCCAGCCTGTCCGCCAGCTCAAACTCCTCGGCCGGGGTCTCATTGGAAGAGAACATGATCTCGCTGCCAGAAAATCCGCACCGCTCCGCCATCATCAGCTCGGTGAGGGAGGAGCAGTCTACGCCGCAGCCCTCCTCTCGCAGAATTTTGAGGATGCCCGGAGTGGGAGTGGCCTTCACGGCAAAATACTCCTTAAACCCCGGATTCCACCCGAAGGCAGCCTTCAGCCTCCGGGCGTTTTCCCGGATGCCCCGCTCATCGTAGATGTGGAAGGGGGTGGGATAGGTCTCTCTGATCTCCCTGGCCTGGGCCAGGGTGAGGAAGGGCTTCTTCATCTTGTTCTCTCCTTGGTACGGCAGATACCGGTTCTATTTATGATATAAGATTTTGGCCCGCTTGTCAACCGCAATCCCCGCCCTTTTCCTCAATCCATAGGAACGGGTTCTCCTCCGCCGCGTCCTCCAGCACCCGCAGCAACCGTAGCCCGAAGGGTGTGCCCTCCATAGTCGCCCGATCCGCCAATACCAGCGCCGTAGGCTCCCCCGGCTCCGTCAGGCAGTCATACAGGGCGTCCAGGTTCCGCCCCCACCACTCCGGCAGCTCCAGCTTCTCATTCAGATATTTCATGGCCTGCCCCCGCCGGGTCAGGCAGGCCCCATCCAGATCTATCCTTCTCATGCTAAGGCTCCCCATAGAGCAGCTCAAAGCTCTCATAATGATCCCCAGTGTAGTAGATCAGCCCGTCGTTGGAGAACACGATCCGCTTGGTCCCCCGGGAGGAGCGCCCCACCGTGTCGATGTCGCACTCCTGATAGGTGCGGCCCTCCTGCTCCGGCAGTTGGCCCTCGTAGTTTCCGAAGCGGCTGCCGCCGATGGCCGTCCCCTCCCCGGCATACCGCTCTACGCTGCCCCCCGTCCAGCCCAGCTCCTGGGCCTCCCGCTTGGTGACGTAGTTGCCCGGCAGATGACCGTACAGGTGGAGGTACAGTGCCACCTCGTCCTTGGTGTGATAAAAGCCGTCCTCATCCACCCCTGGGGTCTCTGTGGCTGGGGCCAGGGTGTCTTCCATCGTGGGCGTGGTTTCTGGCGCAGCCGTCTCAGGGGCCGGTGCGTCCGTCTCCCGGCTGTCCGTCTCCGGCAACTCGGTCTGGACAGCGGAGGGCAGGAACACCGTCTCCGCCGGGCTGTGAACAGGCCCTGTCTCCGCCGCGCAGCCCGTCAGAATCAGCGCCCACGCCGCCGCCAGCAAATACGCGGTGATCCGTTTCAGCATGGCAATCCCCTCCTCCCGTCCCACCCGGACCTCACGCCTGGACCGTGGGCTGGGCCTCGGCCTCCAGCTCCACCGGCAGGCCGTTCACCTCCACCCCGTCCCCGGCGGGGATGAGCAGATAAGTACGCCCCTCCAGCACCCGGGACTCCACCTGGCCGCTGAGCTCCGGCTTCACAGTGATGGTGATCTCCCCGGCCTTGATCTGGAAGCGTTTGCTGTCAATGAGATTGGATGGATCCACCGCCGCCCCCTCGCCCAGTCGCTGATCGCAGTAGTCCTGGAAGGCGGACACCCGCTCCGTCTCCACGCCGCACTCCCGCAACATCCCGCCCACGTCCGCCGCCGTGACGGTGAGGGGATCGGGATCCTGACTCTCCTTGTGCAACTCAATGCGCTCTCGGAGCTGCTCGTGGACAGCCTGTACCAGCTCCATGCTGCACTCCGCCCCTAAGGCATCGGTGAGGGCGGTCTCAAAGGCCTCCCGCTGCTCCGGGGCAGACAGGGGCGGCTCCGTGCCAAACACCCCGCTGAGGAACTCCCCGTGGAGTAGCTCCGGCTTGCGGGCGTAATAGAGCGCGTTATAGAGGTTGGCGGCCCGGTCGTCAAAGGCAGGCCACAGGAAGCCCACCTCCGGCGGGGCGGCCAGCCGTCCTGCGGTTTTCACGTGGAGGGCATTCTCGTTGGGCACGTAGCCCAGCCCCGGCTTCCCCTCCCGCATGGGGCACACCGCGCACAGCAGATAGGAGTACACCGTGTCAGAGGCGTCATCCAGCGTCTCGTCGTTCCGGGTGCGAAAGGGCACATCGTAGCTCTCCTGGGCCAGCAGGATCAGATAACTGTCCTCCCCCAGCTCCAGGCTCTGGATCACCGTCTCGTAGAACGCCCGACGGGCGGCGGTGTCCTTCAGCTTGTCCTCCCGGAGGGCCTGGAGCCGCTTCAGCTCCTCCCCCTCCGCCACCTGCCGGGTGGAGAACTCCACGTCGATCAGATTGCGGCCCAGCCCGCCGGACAGGGCCTTGCGCAGCAGGGCCAGGCAGCTCTCCACATCGTCCTCGTTCAGCAGGGACAGGGGCTGATCCACCTCCGCGATGATCTCCTTCAGGGGGCTTACATAACAGCCGTACACATGGCTGAGGTTGTTCTTTCCGGGGCGCAACCGCCGGCGCAGCTCGCCCAGTTCTTTCTGATTCATGGTATCCCTCGCTTATCAAAGTCCCGCGCTGTCGGGCGCGGGCGGTAATGTTTTGTTATCATACCACAATCCGGGCCGTTTGTCACGGCCTCCCGGGGGAATTTCCCCCGCTTTGGCCCCCCTTTTTCAGCCCGCGGGTAAACTCCACAAAAATTTACAAAATGCGTTTGAAAGTCTGTGCGGTTTTCCCCGAAAAAGGATGGCCTCGCCGCTGGAAAGTTGTTGGCAACGGTGCTACAATGAGGACGATACGTCCGGCGCGCGCGGACGCGGGGCTTCTGAAAAGAACTGGAGCCCAAAGGATTTCATTGAGAGAAGGGATGCTTGATGAACCAGCACAAAAAAGGGCTGGTGGTGTGGATTGGGATCGTGCTCCTGCTGCTGGCCGGGGCGCTGCTGGCCGGCCCCGGAGATCGGGTGGAGACCGTCCAGGAAACCATGCGGGACGCAGTGCTCCACAATGTCAACCGGATCAGCCTGCTGGGCTTGAAGGAGGTCAACCCAGGTCTGATCTCCGCCTTCCTGGTGACGATCATCCTGCTGATCGCCGCCGCCCTGATCCGCATATTCGCCGTCCCCCGCTTCCGGTACATTCCCGGCAAGCTCCAGCTCCTGCTGGAGCAGGCGGTGGGTCTCTTTGACAACATGGCCCGGGGGGCCAGCCCCCACCGCTTCCGGTTCGTAGGAGCCTACATCTTTGCCGCTGGCGCCTTCATCTTCGTGGGCACCCTGTTCGAGCTGCTGGGCATCCAGGTGGTGACGGTGGGAGGGCACCCCATCACCCTGCCCGCCCCCCTGTCCGACGTGAACGCCGCCATCGCCCTGGGCACCCTGTCCTATCTGGTGATCCTGTCCGGTGGCGTGGCCGCCAACGGTGTGAAGGGCGTGGGCAAGACCTTGAAGGAGTTCTCCCTGCCCATCTCCATGAGCTTCCGTCTGTTCGGTGCCCTGCTCAGCGGCCTGCTGGTGACAGAACTGGTCTACTATTACGTAAACCTGAGCTTCGTACTGCCGGTGGTGGTGGGGGTGCTGTTCACCCTGCTCCACGCCGTCATCCAGACCTACGTGCTGACGATGCTCACGTCCATGTACTACGGCGAGGTGTCCGAGCCCTCCCCGCCTAAGCCCAAAAAGAAGAAGCAGGCATCCTCTCCGGCGGAGCACGCCTGACAGCCCTTCCTCATAATAAAAAAGAACAATCACTTCAAGGAGGTCATACCCCATGAAACATCTGCTGAAGAAGATCCTGATCCTGGCCGGCGCGCTGGTGCTCACCCTGTCCCTGGCCGCCCCCGCCTTTGCCGCCGACGCCCCCACCCAGGGGGAGGATACCGCCCAGTCCGAGACAGCGGAGGGCTCCACCATCGGCTTGAAGGCCATCGCCGCGGGCATCGCCGTGGGCATCGCTGCCGCCGGCGGCGCCGTGGGTATGGGCCTGGCCACCGCTAAGTCCACCGAGAGCATCGCCCGCCAGCCCGAGGCGGAGGGCAAGGTGCGCACCACCCTGATGCTGGGTCTGGTGTTTATTGAGACGGCCATCATCTATGCGCTGCTGGTGGTCATCCTGATCATCTTCGTGCTGTAACAAAGGAGGCGTTTGCAAATGCCGTGGCCTTTAAACATTGACCCGCAGCAGATCCTGCTGCATTGGATGAACCTGGCCATCCTGGTGGGTGGGCTGTACTTCCTGCTGTATAAGCCGGTGAAGCAGTTCATGGCCAAGCGGGACGAGCATTACAGGGAACTGGATCAGCAGGCCCAGGACAAGCTGCTCCAGGCAGATCGGATCCAAGCGGAGTACAAGGAAAAGCTGGAGGGGGCGGAGGAGGAGATCCGCCAGTCCCGCGCCAAGGCTCAGCAGTCTCTCCAGCAGTCCGTCCAGGAGCAGCTGGATCAGGCCCAGGCCCAGGCCGAGCTCATCGTCTCCCGGGCCCACGCTGACGCGGAGCGCACCCGAGAGCAAGCTCTATACGACTCCCAGCAGGACATCCGCAGGCTGGCGGAGACAGCGGCCAAGCGGCTGGCCCTCCACGAGGACCCCTTCGACCAGTTTTTAGATCTGGCAGAGGGAGGCACCGACCATGAGAGCAAGTAGGAGCCGGCTCAGCGCCGAGCTGCGCAGCGCCGCCCGCCCCACTGGTGAACAGCTCCACCGGTTTGAGGAGTTCCTTACCCGCACCTACCACCGGACGGTTCCCCTCCACTGGGAGGAGGACGCTGCCCTGCGCTCCGGCTTCCGGCTCCAGGTGGGCTCGGACGTGTACGACTGGACGTTCGACGGCCGGGTGCGGCAGTTCACCGACTATCTGCGGCAGCTCCAGCCGGGGAAGGACGACCTGCTCCCCCTGATGCGCCAGGCGGTGGACGACTGGGAGCTGGCCGCCGTGCCGGAGGAGATCGGCACCGTCCGCACCGTGGACAGCGAGATCGCCACCGTCACCGGCCTGGAGCACGCCCAGTACGGCGAGATCCTGATCTTCTCGGGCGGCGTGCGGGGTATGGTGCAGGATCTGCGGCCCGACGGCCTGAGCTGCATTCTGTTCGGGGACAGCGAGGCCATCAGCGCGGGCAGCATGGTGCGCCGCACCCTGAAAACCGCCGGTATGCCCGTGGGGGATGAGTTTTTGGGCCGGGTGGTGGACGCCCTGGGCCAGCCCATCGACGGCCGGGGTCGCCTGCGCCCCCAGGGCCGCCGACCCATCGAGGCCCCCGCCCCCGGCATTCTGGACCGCCAGCCGGTGAACGCCCCCATGGAGACGGGTCTGCTGGCCATCGACTCCATGTTCCCCATCGGCCGGGGCCAGCGGGAGCTCATCATCGGCGACCGGCAGACGGGCAAGACCGCCGTGGCCATCGACACCATTCTCAACCAGAAGGGCAAGGACGTGGTGTGCATCTACGTGGCCATCGGCCAGAAAACCAGCTCGGTGGCCCAGCTGGTGGAGAACCTGAAGCGCCGGGGGGCCATGGACTACACCTGCGTCATCTCCGCCCCCGCCGGGGCGTCTGCTGCTTTGCAGTATATCGCCCCCTACGCCGGCTGCGCCCTGGGCGAGCACTTCATGCACCAGGGCCGGGATGTGCTCATCGTCTATGACGACCTGTCTAAGCACGCGGTGGCCTACCGGGCCCTGTCCCTGCTGCTGGAGCGTTCCCCCGGTCGTGAGGCCTACCCCGGGGATGTGTTCTACCTCCACTCTCGGCTGTTGGAGCGCTCGGCGCACCTGTCCGACGAGCTGGGGGGCGGCAGCATGACCGCCCTGCCCATCGTGGAGACCCAGGCGGGGGACGTGTCCGCCTATATCCCCACCAACATCATCTCCATCACCGACGGCCAGATCTTCCTGGAGAGCGACCTGTTCTTCTCCGGCCAGCGGCCCGCCGTCAACGTGGGCCTGTCCGTGTCCCGCGTGGGCGGCGACGCCCAGACAAAGGCCATGAAATCCGCCGCCGGAGCCATCCGCCTGGAGCTGGCCCAGTACCGGGAGATGGAGGTGTTCACCCAGTTCTCCAGCGATCTGGACGACGCCACCAAGCGCCAGCTCACCTACGGCCAGGGGCTCATGCGCCTGCTGCGCCAGCCCCAGTACGCCCCCTTCTCCCAGCACCAGCAGGTGGTGATTCTGGTGTCCGCCCTGGGCCATGTGATGCAAGACGTGCCCCTGGAGCGGATGGACGCCTTCCGGGCGGGCCTGCTGGACTATGTGGAATCCAACGGCGCCGACCTGTGCCGCCGGATCGACCTCACCGGCCAGCTTCCCCCGGAGGACCGGGAGGAGATCCTGACCTTGGCCCACGAATACCTGGAGCAGTTCCAGGATGGCGGAAAGCAGGGCAGCTGACATGGCGGGGACAAAGGAGATCAAAACTCACATTCAAAGCGTCCAGGAGACCAAGAAGATCACCAACGCCATGTACCTCATCGCCTCCACCAAGCTCCAAAAGGCCCGGCAGGAGCTGGACAACACCCGGCCCTACTTTCAGGCCCTTCGGGCGGAGATCAAGCGGATCTTCCGGGACGTGAAGGACGTGGACAGCCACTACTTCTACCCCGCACAGGGGGAGCGCCCCCTGGATGGCACCTACGGGTGCCTTGTGATCACCGCCGACAAGGGGCTGGCGGGGGCCTACAACCAGAACGCCATCAAGGAGGCCCTGAAGCTGCTGGAGCAGCACCCGGACACCAAGCTGTTTGTGGTGGGGGAGTATGGGCGGCGGTTCTTTGCCTCCCACGGCATCCCCATTGAGCACAGCTTCCTCTATACGGCCCAGAATCCCACCATGGCCCGGGCCCGGGAGATCAGCGCCCTGCTGCTGGACGGCTTTGACAAGGGAGAGTTGCAGAAGATTTTCCTGGTATACACCGACATGGCCAGCGCCGTGTCTTTCCAGGCCCGATCCACCCGGCTGCTGCCCTTCCACCGAGCCCACTTTGCCGACAGTGACGAGATGGAGCAGCCGGTGACCGAGCCCTTTGAGTTTCTGCCCGACGTGCGCTCGGTGCTGGATAGCATGATCCCCAGCTACGTGTCCGGTTTTATTTACAGCGCCCTCATCGACAGCTTCTGCTGTGAGCAGGACGCCCGCATGACCGCCATGGACAGCGCCAACCGCAACGCGGAGAAACTCTTAGGTGAGCTCTCCTTACAGTATAACCGGGTGCGGCAGGCGGCCATCACCCAGAGCATCACCGAGGTGTCCGCCGGAGCCCGTGCCCAGCGTCAAAAAAATAAGGGGTGAGGAATATGGAACGAGGGATTATCGCGCAGATATCCGGCCCCGTGGTGGACGTGGAGATCGTCAGCGGGGAGCTGCCCCGGCTGCGGGAAATGCTCACCGTGGAGAAGGACGGGGAGCACCGGGTCATGGAGGTGGCCCAGCACACCGGGGGCACTACGGTGCGCTGCATCATGCTCTCTCCCAGCGAGGGGCTGTCCCGGGGCTTAGCGGTGGACGTGCCCGGGCACACCATTGAGGTGCCCGTGGGCAAGGCCACCCTGGGCCGTATGTTCAACGTGCTGGGCCAGCCCATCGACGGGGAGGGCCCGGTGCCCGAGGGCACCCCCACCCAGCCCATCTACCGCCAGCCTCCCTCCTTTGAGGAGCAGAGCCCCGCGGTGGAAATACTGGAAACGGGCATCAAGGTCATCGACCTGCTGGAGCCCTACCCTCGAGGGGGCAAGATCGGCCTGTTCGGCGGCGCCGGCGTGGGCAAAACCGTGCTCATCCAGGAGCTGATCCACAACGTGGCCATGGAGCACGGCGGCTACTCCATCTTCACCGGCGTGGGGGAGCGCAGCCGTGAGGGCAACGACCTGTGGCGGGAGATGCGGGAGAGCGGCGTGTCCGATAAGACCGCCCTGGTGTTCGGCCAGATGAACGAGTCCCCCGGCGTGCGGATGCGGGTGGCCCTGTCCGGGCTTACCATGGCGGAGTACTTCCGGGACGCGGAGCGCAAGGACGTGCTGCTGTTCATTGACAACATCTTCCGTTTCGTCCAGGCGGGCAGCGAGGTGTCCACCCTGCTGGGCCGTATGCCCTCCGCGGTGGGCTACCAGCCCACCCTGGCCAACGAGATGGGCGAGCTCCAGGAGCGGATCGCCTCCACCAAGAAGGGCTCCGTCACCTCGGTGCAGGCAGTATACGTCCCGGCGGACGATCTCACCGACCCGGCCACCTCCACCACCTTCGCCCACCTGGACGCCACCACCGTGCTCAGCCGGAAGATCTCCGAGCAGGGCATCTATCCGGCGGTGGATCCCCTGGAGTCCTCCTCCCGGATTCTGGAGGCGGACATCGTGGGCGAGAAGCACTATCGGGTGGCCCGGCAGGTGCAGGAGATTTTGGAAAAATACAACGAATTGCAGGACATCATCGCCATCCTGGGCATGGACGAGCTGAGCGACGACGACCGGCGCACTGTGGCCCGGGCCCGACGGATTCAGCGCTTCCTGGCCCAGCCCACCCATGTGGCGGAGAAGTTCACCGGCATACCCGGCGTGTACGTTCCGCTGAAGGACACGCTGGAAAGCTTCGACGCCATCGTGTCCGGCCAGCTGGATCAGTATCCCGAGGCCGCCTTCTACAATGTGGGCTCCTGGCGGGACGTGGTGGAGAAGGCGAAAAAGATCGAGGCGGGTGAGCTGTAATGGACGCCTTTCAGGTACACATTCTGGCCGCCGACCGCACCTTCTATGAGGGGCCCTGCGTCAGCCTCACCATCCCCACCAGCGACGGGGAGCAGGGCATCCTGGCCCACCACAGCCCCATGATCGCCGCTGTCCAGCCCGGCACGCTGCGCTGGCAGCCCCTGGACGGCGAGGTGGAGCTGGCCGCCGTCTCCCCTGGCATGGTGAAGGTGGAGAAGAATGAGGTGCTGGTGCTGGTAGACTCTGCCGAGCGCCCCGAGGAGATCGACGAGGTGCGGGCCCGCCGGGAGGCGGACGAGGCCCGGGAGGCCCTGTTGCAAAAAAAGAGCCGCCAGGAGCACCAGGTGGCCCAGGCCACCCTGGCCCGGGCGCTGAACCGCCTGCGGGTCAAGTCCCACGGCGTCGGGCGGTAGCCCCCGCCGGTACAGCGCTGCAACAAAGCAAGACCGCACAGCCGCGCCCCGCGCCGCGTTGTGCGGTCTTGTCCAACCATAGAGAGAAAGGCCGTGTCCCCCTATGTATGACCTGTATGATCTGGCCCTGTTTCTGCTGATCTACTCCTTCCTGGGCTGGGCGGCGGAGGCCGGGTACTACGCCGTGGTGCGCCGGAGGTTCTGCAACCGGGGCGTGGTGGCCCTGCCGCTGGTGCTGTCCTACGGCTTCACCTTTGTGCTGCTGCTGATCCTGCTGCCCACCCTGGCGGGGCGGCACATTCTGTCCTTCCTGGCCACCCTGGCGGTGTCCTCGGTGGTGGAGCGCATCGGCGACCATTTTTTCCAGCGGGTGGGCCCCAAGATCCGGTGGAATCAGGAGCGCAACCGCCTGCTGTCCGGCACCGGGAAGGGGCTGGCCGCCTCCTTGCTGGCGGCGGCGGTGTATTACCTGACCTATCTTGTCATCCACCCGGTGCTGCTGGCGGGGGTGCTGCTGATCCCGGAGATCGTCCGGCACATTGTGGTGCTGGCGGCACTGGCCCTCATCGGCCTGGACTTCGCCGCTGTGTTCTACGCCGTGCGCACCGGGGACGCCTCCCGGTATGAGGCGCTCCAGGCGGGCAGCGGCCAGAAGAAGCTGGCGGATCGAATCTACCGCGCCGTCTGGAAGCGCCTTCAAAGGGCCTACCCCGGCCTGGAGCAGAGCCCCGGGGCGGAGGAGGGGGCCTACACCTTTGCCAAGGGCCTGTGCTGGGACAAGCTGGTGTGGGTGTTTCTCCTCTCCGCCCTGCTGGGGGATATCATCGAGACCTTCTGGTGCGGCCTGGTGGACGGCCAGTGGATGAACCGCTCCAGCGTGCTCTACGGCCCCTTCAGCTTTGTGTGGGGGCTGGGGGCGGTGGTGCTCACCGTGGCCCTCCAGGGGCTGGCGGGCAAAAACGACCGCTATGTGTTCCTGGCCGGGTTCGTGGTGGGGGGCGCCTATGAGTACTTATGCAGCGTGTTCACCGAGCTGGTGTTCGGCACCGTGTTCTGGGACTACAGCGAGATGCCGCTGAACATCGGCGGGCGCACCAACGTGCTGTTCTGCTTCTTCTGGGGCGTGTTGGCGGTGGTGTGGATCAAGGGGATCTACCCGCCCATGTCCAGGGGGATCGAGTCCCTCCCCGCCCTGGCGGGCAAGATCCTCACCTGGATCGTGGTATTCTTCATGGCCTGCAACGCCCTGCTCACCAGCGCCGCCATGATCCGCTACGGCAGTCGAGCCGTCCAGCCCGAGCCCGCCAACGCCTTCGAGGAATTTCTGGACAGCCAGTATGGGGACGAGCGGATGGAAGAGCGTTGGCCCAATATGATAGTCACCGGGGACTGACCGGGAGAGGAGGGATGGCATGAACCGGGATCTCACCAGGGGCCCCGTGATGGGCTCCATGCTGGCCTTCGCCGTCCCCATGATTCTGGGCGATCTGCTCCAGCAGTGCTACAACATCGCGGACACCCTCATCGTGGGGCGGTATCTGGGCAAGCACGCCCTGGCGGCGGTGGGCTCGTCCTTCACCCTGATGACCTTCCTCACCTCCATCCTGCTGGGCCTGTGCATGGGCAGCGGGGCGGTGTTCTCCATCCGCTTCGGCCAGCGGGACGAGGACGGCCTGCGGGAGGGGGCCCACGCCTCCTTCGTCCTCATCGCGGCGCTGGCCCTGGCGCTGAACGCTCTGGCCTTTGCCTGCCTGGACGGGATCCGGATCTTTCTCCAGGTGCCGGACGCGGTGTGGCCCATGATGCGGGAGTACCTGGCCGTCATCTTCTGCGGCATCGCCGCCACCTTCCTCTATAACTACTTCGCCTCCTTCCTGCGGGCGGTGGGCAATTCCGTGGTTCCGCTGGCCTTTCTCGCCGCCTCCGCCGTGCTGAACATAGTCCTGGATCTCTGGTTCGTGCTGGGGCTGGAGCGGGGCGTGGCAGGGGCCGCCGAGGCCACCGTCCTGGCCCAATACGCCTCCGGCCTGGGCATTGCCACCTACACCCTGATCCGCCGCCCGGAGCTGCGCCCCGGCCGGGGCCGCTTCCAGCTGCGCCTGCGCCGAGTGCAGGAGATCGCCGGCTTCTCCGTCCTCACCTGCGTGCAGCAGTCGGTGATGAACCTGGGCATCCTGATGGTGCAGGGGCTGGTGAACAGCTTCGGCCCCACGGTGATGGCCGCCTTTGCCGCGGCGGTGAAGATCGACTCATTCGCCTATATGCCGGTGCAGGACTTCGGCAACGCCTTCTCCACCTTCATCGCCCAGAACTACGGCGCGAGACAGGAGGAGCGCATCCGCCGAGGGCTGCGGGGCGCGGTGGCCGTGTCGCTGGTGTTCTGCGTGCTGTCCTCCGCCCTGGTGTGCCTGTTCGCTGCCCCCCTCATGGGCCTGTTCACCGAGCCGGGAGATCTGGAAACGGTGGCCGAGGGGGTGCGCTACCTGCGCATTGAGGGGGCGTTCTATGCCGGCATCGGCTGCCTGTTCCTGCTGTACGGCCTGTACCGGGCCCTGGGCAGGCCGGGTATGTCGGTGGTGCTAACGGTGATCTCCCTGGGCACCCGGGTGGCCCTGGCCCACCTGCTGTCCGCCCTCCCCAGCCTGGGCGTGGTGGGGATCTGGTGGTCGGTGCCCATCGGCTGGGCGCTGGCGGATCTGGCGGGGCTGGGCTATTACCTGCTGCGGCAGAAGCAGCTGTTCTTTTGACCCGAGCCCTCCTCCGGGGCGTAGCGGGCGCCGCCCTTCTTCGCGGGAGCTGGCCGGCGGCCCCTCTCCTCTGTCATATGCGTCCCCGGCTCCCACTGGCGGAGCCGGGGATACTTTTTGCTTTCTTGTCACAATTTTCACAAGGTTTTTTTGAAATTTCTATTGGCTTTTGGCAAAATTCATGGTATTCTAAAGGCAGTTTAGGGCACGAGGAGGTACATCAGAATGACGTTAAAGGAAGTCCGTGATATCCTGCACGCGGAGGTGCTGTGCGGGGAGGAGCTGCTGGATACCGAGGTGCGCTCCGCCTGCGGCAGCGACTTTATGAGCGACGTGCTGGCCTATGTGAAGAATCAGGCCCTGCTGCTCACGGGGCTGGTCAACCCCCAGGTGGTGCGCACCGCAGAGATGATGGACATGAAGTGTATCGTCTTTGTCCGGGGCAAGCAGCCCGACGAGGCCATTTTGGATCTGGCCCAGGATCGGCAGCTGGTGGTGCTGGCCACCAAGGAGCGGATGTACAACGCCTGCGGTCTTTTGTACATCAACGGCCTGCGGGAGTGAGCGCCATGGACGACTGCATTACCCTCACCTATCAGGTAGAGGGGGGCGATCTCAGCCACGCGGGGGAGGCGTCCTCCGGCGTGAAGCAGGCCCTGCGGAAGCTGGGCCTGGATCCCAGCGTCATCCGCCGGGTGTCTGTGTGTATGTACGAGGGCGAGATCAACATGGTCATCCACGCCAACGGCGGCACCGCCCGGGTAGACGTGGGGCTGGACGACGTCACCATCACCCTCACCGACACCGGCCCTGGCATCCCCGACATCGACAAGGCCATGCAGGCGGGCTTCACCACCGCCGCCGACTCAGTGCGAGATCTGGGCTTCGGGGCGGGCATGGGCCTGCCCAACATGAAAAAGTACAGCGACGAGATGACGGTGGAGTCCACCGTCGGCGTGGGCACCACCGTCACCATGGTGGTGCGCATCGAGTGAAGCGCTCAGGACTTCGCGCTTTGCATCAAAACCGAAGGAGGTAACCGGCGTGCGCCACTCTGTCTCCCTCAACCTGAAAAAATGCCGGGGCTGCACCACCTGCATCAAGAGCTGTCCCACGGAAGCCATCCGCGTGCGCAGCGGCAAGGCCACCATCCTACCCAACCGCTGCATCGACTGCGGCACCTGCGTCCAGGTGTGCCCCCATCAGGCGGTGCAGTCCGTCCGCAGCGACTTCTATATGCTCAAGCGGTTCCAGTATAATATCGCCGTGCCCGACCCCGCCCTCTACGCCCAGTTCCACCACCTGGACGACATCAACATCGTCCTCAACGGCCTGCTGTCCATCGGGTTCGACGATGTGTACGAATCCGCGGCGGCGGCGGAGCTGCTGGCCGACTGCCTGGATCACCGCACCGGGGACGGCACTCTCAAGCCGGAGCTCTCCCCCGCCTGTCCCGCGGTGATCCGGCTGATCTGCATCCGCTTCCCCGACCTGCTGGGCCACATCGCCCCGGTGATCACCCCCTTGGAGCTGGCCGCCATCCTGGCCCGCCGGAGGGCGTCGGAGGCCACCGGCCTGTCCCCCGACGAGATCGGCGTGTTCACCATCGTCCCCTGCACCTCCCAGCTCACCGCCGCCGCCGCGCCCGAGGGCCTGAAGCGGCAGGTGGTGGACGGGGCTTTCGCCATCCGGGACGTCTACCTGGCCCTGCTGGATCCCATGCGCCAGCTGGACATGGACAACCTGAAGCCCATGGCGGCGGGGGCTGCCGGGGTGAGCTGGGCCTTCGCTGGGGGCGAGGCCCTGTCTCGCCGGGACAAGAACTACATCGCCGTGGACGGCATCAACAACGTGATCCGCATTTTGGAGGAGATCGAGGACGGCCGTATGCCCGAGGCGGACTTCATCGAGCTGCGGGCCTGCACCCAGGGCTGTTTAGGGGGCTGCCTCACGGTGGAGAACCCCTTCACCGCCAAAATGCGGCTGAAGGGCCTGATGGCCAACCTCTCCCCCGTCCGGCCCCGGACTGCCGACCGGGAGGAGGTCAGCGACATTTTAGACTACACCAAAAAGCCGGAGTTCCTGCCCACCTTCCAACTGGACTCCAACCGCCGCCGGGCCATGGAGAAGATGCGGGCCATCCAGAAGCTGGAGGAGCAGCTCCCCGGCCTGCGGTGCGGCTCCTGCGGGGCCCCCTCCTGCCGGGCCTTCGCCGAGGACGTGGTGATGGGCCGGGCCAGCGAGGATGACTGCATCTTCAAGGTGCGGGAGCGGATGCAGCACATGGCGGGCCGCACCGATGCGGACGAGTACCTCCCCGCCCCCTTCCGCCGCCACCAGGACGACGCCTGCGGCGGCCTGCCCCCGCTGCTGGATGACCGGTGAAAGGACGGTGAAGCTATGACGGTACAAGGCTTGATTGACGCCATCCCCCTGTCCGTGTTCCATCTGGACGACCCGGAGCGCCTGGTGGAGGGGGGCTACTGCGGCGACCTGCTCAGTTGGGTGATGGGCCGGGCCCCCGCCGGGGGCGCGTGGCTCACCATCATGAGCAATGTGAACGTGGCGGCGGTGGCCGCCCTGTCGGATACTGCCTGCGTGGTGCTGGCGGAGGGCGTGATCCCCGACCCCCCCCTGCTGGACAAGGCCCGGGCCCAGGGGATCACCCTGCTGGGGACGGATCTGTCCGTGTTTGACTGCGCCATCCGGCTGGGCGAGCTGATCGGGCGGTAGCAAACCAAGAGGAATGGAGGCCGGGCCATGAAACAATACGCGTTCGACCTCCATCTCCACAGCTGTCTTTCGCCCTGCGGCGGGGAGGACAACACCCCCGCCAATCTGGCGGGAATGTGCGCCCTGGCGGGGCTGGAGGTGGTGGCCCTCACCGATCACAACACCTGCGGCAACTGCGCCGCCTTCTGCCGGGCGGCGGAGCACTACGGCCTGCTGGCCCTGCCGGGGATGGAACTGACCACCGTGGAGGAGGCCCATGTGGTGTGCCTGTTTCCGGGGCTGGCGGAGGCGGACGCCTTCTCCGCCCTGGTGCGGGAAAAGCTGCCCCCCTTGAAGAACAACCCCGCCGTCTTTGGCCCCCAGATCTACATGGACGAGGAGGATCGAGCGCTGGGGGAGGAGGACGCTTTCCTGGCCGGGGCCTCCTCCGTCGGCATCTACGACGCGGCGGCGCTGGCGGCGTCCTTCGGCGGCGTGGCCTACCCCGCCCACATCGACCGGCCCTCCTTCTCCCTGCTGGCCAACCTGGGGCTTTGGGATCCGGCCATGGGCTTTTCCGTGGCGGAGATCTCCAAAAACTGCCCACCCGACCTGTTTGACCGGCCCGACCTGCGGGGGATCCCCCACTTCGACGGCAGCGACGCCCACTACCTGGATCAGATCCGGGACGCCCACCAGTATATGGAGCTGCCAGAGCGCACCCCACAGGCGGCTTTGGCATGGCTCCGGTCGGGTGCGCCAGCTTCGGATGGAATTTCCTGACGAATTTTAACGGAATTTATGCTGTTAGCTTGGACAAACTGCCGGTTCCTGTGGTAGAATAATCGTAACGTGCCCGGGTGATCGTTTGGCAGACTGTTCGCCCGGGTATTCTCTTACCCTGTGATCCAATCACCGGGGCGGCGGCAGGCTGTGGCCGCCCCATATTAAGTACAAGGAGGAAGCGAAATGCCTAACTGCAAAACCGCAGTACCTTACCGGGGCACCCCGGAGCAGGAGGAACGCCTGCGTCAGGTCATCGAGGCGCACAAGGGCCAGCCCGGGGCCACCATGCCGGTGCTCCAGGCCGCCCAGGAGATCTTCGGCTATCTGCCGGAGGAGGTTCAGATCATGGTGGCCGAGGGGCTGGATATCCCCCTGTCCGAGATCTACGGCGTGGCCAGCTTTTACTCCTTCTTCTCCCTCAACCCCAAGGGGAAGTACCAGATCTCCGTGTGCCTGGGTACCGCCTGTTACGTAAAGGGCGCGGCGGACGTGCTGAACGCGGTGGAGAAGAAGCTGAACATCGCCCCCGGCGGCATCACCACCGACGGGCTGTTCTCCCTGGACGCCTGCCGGTGCATCGGCGCCTGCGGCCTGGCCCCCGTCATGATGATCAACGACGACGTGTACGGCCGCCTCACCGCCGCCCAGGTGGGCCCCATCCTGGACGAGTACATCAAAAAGGGATGAAGGAGCTGTCCCTGCACCTGCTGGACGTGGCGAAAAACTCGGTGGCGGCGGGAGCTAAACACGTGTCCATCACCCTGGACGAGGATGAGGACGGCTGGCTGACCATCGCCATTGCCGACGACGGACGGGGCATGGCCCCGGAGTTCCTGGCCCGGGTCACCGACCCCTTCACCACCACCCGCACCACCCGGAAGGTGGGGCTGGGCCTGCCCCTGCTACGGCTGACGGCGGAGCAGACCGGCGGCTCTTTGTCCATCGACAGCACCCTGGGGGTGGGCACCACCCTCACCGCCCGCTTCCAGCGGCGGCACCTGGACTGTCCCCCCCTGGGGGATCTGCCTGGGGCGGTGGCGCTGCTCATCCAGGGCAGCCCGGATATGGAGCTGACCTACCGCCACACCACCCCCAAAGGGGAGGCGGCGCTGTCCACAGCGGAGCTGCGGGATATTTTAGGCGACATCTCCCTGGCGGAGCCGGAGGTGTTCGCCTGGATTCAGGACTATCTGACCGAGCAGGAAAACGAAGCGGCGGTGGACGCGAGCCCCGCCGCCGTAAGCGAAGGAGAGGTACAATGAAAAGCTTAGAAGAACTGAAGGCCATCCGGGAAAAAATGAAGCGCCAGATGGATCTGCGGGAGAACGACGAGAGCAACATCCGGGTGGTGGTGGGCATGGCCACCTGCGGCATCGCCGCCGGCGCCCGCCCGGTGATGACCGCCTTTTTGGACGAGATCAACCGCCGGGGCCTGACCAACGTCACCGTGTCCCAGACGGGGTGCATCGGCGTGTGCCGGCTGGAGCCGGTGGCCGAGGTGTTCGTCCCCGGGGAGGAAAAGGTGACCTACGTGCGCCTGCGCCCGGAGATGGTGCCCGCCATCGTGGAGCAGCACCTGGTGAACCACAGCGTGGTACAGGACTATACCATCGGCGCCGCCGAATAATTGGAGGGAGGAAACACATATGAGCCATATCCGAAGCCACATCATGGTGTGTACCGGCACCGGCTGCACCTCCTCCGACAGCCCCAAGCTCATCACCGCCTTTGAGGAGGAGCTGAAGCTGGAGGGCATGGATCAGGAGGTTCGGGTGGTTAAGACCGGCTGCTTCGGCCTGTGCGCCATGGGCCCCATCGTCATGGTGTTCCCCGAGGGGGCGTGCTACACCCGGGTCACCGTGGACGACGTTCATGAGATCGTGGCCGAGCATATCGTCAAGGGCCGTATCGTCACCCGCCTGCTCCACATGGAGGGCGAGGCGGGCGAGTCCGTCACGTCCCTGAACGAGACCCAGTTCTACAAGCACCAGCTGCGCATCGCCCTGCGCAACTGCGGCGTCATCAACCCCGAGTACATCGACGAGTACATCGGCGTGGACGGCTACACCGCCCTGGAGCGGATCCTCACCGAGAAAACCCCGCCCCAGGAGATCATCGACGCGCTGAAGAAATCCGGCCTCCGGGGCCGGGGCGGCGCGGGCTTCCCCACCGGCAACAAGTGGCAGTTCACCTATGACGCGGTGAGCCCCAACGGGGTGAAGTACGTGTGCTGCAACGCCGACGAGGGCGACCCCGGCGCGTTCATGGATCGCTCCGTGCTGGAGGGTGACCCCTTCTCCGTCATCGAGGCCATGACCATCGCGGGCTACGCCGTAGGCTCCCATCAGGGCTACATCTACATCCGGGCCGAGTACCCCATCGCCGTCAAGCGGCTGGAGCTGGCCATCAAGCAGGCGGAGGAGTACGGCCTGCTGGGCGACGACATCCTGGGCTCTGGCTTCTCCTTCCACCTGGAGCTGCGGCTGGGCGCCGGCGCGTTTGTGTGCGGCGAGGAGACCGCCCTCATGACCTCCATCGAGGGCCACCGGGGCGAGCCCCGGCCCCGTCCTCCCTTCCCGGCTGTCAAGGGCCTGTTCGGCAAGCCCACCCTGCTGAACAACGTGGAGACCTACGCCAACATCACCTGGATCCTCAACAACGGCTGGGAGAAGTTCGCCGCCATCGGCACCGAGAAGTCCAAGGGCACCAAGGTGTTCGCCCTGGGCGGCAAGATCAACAACACCGGCCTGGTGGAGGTCCCCATGGGCACCCCCCTTCGCACCATCATCGAGGACATTGGCGGCGGCATTCCCAACGGCAAGAAGTTCAAGGCCGCTCAGACCGGCGGCCCCTCCGGCGGCTGCATCCCCGCCGAGCTCATCGACACCCCCATCGACTATGACTCCCTCACCGCCATCGGCTCCATGATGGGTTCCGGCGGCCTCATCGTCATGGACGAGGACAACTGCATGGTGGACATCGCCAAGTTCTTCCTGGAGTTCTGCGTGGACGAGTCCTGCGGCAAGTGCGTCCCCTGCCGGATCGGCACCAAGCGGCTGTACGACCTGCTGTGCAAGATCACCGACGGCAAGGGCACCCTGGAGGATCTGGATACCATCGAGGAGCTGTGCCACCACCTGAAGGACTCCGCCCTGTGCGCCCTGGGCCAGTCCGCCCCCAACCCGGTGCTGTCCACCCTGAAATATTTCCGGGACGAGTACGTGGCCCACGTGGTGGAGAAGCGGTGCCCCGCTGGGGTGTGCCGCAACCTCACCCGGTACATCATCGACCCGGGCAAGTGCAAGGGCTGCACCCTGTGCGCCCGGAACTGCCCGGTGAACGCCATCTCCGGCGCGGTGAAGGCCCCCCACGTCATCGATCAGAACAAGTGCATCCACTGCGGCCTGTGCCAGAACAACTGCCGCTTCGACGCCATTTCCAAAGCGTAAGGGAGGGAGGAATACACGATGGAACCTAAAATGGTTAATCTGAAGATCAACGATATCCCCGTCACCGTCCCCGAGGGAACCACGGTGCTGGAGGCCGCCCGGGCCGCGGGCTTCAAGATCCCCTCCCTGTGCTACCTAAAGGACGTGAACGAGATCGGCTCCTGCCGGATCTGCGTGGTGGAGGTGAAGGGCGCCCGCTCGCTGATGGCGTCCTGCGTCTACCCCGTCAGCGAGGGCATGGAGGTGCAGACCAACACCCCCAAGGTGCGCCACTCCCGGCAGCTCTCCCTGGAGCTGATCCTGTCCAACCACCGGATGGACTGCCTGACCTGCGCCCGCAACGCCCACTGTGAGCTGCGGGAGCTGGCGGCGGAGTTCCAGATCGACGCGGTGCGCTACGCCAACGACCTGATGGTGCCCCAGATCGAGGCCTCCGCCCTGCACCTGGTGCGGGACAACTCCAAGTGCATCCTGTGCCGCCGGTGCACCGCCGCCTGCCGCAAGTACCAGTCCGTGGGCGTCATCGGCCCCAATGACCGGGGCTTCATGACCCACATCGGCTCCGCCTTCGACCGGGATCTGGCCGAGGTGGACTGCGTGTCCTGCGGCCAGTGCCTGGTGGCCTGCCCCACCGGCGCCCTCAGCGAGCAGGACTCCATCCCCGAGGTGATGGCCGCCCTCCACGACCCCACCAAGCACGTGGTGGTGGGCCCCGCCCCCTCCGTTCGGGTGACCCTGGGCGAGTGCTTCGATATGCCCATCGGCACCAATGTGGAGGGCAAGATGGTGTCCGCCCTGCGCCGCCTGGGCTTCGACAAGGTGTTCGACGTGGACACCGCCGCCGACTTCACCATCATGGAGGAGGGCACCGAGTTCCTGGAGCGCCTCCAGAACGGTGGCACCCTGCCCATGATCACCTCCTGCTCCCCCGGCTGGATCCGGTTCTGCGAGCAGCACTACCCCGAGTTCATCCCCTCCCTGTCCTCCTGCAAGTCTCCCCAGCAGATGTTCGGCGCGCTGGTTAAGAGCTACTACGCTTCGACGGCGGGCATCGACCCCAAGGACATCTACGTGGTGTCCATCATGCCCTGCACCGCCAAGAAGTACGAGGTCAAGCGGGAGGAGCAGCGCATGGCCAACGGCTGTATGCCGGTGGACGCCTCCCTCACCACCCGGGAGCTGGCCCGGATGATCACCCAGGCCGGCATGATGTTCGATCACCTGCCCGACGGCGAGTTCGACCCCATGCTGGGCATCTCCACCGGCGCGTCCGTCATCTTCGGCGCCACCGGCGGCGTGATGGAGGCCGCACTGCGCACCGTGGCGGCCAAGCTGATGGGCGATGCCGACGCCCCCCTGGAGTTCCACGAGGTGCGGGGCATCAAGGACATCAAGGAGGCCACCTATGAGCTGCCCGGCCGCACGGTGAAGGTGTGCGTGGCCTCCGGCCTGGCCAACGCCAAGATCGTGCTGGACGGCCTGAAGTCCGGCGAGCTGCACTATGACTTCATCGAGTTCATGGCCTGCCCCGGCGGCTGCGTCAACGGCGGCGGCCAGCCCCTCCACGCCTCCTCCGTGCGCTCCTTCACCGATATGCGCACCCTCCGGGCCCAGGCGCTCTACAAGCAGGACGAGAATATGCCCCACCGCCGCAGCCACGAGAGCCCGGTGGTCAAGGAGGTCTACGAGACCTACCTGGGCGAGCCCGGCGGCCACAAGGCCCATGAGCTGCTCCACTGCACCTACGTGCCTCAGACCCGCTACCGCACCTGAGTTTTGTCAGTCACCCCCTGGCTTTGCCGGGGGGTGACTGCTGTTTTCAGCCCCGCTGCCGCACCTGCATTTTGTCAGCCTCTCCCCGGCTTTGCGGGGAGAGCTTTTTGTCCCCACCCCTGTGGCTTACCGGGTTCCTCCGCCGTTTTAGGGGAATTATACCGCTTCTTAAAAAAATCTTACAATTCTCCCCGCTGGTTTCTTAACCCTCCAGGTGTATACTGTCTGTACTGATACGGATAGTACAGTTTGGGCAGTACAGAGCCGCCGGAGCACGGCGCAAACCAGTTGGAGGGAATCGCTATGTCAATTCTGGAAGTCAATCACGTGCAGAAAATCTATTCCACCCGCTTCGGATCACAGAAGGTGGAGGCCCTGGCCGACGTGTCCTTCACCGTGGAGGAGGGGGAATATGTGGCCATCATGGGCGAGTCCGGCTCGGGCAAAACCACCCTACTGAACATCCTGGCGGCGCTGGACAGGCCCACCGCCGGGTCAGTGCTGCTGGCGGGCCGGGATCTCACCGCGGTGCGGGAGAAGGAGCTGGCCGCCTTCCGCCGGGACAACCTGGGCTTCGTGTTCCAGGACTTCAACCTGCTGGACACTTTCTCCCTCCGGGACAACATCCTCCTCCCTCTGGTGCTGGCGGGAAAGAAGTATCAGGAGATGGTGCGCCGCCTGGCCCCCCTGGCCGAGGCGCTGGGCATCCAGGATCTGCTGGACAAGTACCCCTACGAGGTGTCCGGCGGGCAGAAGCAGCGGTGCGCCGTAGCCCGGGCGCTGATCACCCAGCCCCAGATCGTGCTGGCCGACGAGCCCACCGGCGCCCTGGACTCCCGGGCGGCGGACAGCCTGATGGATCTGTTCACCCAAATCAACCGGGCGGGCCAGACGGTGCTCATGGTCACCCACTCCACCGCCGCCGCCAGCCGGGCGGGCCGGGTGCTGTTTATCCGGGACGGCCGGGTGTACCACCAGCTCTACCGGGAGAACCGCACCGACGGCCAGATGTACCGCCTCATCACCGAAACCCTCACCCGGCTCACCGACGGAGGTGAGAAGCGTGCGTAACGGTCTTTATCCCAAGCTGGCCGCCCGGGGGATGCGGCAGAACCACCGCTTCTTCGTCCCCTACCTGCTGGCCCTGGCGGGGCTCACCGCCGCCTTCTACGTCATGTCCGCCCTGTGCGCCGACCCCGGCGTGCTGGAGATGCGGGGCTTTGCCTACGTGCTGGTGATGATGCAGATCGGGATGTTTGTGGCGGGGGTGCTGTCCACCGTGCTGCTGCTATACATCAACAGCTTCCTGATGAAACAGCGTAAAAAGGAACTGGGCCTCTACAACATTCTGGGCATGGGCAAAGGGAACATCGCCCTGATCCAGTGCTGGGAGAGCCTTTACACCGCCCTCATCGGCATTGGCGGCGGGCTGGTGCTGGGGGTGATCTTCCACAAGCTGGCCACCGTGGCCCTGGTCTCCCTGCTTCAGTTTTCCATCCCCTTCCACTCCTCTTTCTCCCTGCCCGCCATGCTCAAAACGGCGGTGTTCTTCGGGCTGCTGCTCCTGCTGGCCCTGGCGCTAAACCTGTTCCGGGTGCGGCTGTCCCGGCCCATTGAGCTGCTCCACGGCGGGAACGTGGGGGAGAAGGAGCCCCGCACCCGCTGGCTCATGGCAGTGATCGGGGCCCTCTGCCTGGGAGCGGGCTACTTCATCGCCGTGGCTACCAAGGATCCCGCCGTCGCCCTGGGCCTCTATTTCATCGCGGTGCTGCTGGTGATTGTGGGCACCTACTGCCTGTTCACCGCCGGCAGCATCGCCCTGCTGAAGCTGCTGCGGAAGAACAAGGACTTCTACTACCAGACCGGCCACTTCATCGGCATATCCGGGATGCTCTACCGCATGAAGCGCAACGCCGTGGGGCTGGCCAACATCTGCATTTTGTCCACCATGGTGATGGTGATGATCTCGGGCACCCTGGCCCTCTACCTGGGGCAGGGGGAGATCATCGCCGCCCAGTACCCCGCCAGCCTCAATATGACCGTCCACTACGATCCCGCTTACAGCCAGACGTTGAACCGGGGGGAGGCCGAGGGGCTGATCCGGCGGTTCGCAGCGGAGCAGAACGTCCCCATCACCAGCCTGCGCTCGGTGGAGTTCCTCCACTTCAACGCCCTGGCCAACCCGGATACCCGCCGCCTGGAGGTGGGCGCCCAGGGGGCAAACAACGACCGCAGGGCCGTCTACCTCCTCACCGCCCAGGACTACGCCGCCCTGACCGGAAACGCCGCCCCGGCGCTCCAGCCGGGGGAGACGGTGGTATGCGGCCAACTGCCCCCCGGTTTCGGCCCGGAGCTCACCATCCAGGGGATCAGCGGGGGCAGGGAGACCGGCACACCGAAATCCCTTACCGTGACCGGTTCCCTGCCAGTCATCACCCACTTTGACACCACCTTTGACATGAGCGAGACCCTGTGCCTGGTGTTGTCCGATTCCGCGGAAGTCATGGAGTTCTGGGCCCTCCAGAGCGCCGCGCTGGACAACTACGCCGCCGACCTGGTCACCACCCTGCTGGTGGAGCTGGACTGCACCAACGAGGAGGAACTGGCCCTGGTGGACGCCTGGTCGGAGCGGACGATCTCGGACGATGGCTTCTTCAACGGCACCGGCGATTGGGAATCCTGGCGGGTGGAAAGCCGGGCGGAGATGGCGGTGGACGGCTACGCCATGGCGGGGGGCTTCCTGTTCCTGGGCATCCTCCTGGGGGTGATCTTCCTCATGGCCACCGTGCTCATCATCTACTACAAGCAGGTGTCCGAGGGCTACGAGGATCAGGGCCGGTTCGAGATCATGCGCAAGGTGGGCCTGAGCCGCCGGGAGGTGAAATCCTCCATCCGCAGCCAGGTGCTCCTGGTGTTCTTCCTGCCCATCGCGGTGGCGGCCATCCACATCCTGTTCGACTTCAACCTGGTGGCCCGGATGCTCACCATGTTCGGGGTGCGCAGCGTGATGACGGTGGTGCTGTGCACTGGGGGAACGCTGCTGGCCTTCCTGGCGGTGTACGCCGTAGTGTACCTGCTCACCGCCCGCACCTATTACAAGATCGTTCGCTGATCGAGGGCCCCTCCCCTGGCGGAGGGGCCCTTTTTCCCCCTGTTTCCCCATCCCCTCTTGACTTTCCGGGCAGACGCGCTATACTGTCCCCTTGGGTACTTTTCGCGAAATCGAGGGATCGGGATCATGTCAATCTTCAAGCAATCCGGGGACGGCCGCGCCGCCCCCCTCACCCAGGGCTCCATCGTCCGCAGCATCGTCTCCTTTGCCCTGCCCATGCTGCTGGGGCAGTTTCTCCAGCAACTCTACAATATGGCGGACGCCTGGGTGCTGGGCAACTTCGCCGACAACGGGGCCTTTGCCGCCGTCAGCTCCGGCGGCAACCTCACCTTCCTGGTCATCGGCTTCTTTAACGGCATCGCCGTGGGCGGCGGGGTGGTCATCTCCCGATACTACGGCGCGGGGGACAAGGACAACGTGTCCCGGGCTATCCACACCAGCTTTTTGTTCGGCGTCATTGCCTCGATTCTGTCCACCGTGGTGGGGCTTCTGCTCATCCCCCACCTGCTGGTGCTGATGAACACCCCGGACTCGGTGCTGCCCTACTCCCTGACCTACTTCCGGATCTACTTTGGCGGCGTGTTCACCGTGATCCTCTACAATATCTGCATGGCCGTCATGCAGTCTTTGGGGGACAGCCTCCACCCCCTGTACTACCTGATGATCTCCTCCGTGCTGAATATGGGGCTGGATCTGCTTTTTGTGGCCGCTTTCCACTGGGGGGTGGCGGGGGCCGCCGCCGCCACGGTGCTCACCCAGGGGGTCAGCTTCCTGCTGTGCCTGTGGCGGATGTGCCGGGTGAAGGATTTTACCCGGCTGGATCTCCACCGGCTGCGGCTCTACCCGGGCATACTCCCCCAGATCCTCCGCCAGGGCCTGCCCACCGGGGTGCAGAACGCGGTGATCAGCGTGGGCAACATCGTCATCCAGAGCAACATCAACTCCTTCGGCGAGTACGCCATGTCCGGCCACGGGGCCTATGTAAAGCTGGAGGGGCTGGTGTTCCTGCCCATCATGAGTATGTCCATGGCCCTGCCCACCTTCATCAGCCAGAACCTGGGGGCACAGCAGTATGACCGGGCCAAAAAGGGCGCAGTGTTCGGCATCGTCTCCGGCGTGGCGGTGGCGGAGCTCATCGGCCTGCTGTTCCTGCTGGCGGCGCCCCCGGCTTTAGGCGCCTTCGTGGATCAGCCCGAGGCTATCCGGTTCGGCACCATCCACGCCCGCACCGTGGCCCCGTTCTTCTGTATGCTGGCCTTCACCTACTGCGCCGGCGGGGTGCTGCGGGGGTGCGGCCGCTCCTTCGTCCCCATGGTCACCATGCTGGCCTTCTGGTGCTGCGTCCGGGTGACCTACGTCACCCTGGCGGTGCGGGCCTTCCCGGTGTTCCAGACGATTTCCTGGGCCTACCCCCTCACCTGGACGCTGAGCTCCATCGTGCTGCTGGTGTTCCTGCTGCGCTCCGACTGGGCCCACTCCTTTGACCGGGGCGCCCCCCACGCCGCCTGAAAATCCGCCGGGACAGGCAAGTTCTCCCCCGCCTCCGCATAGTCTCTCCCACGGGGGGTGAGGCCATGCTGAGGCTGCTCAAGCAAAAACAGGTGCGGGACGCGCTGGCGGGGCTGGCGCTGCTCATTGCCACGGCAGCGCTGGTGTTCTCCCCCGCGGAGGCCATCGCCGGGGCCAAGGACGGCCTGACCCTGTGCTTCAACGTCATCGTGCCCTCCCTGTTCCCCTTTTTCGTGCTGTCCTCCCTGGTGGTGGATCTGGGGCTGGCGGCCTACCTGGGCCGAGCGCTGGAGGGGTTGATGCGCCCCCTGTTCCGGGTGAGCGGCTCCTGCGCCGCGGCGGTGGCCCTGGGCTTCATCGGCGGCTACCCCGTGGGTGCCCGCACCGCCCTCCAGATCTATGAGCAAGGGCTGTGCTCCAAGACGGAGGCGGAGCGGCTGCTGGCCTTCTGCAACAACTCCGGCCCCGCCTTTATCCTGGGCGTGGTGGGGGCGGGGGTGTTCGGGGACAGCCGGGTGGGCCTGCTGCTCTACCTCACCCACGCCCTGGCGTCCCTGCTGGTGGGGCTGCTGTTCCGGTTCTACGGCGGCACGGATCGAGGCCGAACCCGGGCCGTCCGCCCCAAGCCCATCCAGACCGTCACCCTCCCCGCCGCCTTCACCGGGGCGGTGTCCCGCGCCCTCCAGAGCACGCTGAACATCTGCGCCTTTGTGGTGTTCTTCGCGGTGGTGCTGCGGCTGCTGTCCGCCTACGGCGTGCTGTCTGGGTTGGCGGCCCTGCTGTCCCTGGCGGGCTTTGAGGGGGAGTGGGCCCGGCGACTGGTGGCGGGGCTGCTGGAGCTGTCCTCCGGGGTGGCCTCCCTGCGGGGGGGCGCGGAGCTGGCGGGGCGGGTGTCCATGGCGGCCTTCATGCTGGGGTGGGCAGGCCTGTCCGTCCACTGCCAGGTGCTGTCCTTCCTGGTGGACAGCGGCCTGTCCGCCCGGGTGTACCTGGCGGGCAAGCTGTGCCACGGGCTCATCGCCGCCGCCCTCACCTGGGGGGTCACCCGGCTGTTCCCCCTGTCCGCCCCGGTGGCAGACTACCTGGCGGAGCAGGCCGAGTCCATCGCCGCCCTGGATTTCTCCACCGCCTTGGCGGCGTCTACCCTGGCGGCGCTGGCGGGTTGGCTGATTCTGGCGGGGCTGTGCGGGCCCCTTCTGCGAAAAAAGTGTGGAAATGTGCCGCGCAGGGGTGTATAATGAGGAATTGGAAGCAGCCTTCCACAAACCACCCCCAAGGAGGCCCCCATGCTGTTTGATAAGGATATCGACCCCCGCTGCGCCTACTGCAAGCGGGGCACGCCGTTGGAGGACGGACAGGTGATGTGCGTGAAAAAGGGTATCGTGGCCGCCTCCGGCGCCTGCCGCCGGTTTCGGTACGATCCCCTGAAGCGGGTTCCCCCCAAGCCCCTGGCCGCCTCCTTCGCCCATCTGCGGGACGAGGATTTTACATTATGACAAGGAGGACGGCCCATGGACGCGGGCACACAACAATGGCTGGCCTGGATTGTAGAGTTGCAAAGCCTGGCCCAGGCGGGGCTTACCTACGGCAGAGATGATTTTGACCTGGAGCGGTATGCCCGCATCCGGGAGCTCTCCGCCGAGATGATGGCCCGGATGGCAGATCTCCCCGTGGAGACGGTGACGGGCCTGTTCTGCAATGAGACGGGCTACCAGACCCCCAAGCTGGACACCCGGGCTGCCCTGTTCCAGGACGGGCAGATCCTCCTGGTGCGGGAGCGAGACGGCCGGTGGGCCCTCCCCGGCGGCTGGTGCGATGTGGATCGCTCCGTGGGGGAGAACACCGTCAAGGAGGCAAAGGAGGAGGCGGGGCTGGACGTGATCCCCCGGCGGATCATTGCCGTCCAGGATCTGGCAAAGCACAATGGTCCCGTCTGTCCCTACGGCGTGTGCAAGATCTTCTTCCAGTGCGACGCCGTCGGCGGGCAGTTCGTCCCCAACATCGAAACCACCGAGGCCCGCTACTTCCCCCCGGATCAGCTTCCCCCGCTGGCGGAGGAGAAGAACACCCGGGAGCAGATCGCCCTGTGCTTTGAGGCGTACCGCTCCGACTTCTGGGTCACCCAGTTCGACTGACGCAAAAACCGCCCCGCCGGTCACCCGGCGGGGCGGAGCTTTTGTTCTGTTATACTTCTTCATAAAACGGTGAAACCGTTTTATGGGGCCGCGGAACGCGGCTCGACGGCGAAGCCGTCAAGAATGTTGTCAATACTTTTCTTGGCGCGCCGCAGGCGCGGCGCCTGCGGCGCCGCGATAAAAAGGTTTTTAACCTTTTTATCAAGAAACAGTATTATTCCTCGTCCTCAATCAGGCCATAGCCGCCGTCGTTGCGCTTATAGACGACCGCAAACGCGCCGCCGTCCTCGTCCTTGAAAGCGTAGAAGCTGTGGCCCAGCAGATCCATCTGAAGGATGGCCTCGTCCACCGTCATGGGCTTGATGGGGAACCTCTTGGTGCGCACCACCTGGAACTCCCGCTCCTCCACGTCGGGCACGAAGGAGGTCTCCTCAAGCCCCTCCGGCTGGACAAAGGCGCCCTGGCGCAGCCGCTTCTCCAGGCGGGTCTTATGCTTGCGCAGCTGCCGCTCCATGGAGGTGACCGCCGCGTCCACCGACGCGAACATATCCGACGTGCTCTCCGCCACCCGCAGGATGGTACCGCCGGAACGGATGGTCAGCTCCACCTTGTTCCGATCCTTCTCCACGGAAAAAACCAGGTTGGCCTCCGCCTCATTTTTGAAGTAGCGGTCCAGCTTCCCCACCTTTTTCTCGGCATAGTTGTGGAGGGACTTGGGCAGGTTCACCTTTTTGTCTGTAAACGTAAACTTCATGTGCTCAGCTCCTTTCGCCCAAAAGGGCGCAGCGTTGGGGGACGGGCTCCCCCTGTATGAGGGTATTATACCATACCCTTCGTCAATATGCCATACCTTTTTGGCGTTTTTCACAAAAAGTTTTCAGTCCTTGACCTCCTGCCCATCGATCAGCACATGGACGGCCCTGCTGCGCCAGTGGAAGGGGTGGCCGTCCATCACCACGATGTCCGCGTCCTTTCCCGGGGAAAGGGAGCCCAGCCTGTCCCCTGCCCCGGCGATACAGGCGGCGTTGATGGTGATGGCGGCCAAGGCCTCCTCCTCGTCCATCCCCGCCCGGGCGGCCATGGCCGCGCAGAAGGGCAACAGGGAGATGGGGGTTTCCGGGTGGTCGGTGCAGATGGCCACCTGCACCCCAGCCCGGGCCAGAATGGCGGTGTTCTCCATGGTCAGGTTGGCCAGCTCCGGCTTGCACCGATCCATCAGGAAGGGCCCGGTGATCACCGGCACCCCCTCCCTGGCCAGAAAGTCCGCCACCAGATGGCCCTCAGTGCCGTGGACGATGACGCAGTCCAGCCCGAACTCCTTGGAAATGCGCACGGCGGTCACAATATCGTCCGCCCGGTGGGCGTGGAAGTGGGCGGCCAGCCGTCCTCCCACCACCGGCCGCAGGGCGTCCAACCCCGCATCGAACTCCGGATCCTCCATGCCGTCGTCCGCCTGGGCCTTGGCCCACTTCAGCTCATAGTCCAGGGCCTTGGCCAGCCGCTCCCGGATCAGAGCGGCGGAGGCCATCCGGGTGGCGGGACCGTGGCCCTTGTGGACACCCTTGGGGTTCTCTCCCAGGGCGAACTTCATGGACGCCGGCGCCCGCACCACCATCTGATCGATGACCTCACCCGCCGTTTTCAGCAGCACCGACTGCCCCGCAATGGGGTTGGCGGAGCCCGGGCCGGTGAGCAGGCAGGTCACCCCCGCCCGCCGGGCCTCCCGGAAATACTGGTTCAGCGGGTTTACCCCGTCCAGCGCCCGGAGTTGGGGGGTACAGGGGGCTGGGCTCTCGTTGAGATCGTCCTCCTGGGCCGCTCCACCGTACAGACCCACATGGCAGTGGGCGTCGAGGAAGCCGGGGAGGACGTGCCCCCCCTCCGCGTCGATGACGCCGGCGGGATCTCCCTCCCCGGCCATCTGATCCATGGGGCCCACCTGGGCGATGCGGCTGCCCTCCGTGCGGACGAAGCCCCGGGGTATGGTACCCACGTCCATGGTGTGGACGATTCCATTGACAATCAGCATTGAATTTCCTCCTCCGTCACCGTTCGACCGCCTTTTTCACGCCGCTGTGGTACACTGAACTGGCGGCAAAGGCCGCGGCATGGGGCGACCCATGCGGTCATTCCATTCTCCCGCGCAAATAGACCCTGGGCTCTTTTCCACAACTGGAAAAGAGCCGCTTTTTTATAGAAGCGCGGAGGCGTGACAGCATCAAAAAAGGGGGGCGTCGTGCGCCCCCCCTTTCAGCTTACTTCCTTCCACCCCTACGGCTGCCCCGCTTCTCATTCATGTGCAGCTCCGACAGCTTGCTATCCGAGCTGGCCATAAACTGCTTGAGCTGATCCTCAAAGCTGGCCGGGCCTCGGGGCTGGATGGGCTCCGGCGTAAAGCCCCGGCCCGGACCGGGACGGCGGGCCTGACGGTGCTCTCCCTCCGGGCGGGCATGGGGATTGGGACTCCCGGACCGGGGGCCGGGACGGCGTTCCGGCCTGGGGGGCGGCGGCGCCGCCTGCTTGATGGATAGGTTGATGCGGTTGTTCGCGTCCACACCGATGACCTTCACCTTGACCTCCTGTCCCTCCGTCAGGTGGTCGTGGACATCGTTGACATAGGAGTACGCGATCTCCGAAATGTGCACCAGGCCCGAGCGGTTGCCCGACAAAGACACAAACGCGCCGAAATTGGTGATCCCAGTCACCTTTCCGTCTAAGATAGAGCCGACTTCAATCCCCATAAATCTCTTTTTTCCCTCTCAGTATGTATGGATTTTTCCCACAGGTTGTTACGCTTCCGCCTACTTCGACGAATCGACAAACTCGATCTCGTCCGGCTCCAGCAGGCCCAGCTTACTTCTGGCGATGTCCGCCAGGTACTCCGGGTCGCCGCTGTGGGCGATATCGTCCGCCAGCCCGGCGTTGGCCTCCCGCTGCTCCTCCACCTGGCGGGCCAGCTCGTCCCGCCCGCTTCGGGCCTCGGTCAGCTTTGCCTGGGTGGACAGCAGGCCGGCGGCCAATACCGCCAGCAGCACCAGCACCAGCAGCTTTGTGGCGATGCCTGCGCGCTTGATCTTCATCTGTCGCCGCCTCCTCTCCCGCCTGCATGGCAAAACGGTGTATCATATTTATTTTATACCATTCCAGCCAATTTTGAAAGTGTTTTTTTTGGTTTTTCAAAACTTTTTTTCCGGCCCGTCCCAGCCCCCGGGCCGGAGCCGTCAAAAACGCCCACACCGCCCGCACAATTCCCGCCAGCCACAGCAGCGCCGGCAGTACCAGACGGCTCAGCGTCACAAAATACAGTCCCCCACCCAGCAGGAAGGCCAACATATGGTAAATGCGCACCTCGCCATTGTCCCGCAGCAGGGTGAGGGCAAACAGGGCCGCCACCGCTCCCAGCCAGAACAGCAGATCCAGCACAAAGGCCAACGCTGGCAGACGGATGCTCCGGCGCAGGGTGCGCATCCCGTCGTAGAGCAGGCCCAACGCCGCCCCCAGCAGGAACCCCTGGCCGAAGATCAGCCCCTGGCCCGCGATATCGACGTGCATGGATCAGCGCAGCAGCCGGGCCAGGAATCCGCCCCGGCCTCCCCCGGCGTCGTCCTCGTAGCTGACGGCGTCGATGTCGCCCTCCACCTTCAAATCGCCGCCGTCCAGGGACAGCTTCTCAATGTGCAGGTTCTCCCCGGTCACCACCATGGCCCCCTTGGAGGTGGACAGCACGATGGTGGTTTCGTCGAACCGCTCCACGTCCTCCACCCCGGACACCGTCAGGCTTTTCCGCTCCTCAATCACCACATGGTGGGGGGCGGACAGGCCACCTTCATACGCCATGGAACCATCTCCCTTTACGCTTGATGGTTCCAGTGTATGGGGTTTGTCCCAGGATTATGCCTGTGGATCCTCCGGAGGATCCGCCGCAGCCGGAGCAGGCGTCCGGGCCCGCAGATCCTGCCTCAGCAGGGTGTAGAGCACCGCCGCCAGCGGCACGCTCACCACCATGCCCGCCAGGCCCAGCAGGGAGCCGCCCACTGTCACCGCCGCCAGCACCCAGATCCCCGGCAGGCCCATGGACGTGCCCACCACCCGGGGATAGATCAGGTTCCCCTCAAACTGCTGGAGGCAAACCAGGAACACCAGGAACCACACCGCCTGCCAGGGGTCGATCATCACCAGCAGCAACACTGCCAGCACCGCCCCCAGGTAGGCCCCCGCGATGGGTATGAGGGCAAACACCCCCACCGCCACCGAGATCAGGGGGGCGTAGTCAAACCGGAGGACGCACATACCCAGGAAGCACAGGCTGCCCAGGATGCAGGCCTCGATGATCTGGCCGTTGACGTATTTGGAGAAGGTGTCCGCCGTCAGCTGGGTGACGGACAGCACCGTGTCCGCCGCCCGCTCCGGCAGGTAGGCCCGCACCAGCCGGCGGCACTGGGCCGTCAGCTTGGGCCCGCCGGACAGCACGTAAATGGAAAACACAAAGGAGATCACCACGGTCACCACCCCTGAGATCAGCACGCTGGTCATGCCGATGAGGTGGGGCAGGGTGTTGGTCAGGGCGTCCAGCGCCCCGGTGAGCAGATCCTTTAGCGAGTCGCTGATCCCTGCCGACAGATCCAGGTTGGCCAACTGCTCCAGATCCAGCTTGGCCACCAGCCAGTCAAACAGCGCCTGGAAGTTGGCGGCATAAGCGTTCAGGTTGCCGATGAACATCTCGATGCTGTGGGTGAGCTCGGGCACCACCAGGGCGATCAGCGCGGTGAACAGCGCGATCACAAGGAGGTAGGCCGTGGCCGCCGCCAGGGGCCGGGCCGCCCCCCGGGCCTTTTCCGGCAGGGCCCGCTGGTACAGACGCGCGAAGAAATTACAGGGACGGTTGAGGACGAAAGCGATAACCGCCCCGATGATCAGGGGCCGGAAGGCAGCGATCACCCCGCCCAGCCAGCCCGTCACCGCGTCCAGCTTGACGATCACCGCCACCAGCACCACCGCGTAGGTGATCAGCAGAATCAGGCTGCGAAACAGTTTCTTGTCCATGACACGCTCCCCCGTCTCAGTGAGGTTTGGCGGCTTCCCTTGCCTGCCGGTACGCCAGCCAGTCCGGCAGTCGCCGCCGGAACCCTGGGGACAGGCCGTCGGGAAGCTCATCCGGATGGAAAAACCGCAGCTCCTCCACCTCGTCCGCCTGACGCCCCAGCGTCCCGAACCAGTCCCGGCAGACGTAGACGAATTCCACATTATACACCTCGTCGCCGTTGGGGTAGACGTGGTGCTCCCGCGGCCCGGTGAACACGCCGCACAGCTCCAGGGTGCGGGCGGTGAGGCCCGTCTCCTCCAGCAGCTCCCGGCGGGCGGCGTCCTCCGCCGACTCCCCCGGCTCCATGGAGCCCGCGCCGGAAAAGCTCCACAGGCCGTCGTCTGTCCTCCGCTGGAGCAGGATGCGCCCCTGTCCGTCCTCCAAAATCACGCAGGAGCCCACCTGGATCAGGGGGCGGTGGCCCACATAGGCCCGCAAATCCATGATATAGCCCATCGCGTCCTCCCGCGGCCCCAAATTTTTCCTTCTCCGGCCGCGCTTTCCCCCAGTGTACCACCAGGGGGCGCTCCCGTCAATTTAAGAATTTCAAAACCTGTATTCACAGTCGAAGATGCCGGCTGGACGGCGTTTGAGGTTGTGGATACAGGTTCTCAGAAAGAGGGGTGCACGTCGTCGCCCCGGGCCCGCTCCAGGTCGATCCGCTTTTTCCGATCCGACGCGGAGGCCAGCATGGCCCGCAGGCACTCCCTGTCCCCCGCCTCCATGGCCTCCCGGTACTGGCGCAGCCTGTCCTCCAGCGCCCGCACCACCCCCGTCAGCGCCGGGGCGTTGAGGGAGAACAGCTGCACCCACATGGCGGGATCCAGCGCCGCCACCCGGGTGCAGTCCCGGAAGGAGCCGCCCTCGAAGCCCTTGCAGGCGAACAGCTCGTCGTTGTCGCACACCGACAGGGCGATGACGTGCATCAGCTGGCTGGTGTATGCGATCATGGCGTCGTGGCGCTCCGGGGTGGTCTCGATCACGTCCCCGAAGCGGCACCAGTCCGCCATGCGCCGCAGCAGGGCCAGGT
This sequence comes from Bacillota bacterium, assembly GCA_021768085.1. Classification (GTDB taxonomy): domain Bacteria; phylum Bacillota; class Clostridia; order Oscillospirales; family Oscillospiraceae; genus Enterenecus. The sequence continues at coordinate 51,089 of JAETOJ010000018.1, forward strand.
GCTCCCCCGTGGCCCGGGGGCCGGGGGTGACAATGAAGTGGGTGTTGCGGAACAGCCCCGCCTCGGCGTTGCCGATGCCGGACACCTCCTTGCCCGCCATGGGATGGCAGCCGATGAAGTCCACGTCCGGCCGCAGGCACTCCGCCGCCGCCATGACGGCGGTTTTCACGCCGCACACGTCCGTCACCAGAGCACCGGTCTTGAATCGATCCCGGTGCTCCGCCAGAAAGCCAGTGATCCCCGCCGGATCCTGGCACAGCACCACCACGTCCGCCCCGGGCAGCTCCGGCTCTGGGTCGGGGGCCACCCGATCCCCCGCCCCCTTAGTCGCCGCCTTCTCTCGGACGGCGGGGGACACGTCCGTGCCCACGATCTCAAAGTCCTCAAAGCCCCGCAGGGCCATGGCCAGGGAGCCGCCGATGAGGCCCAGGCCCACCACCAGAATCTTCTTCTCCATAAAAAACGCCCCGCTCTCACAGATCCCGGCCCACACATTGGGCCAGCGGGCGCAGCTTGTCCATCATCTCGCCGAACTGCTCCGGCGTCACCGACTGGGCCCCGTCGCACAGGGCACAGGACGGGTTGTTGTGCACCTCGATGATGAGCCCGTCCGCCCCGGCGGCCACCGCCGCCATGGCCATCCGCTCCACCATCCACGCCTTGCCGCAGGCGTGGGAGGGATCCACCACCACCGGCAGGTGACTCTGCCGCTTCACCGCCAGCACCGCCGACAAATCCAGCGTGTTGCGGGTGTACGTCTCGAAAGTGCGGATACCCCGCTCGCACAGGATTACGTTGGGGTTGCCCCCCGCCATGATGTACTCCGCGCTCATGAGCCACTCCTCAATGGTGGAGGACAGGCCCCGCTTGAGCAGGATGGGCTTGTGGGTCTTGCCCACCTTCTTCAGCAGATCGAAGTTCTGCATATTCCGGGCCCCGATCTGGATCACGTCCACCGCCTCCTCGAACAGGGGGAGCTGGTCGGCGCTCATCAGCTCGGACACAATGGGCAGACCGGTATTCTTCCGGGCCTCGTCCAGCAGGAGGACGCCCTCCACCCCCTTGCCCTGGAAGGCGTAGGGGGAGGTGCGGGGCTTATACGCGCCCCCCCGGAGGGCCGCCGCCCCGGACGCCTGGACGGACTGGGCCACCTCCAGGATCTGCTCCTCGCTCTCCACCGAGCAGGGCCCGGCAATCACCGCCAGCTTCTTCCCGCCGATGGACACGCCGCCGCCAATGTCGATCACCGAGTCGTCCGGGTGGTACTTGCGGTTGGCCTTTTTGTAGGGCTCGCTCACCCGCATCACCCGCTCCACCCCGGGGAGCTGGGCCAGCGTCTCCTGGTTCAGGGCGCCCGCGTCCCCCTCCGCGCCTAAAATGGTGGTCTCGGCGCCCTTGGACACCATCACCCGCACGCCCCCCGCCTCCATGGCGTGGACGGCCTGCTCCAGCTGTTCGGCGGTAAAGCCGTGCTTCATAATCACTACCATCGTATATCCGCTCCTTCATTTCATGTTTCCGGCAAAAAGAAAGACGGCCGCCCCCGGCGGCCGCGCTCCACAAAAAAGACGCGCATCACCTTCAAGGGCATGACAAAAGGCCGCTATCGCAATAGCGGTAATCGCCATACCCGTAGCTCCGGCAGTTCATACGCGGCTCCTCCTTTTGGTTGCTGCGGTTACTCTAACACTTTTAAGCATGAAAGTCAAGAGAAAATTTTTGCCCACGGAAAACGCCCGCCTCCAGGAAAGAGAGGTGGGCGGGCGCTCCGGCCCCGGCGGGGGCCGTGACCCCGCCGCAGGCATATCATACATCCGACTGACTGTAGCAGGGGGCTGTAGGCCCTGCTTGATTTCATAATAACATACTGCCGACATTATATCAACATGGTATTTTTACCAATTTTATACTGTCGACATTATTTATAATACCGATAGTATATCTTATACTACCTCCTGTAGGAGGTGGTCATATGGCATATTCCGATGCGCAACGGGAAGCAACTGCCAGATACAATAAAAAAGCCTATGACCGCATTGAAATCAAGGTGAAGAAGGGGCGCAAGGCACATATTGTAGCTTTTGCCGCCAAACAACATAAAAGCATGAATCAATTCATCGTTGAACTCATCGACAAAGCCATGGCCGAACAAGAGGAGGACGCCTGAACCCAGGCGTCCTCCTCAGCCTGTCGAAAAGCGGCCTGCCTGGGAAATGTCCAGGCAGGCCGCAGAGCATAAAAGATACGTACGGGCGGAAAACAGCAGGAAAGGAAGACGAGCTGGCCATATTGCTTTC
>JAETOJ010000059.1 GCA_021768085.1 Bacillota bacterium
GTGCATTACCTGGTGGTCCAGGACTGCGAGGATGAGGATGTCATGGAAACGATACGGGACCGGGCGGACACCCATGAGGCGGTCATGCGGGCCCTAAAGGCCAGAATTAAGAAAATCAAGGAGGAAACAACAAAATGAGCAGTATTGTGATGGATAAGGAAACGATTTTCACCGATGAGCTCATCCGGGAAAACGCCCGGCTGACCGTCCAGCATGAGGCGGACCTGCTGAGGGCTGACCAACTGGAGGAGCGGCTGGCGTCTGCGCCGTCCGCCCAGGACATCCAGCAGGCCGTGGAGCGGGCCCACATCGCTGAGGACAAGCTGGGTGGCGTCAACGCCATGCTCCGCCGGGCCCTTGATGACCTGCATTTTGTCATGGCGGGCGGCGATGCCTGCAAGGTGTGCGCCTGCAAGTGCACTTTCGGCACGGGTGAGTGCAAGCCTGTCTGGAAAGGTGAGGAGGCGGAGGAATGACCCTAAAGGAGCTGTCCCAGCTTTACTATCTCAACCGGGAGATTGAAATGGACCAGCGCCGCCTCCGTGAGCTTGAGGCCAGGGCCCTGCCGGGGGCTCAGGTCATCACCGGGATGCCTCACGGCACCGGCGTGGTGGACAAGGTGGGGGAATGTGCGGCGGAAATCGCTGACCTGCGGGGCATCATTGAGGCCAAGCACCAGCAATGCCTTTATGAGCGGAGCCGTTTGGAGCGTTACATAGCGGGCATTGATGACAGTTTTCTCCGGCAGGTGTTCACCTATCGCTTTATCAGCGGATTGCCCTGGCGGCAGGTGGCAGCCTGCATCGGCGGAGGGAACACGGAGGACGGATGCCGCAAGGCCGTGAAACGCTATCTGGAACGGTGACACGGGGGCGAATGTGTAACAAAATTCAATTTGTCCGTTTTGTCCGCTTTGTCTGTGGTATTCTGTATAAGCGGGTGTATGCCTCAAGGTGCAGCACCTCCTTGGTTGACGGCGGCAAGGTGATGGAAGATGAAACCCGGACCCTTGCCGCTGTCATTTATTTTGATTTGGGGTGGTGAGAATGGCCAAGCTGACACCAAAGCAGGAGCGGTTTGTGGATGAGTACCTGGTGGACCTCAACGCCACCGCCGCCGCCAAGCGGGCGGGGTACAGTGAAAAGAGTGCGTCCAGGATAGCGATTGAACTACTCAATAAAACTCACGTTTCTGCGGCCATTCAAGCACGCCGGGACAAGCTGAGGGGAAAGCTGGAAATCACCCAGGAGGCGGTGTTGCAGGAGCTGGCGTCCATCGCTTTTGCCAACGGAACGGATTTTGTAACGGTCACCGGGGCCGGGCTCCTTTGCGTAAAGGCCACCAGTGAGGTGCCAAAGAACAAGCTCCCTGCCATTGCCGGTATCAAGTACAGCCAACTGGGCATTGAGATAAAGCTGCATGACAAGGTGAGGGCCCTGGAGCTGCTGGGCAAACACCTGGGCGTGTTCGCCACCGGCGGCAGCGCTGCCGCCGCTGAGGAAAACAACATCTTTGAGGTCATCGAACAGAGCACACGGGAGGAAATTGACACAAATGAAATTCCAGAGATTGAGCCCCCGGCAGAACCTGGCGATGACGTGGTGGAATAGGCCGGGCTTTGAGCGCTATGACGGCATCATCTGTGACGGCTCCATCCGCTCCGGCAAGACGGTGGCCATGACCGTGGGCTTTGTCATGTGGGCCATGGCCCGCTTTAATGACCAAAACTTTGCCATCTGCGGCAAGACCATTGAGAGCTTGCGCCGCAACGTCACCTCCAACCTGCCCAAGTGGCTGGCGGGGGTGTTTTCGTTCAAAGAGCACCGCACGGAAAACAAAATCGTGGTGAGCGCCGCCGGGCGGAGCAATTCCTTTTACCTTTTCGGCGGCAAGGACGAAAGCAGCGCCTCCCTCATTCAAGGCATTACCCTGGCGGGCATCCTGCTGGATGAGGTGGCCTTGATGCCAGAGAGCTTTGTCAATCAGGCCACGGGCCGGTGCTCTGTGGCCGGGTCAAAGCTGTGGTTTAACTGCAACCCGGAGGGCCCGTCCCATTGGTTTTACAAGAAATGGCTGGAGGGTGACCAGCCGAAAAAGCACAACGTCCTCCACCTGCATTTCACCATGGAGGACAATTACAGCTTGACCCAGGAAATCAAGGACCGCTATGAGCGGCAATATTCCGGGGTGTTCTATGACCGCTACATCCGGGGCCTGTGGGTGGTGGCGGAGGGCCTGGTCTATACCATGTTCAACAAGGACTTTCACGTTGTCCCGGTCACCCCCAGGCCCTATGACAAGTATTACATCTCCTGTGACTATGGCACCGCCAACCCCACCAGCATGGGCCTCTGGGGCCGTGCAAATGGCAAGTGGTACAGAGTGCGGGAGTATTACTATGACAGCCGGAAAGAGGGCAACCAGCGCACTGATGAGGAGTATTATGTGCAGCTGGAGGCGCTGGCCGGGGACCTGCCCATCACCAGCGTCATTGTGGACCCCTCCGCCGCCTCTTTCATTGAGTGCATCCGGCGGCACGGGCGCTTTTTCGTTGAAAAGGCCGCCAATGCGGTCATGGCGGGCATCCGGGACGTGGCCACACGGCTCCAATGCGGGGATGTGTTTTTCAATGCCTGCTGTACGGATTGCATCCGGGAGTTTGGGCTTTATCGGTGGGACGAAAAGGCCATAGATGACCGGCCCATCAAAGAAAATGACCATAGCATGGACGATGTGCGCTATTTCATCCACAAGGTTTATGCGCCATCCCTGGTGAGCTTTTGAGTGAGGTGTTTCCCGTGCGTGTTTCTGTGCTGGGCGTCCAATACGCCCTTGAATATCGGACAAAGGCCAATGACAAGGGGCTGGAAACCTGTGACGGCTATTGTGATACCAGCGCCAAGCTGTGCGTGGTCCGCAAGTACACGGCAGCGGAGCGCCGGGAGCCCCCTGAGTTTGAAAGACCTGGACGCCTATATGCGCAAGTGCATGAGGCATGAGCTGACCCATGCTTTTCTCTATGAGAGCGGCTTGAGCGTGAACGGGATGAGCCCGGAAAGCTGGCCCACCAATGAGGAAATGGTGGACTGGATGGCCATTCAAGGCCCGAAACTTTATGACGCCTGGAAACGGGCGGGATGTCTGTGAGGTGACTGACGTGGTAGTGCTGAATTTGCGGGATGACTGCGTGGCCAGGACGGCCACCAATTTCCGGCGTGGTATGACGGACAAGCGCTTTCTGGAGCTGGAAATCACGGCATGGCTGGCCTCTCCTGAGCGCAAGCGGCAGCTCACCGCTGAGGTCTACTATGACGGCCAGCAGGACGTGCTCAAGCGGAGGCGGATGGCGCTGGACGATGACGGCAAGCCCATGGAGCTCACCCACCTGCCCAATAATCGCCTGGTCAATAATCTGTACTCAAAAATGGTGGACCAAAAGACCAATTACTCTTTTGGCCGCCCGTTTTCTCTCGACACGGAGCGCAAGGACTATGCGGCGGCCCTGGCCACGGTGCTGGGGGCCCGTTTCCGGCGGACGATGCGGACGGTGGGAGAGGGTGCCTGGATAGGCGGCAAGGCCTGGCTTTACCCCTACTATGAGGGCGGGGCGCTGGCCTTTAAGCGTTTCCCGGCGGATGAGGTCCTGCCCTTTTGGGCGGACGCTGACCACACCATCCTGGACGCCGCCGTCCACATCTATGTGGTGGAGGAGTACGATGAGAGCGAACAGGCCAAGGCCGTGGTCAAGGTTGAGGTCATGCACGGCGGCGGCGTGGATTGTTTCATCCGCCGGGATGACGGCACCCTGGAGCCTGACCCGGACGGGCACTCCGGCGATTATATCACGGCGGAGGACCCGGACACCGGCAAGGAGCAGGGGTACAACTGGGACCGCATCCCCCTGGTGTGCTTTAAGAGCTCCCACCATGAAATCCCCCTGTTGTCCAGGGTGAAGTGCTTGCAGGATGCCTATAATGACATCCTCTCCACCTTTGCCAATCAGATGGAGGAGGACGTGCACAACACGGTCCTGGTCATCAAGAACGCTGAGGGGGAGGACCTGGGGAAATTCCGCAAGAACCTGGCCATTTACGGGGCGGTCAAGGTCCGCTCCTATGAGGGCAGCGAGGGCGGCGTGGACACGCTGACCATTGAGGTCAACGCCGAAAACTACAAGGTCCTGCTGGCCCTGTTGAAAGACGCCATCATTGAAAACGCCAGAGGCTATGACGCCAAGGATGAGCGTATGAGCGGAAACCCCAATCAAATGAACATCCAAAGTATGTACTCTGACATTGACCTGGACGCCAACGGGATTGAGATGGAATTTCAGGCCAGCATGGAGGAACTGCTTTGGTTTGTCAACCGGCACCTGGTCAATACCGGCAAGGCCAACTTTGACGGCGTGGAGGTCAAGGTCATTTTTGACCGGGATGTCCTCATCAATGAAAGCGAGGCCATCACCAACTGCAAGAACTCCGTGGGCATCCTCTCCGATGAAACCATTGTGAAGATGCACCCCTGGGTGTCTGACCCGGAGCAGGAGCTTGAGCGCATCAAAAA
>JAETOJ010000060.1 GCA_021768085.1 Bacillota bacterium
GGCCTTTACTGCGGCTATACGGCGGGCCTGGAGGCCACTGGGCGGGCCCTGGGGCTGCCGGAGGACAAGCGCAAGCTGAACACCGGCAAGGCCCTCATCCGTTATTTCTGTACGCCCTGCGCCCCCTCCAAGGCCAACGGTGGCCGCACCCGCAACCTGCCCCAGCATGACCCCGCCAAGTGGGAGCTTTTCAAGGAGTACAACCGCCAGGATGTGGTCACCGAAATGGAAATTGACCGGCGGCTGGCCTCCTACCCCGTCCCTGACTGGGTGCAAAAGCAATGGGAAACGGACCTCATCATCAATGCCCGTGGCGTGGCCGTGGACATGGAGATGGTGTCCGGGGCTCTCTACCTGGGGGACACCGTGCGCCAGAACCTCATGACGGAGGCCATGCGCCTGTCCGGCCTCAACAACCCCAACAGCGTGGCCCAGCTCACCAAATGGCTCCAGGAGGAAACCGGGGAGGAGCTGGGGGACTTGCGCAAGGACACGGTGGTCCGCCTGCTGAAAAAGGACAGCAACAGCCCCCAGGTGACCCGTATGCTTGAAATCCGCCAGGAGCTGGGCAAGACCTCCACCAAGAAGTATGACGCCATAGAGGCCGCTGTGTGCCCGGACAAGCGGGTCCGTGGGCTGCTCCAATTCTATGGGGCCAACCGCACGGGGCGCTGGGCTGGACGGCTGGTGCAGGTCCAGAACCTCCCCCGCACCTATACGGAGCCCCTGGCCCTTGCCCGTGACCTTGTACGCCAGCGCAACCTGGGCGGCCTCAAAGCGGTCTATGGCTCCGTACCTGATACCCTCAGCCAGCTCATCCGCACCGCTTTTATTGCCCCGGAGGGCCACGTCCTCATTGACGCTGACTTTTCGGCCATCGAGGCCCGTGTCATCTCCTGGCTGGCCGGTGAACAATGGCGGCTGGAGGTGTTCCGCACCCACGGCAAGATTTATGAGGCCAGCGCCTCCCAAATGTTTGGCGTCCCCCTTGAGCGCATTAAAAAGGGAAATCCTGAGTATTCCCTGCGGCAAAAGGGCAAGGTGGCGGAGCTGGCCCTGGGCTACCAGGGCAGCACCGGGGCCCTCATTAACATGGGAGCCCTGGACATGGGCATCCCGGAGGAGGACCTGCCGGACATCGTGGGCCGCTGGCGGGAGGCCAACAAGCGCATCCGTGACCTGTGGTATTCCATGGACAACGCCGCCGTGCAGGTCATCACCCAGGGCGGTTCCATAGGCCTCAACGGGCTCATCCTGTCCCATGAGTACGACTACAACCAGGGGACGGATTGCATGACCATCACCCTCCCCTCTGGGCGCAAGCTCTACTATAACACCCCCGGCATCGGTGAAAATCAGTGGGGCAAGCCCTCCATTTCATACATGGGCATGGACCAAAAGACCAAGCGCTGGAAACGCATCGAAACCTACGGCGGCAAGCTGGTGGAGAACTGCGTCCAGGCCATTGCCCGTGATTGTCTGGCGGATGCCATTGAGCGCCTGGAGGCCGCCGGGCTGCCGGTGGTGTTCCACGTCCATGATGAGGTGGTCATTGACGTGGCCCCCTGGACGGATGAGGACACCATGCTCCAGACGGTGGTGGACATCATGCGGCGGCCCATCTCCTGGGCCCCGGACCTGCCCCTCAATGCGGACGGCTGGGTGGGGCAATTCTTTAGAAAAGACTGATTGAACAAGCCCCCCCCGCTACCCATGCGGCGGCGGGCTGAGGGAGGCCGTATGAAAATCCTTGTTGCCTGTGAAGAAAGCCAAGCCGTTGCCGTAGCCTTGCGGCAACGTGGTCATGAGGCATATAGCTGTGACCTCATCCCTTGCTCCGGCGGGCATCCAGAGTGGCACATCCAGCAGGACGTGCTCCCCTTGCTTGACGGGTACGCCTTTTTCTACACCTGCGATGGAGCCCCACACTACATACTGGGCCGGTGGGACATGATTATTGCTTTTCCGCCGTGCACCTACCTCACCAACGCCAGCGCTGTCCGTATGCGAGTAAAGGGTGAAATTGTCCCAGAGCGATATGCAAAGGCGATGGAGGCCAAGGCTTTCTTTATGCGCTTTCTGACCGCTGAGTGTGAAAAAATAGCCGTTGAAAATCCCACTCCCATGAAAATTGTGGGCCTGCCGCCCTACACTCAGGCGGTGCAACCGTGGCAGTTTGGGCACCCATACACAAAGCGGACCTGCCTGTGGCTCAAGAACCTGCCGCCGCTGACCCCCACCAAAATCATCACAGAGGGCGTCACCCCCTGGGTAAACGGCGGATGCAAAGATGCCCACGGCAATTACAGACGCTTTCAAGGCCGCCGGGAGCGGGACCCACTAAACCGGGCCAAAACATTCCCCGGCATCGCCGCCGCTATGGCGGAACAGTGGACCTAAAACACCTTTTAGAAAGGATTGATTGACCTTGCAGTATCAGGGCGGAAAAAGCCGGATTGCCCGGTCAATCGCTGACATTATCAGCCTGACGGGGGGGGAGAACCCAATGAGATACCAGGGAGGGAAATCCCGTATATCCGCTCAAATTGCCCGGCTAATCTCCGCACGGGGGGGGGCTTGCTTTGTCAGCCTATTTTGCGGGTCCTGCGCCGTGGAGAGCAAGGTGCAAGGCTTTTCCCGCAAGATACTCAATGACAAGCACGCCTATCTCATCGCCATGCTGCGGGGCGTCCAAAATGGCTACGAGCTGCCGGAGCTCATCACCCCGGACCAATACCAGCTCATCAAGGCCCATAAGGACTGGGACCCCGTGCTGGCCGGTTTTGTAGGCTTTGGGTGCAGCTTTGGCGGCAAATGGTTTGGAGGCTACGCCAGAAACGCCACCGGCACCAACTACGCCCTGCAAAGCAAGCGCTCTTTACTCAAAGATATGGCCACCCTGCAAAATGCGGAGTTTGTCTGTGGGGACTACCGCCACCTGGGCATCCCTCCCGGCTCCGTCATCTACGCTGACCCGCCCTATAACAACACAACCGGCTACGGCGGAGAGGTCTTTGACACCGCCGAATTTTGGAGGGCCATGCAGCTCCTGGCCGATACCGGCCACGCTGTTTTTGTCAGTGAACAGGAGGCCCCGCCGGGCATCGTCTGTGTCTGGGAGCGCCCTTTTACCCGTACCCTGGACCGCAACAAAAGCAATCAATTCAAGGTGACAGAAAAGCTCTTTTACTTACCACCAAGGAGGCTTGAGCCATGCACATGATTAACGACAAAGGTGAGGCGGTCTATTTTAACCCCATCCGCAAGAACGGCAAAGACCAGTGGCTCATCCAGGGCATTGGCTCCACCATCGTCCTGGGCCGTGACCGTCAACGGCGCAAGAGCCGGACCTTTACCCAGTATTCCCAGGCGGAGCGCTACCTGGCCAAGCACGGCTTTAGGGCCGATTGATTTTTCCGCCGGAAAAAACGCACCCGGCAACACATAGACCCATGAAATGACAAGCCCCCCCCCCCCGCCAGTAGCGGTGGTGGGGCCGGGGAGGCACCCATGAAATATATTGCATCGTGCTCTTTCGGCAAGGACAGCCTGGCCATGATACTCACCATTATTGAGCACGGCCTGCCACTGGATGAGGTGGTCTTTTACGACACCGGGATGGAATTTCAAGCCCTCTACAATGTGCGTGATGCCGTTCTCCCACTTCTCCGCAAAAACGGCATCCGCTACATAGAATTACACCCAGACAGGCCTTTTCTTTATGACATGCTGGAGCGCCCCGTTAAAGGACGTGAGCGCCGTGGGTATGGCTGGTGTGGCGGCCTTTGCCGGTGGGGGACTACCTGCAAGCTCAAAGCCCTTGACCGATATGCAGAAAGCATTGGCGCAAAGGTGTATGTTGGCATAGCGGCAGACGAACATGACCGGCTCAAAAAAGAACGAAAGCCCTATAAAATCTTCCCTCTTGCCAGCTACAAGCTGACAGAGGCCGCCTGTCTGGAGCTGTGCTATGCGGCGGGCTACTTTTGGGAGGAAGATGGCGGTGCTGGTGTTGTCCGTCTATATGACATCCTGGACCGTGTTTCCTGTTGGTGCTGTTGTAATAAAAACCTCAAAGAACTGCGAAACATCCGCAAATATCTCCCTTTGTACTGGGAAAAGCTCAAAGACCTACAACGCCAGTTAGAACGTCCTATGAAAGGCTTTTATAAAGGCCAGCCCCGTGGTGTGTTCGAGCTGGGAGAACGCTTTATGAAAGAGGAGGCCGAACATGAAAAAGCGCAAGAAATACCAGCACCGGGACAAGCCCTGGATGTGTGACCCTGGGATGTGTGACCACTGTGTCTA
>JAETOJ010000019.1 GCA_021768085.1 Bacillota bacterium
GGGGTGATGACCGTGGTAGCGTCGGGCTTCTTCATATCTGAACCCAATTTGGCAAATACTTTATTGAACGACACGCCCACCGACACCGTCAGCCCCAGTTCCCGCCGGATGCGTCGCCGGATATCGTCCGCTATGGCCGGGCCGTCCCCAAACAGCCCCACAGAGCCGGTGACATCCAGCCAACACTCGTCCAGGCCGAACGGTTCCACCTGATCTGTATAACTGGTATAAATGTCTCTGGCCTGGGCGGAAAACGCGAGGTATCGCTCGTAATGGGCTGGTACGCAGACCAGACCCGGACATTGCTGGCGGGCTTCCCACAGCACTTGGCCGGTGCGGATGCCGAACCGTTTGGCGATATCGTTTTTAGCCAGCACAATACCGTGGCGTGCCTCCTCGTCTCCGGCAACCGCCACAGGCCTGTCCCGCAGCGTGGGGTCGTACAGAATCTCCACGCTGGCATAAAAGTTGTTCATATCCGAGTGCAATATTACAGGCTTCATGCTCTCAGTATATGAGGGCAGTCTGGCCTTCATCCCCGAAAGGAGTCACAGCTATGTGCGGAAGATACAGCTTAGCGCCCGACCAGTCCAAAGAAATTGCCCAGATTGTTGCTGAGGTACAGGCCCGGTTTGGGGCTGCCAGTATCCATACCGGGGAGATATTCCCTACCAATGCTGCCCCCATCCTGCTTTCAGACGGACAAAAAATGGCCCCCAAGCCAATGATCTGGGGGTTCCCCAGTTTCAAGGGCAAGGGGGGTATCATCAATGCCAGAGGTGAGACAGCGTTGGATAAACCGATGTTCCGCCGCTCTGTGATAGAGCGCCGGTGCATCGTGCCTACAACTGGCTTCTACGAATGGGACAGTCAAAAAAGAAAGTACCATTTTCGGCTGCCAGGGCAGGACAGACTTTATCTGGCTGGGCTTTGGAATGTTTTTCAAGGCGAGGAGCGGTTTGTTGTTCTAACCACCGCACCCAATGATACCATCATCCATGTCCATGACCGGATGCCTGTACTGCTGACCGACGATGAAGTAATGCCCTGGCTCCATGATACCGGAATGGCGTCCGCAAAGTTGACGGCTTTGCAGCCGGCTTTAGAGGGCATCGCCGTCTGATCACCAGCGGATGCGTACCCTCTGTCCCCACAGTGCCTCAATCTGAACGTCAACTAGGTACCAAAGAGTACAGTCTATTACCATTTTCTAACTTGTATTCCTGAAGTTCTTGCTGGGACTCCTTCCCCAAGCGATAAAAGGGCACCGTGTGAGAAGCGGACCAAAATAGCACATGTTATGATAGTGCCATCAAACACAGGAGGTGCCATATGCACGCATGGGAAACAATCGAACGCTCTTTAGACTTTATTGAGGAGCATCTGGAGGAAGAGATCAAGATAGAGGCGCTGGCCGATGCAGCCGCCCTCTCGCCGTTCTACTTCCAGCGTCTGTTCAAACGCCTGGTACACAAGCCGGTTCAGGAATATATCAAGCTCCGCCGGCTGGCCAAAGCGGCTGACGCATTGCGGGATACTGAGCGTAGGATTCTCGATGTGGCCATGGACTACGGTTTTTCCAGCCACGCCAATTTTACAAGAGCTTTCAAAGATGCCTACGCAATTACTCCGGAAGAGTATCGAAGGATGCTCCCTATGCTCAACACATATGACCGTCCAGAGGTCTCTGCGAACTATGTGCTGATCGGTGAGGGTGTCCCACTGGTAGTGGGCGATATCGTCCTAGAGATTGAACGGAAAGCCCTGATTGCTCCGGAACCCTATATCGGTTTTGAAACCTCAGTCAGTATTGCCGCGCAGACACCGGCTGGCGAGAGCACTGGCGTGGACATCCCCGGCCAGCTCTGGCGCCGGTATCATGCCGAACGGGGCTCCATCGCTCCAGGTGTCCATGCCGGCCCGGAGTTAGGGATGTCTCATTCCGCAGATCCCAAATTAGGAACCTTCCAGTACTTTGCGGGCGGGCTGTTGGAAAATGATCCGTCCTCGTTCGCAGACGGTATGGTTAAGCGAGAACTGCCCGCTGGTGAGTATACCGTGTGTAAAGTGGAGGCAGAAAATTTTAAGGTATTGGTGACCACCGCTTTGAACCAGGCCAGTCGGTATCTCTTTGGCACATGGCTGCCCCAGCATAATTATACAACCGCACCGTTTTCGGCTGAAAAGTATTATCAGGACACGGAAGGCGCAGCTTACATGGAGTTGTGGGTCATGCCCATGCCAGCCGTGGACGATACTGCACCTGTGTAACGAACCATCCAACAATGTGGGTCTTGTGGGAAAGGTAATATCATCCATGTCCATAACCGGATGCTTTATACTGCTGACTGACGATGAAGTGATGCCCTGGCCCCATGATACCAGAATAGCGTCCGCAAAGTTGACGGCTTTGCAGTCGGCTTTGGAAGGTATCGCCGTCTGATCACCAGCGGATGCGTACCCTCTGCCCCCACAGTGTCTCAACCTGAACACCGACCAGGTACCAGCCGCTACTATTCATCTCAATGCGGGTGGGTATCCACTGCTCATTTAACCAGATATCCATTGTGGTGCCGCAATGGAGGCCCCCATAGCAGTCATCGCTGTTAAAACGGATATCCGCACGACCACTTTGCATATCAGGGATTAAAATACCTTCTCTCATATTGATTACTCCCATCTACAATATAGTAAGAAGTACCAGCCATGAGGCTGGTACTTCTTCTGTCATACCAAATCCTTTTCGTTTGTCGTAAATCTGTCGTAAAACCTAAAATCACGCTTCCGGTATTGCAACAAATCAGGGAGTTTTCTTTTGATTTTCCAGGAAAATAATCAATATTCCAAATATCCTATGTCGAAATTCAATCCAGCGGCTTCATCGTGGGGAACAGCAGCACTTCCCGGATGGAGTCGTTGTTGGTCAGCAGCATCACGCAGCGGTCGATGCCGATGCCCATGCCGCCTGTGGGGGGCAGGCCGTATTCCAGGGCGGTGATGAAATCCTCGTCCATCATGCCCGCCTCGTCGTCTCCCTTGGCCCGCAGCTCCACCTGCTTCTGGAACCGCTGGCGCTGGTCGATGGGGTCGTTGAGCTCAGAGAAGGCGTTGCCCATCTCGCTGCGGCAGATGAACAGCTCAAACCGCTCGGTAAGCCGGGGATCCTTGGGGGAGCGCTTGGCCAGCGGGGACACGTCCACCGGGTGCATCGTGATGAAGGTGGGCTGGATCAGCTTGCCCTCCACCCGCTGGTCAAACACCTCGTACAGGGCGTTGCCCCAGGTCTTGTCCGCCGTCTCCGGCAGCTCCACGCCGATGGACTTGGCCGCCGCCACCGCCTCCTCGTCGGAGTCGATGGCCATGAAGTCCAGGCCGGTGTACTGCTTGACGGCCTCGTACATGGGCAGGCGGGGCCAGCCCGGGGTCAGGTCGATCTGCTCCCCCTGCCACTCCACCTGATAGGTGCCCAGAATCTTCTGGGCGGCGGAGGACAGCAGATCCTCAAACAGATCCATCATATCGTTGAAGTCGGCATAGGCCTGGTACAGCTCGATGGTGGTGAACTCCGGGTTGTGCCGGTTGTCCATGCCCTCGTTGCGGAAGATGCGGCCGAGCTCATACACCCGCTCCAGCCCGCCCACGATGAGCCGCTTCAGCGGCAGCTCGGTGGCGATGCGCAGATACATATCAATGTCCAGGGTGTTGTGGTGGGTGATGAAGGGCCGGGCGGTGGCGCCGCCGGAGATGGTGTTGAGTACCGGCGTCTCCACCTCCATATAGCCCCGGGCATCCATGAAATCCCGAACGTACTTGATGAACTGGGAGCGGATGACGAAGTTCCGCTTCACGTCCGGGTTGACGATGAGATCCACATACCGCTGGCGGCAGCGGGTCTCCACGTCGGTGAGGCCGTGGAACTTCTCCGGCAGGGGCAGCAGGGACTTGGACAGCAGGGTGACGGTCTTGGCCTTGATGGAGATCTCCCCCCGCTTGGTGCGGAACACCTCGCCCTCCACGCCTACGATGTCGCCGATATCGTACTTCTTGAAGGCGGCCAGGGCCTCCTCCCCCACGTCGTCGATGCGCACGTAGAGCTGGATCCGGCCCCCGCCGTCCTGGAGGTCGGAGAACACGGCCTTGCCCATGCCCCGCTTGCTCATCAGGCGGCCGGCCAGCCGGACGGTCTGGCCCTCCATGGCGTCAAACTGATCTTTGATCTCGTTGCTGTGGTGGGTCACGTCGAACTTGGTGATCTGGAAGGGATCCTGCCCCCGGCTCTGGAGCTCCGCCAGCTTATCCCGGCGTATGCGAAGCAGCTCGGACAGGGAGGGCTCCTCCTGCACGGGCTGGTTGTTGGTCTGATCGGCCATTGGTATTCTCTCCTTTTATCCCTGCGCCGCCCTCATCGCTGGATGGCGACGACCTCGTATTCAATGTTGCCCGCCGGGGCCTCCACCACCGCCACCTCGCCGATGGCCTTGCCCAGCAGGGCTTTGCCGAAGGGGGACTCCTCGGAGATGCGCCCGTTCATAGGGTCGGCCTCCTGGGAGCCCACCACCTGATACGTCTCCTCCTCGCCGGTGGCCACGTCCTTCACGGTGATCCGGCTACCCATACGCACGGTGTTGGGATCGGTGGCGTGCTCCTCGATCACCACGCAGTTGGCCAGGATATTCTCCAACTCGGCGATGCGGGAGTAGAGCTTGCCCTGCTCGTTTTTCGCCTCGTCGTACTCGCTGTTCTCCGACAGATCGCCAAAAGACCGGGCCTCCTTGATCTGATCGGCCACCTCTTTCTCCCGGACAGTTTTCAGGTAGGTCAGCTCGCTTTTCAGTTCCTCCAGGCGCTCCGCGCTCAGTTTGTACTCTTTGGCCATCTCGGCTCCATCCTTTCTTCCGCCCGTTTCCGGTTCCGGGATCCCCTTTTCGGGGAAAACGGCACGGTGGTTCTATGGAATTATAGATACTTTACCGACTTTTGTCAAGGGGTTCCGGCCGCCGTGGCATCCAAAAGGATCCGCCTGGTCTCATCGCCGGCGTTTTGCGCCTGTCCTCCGGAGCCCTGGGGCCGCTCGTCGCTCACCGCGTTCAGCGCCATCAGCGACAGGTTGCTGCGCATCAGGTCGAACAGGGAGGCCAGAATGGCCAGCTCGTCCGCCGTCTTGCCCTGGCCGATCCACACGGACAGGGCCGCGGCTACGGCCACAAGATTGGCCCCCTGGCCCTGGGGCACGCCGGAATTCCGGCACGGCATGACGGATCACCCCCTTTACCCCAGTATATGCGGTGCCGGGAGGGCGGCGCACAAAAACCGCCCGGGCAGCAAAAATTCCGGCAGCTTGGAGCGCTTACAGCGTTTTCACATACCGCAGGTCATGGCAGGGCGGGCTGTCGGGAAAGGGGATGTCGGCGCTGGTGCCGTCCCAGGAGAAGCCGTGGGCGGCATAGAACCGCCGGGCCCCCTCGTTCTCCTGGAGGACGAACACGAAGGCGTTCCGGAACCCCTCCTCCTTCATTCGGTGGCAGGCCTCGTCGAACAGCAGCCCGCCATAGCCCCTCCCCCGCTCCGCCGGGTGGGTGTAGAAGGAGGCAATCTCCCCCCAGTCGGCATAGGCGGCATTGTCGAATTTGCAGATATCGCCGGGGTTGTAGTTCATCATCCGGGCCTTGCAGTAGTTCAGACAGGACACCGGTTCCTTCCCCCGGTAGAGCAGTAGACCCCGCACGCCGTTTTGACTCTCGTAGTTGGCGCGGAACACCTCCACCCAGCGGTCGTCGGTGATCTCCCGGGCCATGTAGTCGGCGGGCACCGCGTCCACATAGGTATCCCGCCAGCCAAGAGCGTGGATGAGGGACATGGCCCGGAAATGCTCCTCCGTACAGGCGTCCACAAAATGCAGTTCGTCCATAAATACCTCCCAAATGAGTGGCCCCGCCCCGGTTGGGGCGGGGCCACGATACGGCGGCAGTTCCCCTTGCCCGCCCTCGCTTCCAGTCAACGCTGTGGGAATACGATGTCAATACGGGCCCTTGCCCTGTAACGGTACGGTCGTGCGCGGTTTGGGCCTAACGGTAACATGGAGGGATCGAACCCCCTCGCGCCAGCCCTTTGGCGCCACCAATGATCCGGCTCATTCTCAACCGGTGAGATCGCGTTCGCCCCGAAAGCTACCTGCTTACCGCCTTGTTCCTTTTTCTCGAGAGAAAAAGGAACCGAAAAAGAGCTTGAATTCGCTGACGGACAGGGTGCTAAACAGAAAGGTTTTCGCCCGGTAACCGCCCATCAGCAGTCAAAGCAGTTCTGTAGTCCAGTTTGCTGATTGGATGGAATTGTCCAGCAGGCGCAGCTCCTTGGACAGCCCGTCCACCTCCCGCTGGAGCTGGGGCACGTCCACGGCGCTGAACAGCTTGATCTCCCTGCCGCTCATCCGCTGGCCCACCTGGCTGGCCCGGTAGGCCAGATCCCGGTAGGCGCCCAGCTTCAGCTTCAGCGCGTCCCGCCGGGCCAGGTGCTGGGTGAGGGTTTTGCCTTCCACCTGGGTGCGGCAGTTGGTCAGGTTGATCCGGGCGATGATATCCTCCAGCTCCGCCACGCAGCGATCCAGCTCCGCCAGCAGATTCTTCGGATCCTCGACGGGCTTCTCCTTCTCCTGCACAATGGCGTTGTTCCCCAGCCGCTGCTGGAGCTGCTGGATGCGGCGGTTCAGATCCGCCCGCTCCTGTAAGGCTTCCGCTAATTTCATGGTATACCCTCCCTTTTATACGCCCGCGCCCGCAGGCTCTTTTTCCGGTTCCGCCTCCTGCCTGGCCAGGGCCTTGGCGTTGGCCAGCATCAGCTTGATCCGGTTTTCCTGGTTGATCTTGGTGGCCCCAGGGTCGTAGTCGATGGCCACGATGTTGGAGTTGGGGTAGTCGTCCTTCAGCTTGCGGATCATGCCCTTGCCCACGATGTGGTTGGGCAGGCAGCCAAAGGGCTGGGTGCACACGATGTTGGGTACCCCGGAGTGGATCAGCTCCAGCATCTCGCCGGTGAGCAGCCACCCCTCCCCCATCTTGTTCCCGTCGCCTAAATAGCCCTGCACCAGCTTGTGCATCGCCTCAAAGGTGCCGGGGGCGCGGAAGCGGCTCTTTTTCAGGGCAGCGATCATGTCCTTCTGGCAGGCCTCGATGTAGCCCTTGAAGACCTGACACACCTTCTTTTTGGCCCACAGCCCGCCGTAGATATCCACGTCCACCTCCCGGTTGAAGATCTTAAAGATCATGAAATCGGTGAGGCCGGGCACCACGGGCTCCGCCCCTTCGGACAGCAGGAAGTCCTCCAGGTTGTTGTTGCCCAGGGGGGAGAACTTCACGTAGATCTCCCCCACCACCCCCACCTTCACCTTCTCAACCTGGGAGACGGGGACGGCGGCGAAGTCGGCGATGATGGCATCAAAGTTGTCCCGCATCTGCTTGCGGCTCATGCCCTTCCCCTGCTGGAAGCCGTCGATGAGCCTGCCCTGCCACTCGTCCACCATGCGGTCGGTCTGGCCGTGGTTCAGCTCGTAGGGCCGCACCTGGTTGGCCACGTTGACGATCAAGTCCCCGTACAGCATGGCGTAGATCATCTTGCGGATCATGGACAGGGTCAGCGTCCAGCCCGGGTTTTTCTCCAGCCCGGACAGGTTCACCGAGATGACGGGCACAAAAGCCAGATCCGCCTTCTCCAGCGCCTTGCGCAGCAGGTGGATGTAGTTGGACGCCCGGCAGCCACCACCGGTCTGGGTGATGAACAGGGCGATCTTGTGGGGATCATAGCCCCCATGCTTGATGGCGTCGATGAGCTGGCCGATCACCAGCAGGGCGGGGTAACAGGTGTCGTTGTGGACGTACTTCAGCCCCTCGTCCACGATACCCCGGTGGTTGGTGGTAAGCATATCCACCTTGTAGCCCTCCAGCACCAGCAATTGCCGGAACATCCCGAAGTGGACGGGCAGCATCTGGGGCATGAGGATGGTGTATTCCTCCTTCATCTCCTTGGTAAAGAGCAGCCGTCCGTCCTTGTCATATTTCAGCTCGGCCATAGGGTAAAGCTCCTTTCATAGGGAAAATCAGTCGCGGGACAGCCAGCACAGCGTTCCGCTTGACAGGGTCATACCCAGAGAGCGCTGGAGCGCCAGGGATGGCCCGTTGCCCGTCAACACCTGCCCGAAGGGGATGTGGCACCGGGACAGCTCCAGGCCAATCAGATGCCCTTCCAGCGCCGCGGCGAAGCCCCGGCGGCGGTAGGGTGGGAAGATCTCCAGCAGACCCATAGAGCCCTCCGCGTGGCAGCCCGCAAAGCCCACCATGGCGTCCTCATAAAAGCCGCCCAGCAGCTGTCCCCGCTCCAGCAGGGAGTGCAGGTAGTCCTCCCCCTCCAGCTCATAGTGGGCGGCTACCTGGGGCAGGTCGCTCACATTTAGCTGCCGGATGGCGAGGCCACAGTCCGGAATCTGGGGCGGCTGGGTGCGCAGATAAGCGGCCTGATAGCTGACCCCGTCCAGAAAGAAGTCCACGCCAAACCGCTCCTGAAGCAGCGGGATGCAGAACTCCTCGTGGGCGGCAACCAGCAGTCTGCCGTTGGCGGGCA
Organism: Bacillota bacterium; assembly: GCA_021768085.1. GTDB lineage: Bacteria > Bacillota > Clostridia > Oscillospirales > Oscillospiraceae > Enterenecus. The sequence continues at coordinate 8,611 of JAETOJ010000019.1, forward strand.
GAAGAATGCACAGCCGTCGGGCGTCCTCCATCCCGGCACAACACATTAAATAGGTGTGAAAGCCCTCCGGATCCTCGGGGCTGGGAACATCCACCAGGGCGGCGGTGGAGGAGGCGTAAATAACGGTTCCGATGCCCCGCCGAACCGCCTCAGTCATGTCCAGGTAACGCACCGGATCCCGGTCAAACATGGGCTGGCAGACACTCAGATCAGTGTTCACGGCGTTTTCTCTCCTCCATGGCGGCCATCAGCGAGCGGACACGGATCTTCACTGCGCCCAGATTGCTGATGTCGTCGATCTTCAGCTGGGTATACAGCCTGCCGCCCCCCTCCAGGATGGATCGCACCTCGTCCCCGGTGATGGCATCGGTGCCGCAGCCAAAGCTCACCAGCTGTACCAGCTCCATGTCGGGCTGGGTGCACACATACCGGGCAGCGTTATACATACGGGCCTGGAACGTCCATTGGTTGAGCACCTTTCGGGGGGCGTAGTCCTCCAGCCAGGCCACCGCGTCCTCACTCACCACCACAAAGCCGAAGGAGGTAATGAGGTCGTTGATGCCGTGGTTGATCTCCGGGTCGATGTGGTAGGGCCGGCCCGCCAGCACCAGGATGGGCAGCCCCTGGGCTCGGGCCCGCTCGATGTACTGCCGCCCCGTGTGGTGGATCTCCTCCTTGTACCGGTCATAGGCCTGGTACGCCGCCCGGATGGCACTGGCGGCCTCCTTCCGGGGGACGCCGAAGGTGTCGGCAAACCATTGGGAGCCGATACGCTCATAGTCCTTCGGCCGGTGCAACCCCGCATAGGGGTTGAGGAAGCGGGTTTTTTTCAGATCCGGCATATTGGCGGCCAGCAGCTCGGGGTAGTAGGCCACCACCGGGCAATTGTAGTTGTTGTCCGAGGTCTTTTCATCGAAGTTGTAGGACATACAGGGGTAGAAAATGGCGTCCACCCCCGCCTCCACCAGGGCCTCCACGTGGCCGTGGAGCAGCTTGGCAGGGTAGCACACCGTGTCTGACGGGATGGTGCGCTGGCCCTTGATATACAGCTTCCGGGAGGACTCCGGGGAGAGTACCACCTCAAAGTTCAGCCGGGTGAACAGGGCGTACCAGAAGGGGAGGTTTTCGTACATATTCAGCCCAAAGGGCAGGCCAATCCGCCCCCGGGAGCCGTCTCCAAGGCCTTTGCCCTCCATGGCCCGCAGCTTCTCATACTTCCAGCGATACAAGTCGGGCAGCTCCGCCTTCTCCTTGCCCAAAGGCCGGGAGCAACGGTTGCCGGAGATGAACCGCCGCCCGCTGTCGAAGGCGTTGACGGTGAGGGAGCAGTGGTTGGTGCACAGGTTACAGGTGACGGGCTTGGCGGAGTGAGTGAAGCCCTCCAGCGCCGCCTCGTCCAGCAGGGCGGACTGCTCCAGCCCCAGATCCCGGGCGGCCAGCGCCGCGCCGAACGCTCCCATGATACCCGCGATGGTGGGGCGGGTCACATTTCGGCCCAGCTCCTGCTCAAAGGCCCGGAGCACCGCGTCATTGTGGAAGGTGCCGCCCTGAACGACAATGTGTTTGCCCAGATCGTCGGCGCTGGCGGCGCGGATCACCTTATAAATGGCGTTCTTCACGATGGAGATACTTAGCCCTGCACTGATGTCCTCCACAGACGCCCCGTCCTTCTGGGCCTGCTTCACGGAGGAGTTCATGAACACGGTGCACCGGGAGCCCAGGTTCACCGGCTTCTGGGTAAACAGGCCCAGCTTGGCAAAGTCGGCGATGCTGTAGCCCAGGGCCTTGGCGAAGGTCTCGATGAAGGAGCCGCAGCCGGAGGAGCACGCCTCGTTGAGCATGATAGAGTCCACCGCGCCGTTGCGGATCTTGAAGCACTTCATGTCCTGGCCGCCGATGTCGATGATGAAATCCACATCCGGGTTGAAGTGGGCGGCAGCCCGATAGTGGGCCACCGTCTCCACCAGCCCTAAGTCGCAGGAGAAGGCGTTTTTGATCAGATCCTCCCCGTAGCCGGTGACGGCAGAACCCTTGATCTTGATCCGGTTCCCGCACAACTTGTAGATCTCCTTGAGCTGCTCCAGCACGATGGCCACCGGGTTGCCCAGATTGGAGTGGTAGTAAGTATACAGCAGCCCGCCATCCGGGGCGATGAGGGCCATTTTCGTGGTGGTGGAGCCGGCGTCGATGCCTAAATAGGCGTCCCCCGCATAGGTGCCGATGTCCAGCTGGGGCGGTGTGGAGGCGTTGTGCCGGGCGGCAAAGGCGTCATAGTCCGCCTGGCTCTCGAACAGGGGGGGCATGGTGTCCACCACCGAGGTGGCGTCCCGGCTCTCCCGGAGCTTCCGCAGCAACTCATCGAAGGGTTTGGCCTCGTAGTCGGAGGCGCACAGCGCCGCCCCCATAGCGGCGAAGCAGTCGCCGTCCTCGGGGAAAACGGCGTGCTCCTCATCCAATTGCAGGGTGTCCACAAACCGCTCCCGCAGACCCATGAGGAAGTGGAGGGGCCCGCCCAGAAACACAATTTTGCCCTTCAGCTCCCGGCCCTGGGTGAGGCCGGCCACCGTCTGATCCACCACCGCCTGGAAGATGGAGGCGGCCACGTCCTCCTTCCGCCCGCCCTGGTTCAGGATGGGCTGGATGTCGCTCTTGGCGAACACGCCGCACCGGGAGGCAATGGGGTAGATCTTCTCGTGCTTCAGAGACAGGGCGTCCAGCTCGTTGACGGTGACATTCATTAAGGTGGCCATCTGGTCGATGAACGCCCCAGTGCCCCCGGCGCAAGAGCCGTTCATCCGCTCCTCCAGAGCGCCGCCGAAGAAGATGATCTTGGCGTCCTCGCCGCCCAGCTCGATGACCGCGTCGGTATCTGGGATATAGGCGTTCACCGCCGCGGCAGTGGCGTACACCTCCTGCACAAAGTCCAGCTCCGCGGCCTTGGCCACCCCCAACCCAGCGGAGCCGGTGATCACCAGGCGCACGTCCTGCCCCCGGAGCATCTCCTCGATAGAGCTCAGGGTCTCGCAAGCCCGCTCCCGGGCCTTGGAATAGTGCCGCTCATAGGAGCGGAACAGCAGCTTATTGTCCTCGTCCAGCACCACCACCTTGACGGTGGTGCTGCCGATGTCGATGCCAACCCGCAGAATCATAGATGTCCTCCTGTGTTATCGCGCCGTTAAGCCCTGTACGGCCCAGGCGCTCAGGCTGAAACGTTCAGACGATATTATATAAAAGTAATAGGCTTTTTTCAATAGTATAGTTTGACGGTTTTTCCGCAATTCGACAAAAAAAGCGAACCGTAAACCTGTAGGGACGGCTACCAGCCGCCGCCACCCGGAAGCGCTCCCGGCATGGCGGACGGATAATATCCGCCCCTACAGAGGGTTTTATTTACGCCTCGGATGGGCGCTCTGTCATTTGTCGGGTACAAAGGGTGACCGGCCGCATTTTTCCGGGAAATAGACCTGATACCAGATGAGGAAGGACAGCACCGTGTAAAGCTTGCGGTGGGTTTTCGCCCGGCCGGAGTAGTGGGTGTCCAGCAGCTCCAGCAGGTACTTCTGGTCGAAAAACTCCGCCACATAGTCCTGGCTGATCAGGTCTTTGGCCCAGTTGTAGTACTTCTCCTCCCGTAGCCAGGCGATGAAGGGCACCGGGAAGCCCTTCTTGTCCCGTTTCACCCAGTCGTCGGGGAGCAGGGGCACCGCCGCCATGCGCAGGGGGTACTTGGTCATGGTCTTGCCCCGCATCTTCTGGGAGCTGGGGATGGCCCGGGCCACCGCCCACACCTCCCGATCCAGGTAGGGCACTCGCAGTTCAAGGGAGTGGGCCATAGTCATGCGATCCGCCTTGCGGAGGATGTCCAGCGGCTGCCACAGGTGGAGGTCCAGGTACTGCATCTTGGTCAGATCATCTGCCCCCTCGATGGCCTCGAAATAGGGCTCCGTCACGTCATGCCAGGTCAGCTGGTCCCGGTAGGCGGGGGTGAGCACCCGCTCCGCCTCCTCGTTGCCGAAGATGAAGGCCTGGCCCACGAAATACTCGTCCACCCCCTTGGCGGCCTTGGTGAGAAAACCCTGCCCATGGAACTTGGGTAGGCCGGACACCGCCTTGGCCACCGCCTTCCGCAGGGCCAGTGGGGTCTTGCGGTAGGCCCGGAAGGGCTTGGTGGTGTGGTAGGTGATATAGCCGCCGAACAGCTCGTCCGCCCCCTCGCCGGACAGCACCACCTTCACGTCCTTGGCCGCCAGTTGGGACAGAAAGTACAGCGGAACGGTGGACAGGTTGGCGTTGGGCTCGTCGGCATAATATTGGATGGCGGGCAGGGCGTCGAAAAACTCCTGGGCGGAGATGGTCTTGGAGATATTGCGCAGTCCCAGCTCCTCACACAAGGCCTTGGCCTCCCCTGTCTCGTCGAAGTCCTTGTTGGCAAAGCCCACGGAATAGGTCTTGTCCGGCCGGGACAGAGCGGCGATGACGCTGGAGTCGATGCCGCCGGACAGGAAGGAGCCCACCTCCACGTCGCTGATCTCGTGGGCCTTGACGGACTCGGCCACAACCTCCCGGATCTGGGCCGCCCTCTGCTCCAGGGGCATGGGCTGGGGGTCGAAGGAAAAGGTGTGGTAGGAGGCGAACTGGGTGTGCCCGTCCCGGTGGAGCAGGTAGTGGCCGGGGAGCAGGCGGTACATCCCCTTGAAGAAGGACTCGTTGAGGGCGGAATACTGGAAGGTGAGGTAGAGCTTCAGGGCGCTGGGGTTGAGCTCCTTCTTAAAGCCAGGGTGGGGCAAAAAGCTCTTGCACTCCGAACCGAAGAAGAACAGCTCCCCCATCTGGGCATAGTAGAAGGGCTTGATGCCGAAGGGATCCCGGGCGCCGAACAGCTCCTTTTTCTCCTTGTCCCAGATGACGAAGGCGAACATCCCCCGCAGCTTTTTTAGCACCTCCGCTCCCCACTCCAGGTAGCCGTGGAGCACAACCTCGGTGTCACAGTCGGTGTGGAAGCTGTGGCCCTTGGTAATGAGCTCCTCCCGCAGCTCCCGGAAGTTGTAGGTCTCCCCGTTGTAGGCGATGACGTACCGCCCGTCGGGGCTGACGATGGGCTGCTGCCCCTTCTCCAGGTCAAGGATAGACAGGCGGCGGTGGGCGATGCCGCAGCATTCGTCGGTGTACTGTCCCTCGCCGTCGGGCCCCCGGTGGCGGATGGCGTCCCCCATGGCCCCCAGGGCCGTCTTGTCCGGGGGGGCGGAGCGGGACACAAAGCCGGTAAAACCGCACATATTCAAATCCTCCAATTCGCCGGTTATATTATCGTTTCTTCAGCAGAAATTTGGCTACTGTTATTGCAATCGCAGCAACTATGCCGATGTATACACCCAAGATCAGCATGGATGCAATCACAGCTATCGTAATATATAGTGGAAGCATTTCCCGTCCTCCCTTCCACATATACAGTCTTTCCATAGAATAAGGCTTCCAATAAAAAATGTCAACCAATAAGATGGAGATTGCCGCGGGAAGGCAGGCATTACTATTAGGTTACACAAGGCCACAAGGCCATGTGTGGCCTAATTTTTTTATCGTTTGGGGGTGAGGACGTGGCCGATTATGCTTTCAGAACACTGGAAGATCGCCAGAAAATTGAAAAGTTGTGGGAGGATGGGCGGACGCCTAAAGAAATTTCCGAAACCACGGGCGTGTCCGTCCATGTGGTCTATAAGGAAATGACCAGGGGGCAGGACGGGACCCGCCTGCCGGACCAGCGCCTGCGGTACAGCGCGGAACTGGCCCAGCGCCGGGTGCAGGCGTCGCTGGAGCGCCGGGGCAAGCGGACCGGGCAGCCCACCAACAGCGGCAAGGCGGCGGAGGCCGCCGGGAGATAGGAGGACACCATGGCGAAACAAACAGAAATCAAGTTCAGGGATCGAGGCGGTTTCCTGGAGGGGCGGAGGGGAAATCTGACCTTTGCCATCTATGACGACAACCTGTGGAAAGACCCAAAGAAAAAGACGTGTTCCGTGGTGGTCCGGCACAAGGACATTGAAAGCCTGGGTTTCAACACCGCCGGCCACCGCCATTTCATGCTGGAGGGTGCCAAAGAGTTCTGCCAGAAAATTGCCGCCGGAGAAATCGACCCGGAGGCGCTGCTGATGGAATTTGCGGCGGAGGACATGGCCAGGGAACAGGCCGCCATCCGGGACGTGACCGAGCGGGCCAAGAAATTCCACGCCCGCCTGGACGCCATGGGGCTGAAATACCGGGACCTGCTGGAATTGGAGGTCCTGGCGCACAGCCTGGGCGATATGGGCCACAATATCCTGCTGGGGTATGAGCGCGGGGAGGGCTGGCCAAGTGGGACCTGAAAACAGCGGCGGCCCTGTGGTGGCCTATCTTGACGGCCAGCCCGTGGAGATCGGCCAGGACCTGCCGGAGATTACGCCGGACTATTCGGCGGGCGGGGTTTCGGCGGCGGACGCGGCGGAGGCCATGGCAACCGCGTCAAAGGCATGGGCGGACGTGTCCATAACCATGGAGGTGGCGGCGGAGGGCCTACGGGCTTTTATGTACTCCATGGAGTTAGGCATGGCCGTACACCTGGCGCGGATATTCGAGCCGGACCTGGCCCGCCGGTATATCCGCACAAAGAAAAAGCGGACCCGCAAGAAATACGAAAAGCGGATCATGGCCTGGTTTCGGGAGGTGCTGGGGTAAATGTTCAGACTGAAAGCAAACAAAACCAGCCTTTACAAGCTGGTGGGCGCCTATGAGGACCTGCCGCCCATGCGCCGGGTGACAATCACCAAAGCGCCCCGGACGCCGGACTGGTGGCTGGAGTGGACGGACGGCGGCGGCCTGTGGTGCAAGGCGTTTTTCTCCACCTGCATGGGAAAGCCCCTGCTGTCCATCGAAAAAAAGGAGTTCGACGGCCCGCAGGTTTACCGCGTGGTCCACGACCTGGACACAAAGGACCTGCTGGAGCGGGGCATGGTGGAGGAGTTCACCACGGCGGCGGAGCGCCGCCGGGCGGAGAGGAGGGCGGCCTGTGGCACGGTGTAAATTCTGCGGCCAGGAAATCGACGGGATCACCAGCCTGGAGGGCAAGCCGGTCCCCGTGGACCCGGATCCTGTTTTTGTGATCGAGGACGACGGCCCGGACACGTTCCTGGACGATATGGGGGCCGCCATCACCGGGCGGCAGGCCAAACCGGAGGAGGAGCGCCGGGATCTTCCCGTGGCCTTTGTGCCCCACCGGCGGACCTGCCCCTGGGCAGACAAACCGGCCCAGCGCCGGGTGGAAAGGGGTGGCAGCTATGGCGGACTTGCTCCAGCTACCTGATCGGCGGTACAGCGTGATCTATGCGGATCCGCCGTGGTCATACCGCCAGTGTGGAGCCACGGAAAAGAGCCGGGGCAACGCGGTAAAGCATTACCAGACCATGACAACCGCCGAGATCTGCGCCATGCCGATCCCCTCCATCTGCGCGGAGAGCGCGGCCTGTTTTATGTGGGCCACGTTCCCAAACATCGGGGAGGCCATCAAGGTCATGGAGGCGTGGGGGTTTACATACAAAACCGCCGCCTTTGTGTGGGTGAAGAAAAACGCCAAGAACGGCGGGAATTTTTGGGGCATGGGTGCCTATACCCGCGCCAATGCGGAGGTGTGCCTGCTGGGGATCGCTCCAGGCTTTAAGGCAAAGGAGCGGATCCAAAGTCACCGGGTACACCAGATCATAGAGGCCCCTTTTCAGGGGCACAGCAAAAAGCCGGACGAAACGCGGCAGCGGATCGTGGACCTACTGGGCGACGTGCCCCGCATTGAACTATTTGCCAGCCAGCGGGCGGACGGCTGGGACGCCTGGGGAAACGAGACCCCGGAGGAATAGGAAAAATGGCGGAGATCATCAACCTGGACGACTACCGGCCAGACTGCCGAAATTGCCTATACCACACGGACCGGGGCGGCGGTGCGTGTACCTATCCGGGCGGATGGGAGTGGGACACGCAGTACAACAGGTGCGCCACGTTTCGCTGGAGAAATGGCCGCCCAGGAAAGAAAGGAGATCAACATGGAACAGATAGCAAGGGATCCGAGAGCGGATTTTCTGGCGGTGTATAACAGCAGCGCGAACCGCCGGGAGGGTGCGGTGGCCATGCTGAAATGGCTGGAGAATGAAACGGACTTTTTCACGGCCCCGGTCTCCAGCAAGCACCACCTGGCGAAGCCGGGCGGCCTGGTGATCCATAGCCTGAACGTGTGGCGCCGCCTGCGGGAAATCACCGTCCGGGAATTGACGGACCGGGACGCGCCGGGGGTGCGCCATCTTTCGGAGGCGGAGGAGGAAACCGTGGCGATCCTGGGCCTGCTGCATGACGTATGCAAGGCGGACGTGTACCACAAGGCGGACCCATTCAAGGCCGCGATAGAGGGAAGACTGGCCACTATGGCCCCGTATGAGTTCCGGGACCCGTTCCCGCTGGGCCACGGTGAGAAAAGCCTGTTTCTGATCACCCGCCACCTGGCGCTGACCGAGGAGGAGGCCCTGGCCATCCGGTGGCACATGGGAGCCTATGACGACGCGGTGAAAGGCGGGTCCCGCTCCATGAACGAGGCCATGAACCTGACCCCGTGGGTGTGGCGTCTGCAGGAGGCGGATATGTGCGCCACCTGGATCGACGAAAGGAGCGCGGCGGAGTGAAAAAACTGCTGTGTAAGCCGTGCGCCGTGGCCCTGGCGGACCGGGGCAAGACCGTCAAGCCCGCCGCCATGCGGTGCGAGAAAATCACCTGTGCGGAATGTGGCCGCCGCCGGTTTGGGGTCCTGTATGACGTGACCGGCTGGCCCACCCGCAGGAAAAAGGAGGGGACGGACAAATGAGCCAGAAGGCTGAAAAGTACGCCCGCAACATGGAGCGCCGGACCGGCGCCCTGGAGGACCGGGCGGACAGGCTGGAGGAGAGCCGGGACAAGATCGGCAGGAAACTGGGAGAGTACGGCCACCGCCTGGCCATGATCGAAAGCGACATAAGCCACGCCACCGCCCTGCATGAGAACGAGGTGGAGGTGAGGCGGCGCGGGGAGGCCCACACCGTCCAGGAGAACCGCCGTCAGCGGCGGGAGATCGAGCGGGCCATGGACCGCCAGCGGGTGGGCCTGGTGCTGGCCATGCTGCTGGCCATTGTGGCGCTGATCATGGCGGTCAAGGCCACGGGCACCGAGCGGGCGGCGGAGGACCTGGACACCGAAAAGCCCACAGCCACCGTGACCGCCAGCGTGGGGGCGGACCTGCTGGCCACCGAGCCGGTGGAGGTGATCGGCCCGTGGGAGTTTGCGGCCCTGTACCGGGCGGCGGCGGACCCGGTAGAGAAACAGCGGATCGGGGAGGCCCTGGAGGCCCAGGGCTATTTTTCGGCGGCGGTGCCCATGTCCTGGGAATATCAGGACTATATACGGACCTATTGCCACCTGTATGGGTGCCCCTATCCCCTGGCCCTGGCCGTGGCAGACTGGGAAACCCGTGGGCAGTTCAACATGGACGCCATAGGACCGGCTGGAGAGGTGGGGATCTTCCAACTGAACCCAGGACCTGATGGGACATACCACGCGGAACTGCAGGCCGCCACCGGCCTGGACCCTACCACCCCGGAGGGCAACATAGCCGGCGGGTGCTACAAGCTGGGGAAATACCTGGCGGAATATGGGGACGTGGCCATGGTGGCCATGGCCTACAACATGGGACAAGCCGGAGCGAGGGCGGCATGGGAGGCCGGGATCACCTCCAACGAATACACGGACGCCGTTCTGGAGGCCCTGGAGCGGTGGGAGTGTGCGGTGAACGCATGGGCCGGAGAATAGACCCGGCGGAGCGTGGCCGCGTTCTGGCCGGGGCGGCGGAGCGGTCACGGGAAAGCCGCTGGAGCGCCCCGGGGCGGGCCAGGGTGATCCACCCCGACCACGGCACCGTGGTGGTCCCCCATTCCTCCAACCTGGCCGCCATAATGAACGCGGCGGAGGTGTGGCGGTGTGACTGGGCGGAGATCACGGACGCCCAGGTGTGGGCGGCGGAGCCGGGGGACGTGCCGGTGAAAATTCCATACATCATATAAAAAGGGGATGAAAAAATGTTGATCAATGAGGCCGGGGTGGTCCGGGCCATCAAGCGGGCCTATAAGGGCGGCGGGTACACCGTGAACGTCCAGGACGGGATCATGTCCATCTATACACAAAACTGGTACATACAGGCCCGCCGGGAGGTCATGCCGCGCAAGGTCCTGGCCGCCATCGTGGAACACGCCGGAATGATACCGGGCGAAAAGGAACCCACCAACATTATGAAAGACATGGAGCCGCAGCTGGTGATCCCGGAAACCGCCGCCGGGGAAATGAACAACTGGCGCATGGGTGAGCGCGGCGACGACGTGGATCTGGTGCCGGTGATCATGCAGGGATTTCAGATTTTCCAGGCGGAGGCCGGGGCCTGCTGGGGGATCCCGCTGTCCTACCTGGGCATGGTGGAGCGGGACGCGGCGGAGCATGACGGCGCCATTGTGGTGGATAACTGCCGCCTGCTGTGGGACGACGGCGGGGAGGCCATAGCGGTGGAGGCCGTGCGGAAAGCAAAGTCCGGGTGGGCCAAAGCCTGGGAGCGGGCCGTGTGGGAGGCCCTGGAGGGTGTGGACCTCCACAAAGAGGAGGAATAAGCCGTGGAAAGAATGACGCAGCGGGGTTTTAACTTTGATCGTGACTTTGTGGCATCCCACCTGCAAAGCTGGCCCATAGCGCAGGCCCTGAAAAAACTGCAGGAAATTGAGGACGCCATGGAGGATCGGGAACTGCGCCCCACATATTTTGACCAGATCACCGCCTCCAGGGAGGCACTGGCGGAGTTCCTGGCCTCCATCCCCGCATTAGATACCCCGTGGGACAAGGTTTTCCAGCGGACCTATTGCGCCGACTGTTCGGCGGAGAACTGCGACGCGGAGAACTGCCCACACCAGGCAGAGCGGAACAGCCCGACGTGGTTTCTGGCCCAGGAGGTGGCGGACGGTGGAAATGATCCTTTGCGGTGACGCCCTGGAGCAACTGCGGACACTGGAGGCGGAAAGCGTCCACACCTGCGTGACTTCCCCGCCATATTACAACCTGCGGGACTACGGGGCCGCCGGCCAGATCGGCATGGAGGAAACCCCGGAGGAGTACATAGGCAAGCTGGTGGACGTGTTCCGGGAGGTCCGGCGGGTCCTGCGCCCGGACGGGACGCTGTGGGTCAATATCGGGGACAGCTACGCCACCAGGTCCGGGCCGCAGCCACCGACCAACACGCGGAACACCTGCGGCCACACGGCAAAGCACAGACCGAGCGGGTATAAGTACAAGGACCTGATGGGGATCCCGTGGCTTTTGGCCTTTGCCCTGCGGGCTGATGGGTGGTATTTGCGGCAGGATCTTATATGGCACAAAACCAACGCCATGCCGGAGAACGTCCGGGACCGTTGCACAAAAGCCCATGAATATATTTTCCTGCTGTCAAAATCGCCACATTACTATTTTGACGCGGCGGCAATCCGGGAGCCATGCGGGGTCAAGGGGAACGCCAGGACGTTCCGGGGCGGTGGAGCCTATACAGGCGGGCGGTCATTCCAGAACAGCGCCCGCGTGGAGCGGGAGAGCCACGGGAACAGCGCGAACAACACCGGGGACAGAAACAAAAGGAGCGTCTGGAGCATAGCAACGGGGCAATTTAAGGCCGCCCACTATGCCACATTCCCGGAGCGCCTGGTGGAACCGTGCATATTGGCAGGGTGCCCGGAGGGTGGGACGGTCCTGGACCCATTCGCAGGGAGCGGGACCACCGGAGTGGTGGCCAAGCGCCTGCGGCGCAATTTTGTGGGTGTGGAGATCAACCCGGACTATTGGAAAATGGCAACGGACCGGATCGCGGCCACAACGGAACAGCTTGACCAAATCAAAATGGAGGAGGTGCCGCAGGTTTGAATGTAGCCTACAATATGGATTGCATGGCAGCTATGCAGAAAATACCGGATCACTATTTCGACCTGGCCGTGGTAGATCCGCCATACGGAATAGGGATTGACGGTCAAAAGCTGTCAATAAACAAAAACCCAAAGCACAATAGAAAATACCATCCGACAAAGGGATGGGACGCGGCCCCGCCGCCAGACGAATATTTCAGGGAATTGGAAAGGGTTTCAAAACACCAAATTATATGGGGTGCAAATTATTTTGTGCCAGCAATAAATCAAAGGCACAAGGGCTGGATCGTCTGGTATAAAGGCCAGCAGGATTTAACCATGAGCGACTGCGAATTGGCCTATTCATCATTCGACACCCCAACCAGAGTGGTGATCATAAATCGCGGGCAACTGCAAAAAGAGGGCGGAACAATACACCCAACACAAAAACCAGTGGCGCTATATTCCTGGATTTTTTCAAGATATGCAAAACCAGGCGACAGGATATTGGACACACACCTGGGGAGCGGTAGCAGCCGGATCGCGGCCCATGACGCTGGCCTGGACTTTGTGGGGTTTGAGATCGACCCGGACTATTTTGCAGGGCAAGAGGAACGATACAACGCCCACACCGCGCAAATGTCCATTTTTGCGGGGGGGGGGGTAGCCCTGAAAACTATACTTAGACGGCTGGCCACCATGGCCCGCCGGAAAGGATAACTAATGAAATGAGCGATAAATTGAGAACCGCCCTAAAGGGCGGGGGCCGGATCATTATTTCGATTGACCGATGGGCAAACGGTGATTTTCACCTGTGTATCACCGAGGACTGGGCAAGGCTGACCAGCATAGAGCGGGCCGCCGTTTCGGCGGAGGCCATGAACGCGGTGGAGGACCCGGACGGGCTGATCGGCGCGGAGATCGCCAAGCTGGTGGCGGCGGCCCATATCAGCTATGAGGCCAGAGAGAAAGGCGGAGCAAATGGAAATTAGCGTGAAAATGGACGCGGCGGAATTTCAGGAGTTCATGGAGTACAGGGCGGAAAAGGGAAAGTATGAGGAGGCCCTGGAGCGCGTAAGACGTGCGCCGTCCATGATCGCCACGTCGCTGGCCAATGCGGTGGAGCCAGCGGCGGGAAAGCCGGGGAAATGGAAGATCGTGGACCAGGAACACATGGACGACGCCATGAGCATGGCGGACGAATACCTGGAGAAAAAGAAAACCACCCGCGCCCGGTGCTGACAACACGGCGCAGGTGGTGAGGTGAACGGCGCAAACCGTCCGACTGCATACATTATACCACACGCCGGGCGGTTTGCAAGCCGGAAAAAGGAGTGCAGCCTGTGAAAATCTACATAGCCGGAAAGATCACCGGCGACAAAAAATACAGGGCCAAGTTTCGGGAGGCGGCCAAAGCCATGGAGGCGCTGGGCCATGTAGTCCTGAACCCGGCCATTTTACCGGCGGGCCTGGGAGAACGGGACTATATGCGGATCACGCTGGCCATGCTGGAGGCGGCGGACCTGGCCGTGTTCCTGCCGGACTATCAGGAAAGCGCGGGCGCCATGATTGAATGGGCGTGGTGCAAGCGGACCGGGAAAGACTGCGCCCTGTATATGGAGATCAAAGGAGGCGGGACACGGTGAGCCATGGACAGATCAATTTACTGGATGAAATCATAGTGGACAATTTCGCCGGCGGCGGCGGGGCCTCCACGGGGATCGAATTGGCCACGGGCCGCGTGGTGGACATAGCTATAAACCACGACCCGGACGCCATCCTAATGCACCGGACCAACCACCCACACACCATACACTATCAGGCAAGCGTGTGGGACGTGGACCCGGTGGAAGTGTGCGGAGGCCGCCCGGTGGGGCTGGCTTGGTTTTCCCCGGACTGCAAGCATTTCAGCAAAGCAAAGGGCGGAAAGCCCGTGGACAAGAACATAAGGGGCCTTGCCTGGATCGTCCTGCGGTGGGCCGGGACCGTCCGCCCCCGCGTGATCATCCTGGAGAACGTGGAGGAGTTCCAAACCTGGGGGCCTGTTCGGCGGGGCCATCCCGTCAAATCAAAGACCGGCCAGACATTCCGCCAATGGCTGGGCCAGCTGGAGGCCCTGGGCTATGTGGTAGAGTGGCGGGAACTGGTGGCGGCAGACTATGGAGCGCCAACCACCAGAAAGCGGTTTTTCCTGATTGCCCGCAGCGACGGGCGGCCCATTGTGTGGCCGGAGCCGACCCACGCGCCGGCGGACAGCCCGGAGGTTAAGGCAGGAACCAAAAAGCCGTGGCGCAGCGCGGCGGAGATCATAGACTGGAACCTGCCAACCCCCTCCATTTTCGCAACCAAAGAGGAGATCCGGGAACGGTATGGCGTGGCGGCGGTCCGCCCGTTGGCCAGAAATACCATGCGGCGGGTGGCCAGGGGCGTGGACAAGTTCGTGATCCGGTCAGTCTCCCCGTTCCTGGTGATCGTCAACCATGCCGGGGAGTTCCGGGGGCAGGGATTGGAGGAACCGCTCCAGACCATCACAGCAAAACACGGGTATGGTGTGGCCTCCCCTGTCATGGCGCCGCTGACCATGCACAACAACCAGAACGCCGTGGGCACAGCTATCACCGAGCCGGTAAACACGATAACGGGGACCGGAGCGGGAGGCCACCAAATGCTGATCACCCCCACCCTGGCGGCCATAGGCCAGACGGGTGGCGGGGACCGCTGCCGGAGTATGGAGGAGCCAACCCACACCCAGGTTTCCAAGGCGGAGGAGTGCGTGGTGTGCCCGGCCATGATCCAGTATCACACCGAGCAAACCGAGCGGGTCCGGGGCCAGGGCGTGACTGATCCCATAATGACCATTGACGCCTCCAACCGTTACGGACTGGCAGCGGCCACCCTGACAAAGTATTACAACGGAGATCACAACCAGGACGCGGCGACCCCGTTGCATACGATAACCACGCGGGACCGGGAGGGTGTGACAGTGGCCAACCTGTCAAAGTTCTACGGCGGAGTGGTGGGCGCGGCGGTGTCTGACCCACTCCCTACTGTGACAGCGGTGGACCACAACGCACTCCAGACCGCCCACATGGTCAAGATGAAGGGCACCAACCTGGGAGGACAAGCCCAGGACCCACTCCAGACAATCACCGCCGGAGGCGGCCACCATGGCGTGGTGACAACACGGATCGTAAAAGCGGAGCCGGAGGCGAACCTGCAGAACTGGCCAAAAATCCGGGCAGCCCTGAATGAGTTCTGCGGCTATCACATGGAGGACACAAAGGTGATCCTGTTCTCCATCGGCGGGGCGTGGTATTTCATGGCGGACATTGGCCTGCGTATGCTGACGCCCCGCGAACTGTACCGGGCAAACGGTTTCCCGGACGACTACAAAATAGATCGGGACTACACCGGGAGGGAGTACGGAAAAACCAAGCAGGTGGCCAGGTGCGGAAACGCGGTCCCGCCTCCCTTTGCCACGGCCCTGGTGCGGGCCAACCTGCCGGAGTGGTGCGGAGAGGAGATCACCACCATGGAGCAGCTGGAAAAGGCGGTGGCGGTTTGAAAATTGGCCTGATCGACGTGGACGGTCACCATTACCCAAACCTGGCGCTTATGAAAATATCCGCGTGGCATAAGGCAAGAGGCGACACGGTGGAATGGTGGTGGTCAGATTTATTCCACTATGACGTGGTGTATATGTCCAAGGTTTTCAGCGATACATACGCGCCGGACCACCCGGAACCGCTGAACGCTGACCAGGTGATCAAAGGCGGGACGGGGTACGCCATCACCATGGAGAACGGCCTGGAAGTCTACCACCCGGAGCGGGACAAGCCCCTGCCACCGGAGATAGAGCATATATACCCGGACTATTCCATTTACCCGGAACTGACAGAGGGGACGGCCTACGGCTTTTTAACACGGGGCTGTCCCCGTGGGTGCGGATTTTGCCATGTAGGCGGAAAAGAGGGCCGCGCCTCCAGAAAAGTGGCTGATCTTTCAGAGTTCTGAAGAGGCCAGAAAAACGTGGTGATCATGGATCCCAATATTCTGGCCTGCCCGGAGCGGTGGGACCTGCTGGAGCAGCTGGCGGCCTCCAGGGCCTATGTGGATTTTAACCAAGGGCTGGACATTCGCCTGATCGACCAGGACGTGGCGGACCTGCTGGGGAAAATGCGGATCGAGCGGTTACATTTTGCCTGGGACAATCCGGCGGAGGACCTGCGGCCATACTTCAAGAGGTTTTCAGACTGGTACAGGCGCAAGGACCCCAGCAAAAAGGGCGTGTATGTTCTAACAAATTTCAACAGCACACAAGAGGAGGACCTGGCCCGCGTCTATGCCCTGCGTGGCCTGGGATATGCGCCCTATGTAATGATCTACAACAAAGAACAGGCGCCCCAGGAAGTCCGGCACCTGCAGAGGTGGTGCAACAATCGGATGATCTTCAAAGCACAGCCGGATTTTAGCAAGTACGATCCAAAAAGAGGATAAGGAGGACAACCACATGGAAAACGGAACCGATAAAAGGGAGATCACCGCCAAAAAGCTGGCGGAGGGGCAAGTGGTAACACAGATAAGCGGAAACGGAAACGACGTGCTGGAAATGCTGGCCATGCTCCAGCGGAGTGTTGCCATAATTATGATGGAGGCGGGGACGCCGCCCGCCATGGTAGGGATCGCCCTATTGCACTCCATGGAAACGGGCCTGGACCTGGCCGTAAAGGATAGGAGCGGGAAATAATGGGGCTAATCAGCATAGGAGTGGGCACCTGTACCCTGGGAAGAAAACAGGTGGACCGGGACGGAAACGTGGTAAGCGAAACACCGGCAAAATTTGAGGTTGACCCGGCGGGCAGCTGTGTGGTCATTGTACCGCTGAACCCGGACACCATGGAGCCGGACGGCCCGGCGGAGGTTTTCGGGGACTGGCAGGCGGGTGACTACCTGGCCAGAGTGCTGGAACTGATCCACCCAAACCGCCAGATCAACGTGCCGGACCTGGCGGCCATGGTCCGGGCAACGGCGGAGGATGGGCTGGACCTTTGCGAATACTGCCAGGCCCCCTATATGTGCCGGGATTGCATTGTAAAAGAATGGAAAGAGGACCCCGGCGGCGAATAGTGCCGCCGGGGTAGACCCTACCACGACAGAAAAGGCGGGGCGGATATGCAAAGAGTAAAAACACGGCTTTTTTCGGGGGCTGTGTGCGAACAAATTGTTTTCAACGTCCAGGACCGTGTGCGGGACATACGAAAAGCGGAACCACGGCCCAGGTTTAAGACCGAGGAGGAGCGGGCACAGCACCGGATCGGAATTTCCCGCCGGAACCACGCCCGCCTGTTCAACGCTAATTTTTGCCCTACCTCCCTATATAGCACCCTAACATTTAATAATGAATATGAGGTCCACACATTCCAGGAGGCCCGCCGCCTGCGGGACAACTTCACCCGCCGCCTAATGTACCATTTCCCCGGAGCCAAGATCCTGATCTATATGGGACGCGGCAAGGGCACCCACCGGATCCATTTCCACATGGTTTCCGAGGGCATACCGGAGGACATGATCACCAAACTGTGGGGCATGGGTGAGATCGTGCGGATCGAAAACCTGAAAGCCCACAATTATTATAATGGTATAGACCACGGCCAGGACTACACCGGCCTGGCGAATTATCTTTTTGACCACTGGACACCGGAACAGGGCGGGCACCGCTGGAAAAAGGCCGGAAAGCTGGACAAGCCGGAGCGGGAACCCTCCACCCTGGTGAAACGGAACTATACAGAGAACAAGCCGCCGCGCCCGCCAAAGGGTTACATATTCGTGGAGAGTAAGGCCACCAAATACGGATACCTATATTATAAGTATGTGCGGCAGCCGGAACCCGTAAAGAGGAACCGGCGGAAATCGGCGGGATCGGGCTGAATGTAAGTTCAGCTTTTTATGGCCTTGTAAATGTGTAAAGTTTGGGGACGAACCAACCGCCCCAGGAAAACAGAAAGGAGATCACACGATGAACAAGACAAAAATTGACTGGGCCACCATGTCATGGAACCCACTGACCGGGTGCCGCCATGGGTGCCCCTACTGCTACGCCAGGCGGACCGCCCACCGTTTCGACAAGGGGACGGAGGATCCCGCCCCGCTGCCCGGTGGCCTCCACGTTCTGGAGAAGAAGATCAAAGCCACCCCCTACCCCTACGGTTTCGAGCCTACCCTGCACCGCTACCGCCTGAACCAGCCGGAGCGCGTGGAGAAGCCGCAGACCGTTTTTGTGTGTTCCATGTCTGACCTGTTCGGGAAGTGGGTGCCAACTTCCTGGATCGACCAGGTGATCGACGCCTGCCTGCGGGCGCCGCAGCACCGTTACCTGTTTCTGACCAAGAACCCGGCCCGCTACCAGGAACTGGACCACCTGGCCCTCCTACCCCACGGGGAAAATTTCTGGTATGGGTCCACGGTGGCGAACAGGGACGCGGCGACCATATACACCATGCCGTGGGCGAACATCAACACGTTTTGGAGCATGGAGCCGCTGCTGGAGCCGGTCCCCATGGAGGACGCGGAGGGCCTGCCCCAGTGGGTGATCCTGGGGGCAGAAACCGGGAACCGCAAGGACAAGGTGATCCCACGCCGGGAGTGGGTGGGCCAGATCACGGCCTTTTGCGCGGAGAATGAGATCCCCGTGTTCTACAAGGGCAATCTGCGGGAGTATTTCCCGGACCTCCCCGCGTCCGTGTTCCCGTGGGAGGTGTGAGCGGTGAAAACGTACTTGAAAAATGTGGTTTTATGCCTGTGGATCCTGGGCGCGGTCCTGGTGGCGTGGGGCCTGCTGGAACTGGGCCAGGCGGTAGTCCGGGCGCAGCTGGGAATATCAGACGCAGGCATGGACCTGGCGGCCCTGGCCGTTGCGACCATCGGCGGAGCGGTAAAGACATACCGGGACTGGCGCAAGAAACGCCGGGAGGCCGGGATCATTTCCGTGCTGCTGGCCGACACCATCCAGAAACAGCGGGAAAAGCTGGAAAGCATTGACGCGGAGGAACCGAGCGCCGGGAGAGCGCGGCGGAGGGCTATGTGTAGCATTACCCTGATCGCCCTGGAGGAAAAGCGGGACCGGCTGATCAAGGGCAAAAAGGAATGGAGCAAAAATGGCCATTGACGTGAAAGACCTGCCGCCAAAATATCAGGCCCAGGCGCTCCAGAAATACATGGCCCAGCAAAAACGGCGGGGGCCTCCCTCCTCCCCTGCCGCTGATGGGCCGCAAAAGGCCAGCAAATACCACAACAGCCCCACCGAGCGGGTCACGCCGTCCGGGGCCGTCCTCCACTTCGACAGCCAAAAGGAGGCACGGCGCTATGATCACCTGGCCGCGCTGGAACGGGCGGGGCAAATCCGGGACCTGCGCCTGCAGGTAGATTTTACTTTGCAAGAGGCATACACGGACGCGGAGGGCCGCCGGGTGCGGGCCATCCGATACAGGGCGGATTTTACCTATGTGCTGAAAAAAGAAACCATAGGGGAATATACGTTCCTGGATCAGCTGGTGGTGGAGGACGTGAAAAGCCGGGCCACCAGGACCAAGGAATATTTGCTAAAGCGGAAAATGCTAAAGGACAAGCTGGGAATTGACATAACCGAGGTGTAACCATGGGCAGAAAGACAACGGGGGCAAAGCTGGAGCGGGAGGCGGTGAAACGCTACCTGCAGCAATACCACGCGGCCAAACAGAAAAAGCGGATTTTGGAGGAGCGCCGCCGCACACTATCCGCAGAACTGCGGGGACCATCCACCGCCCCGGCGTTCCGGGCCATGCCATCCGCCAAGCCGGTACACCCGGACGGGGCGGGCGCCCTTGTCTTTCAGATCGCGGACGTGGAGGAGCGGATCGAGGCCCAGCAGGCGGAAATGGCCAGGGCCGTCCAGAACGTCATGGACTTAATAGACCTGCTGCCCATAGGGTCCATGGAGCGGACCGTGGTGGAAATGCGGCATATAGACAGCCGGAAATGGGAGCGGATCGCCAGTGAGGTCCACATGAGCCGGTCCCGCGTGATTGACTACTACAACGCCGCGCTGGACACCCTGGCCGCCAATGAGAAAAGCGTGGAGGTCATAGGGCCGGGAAAGGCGCAGGGAAAGGCCACCGCAAAGAAGAACAGCAAGGCGTAAAAGTTCGGACGTTATCGGACGTTTTGGTGTGCTATATTGATAGCATGAAAAGCCGCAAGGAATACAGGGGCCGCCAGGGGACAGAAACCTGGTGGCCCCGCTGCTTTTCACTCCATGGGTGCGGAGGGTGCGCGGCGGGGGCTTTATCCTTTCACCCCGCCGCCATCCATGGGTATGGTGGGAGGCAGGGCCGCAGGCCAGCAGGCCCGCGAGATCGGCGGCCACCACCCTGCGCGGGTCCTCCCTGGAGGCAAAACCAACGCGGGGCAATGAAAGCCCGGTATTTTTGCCCACAAAACCAAAAAATTTTGGGCCTGTTACGTTACGCAAAGCAAAAACACCCGGAAAATTTATCCCCCCCTTTAGGGGGGATAACCGAGCGGGCCGGAGCGGGTCAAAATGCGAAACGGGCGCGGGAGGAAAAAACGAAACCGGCGGGCCTCCACCGCCGGGGCGGGAAAGGGGGCCGCCTGACGTGGCGGAGCAAAAGAAAACAGCCGCGAAAAAGACGGCACCAA
The DNA here is from genome assembly GCA_021768085.1 of Bacillota bacterium. Lineage (GTDB taxonomy): Bacteria > Bacillota > Clostridia > Oscillospirales > Oscillospiraceae > Enterenecus. The sequence goes on from JAETOJ010000019.1 coordinate 29,271, forward strand.
AAAAGCCAAAGGCGGAAAAGCCGGAGGTCCTGACCGGGACCGTGCCGGAGTGGGCAAGCACAACGGTGATCGCCCAGCTGCTGGGGTTTAAGGGCGCCCGCAGGGTCCAACAGCTGACCCAGGACGGGGTGCTGGAAACGGAGATCCCGCCCGGCGGCGGGGTGCGGAAATACCGGACCTGCGCCACCGTTCAGCGGTATATTGCCCACATCGAGCAAAAGGCCCAGGAAACCGGGGAGAAAAGCCGCACGGCAGAATTGGCCCTGAAAAAGCTGGAGGCAGAGGTGAGGCTGAAAGAGAGCCAAGGACAGCTTGCCAGCATAAAGGCGGACATAGCCGAGGGGCGATACATCGAAACGGCGGCGGCCACCGAGCAGCTGGCGGAATTTATGGACACGTTCAAAAATTTTGCCATGAATATCCCCAGCCGGGTGGCGGGAACCGTGGCCAGCTACACGGACGCCGCCACCGCCCGCGCCATCGAGCGGGCCACCCGCAAGGAATTGGAGGATATGCTGGCCCTGTTCGTGGACGCCGCCGTGGTGGAGCCGGAGGAGGCAAAACGGTGAAAAAGTTTCGTGTAAAACGCTATGAGGTGCCGGGCTGGATTATAACCGCCGTTGAGATCCTGCGGCCACGAAAACGCCTGTCAGTTTCCAAGTGGGCCGAAAAGCACCGCATACTGCCGGACGGGAACGCCATACCGGGGCCATGGCGAAACAGCGTAACCCCCTACCTGGTGGAGATCATGGACACATTCGACGACGACGTGGTGGAAAAGATCGTTTTTGTCAAACCGACCCAGGTGGGCGGCACGTCCGCCATGGAGAATATGCTGGGCAGCCTGATCGACCAGGCACCAGGGCCGACCATGATCGTGTACCCGTCGGACGACCTGGCGGAGCGGACCGTGGACGCCAAACTGGAGCCAATGATCAAGGCTTGCAAGGTGCTGGCGGAGAAATACCGGGAGCATATCAGCAAAAAATTACAGCTGAAATTCGGCACCATGACCGTCTACTTGAACGGCGCCAACAGCCCGGCGGACCTTGCAAGTACAAATATACGCTATTTGTTCCTGGATGAAGTGGACAAATACCCAGGGGCCAGCAAGAAAGAGGCGGATCCCGTTTCCCTGGCCATAGAGCGGACAAAGACCTATACCACAAACCGGAAAATTTTTATAACCTCCACCCCAACCCTGAAAACGGGGCATATCTGGAAAGCCAAAGAGGAGGCGGACGCGGAAAAACACTATTTCGTCCCATGCCCCCATTGTGGCCAGTATATCGAATTGAAATTTGCACAGATCAAGTGGCCAAGCAAGGACGACGTGCCGGACAACGCGGAGCGGGCGGAAATGGCCAGCTATGTGTGCCAGGCGTGTGGGTGCGTGATCACAGACCAGGACAAGGGGAAAATGCTGGAGGCTGGCCGGTGGGAGTATGTGCGAAAGAACGCGGAACAGCCCAAAAGCGTGGCCTTTTGGATCTCCACCCTGTACTCCCCTTTTACCCGCTTTTCCGATATTGCAAGGGAGTTCATGCGGAGCAAAGACGACCCGGAACTGCTGCAGAACTTCACCAACAGCTGGCTGGCGGAGCCGTGGGAGGACACCAAACTGAAAACAAACGCGGATCTGGTCATGGAGCGCCAGACCGAGGTGCCCGCCTGGGAACTGCCGGAGTGGACCAAGCTGCTGACCGGCGGGATCGACGTGCAGGAAAATTGTCTGTATTGGACGATCCGGGCCTGGGGCGATTTTATGACCAGCCAAAACGTGGCACACGGCCAGGCCCTTTCCATGGCGGAGGTGGAGCGGGTTATGAATACCGCTTTTTCCCTGCCGTCCGGCGAAAAAATGATGGTGGAATTGGCCCTGATGGACAGCGGCGACCAGACCGACGCGGTATATGAATTTTGCCTGATCAATGCGGAGTGGGTGCGGCCCTGCAAGGGCGTCCCAACCATGCAGGGGCATTACAGAATTTCCACCGTGGACAAGGCCGGGAGCCGCGCCAACGGTATGCAGCTGGTCCTGGTAGACGGTGGGAAATACAAGGACATGATCGCCGCCAGAATGAGGCGGGAAAACGGGCGCGGATCCTGGATGGTACATAAAGACTGTGATCTGGAATATGCGGAACAGGTCACAGCAGAACACAAGGTAACAGAACGATCCAAGGGCAAGGTGGTCCAGCGGTGGGAACTGAAAACGTCCCACGCGGACAACCACTATCTGGATTGTGAAGTGTACGCAGCGGCGGCGGCGGACGTGCTGGAGGTCCGGTCCCTGTTCCTCCAGAACCAGGAGGGCACGGAGGAGAAACCGGCGGAAAAGGCGGACCAGCCGCCCAGGCAGGAAACCGCGCCGGAGGAAAACTGGATCCGCCAACATGATGATTGGATTTAACCGGAGGAAACCATGGACGAAACGAAAATGACGGCGGCGGAAATGCTGGCCCAGGTCAATACAGCCATCACCACCGTGCTGTGTGGCGGCCAGTCCTACAAGATCGGCAGCCGGTCCCTGACCCGTGCGGACCTGGCCATGTTGAAGTCCATGCGGGACGACCTGGAGGCACAGCTGGCCAATGAGGAAAGCGGCAGCCTGCTGGGGCGGACCTATGTGGCGTTTTTCGATGGGAGGTGATCGGCGTGGGCTGGTTTGATAACGTGATCGCCGCCGTGTCCCCGCGCCGGGCCTATGAGCGGGAACTGTGGCGGCAGGGGCTGGACGGCCTGCGGGGGTATGACGCTGCAGGTTTTGACCGGGTAAATGCCGGGTGGCGCGTACACAATGAGAGCGCGGAAACCACGGACCGGCACAGCCGGGACGTGGTGCGGGCGCGGGCGCGGGACCTGGAGCGCAACAGCGATATTACCCAGGCCATCCTCCACGCCTACAAGCGTAACGTGGTGGGAAAGGGTTACACCCTGCGGGCCATGACTGGGGACGACAACCTGGACAAGCGGATTGAAACCGCGTGGAAACGCTGGTGCAAGGCCCGCAACTGCGACGTGACCGGGGAACAGTCTTTCAATGAAATTCTGCGGATGATGGTGGAGCGGAAAAAGGTGGACGGCGGCATGATCGTCCTGTACCGCTACACCCCCGGCGGCGTGGTCCCGTTCAAACTTCAATGCCTGGAGGTGGACGAACTGGACCAGACCCAGGCCACACCACACCAAAGAGGAAACAGGGTGGTGGGCGGTATTGAGTACAACATACACCGCCGCCCGGTGGGCTACTGGATCCGCCAGTATGACATTGAGGGTTGGCAGCTAATGGATCCGGTCTACATCGAGGCAAAGGACGTGTTTTTCTACAAAAGCAAGCACCGCCCCAGTCAGATCCGGGAAATTTCTGACATGGCCCCCACTATCACCAGGATCCGGGACACAAACGAGTTTATCACCGCTGTGGCCATCAAAGAGCGGATCGCCGCCCTGGTGGGACTGGTGATCAAAAAGACCATGCCGAGCGGAGGCACCGGGCGGAGCAACTGGAACAGCAAGGGCGGCCAGGTGGACTATTCCGGCAAGAAAATGACGCCCGGCATGATCATGGAACTGGGGGCCGGGGACGACGTGGAGGTGGTGGACCCCAAAGGGGCGGCCACCGACGCCACCGCGTTCCTGAAAACCCAACAGGGCCTAATTGGAGCGGGCCAGGGCCTTTCCTATGAGGCGGTGAGCCGGGACATGAACGGGGCCACCTATTCGTCCGCAAGGCAAAACGCCCTGGAGGATGAAAACACATACACGGAGGAAATCGAACTTTTAACCGCGTTCATGTCCGAAGTGTACGAAAATTTTGTAATTTCCGGGGTTTTGTCCGGCCTGTTTCAAATGCCGGGTTTTTGGGACCACAAAGAGGAATTTCTGGATCACACATGGGTCAAGACGCCTAAAAAGTGGATCGACCCGGCAAAGGAGGCCAGCGCGGACAAGATCGCCCTGCAAAGCGGTCAAAAGACTTTCCAGGACCTCCAGGCAGAAAAGGGCAAGGACTGGAAAGACGCCGTGGACGAACTGGCGGAGGTCCTGGAGTACGGCAGGAAAAAAGGAATTGATATGGGAGGTGTAATTTTTGGAACTGGAGCGACAGCAGCCCAGCAGGGCAGCAACGCCCCCGGAGCGGGAGAAGAACCGGGGAACCAGGAGCATGGGGGAGATCCTGGCCAGGGAGGCGAGCAGCCCGGAGGCGGCGGAGAACAGCCGCCGGCGGACAATTAGCTTTTCCAGTGAGGAGCCATACCGCCGCTATTTCGGTATGGAGATCCTGGACCATGCGGGGGGCGCGGTGGACCTGTCCCGCCTGAACACCGTGGGCGTGGTCCTGTTTAACCACGACACCGACAGAGTGGTGGGCAAGGTGATCCGGGCCTGGGTGGAGAACAACCGGGGCATGGCAGAAATTGAGTTCGACAGCGACGACGACGCGGAAAAGATTTTCAGCAAGGTGGCGGCGGGAACCCTGAAAACCACGTCCGTGCGCTACGCTGTGGACGCCTGGGAGGAGGTCAAGGCCGGGGCCGTGTCTGCGGACGGGCGTTTCACTGGCCCCTGTCAGATCGCCCGGAAATGGACGCCGCTGGAGGTTTCCGTTGTTTCCGTGCCTGCGGACGCAACCGTGGGCGTGGGACGGTCCGACGCTGGCCCGCCGGACCTGTCCGTGTATGAAAGGCAAATCCAGATCAACAACAACAAAATGGAGGTAAGAGCATGAAAAACAAGAAAAAGTGGATCGAGCGGCAGCAGGCCATTGTGGACGCCGCCCGCGCCGCCGGGCGTGGCCTGACGGCGGAGGAGCAGGCGGAGTTCGACGAACTCCAGCGCAAGATCGACGCGGAGCCGGACGACCAGGGCGGCGGGGAGCCTGCCGGCGGTCAGCGCAGCGTGGGCGGCCAGGACCCCGTGAACACCCCCACCCCTCCCCCTGCCGGGACGCCCGGCGCCACCAGCGAGGAGAGCGCCCAGCGGGCCGTGGCGGAGGAGCGCCAGCGGATCAATGACATTCTGGCCCTGTGCCGCCAGACTGGCATGGACCCGGCGGAGCATATCCGCAGCGGCGCCACCATGGACACCGTGCGGGCCGCCGCCGTGGAGCACATGATCAAGCATGGTGCCCCCGTCCAGACCGGCGCACGGGACACCGGCGGGGACGGTTTCCGCGCTGGCGCGGTGGACGCCGTGCTTATGCGGGCGGGTGTGCCCCTGGAGCACCCGGCGGAGAGCGCGGACCAGTTCCGGGGTATGAGCCTGCGGGATCTGGCCATCGAGTGCATGGCCAGGGACGGCGAGGGCAGCACCGCCAGCCTGTTGCGTATGGGCAAGGATGACCTGTGGAATATGGCCTGCCGCCAGTTCTTCAACCCCACGGCGGCGTTTCCGGCCATCCTGGACAACGCCATTAAAAAGGCCATCGAGCACAGATACAACCATATCCCCACCACGTTCCAGCTGTGGACCAGCAAGGGCAGCGTGACCGACTTTAAGCCCACCAAGGATCACAGCTACCTGATCGGCGGGGCTGGGGAGTTCAAGCGGGTGGGCGAAAACGGCGAACTGGTCCATGACACCCCCAGAACGGAACTGCTGCCCCAGCGCCAGATCGACACCTACGGGCGCCAGTTCTCTATGAGCCGGCAGGCGTTCATCAATGACGACATTGGTTTTATTACCGAGGTGCCGGGCCTGTACGCAGCCAGCGCAAAGCGGACCATTAACAAGGGCGTTTACTCCATCCTGATGAAGAACCCCGCCATTTTTGACGGTGCGCCCCTGTTCGACACCGCCCACAAGAACGTGGCCGCCACCCCCAGCGCCCCCTCCATCGACAGCCTGCAGAAAATGATGTTGAAACTTCTGCGGCAGACGGACCCGTTTGGAGAGGCCATCACCATCCAGCCCAAGTATATCATTGTCCCCGTGGGCTATGGTTTCCTGCTGTCCCAGCTGCTGGAAACCCAGGTCCTGGACGTGACCGGGATCGGCAGCCACACCGCCAACGCCCTGTATAACTACCGGAACCAGCTGCAGGTGATCGAGGAGGGCACCCTGAACGCCATGGCGGGCACCGGCGCGGTCCCCTGGTTTATGGTGGGTGATCCCAGCTATGCCAAGAGCCTGCAGGTTGACTATCTGAACGGCCAGGAGGCCCCCACCATCCGCCGCAGCGAGGTCCCCGGCCAGCTGGGCTATGTGTGGGACATTTGGCTGGACTGGGGCATTACCGCCGTTGACTTCCGGGGGATCGCCCGCAACAGCGGCGTGGTCATTACGGACAACTAAAGGAGGAGGACACCATGAAAGCGACTTATTACCAGAGAGGCGAAACCCTGGACTATACCGCCACCAAAAAGCTGGAGGCGGGGGACGTGGTGAGCCTGGGCAGCCGGATCGGCGTGGCGGCGGAGCCTGTCAGCACCGGCCAGGTGGGCCATGTCCATGTTGTGGGCGTGTTCGCCATGACCAAGGCCAACACCGAGGAGATCAAGCTGGGCGCCGCCGTCTACTATGACGCGGCCACGGACAAGATCACCACCACCGCCTCCAAGGAGGAGGGCGAGGGCGCCAGCAAGACAACGGTGAACAACACGCCCGCCGGGTATGCGGTGGAGGCCGCCACCACCACCGCCACCAGTGTGCTGGTCAAGCTGCTGGGCTGATCGGAGGGCTGAAGCATGAAAAAGCTGATTGCCCAGCGCCCGATCCAGTACATGGGCCGGACCTATGAGAGCGGGGAGGCCATCCCCGCGCACGACCCCAACATGGTGGCGGCGTGGTTAAGAGCCAACAGCGCCGCGTGGACGGGGACGGACCTGGAGGACACGGCCCGCGCCGCCGTCCGGGAGGCCGCCAGGCGCTCCAAGGTGAACGACCTGGCAGCGGAGGCCATCCGGGCCATGGGCGTGACCATTGAGGACGCCGCCGGGGAGTTTGTGGGGGCCTCCAGCATGGAGGAGCAGATCCGCGCCCTGTTTGCCCCTGGGAGCCTCCAGGACGGCGGAGAAACCAAAGAGGGGCAGGAACCCGCCGGGAGCGGCAACAACGTCCAGAACGGCCAGGAAACGCCGGGGGAGGCCGAAAACGGTGGGGGCAGCGGAGCGCCCGCCATGCTGACCGGCCACCTGGACGCGGCGGACCTGGAGAAGTGGAAAAAGGCGGATCTGGAGAAACTGGCGGCGGACATGGGCGTGGATATTTCCAAGGCAAAGAACAACACCGAGCGGGCCGCCATCCTGGCGGCGGTGGAGGTCCAGGCCCCTGCCAATGACCCCGAAAATGGCGGGGGTGCCCTGTAATGGGCGCCCCCAGCTTTAAGGAGTGTATAGCGGCGGACGTGTCCAACGTCTTTTTGAACCGCCTGGAGTTCGCGGACACCCACACCGTCAACGGCAAGAAAATGGCGGTCCTGGTGGATGAAAACGAACTGCTGGAGCGGGACAAGGCCAAACTGGGGACCCATGCGGACGGGGTGTATAAAAGCCGCCGTCTGATCTATGTGGCCCAGGTAGATTTTGGACCGCGCCCGGCCATCAAGGCCGTGCTGACCCTGGACGGGAGGGCATACCGGGTGACAGATTGCACGGCGGAGGCCGGGATCCTGGCCATTGAACTGGAGGCGGCAAAGACGTGAACGGAACAGAGGCTATAATCCGCATTGACGTGGAGGGGGAACTGCAGAAGATCCTCCAACAGCTGAACAGCCTGCCGGACCAGATCGCCGCCCCCAATATCCTGAAAAACGCCCTGAACGCCACCGCCCGCAAGGTTAGAAAGCAGATCGTAAAGGACGCAAAGGGACAATATGCCATCAAGGACACCGGGATCCTGAAAGATGAAAAGCAGGGCGCCCCCAAAGTCCTGACGGCCACGGCGGCAAGTATGTCCGCCGCCGTCCGGTCCAAGGGACCCATGCAGGACATTATGGCGTTTATGACCCGGCCAAACCAGGGGACTGGTGCGGCGGCGGCGCAGGTCCTGGCGTCCGGCGGTATGAAATCGCTGGAAAAGGGGAACCTGAAAGCCTTTGTAACCACCTTTGCAAGCGGCCATACCGCCATAGTCCAGAGGGACCCGCCCAAACAGTACGGGAGCGGGAGGAGCGCCCGCGCAGGGCGATATGGGGCCAACGCTGACATGACCAGGATCAAGAAACTGCTGTCCCCCGCTGTGCCCTTTATGCTGGGCAACGAAACGGTGAGGGGCCAGGCGGAGGCGCTGGCCTATGAAACACTGCAGGCGGAGATCGACAAGCGGATCGCCAAAGTTTTGGGCAAGGCATAAAAAACGGCGGCACATGGCCGCCGTGAATGGGTGCTATTGATCGCCGCAACAGGATTTACAGGGCCGCAGGCCGTTGTATTCCGCCATGGAAACCGTGGACCGCCGGGAATACCTGTTCCGCAGGCCCCGGCAATCCGGGCTTGTATGGTACACCCGGCAGCCGTCCGCATACCACACCACATCGGAGCGGGCGGAGAAAAAGGCGTCTGCGGAGTAGCCACGGGAAAGGGCCAGCTTGTAAATGTGCTTGCAGGGCAGGCCGCGCTGCTGGAAATCTTCGCAGGTGCAGCGGTCAAGGCTTGTCTGGTAAACGTCCCCGTGGGTGCCCAATATTTCGGCGGTGCCGGTGGCGGGATCGTAAGACTGGATCACAATATTCTGGAACAGCGCCCGGTCCATTCGCACGTCCTGACCATCCGCCCCGTGGATCGAAACGTCCCAGGACCCAAAGGACGAACCACTGGAGCCGTCAAGATCGTGTGCAACAGAAACCGAGGGGCGGGGCCGGGGCATTTCCTGGCCGCCTCCCCTGCTGGCCACCGGCGGAACGTCTGCCGCTGCCCTATGTTTTGATTTTCTGGAGCCAACGGCAAGGACGATCCCAGCGACGACAACGCCGCCAAGGAACGCCTGAACATCACCGCCGCAAAGACAGATCACCGCCAATACCAGAATAACGCCGGCGGCAATCCACCAGCCTTTCCCCATTCCTTTCATGTCTGCGCCCTCCTATGTAGAACATTGTCGAATTGTGCTGATTATTTCAGCATTACAAAGCTATTATAAGCGGCAAAAAGTCACAAGTCAAGGAGGCGGGACCAGGTGACACAAGAATTTTTGCAGGACGCCGTGGTGGCGGACCTGGAACAGCTTTTCAAGGGGGAAACCCTGAAAAATTCCGCAGGTGTGGAGCGGGAGATCCGGGTTTTTCCCCAGGACCTGCCGATCCGAGCGGGGGCGGACATTGAACCGGAGCCGGACCCCGTGGAGGAGGACATGGAGGCGGAGCAGCTGGAGGGCCAGGCACCGGCGGAGGAAACAAAGCCGGAGGACGTGCCGGAGCCTTATGTGATCGTCCGCATACCGGGCGGGGAACTGCCGGACCAGGACACCCGCCAGCAGGTGGAGGTCATTCTGGTGGTTTGCGTCCAGGACCCGGATCCGGGCCGCCAGGGTTTCCGGGACGCGCTCCACATCGTCAACACCATTCTGACCCACTACGGCGAAAACGGCATAGTGGGCCGGCGGTATGAGGTGCAATACCCAATAAAGTGGGTGACACAAGAGGAGGACACCCACCCCTATTATTTCGCCGGCATGGCGCTGACATTTGCCGCGCCGGCCATCTTCAAGGAGGTGCCAGAAACATGAGCAAAGAACCCAAAAAGACCGACCAGGCCGCTGGCCCGGTGGTCTACTGCGGCCCCACCATTCGCGGCGTGGCCGTACAGTTCACGACCTACACCAACGGGGTGCCCACCGCGCTGGAGGAGGCCGCAAAGAAAAACCCGGTCCTGGGCGGCCTGGTGGTCCCCCTGGACCAGCTGCCGGAGGTCCGGCGCCAGTTCCACGCCGGGGCCGGGCGCTATTACACCCTGTACCGCAAGGCCCAGGGGAACGGCTAAAGGAGGGAGAACAAAATGGCGTATTTTCATGGCGTATACAATAGCGAGATCGACACCAGCCTGACCGCCCCCATTCAGGGCAGTGCGGGCCTGCAGGTGATTTTTGGCACCGCCCCCATTCACCTGTCCAGAGATCCGGCGGCGGCGGTAAACAAGCCCATGCTGTGCTACTCTTTCAAGGAGTGCCAGCAGAATGTGGGCTATTCTGACAACTTCGAGGACTTCACCCTTTGCGAGAGCATTGACGCCTGTTTCCGCGTGTTCAATATCGCCCCCATTATCCTGGTGAACGTGCTGGACCCCAAAAAGGCCACGCACACCAAGGTGAACGCGGCGGAGGACTGCGCCGTGGTGGACGGCCAGGTGGTCTATGAAAAGCCCTATGTCCTGCTGGACACCCTGGAGGTCAAGAACGGGGACGCCGCCCTGAAAGCTGACAGTGACTATATTGCCGCCCATGACAATGACGGCAACGTGTTGATCACCATTCTGGTCCAGGCGGCAAAGGAGGCCGCCACGCTGTCCGTGGCGTCCAAGAGCCTGAACCCCGCCGGTGTGACCCGTGCGGACGTGGTGGGCGGCGTGGACGCCCTGACGGGCCAGGAAACGGGCATGGAGCTGATCCGCCACATCTACCCCAAACTGGGTATGGTGCCGGGCCTGCTGCTGGCCCCCGGCTGGAGTGGGGACGCGGTGGTGGCGGCGGCGCTCCAGGCAAAAACCGAGGCCATCAACGGCGTTTTCGTCTGCAACTGTCTGCTGGATATTCCCACGGACGGGGAGGACGGGGCCGCCGTCTACACGGACGCCAAGGTGGCAAAGGAGAAAATGGGGGCTACCTCCAACCACGCCATGGCCCTGTGGCCAATGGTGGCGGTGGGGGATAAGATTTACCACTATTCCGCCATGTTCGGCGCCCTGACCGCATACACGGACGCCACCAATGCAGATGTGCCCTATGAAAGCCCGTCCAATAAGGACCTGCGGATCACCGCCACCGTGCTGGCGGACGGCACCGAGGTGGTCCTGGACCAGCAGCAGGCCAACGATATGCTGAACGCCAACGGGATCACCACCGCCATCAATATGAACGGTTTCAAGTCCTGGGGGAATAAGACGGCGGCCTATCCCTCCACCACGGATCCCAAGGATATGTGGTTTTCTGTCCGGCGTTTCTTCGACTGGGACGGAAACAATTTTATCCGCACATATTTCCAGAAAGTGGACAAGCCGGGCAACAAGCGGCTGATCCGGTCCATCGTGGACAGCCAGAACATTGTGGGCAACGGCTATGTGGCCCGCGACTACTGCGCCGGCTACCGGCTGGAGTTCCTGGAGAGTGAGAACCCGGCCACCAACCTGATCAACGGCCACCTGACCGTCCACACGTTCATGGCCCCCTATATTCCGGCGGAGTACATCGAGAATATCCGGGAGTATGACGTGGACGCCCTGACGGCGGCCCTGACCGCGTAAACGGGAGGTAAACATGAAAACTATTCCGACCAAGATCAATAAATACAACGTCTACAACGCCGGAAACCGCCTGCTGGGCATGGGGGATGAAGTCCCCCTGCCCAGTTTCGAGGCGTCCAGCGAAACGGTGAGCGGCGCGGGCGTCCTGGGCGAGTTCGACGATCCCACCGTGGGCTACTTCTCCAACATGGAATTGGAAATCCCGTTCCGGGTGCTGGACCAGGAGGCCGTGGACATGCTGGACCAGACCAAGGCGGTCCAGCTGGAACTGCGGGGCGCGGAGCAGACCACTAACGCCAGCGGGGACATTGAGTTCCGGCCCATGCGCGTGGTGGTCCGTGGCCGTATGGTGGGGTTTGACCCCGGCAAGGTCAAGGCCGGCAACGGCATGGAAACCAGCGTAAAGCTGACGGTCCTTTATATCCTGATCGAACTGGAGGACCAGCCCATGGTGGAACTGGACAAGATCAACGAGGTTTTCAAGATCCGGGGCGTGGACGTTCTGGCCAAGATCAAGGAAATGTGCTAAACCGCCGGCGGCGGATAAAGACGAAAAGGAGAAACCAACATGGAAAAGAACAAACTGGACACCGCCGAGCGGGAGGACATGGAGGCCCTGGAGGCGCAGGCAGGGGCCGAGGACGGAGAGGACACCGAGCCGGAGGACCTGATCCTGCGGTTTGCAAAGCCCTATAAATTCGGCGGCCAGGAATACACCGAGGTGGACCTGTCCGGCCTGGAGGACGTGACGGCGGGGGTGCTGGAGAGCGTGGGCAAGATCACGGCCAAGAAAAACCCCGGCATGAACCCGGCCCTGCAGGAAATGTCGCTGACGTTCTGCACCTACCTGGCCCAGCGGGTGGCCAAGCTGCCCCTGGAGTTCTTCACCGGCCTGCCGGCCAAAGAGGCCATCAAGCTGAAAGCCATGGTTACAAATTTTCTGTACGGCGGGGATGGGGAGGACTAACCCCGGAGGCAATCCGCAAGGGCTGTGTGGCCCTGTCCCTGCAGCTACATAGCGGCCCGGAGTTTTTCCAATCCCTGCAGGTGGACGACCTGAACGAATACGCGGAAATGGTCAAAGCCATTTGGGAGGAGGCGAAAAAACGCCGTGGCAAAAAGTAAGACCTATGAAATGCTGCTGAAAATCGCCGGAAAGGCGGACGGGTCCCTAAAGGCGGCCTGTTCGGCGGCAGAAAAGGATCTGAACACCCTGGGCGACGCCGCCCAAAAGGTGGGCAAGGTGGCCGCCACGGCGCTGGCCGGGATCGCCACGGCAGCGGCAGGCGTGGCCGCCTCCTCCCTGTCCGCCTATTCGGAATTTGAGCAGGCAATGGACAGCACGGCGGTGACAGCGCGGGCAACAGAAACAGAATACGCGCAGATGGAGGCGGCGGCCAGACAAATGGGCGCCACCACCACAAAAACCGCCACCGAGGCGGCGGAGGCCATGGGCTATATGGCCCTGGCAGGCTGGGACGTAGAGGAAAGCATGGCGGGCCTGGAGCCTATGCTGAGATTGAGCGAGGCCACCGGCATGGACCTGGCCAGAGCGTCCGACCTGGCCACGGATAGTATGTCCGCACTGGGCCTGGGCGTGGGGGATATGACCGACTACCTGGATCTGGCGGTCCAAGCGCAGCGGGCCAGCAACACCACGGCAGAGGCGCTAATGGAGGCGTTTATAGGGTGCGGCGGCGCGGCAAAGACCGCCGGGGTGGACATGGGCGACCTGTCCACCGCCCTGGGCGTCCTGGCCAATAACGGCACAAAGGGCGCGGAGGCCGGCACGGCCATGAACGCCATGATCAACCGCCTAACCTCCAAGGACGTGGCCATAAAGGCTATGCAGCAGATGGGCGTTTCCGTATATGACGCGGCGGGAGAGTTCCGGGGCCTGGAAACGATCCTGACCGACGTTTCCAGCGCAATGGCCGATATGACCACCCAGGAAAAAATGGGCTACCTGGCCAAGATCGCCGGCACCAACTACGCCACGGAAATGTCCTACCTGCTGGCAGCTACATCGAAAGACGCCGCAGCGGCGGAGGAGTTCCTGCGGGCGGCGGGCCTGGAGGGGGACGAACTGGCGGAGGCGCTGGCCAACACCTCCAGCGCATGGTCCACCCTGGAAACCGACATAATGGACCATTCCGGCGTCCTGCTGGAAGTAGCAAAGGCCAACACCGACAACCTGGCGGGCGCAACCGCTATTTTCCAGTCCGCTGTGGCGGAGTTACAACTGCAGATCGGGGAACAGCTGGCCCCATACGCAAAGGAGGGGCTGGAGTACCTGGCCAACAATGTCCTGCCCGCTGTGGCGGAAAAGGCCGGGGAAATTATCCCAATGATGATAGAGGGCGGGAAAGCCCTGTGGGAGAACAGAAACACGATCCTGGCCGTGGCGGGAGCCGTTGGCACCGCCGTGGGAGCCTTTAAGGGGCTGAAAGTGGCGTCTGCCGCCGTGGGCGCGGTGAAAAATCTGTCCACCATTTTGGGAGCGGGAGCCAAAAACGGGAACCTGCTGGCCAAGGTGCTGGGCATGGGCAACGTAAAGCTGGCGCTGATCGCCGCCGTGATCGCGGCGGTGGCGGCGGGTTTCGTCCTGCTGTGGAACAAAAGCGAGAAATTCCGGGAAACCGTCATGGTGCTGTGGGGCCAGCTGCAAACCCTGGGCGGCGCCCTGGCCGATATGGCGGGCGCTATATGGACAAAGGCCGCCCCGCTGCTGGAAATGCTGGGAAATGCCCTGCTGAACGGCCTGGAGCGGGCGGTGGAGTTACTGGCCCCCGTTGCCGGGAATATCCTGGGCATATTTACCGGAATAGCCGATTTTATCACCGGCGTTTTTACAGGCGACTGGGACAAAGCCCTGGGCGGACTGGAAACCATATTCAAAAACGCCATGGGCGGGCTGGGAAATCTGGCCGTGGCCGGATTTACCGCCATTCTGGAGATTGGCACCGCTATCTGGCCTGCCGTTGACAGCGCGGTACAGGCGGGGATCGCCGCCATTTCCAGCCGTTTCCCGGTGCTGGGGGCGGTCATGGGGTCCCTGTGGTCCACCGTTCAAAAAGTGTGGTCCAATATCCAGGTGATTCTCCAGAACGCCATCCAGTTTGTCCAAAATGTATTTGCGGGCAACTGGTCCGGCGCCTGGCAGAACATTGTCAACATTTTCGGAGCGATTTTCAGCACCGTGGCCTCCATAGCCATGGCACCGCTGAATATGCTGGCCAGCGGAGTGCAGGCCGCCATCAATTCCGTGGCCGCGTTCCTGTCTGAAAAATTCCCGTTTCTGGGCGCCCTCTTTTCCGGCTGGGCCGCCAGCATTTCCGCCGCCATCGAGAACATAAAAGCCATTTTCAGCGGAATTATTGATTTTGTGCAAAATGTTTTCACTGGCAACTGGTCCGGCGCCTGGCAGAACATCGTGGACATTTTCGGCAATCTATTCGGCATGATTGTCAATCTGGCAAAAGCCCCCATTAACGGGGTCATTTCCGCCATCAATTTTGTGCTGGAGAAGATCAACGGCATATCTGTCACGATCCCGGACTGGGTGCCGGGTGTAGGCGGCCAAACCATGGGCTTTAACATTCCAACCATTCCGCAGCTGGCCACCGGCGGCATTGTCACCGCCCCCACCATCCTGGAGGCGGGCGAGGGCGGAGAGGCGGAGGCAATCCTGCCGCTGTCCAAGCTGGCCGCCATGCTCCAGAGCGTGGCCAACGCGCCGGAGATCCCGGACATGGGGAACCGGGAGGACGGACCGGAGGAGGCACCCCTGGCCCAGCTGGCCAAAATGCTGGACGACTGGACCAGGAACAACAAACCGGACCCGCATGGGCCGGGCCAGGGCGGCGGCGGTGCATGGGGTCCACCGGAGCCGCAGCCCGCCGGAGCAAACGAAAACCCACCCCCGGCAGGCGGACAGAACCCGCCGGGCGGCGGAGGCGTGGACACGATCACCTTTGCCCCTGTGTTCAATTTCTACGGACCAACAACACCGGAGCAGGCCAAAGAGGCGGGGCAAATCAGTTTTGCGGAGTTCAAGCGCCTGTATCAGCAAATGAAAGCGGAGGAGCGCCGCAAGAATTTGAGGGCGTCCACGCATTAAGGAGGAGCGGACCATGGCAGGCACATATACCACCCGGCAGGGGGACGCCTGGGACGCTATTGCCCACCGGGTTTATGGCAGCGTGAAATATACCGGCTGGCTGATGGAGAACAACCACCCCCACCTGGACACGTTCCGGTTTCAGGCCGGGGTGGTCCTCCAGACGCCGGACCAGCCGGCGGACAGTCTGGCGGATAATATGCCGATATGGAGGACCGAGGCATGAGGACACGGCGGGCGTATGTGGATCTGATATGGAACGGCGCAGCCGTGGCCGGGAAAATGAGCGGATACCAAAAAGACGTGACCTATACGGACCCGGCCAGCGGAGAGGCGGACAGTCTGGACGTTTCGAACCATGACCGGGGCGGACAGTGGATCGGCCCGTGGTTTCCTGCCGTCGGGGACAAACTGGCGGCCACCATCAAGGCCATGGACTGGGAGCGGGAGGGGGACAACCGGATCCTGCCATGCGGGTCCTTTGTACTGGACAACTTCAATTTTTCCGGCTGGCCCATAGCGGGCACCATTTCCGGCGTGTCCGTCCCGGCGGACAGTTCTTTCCGGGAAACCGAGCGGAGCAAAACATGGGAAAATGTCACCGTGGAGGAGATCGGAAAGGAGATCGCGGGCCGGGCGGGTGTGGCCCTGGTCTATGACGTGGAGGGCGGACCCATTCAGATCAAGACCATAGAGCAATCGCAACAAACGGACTGCAATTTCTATATGGACCTGTGCAGCACCTACGGCCTGGCCATGAAAGTCTATTCATGGAAAATCGTGGTTTTTGACCGGGAGGCATACAAGGCCAAAGGGCCGGCGGCCACCATCACCCCGGACATGATCCAATCCTGGAACTGGGACAGGAAACTGGCCGGAACTTACACCGGCGGGGAGTACACATACACAGATCCGGGCACAGAGGAGGAAATCAAGGTCAACGTGGGAGAGGGTCCCAGGATCCTGAAAGTTTCCGGCAAGGCGGACAACAAAGCCGACGCGGAGCGCAAGATCAAGGCGGCGGTGGCCAACGCAAACCACGGGACCAGCAAAATGTCCGTGACCATCATGGGCACCGCCTCCCTGGTGGCCTCCCAGTGTGTGGCCGTTGTGGGCCTGGGGAAAATGTCCGGGAAATATTACATCGACCAGATCGCCCACCACATCGGCGGCAGCGGTTACACCATGGACCTGGACCTGTCCCTGGTGGAATGAGGAGAGGAGGCAGACATGGGAAACGAGATCCGGCTGGGCAAGGTTTCAGCCGTGGACCACCCCGCCGGCATGGTGCGGGTGGTGTACCACGAAAAGGACGACGACGTAACCCGCATGATCCCCATTCTGTCCACGGTTTTTTCCGGGGTTTACAGTATGCCGGAGGTGGGCGACCAGGTTTTAGTCCTCCACCTGTCCAATGGCAGCGAGGCCGGGGTGGTCCTGGGCCGCCCCTGGAGCGAGAAAACAAAGCCGCCGGAGGGAGCGGAAAAGCTGTACCGCCTGGACATGGACCGCGCCCCAGGCGTGGCCATGGTCCGCTATGACGGAAAGACCAAGGACCTGACGATCCACTGTGACGGGACCCTGAACATTACGGCGGGCGGCGCCATCACCATCAACGGGAAAACCATTGACCTGAACTAAAGAGAGGAGGCGGAGGCCATGCCGGCGGCAACGCGAAAAGGGGACCAATGCACCGGACACGACGCCTGCCCCCCTGCCCCCCTGGTGGAGTATAGCCCGGACGTGAACGTAAACAAACGGGGCGCCGGGCGGGTGGGGGATCACTATTCCACCCACGGCTGTGTCACCCACCCCGGCCACCAGGACGTGATCGCCGCCGGGAGCGCCACGGTATTTATAAACGGAAAACAAGCCGCCAGGACCGGGGACGCCGTTTCCATCGGCGGGACGGTCCAGGACGGCAGCGACAATGTGAGGATAGGGGGGTAAGCTGTGGCCATTGGATCGCTGGGCGGGATCGTCTTTCAGGTGAGCAACGAAACCGTTTTGACCTTTAAGGGTATGACCCGCGAGGTTTCCAGCAGGTGGGTGGAGCATGAGGTTATGGGCGTAAAGCCAAAACCGGAATTTTTGGGGGCAGGAAATCAAAAGATCACCCTGCCCATTACCCTGTCCGCCCGCCTGGGCGTCAAACCCCGCAAAATGCTGGAACTGGTGGAGCGCATGGTGGAAAGCGGCGACGCGGAATATTTGATCATTAAGGGTAGGCCGGTGGGCCGCCATCCGTTCCGCCTGACCGCCTCCAGTGAAACATGGGGGGATATGTACGGCCACGGCGAACTGGCCAAGGCAAACCTGACCATTACCCTGGAGGAATACACATGACACACGGGACCAACGTGCAGCTGTACGACTTCAAGCTGGAATACACGTTCCAGGACAACGCCCTGGCGGAACTGGACCGGCAGCTGGCCCTGCTGCTGTCCACCCAGGTGGGCACCATGCCGCTGGATCGGGAGTTTGGGATCCAACAGAACTATGTGGACAAGCCCCCGGAGGTAGTAAAGAGCCTTTACACGGCGGAGGTAACAAAAAAGGTCCCGCAGTTCATTCCGTGGGTGCGGGTCTATGAGGTTACATGGAGTTATGGAGAACAAGGGCACATCAAGCCAAAGGTGGTGATCACCCGTGCCTGAAATTTCGGCGGTGAAGAACCTGCCAGACGTTAGTTTCATTGACGGGAAAACGGTGGAGGACATACGCGGGGAAATGGTGGCGGACTATGAGGCGTATATGTCCCAGGCCACTGGCCGCCCGCTGACCCTGGACCGCGCCAGCCCCCACCGTATGGAGTTATACGCGGCGGCGGCGCAAATCTACCACGCCCTGCAGTACATTGACCGAGCGGGCAAGCAAAACCTTTTGAAATACAGCTATTCCGATTTTCTGGACCACCTGGCGGCCTTTAAGGGCCTGACCCGTGAACCGGCGGCGACAGCCACCACCACCCTGCGCTTTACTCTTTCAGCAAAGCGGGAGGCGGCCACGGGGATCCCGGTGGGCACCAGGGCGGCGGTGCCGGACTGGTCCGTGTACTTTGAAACCACCGCATACATGGAGATCCCGGCGGGCGCCATGACGGTGGACGTGCCCGCGTCCTGTACCGTGACCGGGACCGTGGGCAACAATCTGGCCGTGGGGGAACTGTCCAAACTGGTGGATCCTATCCCCTACATGGCCAGCGTGTCCAATGTCACCGTGACCGCCGGCGGCGCGGAGGTGGAGAGCGACTACCACCTGGCGGAGCGGGTTTACCTGTTCCCCGGATCCTATTCCACCGCAGGGCCGGAGGCAAATTACAAATACCACGCCAAAAAGTTCAACGTCAACGTGGGCGACGTGGTGGTGGTGAGCGACCAGGCGGCGGGCACCGTGGATCTTTATTTCCTTATGACGGACGGGAGCAAACCCCCGGAGCAAATGATCACCGACCTGGAGAACTACCTGCGGGACAACAACATAAGGCCCATGACGGACCTGGTGCGGGTGGCCGCGCCGGCGGAGGTGGAATACTCCATCGACCTGACCTATTACATCAACCGCAGCGACAGCAACCGGGCCGTGGATATTCAAGGGGCAGTGGCCGCAGCCGTGGCCCAATATACCGCATGGCAGCGGGCCATAGGGCGGGACATTAACCCGGACAAACTGCGGGAGTTAGTCATGGCGGCGGGAGCCAAGCGGGTGACAATGACCGCCCCGGCCTATCAGACGGTGGGCGCCAAGTCCGTGGCGGTCCTGACCGGCCAGACCGTCCAATATGGAGGGCTGGAGGATGATTAACCTACGGGGCAGCCGTTTCACGGATATTATGCCGGAGAACCTGGCCAGCCAACTGGAAACCCAGGCTTTTGCCTATGCCCTGGGCCGCCAGGTTGAAAAGCTGTGCGACTACGCGGACGGGGTGCATATTTACGCCGCCGTGGCCTCCATGCCGGAGAATATCCTGGACGTGCTGGCGGTGGAACTGCGGACCCCGGCCTATAACCAAAGTTTCCCCATTGAGGTCAAGCGGGCGCTGATCGAGGGGACGCTGACCTTTTACGCCCGCATGGGAACCCCGGCGGCCTGCAATCAGATCATAGAAACCATTTTCGGCGCGGGGTACATAGAAGAATGGTTTGACTATAAGGGAAACCCACACCATTTCCGGGCGTATGTGGGCAACGGCGGCCAGGTGGACCCGGCGGACCTGGCGGAGTTTCGGCGGGTGCTGGCCAACGTGAAACGCCTGTCCAGCTGGCTGGATGAAGTGATCACCATTTCCACCTTTGAGGAGGAGATCCTGACATTTGCCGGCTACCTGGATCCGGGGTATTCCGTGACCACGCTGCCGGAGGCCCCCATGGACTACGACCACAACGCCGTGGCCGTCCTGATCGGCGCGGTGGGGTCCATCAACACCACCACGCTGCCGGAGGGCGTCGTGGACATGGACGTGGACGCCATGACCTGCGGCGCGTTTAGTACATTTACCGCCACCACATTGCCGGCGGCGGAGTAAGGAGGAAAAAATGTTTTACGGTTTTGTGATCACCGAGGCCGGAAACCAAATACTGGCCAAAATGGTGGCGGGTGACACACTGGAACTGTCCGGCGTGTTCATGGACCTGGGGACGGTGGAGGACAAGGAAACCGCCCGCCAGCTGACCGCGCCACTGGAGCCGGGGCCGGCGGGAACCAGCACGGTCCCCACCGTCAAGGGCAACCAGGTGGGCATGATCGTCCAGTTCCGCAGCGACCTGGACGGCGGGCTGAAAGAGGACAAATGGATCGGCGGTTTCGGCGTCTACGCAAAGGACCCGGACACCGGGGACCCGGTTATGATCTACTACGCCAGCCTGGGCAACCAGAAACAGCCCATAGCCGCCTATGTGGAGGGAACCGCGCCGGACGTGCGGAATTTCCCCATTTCCATCCGGGTCACGTCCGGGGTGGACGCCACCCTGACCTATCCGGCGGGCGCGTGGATGACTGCGGAGGACGTGCTGGAATACTTCAATGATACCATCAAGCCCCAGCTGGAGGCGTCCCTGGCGGGGCTGATCGCGGCCCACAACGAAAGCGAAACCGCACACCAGGACATTCGGGAGGCGCTGGAGGAGGCCCTGGAGATCGCAGCCGCCGCGCTGGCCGCCGCCCAGGCAGCGGACGGGAAAGCAACCACCGCCCTGGCAAACGCCGCCGCCGCGCTGGCAGCGGCACAGCAGGCACAGACGGCGGCGGAGGCGGCCCAGGAGGCCGCAGAAACGGCGCAGAAAGCCGTTACCGACCTGACCAGCACCATTGACGCGGTGCCCAGTCAAAGCGGCGTATTGACCTATACAGGGGCGGAACAGGCCCCCGTCTGGAACAACTACAACACCACCGCCCTGACCATCGGCGGGGCCACCACCGGCACCAACGCCGGGGAGTACACCGCCACCTTTACGCCAAAGGAGGGCTACCACTGGAGCGGCGGCGGAACAGAGGCCAAGAGCGTGACCTGGACCATCGGGCGGGCTGTGATCGTGGGGACCCCCGCGCAGAGCGGGAGCCTGACCTATACCGGATCGGCACAGTCCCCCGTCTGGAGCGGGTACGACGCCGCCAAGCTGACCCTGGGCGGCACCACAAGCGGCACCAACGCGGGCAGCTATAACGCCACCTTT
>JAETOJ010000020.1 GCA_021768085.1 Bacillota bacterium
GCGTGTCTTTCGGTTCCTTTCTGCACGAGCAGAAAGGAACGCCCCCGGCAGGGGCGCTGAGCGCCGGTGGCGCTCGCCCAGCGCCGACCGAGCCGAAGGCGAGACCGCAACCCTGCCACCCTCAGCGGGCCAGGGGGCGCAGCCCCACCACCCCGGCGGTTGCCGGGAGGGGGGCCGGGGGAATGCCCCCAGGCTCCGTCCAATTTCCCTTGTAATTGACAGAGAAATGCGATACAATGGGACAAGTTACCGGCCCCGAAGGGGCCCCGCGGGGCGGCCCTTCCAGCCCTGCGGGAGACGAGGAGTGTTATACATATGATCACAAAAGAACAGATCGAAGCCTATTTCGCGGATAAGGAAAAGACGCTGGTGGAGGCGGTGAGCCGCCTGGTGTCCATCGACAGCGTGGAGGGCGAGCCCGCCCCGGGCGCCCCCTTCGGCCCAGGCCCCGCCGCCGCGTTGAAGGAGGCGCTGGCCATTGCCCGGGAGTGGGGCCTGACGGCGGAAAATCATGAGGGCTACGTGGGCACCGCCGACCTGAACGGCGGCGAGGACGCCCTGCACATCCTGGGCCACCTGGACGTGGTGGCCCCCGGGGAGGGCTGGAGCGTCACCCAGCCCTACAGCCCCAAGCTAATGGACGACCTGCTGTATGGCCGGGGTACCGACGACGACAAGGGGCCGGTGGCGGCCTCCCTGCTGGCCATGAAGGCGGTGAAGGATCTGGGCGTGCCGCTGACGAAGAACTGCAAGATGATCATGGGCACCAACGAGGAGAGCGGCTCCGGCGACATCGCCTGGTACTTCGCCCGCCACCCCTTCGCCCCCGCCACCTTCTCCCCCGACTCCGGCTTCCCCGTGATCAACACGGAGAAGGGCAGTCTGCGCCCAACCTTCACCAAGAGCTGGCCCGCCCAGGAGGCCCTGCCCCGGGTGAACTGGCTCCACGGCGGCATCCGGGGGAACGTCCTGCCCGGGGACGCCTCCGCCGGGGTGGAGGGACTGACCATGTACGACGTCCAGCCCGTGGCCCGGGACGTGACGGCCCGCACGGGGATCAAGTTCACTTTCGCCAACGAGGACGGGGTGACGGTGATCAAGGCCAAGGGGGAGGCCTCCCACGCCGCCTACCCCGAGGGAGGCAACAACGCCATCACCGGGCTCATCGCCCTGCTGTGCGCCCTGCCCCTGGCCGACGGGGGCTGCAAGGACGCCCTCCACGATCTGAACGCCCTGATCCCCCACGGGGACTACAAGGGCCGGGCCCTGGGCATCGCCCAGGAGGAGCCCATCTCCGGGCCGCTGACCCTGGCCTTCTCCCTGCTGGAGGTGACGGATACGGGCCTGAAGGGCTTCTTCGACAGCCGGGCGCCCCTGTGCGCCACCGAGGAGAACTGCCTCCAGGTGGCCAAGGCCGCCTTTGAGGGCAAGGGCTTCACTTTTGAGGCCGTCCAGGGCGCGCCCCACCACGTCCCCGAGAACAGCCCCTTCATCCAGACCCTGCTGCGCCGGTACGAGGAGTACACCGGCCTGAAGGGGGAGTGCCTGTCCACCGGCGGCGGCACCTATGTCCACGACATCCCCGGCGGCGTGGCCTTCGGCTGCACCCTGCCAGGCTTCGACACCCACCTCCACGGCGCGGACGAGCGGGTGCGGGTCAGCGACCTGATGCTGTCCGCCAAGCTGTTCGCCCATATTATCGTGGATTTGTGCGAATAATCCTTGACATCGGCGGAAATTCGCAGTATAATACCACAGTCTGCCGCTTTGTGCAGTTTTGCGGCATACCATCCTTGCCTCCGGTTCGGCCGGAGGCCAAAAGACCATAAGGAGGTGCAAACACAATGGCTAAAGTGAGTGGAAACTACGAGGTGCTCTACGTCCTCAACCCCAACCTGGGCGAGGAGGAGACCGCCGCGCTGGTGGCCCGCTTCAAGGAGCTGGCCGAGGGCCGGGGCTCCGTGTCCGAGGTGGACGAGTGGGGCAAGCGCCGCCTCGCCTATCCCATCAACGACCTGGAGGAGGGCTACTACGTGCTGATGACCTTCTCCGCTGATCCCGCCTTCCCCGCGGAGCTGGATCGTCTGATGCGGATCAATGTGAGCGTCATGCGCTCCATCATTGTCAGCAAGGACGAGTAAGAGGGAGAAAATTATGCTCAATCACATCGTAATCATGGGCCGGCTGGCCCGTGACCCCGAGCTGCGCCACACCCAGTCCGGCACCCCCGTGGCCACCTTCACCCTGGCGGTGGATCGGGACTTTAAGGACAAGAACACCGGCGAGCGCCAGACCGACTGGATTGACGTGGTGGCCTGGCGGGGCACTGGCGAGTTCGTCTCCCGCTACTTCTCCCGAGGCCGCATGGCTGTGGTAGAGGGCCGCCTCCAGATCCGGGACTGGACGGACAAGGAGGGCAACAAGCGCCGCTCCGCCGAGGTGGTGGCGGACAGCGTCTACTTCGGCGACTCCAAGCGTGACGGCGACGGCCAGGGGAGCTACAACAGCGGCTATGGCAATTCCGGCTACGGAGGACAACAGGGCGGAGGCTATGGACGGCCCGCCGCCCCTGCCGCCCCCGCCGCCGACTACGGCATCCCGTCCGGTGGCGACCAGTTCGCGGAGCTGGCCGACGACGACGGCGATCTTCCCTTCTAAGCAAGGGTATCTCACATAAAGGAGGTCTCGCCAATTATGGCTATGGATAATGCGAAGCCCCGCGGCGGACGCAAGCGCCGCAAAGTGTGCGCGTTCTGCGTGGACAAGGTGGAGCAGATCGATTACAAGGACGCCCAGAAGCTCAAGCGGTATCTGTCCGAGCGCTCCAAGATCCTGCCCCGCCGCACCACTGGCACCTGCGCCATGCACCAGCGCCAGCTGACCGACGCCATCAAGCGCGCCCGTCACGTGGCCCTGCTGCCCTACGTCACCGACTAAAACGGCAAAAAGGCGCCCCGGAGCACCGCTCCGGGGCGCCTTTTTGCCTTGAGGGCCTCAATCCTCCAGCTTGGACACATCCTCCAGGTAGAGGGACACCTCGCCGCACTTGGGGCAGATGGCCACCCTGGGCTTGCCGATCCGCCCGCTGAAAATTTTGTTTTCCTCGGTGGACAGCACCACGCCGTAGCCCGCGCCCTCCACCTTTACCGTGCAGCCCTCCTGCATTTCTGCGCCGCACCTGAGACACTTCCGCATTCTGCTGACCTTCTTTCTAAGATATTGTTTGGGCTCAATAGACGCTTCCGCCGGACTTGCCCAGCTTCAGCGCCCACCAGGCGTACACCGACTGCCCCACGCCCCAGACGATACACACCGCCAGGGCGGGCAGGAAGCCCCAGTTGAAGAACATCCCGCCCAGGGCGAACACCACCCACAGCCCCAGGCACACCCGCACCATGGCCTGGTACGCCTTGAAGGCGCACTGGCCGATGATGGCCCGCTCCGCCTCGTCACAGCTCTCGTACCACTTCTTCTGGAACTTGGTGTCGTACACCGAGCCCTTTTTCTCCGGGTTGAGCTGTTTCGTGAGATCCACCAGCTTCTGCTGGAGCACCATGGGGGCGAACAGGTTGAGCAGGAACGCGGCCAATCCGCCGAAAAACAGGGGAGCGGGCATCATCTGTGGCGTCCCCGCGTTGCCAACGAAGCCAGCAAACATGGCCGCCAGCAAAAAGAACGCCAGCACGGTACACAGCCCGGTGAGCCAGATGCATACCGACAGCTTGGCCTCCACCTCGTCGCTAACGGCCTCGTCCTCCCCGTCCCAGGCGGCAAGGCGCTTTTTCGCGCTGAAATAGATGGGCAAGCAGATGGCAAACTCCACCACGGGCAGGGCGATGATCAGCCACGGCGCCACATAATTGGTGAAGAACCGCCCCGCCCCGTCCAGAGCGTCCTGGAAGTCCTCCAGGCTCAGTTTCACCATGGCGAAGCCCAGCACAGCGCCCAGGAACAGGCTGCATACCACGATCAGGATGAATTTGGGCAGGGCCTTCCGGTTCTCCTGCCGGGCCGTATTGTCATTGTTGTTCATGGTTCTCCTCCTCCAGACTGAAAATGTCCTCCACCGTCACCCCGCAGATTTTCGCCAGGGTGAGGGCCAGCGTCACCGACGGGGAGTAGTCCCCCCGCTCAATGAGGCTGATGGTCTGCCGGGACACCCCGGCCAGCCGCCCCAGCTCCTGCTGGTTGACGCCTAACGCGGCGCGGCGCTCCTTCAGGCGGTTTTTCAGCATTATCCCGCCTCCTCCTCCGAGGCCCCGCCCTCCTGGGCGAAGCCCTCCCAGAGCCTCCGGGGCCAGCCCTTTTCCCCGTTCATGCGGGCGTGAGCCTCCCGGATCCCATTGCGCACCGCCCACTTGATCACAAAGTACAGCGCGCACAGCACGATCAGCGCCGTGCCGCCGCTGACACCCAGTTCATTCCAAATCATATCCCATTCCTCCTGACGAGTTTTCTTGTCATACTGACAGGTTTATTTGTCTATTTGACAACTTTGTTTGTCATCCATAAGATACCACGCCTTGGGGGCGATGTCAAGAGGTGTTGCGCAAATTTTTCAAAGTTGTTAAATTTTCCCCGGGTCTTGCCAGAACCCGTCGAATTATGTAAAATAGAAAGCACGAGACGAAGCGTCTGTGCCCGCGGCCGCGGCGCAGGCACCCAACCCCCCGGAGAAAAGGAGCGCCCATGAAAAAACGTATCGCCATCCTGCTGCTGGCCGTCCTGCTGGCGGCCTCCTCCAGCACCACCGCCCTGGCCGCCCCGGGGCCCCTGTTTTCCGATCTGCCCGAGGATCGCTGGTCCCACCAGTATGTGTCCGACCTGTACCGGCAGGGGGTGGTGAACGGCTACCCTGACGGCACCTTCCAGCCCTTTGGCAGCGTCACCTACGGAGAGGCCTTCAAGCTGATCCTGCTGTCCATCGGGGTGGAGGAGCCCGCCCCCGCCCAGCCGGGGGAGCACTGGGCCATGCCCTACGTGGAGCTGGCCCTGGACAACCGGCTGATGTATGCCTTCAACGCCTCCTATCTGAATGCGATACCCACCCGGCTGACGGTGGCCCGCATGACCGCCCGGGCGCTGGATCTGACGGATATCTCCGGCCCCAGCCCCTACGCCGACTGCGAGGACGGCTACGTGGTGGAGCTGTATGAGAAGGGGATCATGGACGGCTTCCTCAGCGAGGACGGGGTGCGCACCTTCCAGCCGGACAAGCCCATCTCCCGGGAGGAGTTGGCAGCCATTGTCTGGCGGGTGGGCCACAACGAACCCACCAAGGGCATGATCCGCTTTAACAACTATTACATAGACAAGCTGGAGGGGGTGCCCGCCTCCCCCTTCAACAGCGGCCAGTTCAGCCGGGACGACCGGGGCCGGATCTCCTACTCCGGCGGCTACTTCGCCCACGGCATCGACGTGTCCGGCCACAAGGGGATCATCGACTGGGAGGCGGTGGCGGCGGACGGCATCGACTTCGCCATTATCCGGGCGGGCAACCGGGCCTGGGGCTCCGGCGTGCTCATGGAGGACTCCAAATTCGAGGGCAATATGCAGGGGGCCATCGCCGCGGGGCTGGA
Source organism: Bacillota bacterium (assembly GCA_021768085.1). Taxonomy (GTDB): domain Bacteria; phylum Bacillota; class Clostridia; order Oscillospirales; family Oscillospiraceae; genus Enterenecus. The sequence continues at coordinate 5,580 of JAETOJ010000020.1, forward strand.
CGTGGGGGCCTACTACTTCTCCAACGCCATCACCGTGGCGGAGGCGGAGGAGGAGGCGGACGCCTTCCTGGCCCGGCTGGAGCCCTATAAGGAGCACATCACCTACCCCGTGGTGTGCGACTGGGAGTACCTGGGCGGCAACGAGTCCCGGGCCTACGGCGTGGACGCCCGGATCATCACCCAGTGCATCGATGCCTTCTGCAAAAAGGTGGAGGCGGCGGGCTACACCCCCATGGTTTACTTCAATGCCTACTGCGGCTATGTGAAGATGGATCTGAGCAAGCTCACCCAGTACCAGTTCTGGTTCGCCGAGTACACCAATAGCCCCTCCTGTATGTATCACTTCCAGTTCTGGCAGTACTCCTCCAAGGGCAAGGTGGCGGGCATCGGCTCGGACGTGGACATGAACCTGTGCTTCGTGCTCTTCGGCAAGGGGGCGGGGGAAAACCCCGATCCCGGCCCGGAGGAGACGGATCCCGTGGAGACCGAGCCGGTAGAGACGGCCCCCGTGGAGACGGCCCCTGTGGAGACGGCCCCTGTGGAGACGGCCCCCGTGGAGACCGTCCCTGTGGAACCGGAACCCACAGTTCCCGGGATAATGGTCTGAATGCCAAAAATAAGCGCGGGCGCTTCCTTCTTTGGGAAGCGCCCGCGCGTTTTCTGCGCTTGTTTTCAGGCCGGATCCACCCGACGCACGTCCACGCACCGTTTGGCGGCGGCGTCGATCTCAAAGAGCACTGCCCCCATCCGGCAGGGGCCGGGGGCGGGCTGGAACCGCTGGGGCAGGCCGCCCAAAAAGCGGTTGATGGCCTGTTCTGGCTTGACGCCGATGACCGACTGGCTGGGGCCCGTCAGCCCCAGGTCGGTGACGAAGCCCAGCCCCTGGGGCAGCACCTGACAGTCGGCGGTGGGCACGTGGGTGTGGGTGCCCCACAGGGCCTGGGCCCGCCCATCCAGATACCAGGCCATGGCCCCCTTCTCACTGGTGGCCTCGGCGTGGAAGTCCACCAGGGTCAGATCGGCGCGATCCGCCTTCAGGATCCCGTCCATTTTGGTGAAGGGGTTGTCGAAGTTGGGGTTCATCTCCACCCGGCCGATGAGATCCACCACCCGGATCCGCAGCCCCTGGGGGCCGTCGAACACCCCCCACCCCCGGCCGGGGGCCCGGTCAGGGTAGTTAGCGGGCCGGAGAATATAGGGGTTCTCCTCCAGATAGGTTACGATCTGGCGTTTATCCCAGGTATGATTGCCCATGGTAATCACATCCGCCCCGGCGGCAAAGATGGCCTCCGCCTGGGCGGGGAGCAGCCCGTCGCTGGCGGCGTTTTCCCCGCACACCACGGTGAAGTGGGCACCCTGCTCCCGGCGCAGGGCGGGCAGCCGGCGGCGGAGGAAGTCCAGGCCGGACTCCCCCACCACGTCGCCCACGGCCAAAATACGAATGTTCATCCCGTTCCCCTCCCGTCATGTTGTGTGCCGCCCCACCCTGTGGCAAAGAAACCGGGGTCGCTCTGCCGCTCCCCCGGTTTACAGATCAACTCTCCTGCTCCACCAGCATCAGGCAGCCGTCCTTGTCGTACTTCAGTAGCTGGATCTCCATCCGGGTGTTCCGGGCGATGTCCCGCATTTTGACGGACTCGGTGACGGAGGCCATCAGGGTGTAGGCCACGCCGTGCTTCTTCGCCCGGCCGGTGCGGCCGATCCGGTGGATGTAGTACTCCTGCTCGTCGGGTACGTCGTAGTTGAACACCGCGTCCACATCGTCGATGTCCAGCCCCCGGGCGGCCACGTCGGTGGCCACCAGCACCTGAAGCTTCCCCTCCTTGAACCGCTGGAGGGTGCGCTCTCGCTCCTTTTGCGGGATGTCGCCGTGGATGGCCTCGCAGGGGAAGCCCCGCATCTTCAGCAGGCCGGCCAGACGGTCGGTCATGTTCTTGGTGTTGCAGAAGGCGATGGCCCGCTCATAGCCGCCGTGGGTGAGCAGGGCGGACATGGTGTCCAGCTTCTGTTCCCGGCCCATGAGCTCGATGGCGTACTGCTGGATGTCCGGGCGGTTCTCCTCCACTGGGCGGACGGTGATCTCCGCAGGATCCCGCTGGTACACCCAGGAGATATCCATAACTTCTCGTGATATTGTGGCGGAAAATAACCCTAAGTTGCGGCGGTGGGGCATCTTGTCCAGGATCCGGGTCACGTCCTGGATGAAGCCCATGTCCAGCATCCGGTCGGCCTCGTCCAGCACCACGGTCTGCACCTTGTCCAGCTTGACGGTGCGCCGCTTCATGTGATCCATCAGCCGCCCCGGGGTGGCGACGACGATCTGGGGCTTGGCCTTGAGCTGGGTGATCTGCTTGTCGATGGGCTGGCCGCCGTACAGGCACACCGTCCGCACCCCCTCCCGGAAGGCGCACAGATCCCGCAGCTCGTCCCGAATCTGGATGGCCAGCTCCCGGGTGGGAGCCAGGATCAGCCCCTGCACCGCGTCGGAGTCCGGGTCGATGTGCTCCACCATGGGGATGCCGAAGGCAAAGGTCTTGCCGGTGCCGGTGGGGGCCTTGGCCACCACGTCCTTCCACTCCATAAAGTAGGGGATGGCCCCGCCCTGAATGGGGGTGGCCTGGGTGAAGCCCTTCTTGTCCAGGGCCTTCATGGTGGCGTCGGACAGGCCCATGTCTCTATAATAATATACTTCCTGTACCTGTTGGCCGTTGATTTCCATGGAACCGTTCCTCTCCCGTAAAAAAGTCTCAAAAAACATTATAGCACAGGGCGGGCCCGGGCGCAACCGCGATTCCCCGGCCTGTTGTCACGCTGCGCCTGTTCGCGACGCGGTTCTAAGGTCTCGCCTTCGGCTCGGTCGGCGCTGGGCGTGTGCCACCGGCACACAGCGCCTCCGACTGCACAAACTGTCCTGCGCCGCCTTTGGCGGCTCCGGCCAGTTTGCTCCGCTCCGCGCTTAGCCCGCTGCTCACGACGGATCCGCGCTTCCTGCCTGCCGCGCCAGCAGGTCGGCCAGGGTGGTGCCGTCCACCACCGCGGACACCGCCCGGTGGATATCCCGCCACAGGCCCACGGTGAGGCAGTCCCCGCTGCGTTCGCAGAAGGCCCCGTCGGTGGCGCACTCCACCGGGGCCAGATCCCCCTCCAGGGGACGGAGGATGTCGCCCACGGTGTATTCCTCCGGCCTACGGGTGAGCAGGTAGCCGCCCCCGGCCCCCCGCACCGAGCGCACCAGCCCCGCCCGGGCCAGGGGGGTGACGATCTGCTCCAGGTATTTGTCGCTGAGGCCCTGCCTTCGGGCCGCGTCCCGGAGGGACACCGGCTCCCCCGAGCCCTGCTGGGCGATGTCCGCCATCAGGCGCAGGGCGTAGCGGCCCTTGGTGGAAATTTTCATGGCGTACCTCCCGGAACTGCTTGATATACCCAAAATACCATATGTTCGGTAGGAATTCAAGGGGGAAATCTGCCCAAACTCCGCCAGGCTTCCCGCCCGCGCCATCCTAAAGAAATCTTCAGAAATTTTTAGAGGAACCTTTGTTGCGCTTTTTTCCTGTTCCGCTATAATATAGGGCATACGGTCAAGGCGTGCTCAACGCCCCTTGACAACACCAACCCGATCCCGCGGAAAGAAGGCACGTCCATGGAACGTAGGCCCTTGAAAGTTCTCCTCTGGGTGCTCACCCTGGCCATTCTGGGCGGCAGCGTGTGGGCGCTGTACGCCACCGGCTTCTTTGAGGCCGCCGGCTCCCAGCAAAAGCTGGGGGAGTATATCGCCCGGTGCTCCCCCTGGTCCCACCTGGCCTATTTTGGCATCCAGCTGGCCTCGGTGGTCATCGCCCCCATCCCCAGCAACCTCACCGCCGCGGCGGGGGCCTATCTGTTTGGGCTGTGGCCCTCCTTCCTGCTGACCTGGGGGGCTGTGGCCCTGGGCTCCGCCGTCGTGTTCGGGCTGGCCCGGGCCCTGGGGCAGGGCTTCGTGAGCCAGTTTGTGGGCGAGAAGGTGTCCGGCAAGTACCTGGACGTGATCCGCCGGAAGCGGGACGTGTTCCTGGCCCTGGCCTTCCTGTTCCCCTTCTTCCCCGACGACATCCTGTGCATTCTGGCGGGGCTCACCGACATCTCCTTCCGGCGGTTCTTCCTGCTGGTGGCGGTGTGCCGACCCTGGGGGCTGCTGGTGTCCTGCGCGGTGGGCAGCGCCACGGTGTCCATTCCCTGGTGGGGGATGGCCCTGCTGGGGGCGCTGGGGCTGGCGGTGTTCCTGCTGGCCATGAAGTACGGCGATAAGCTGGAGGACGCGGTGATGAAACGATTGGAAAAATGAACAGCGGGCCGCTGCGGTTTGGCAGCGGCCCGCGTTTTTTGCTTTTATGAACGATTTAGTAAATTCTAATTTGAAACTAACTTCATTACATTGCTAACTATAAAATCTACGAATTCTTGTTCTCCTTTTTGATCTAAAGAAACTCTTTCTTCGTCAGTTAAATCATTAAAATATCTACCGTCTTCAATTAAAGAGATTACATCTAAAGGGTTTCCTCTGTGCTTTCTATTTGAATTGGGGATTGAAGATAGTTTAAGTGGGGAATCCTTTATTTCTTTTGTGAACGTTCCTTTACTTGTAATTAATGCAATTCCTGTGAAATAGTGAATAAAGCAATCATTTGTTGTACTTTTTGCGAGATTTGCATAGTAGTCTATCATTTCATCATCTGTGAGGACTTTACCAGCAACTCTCCTAACGTATAGTCCAGGTTGCTTCTCTGCGCTTATCCCCTCAATATACAATCCTGAATCACCAGCAATAGTTGGCATATTCAAAACTTCATAATACGCAGTTGCTTTAAGTAAAGCATTTTCTATAGCTGTATTCCCATTTTCGTCAATTTCTAAATGAATTCCAACTTCGTTAGGGGAAAGTATTTTGATTGGGTAATCTTTTAGCCTATAACGCATATTGTGTAGTTTGTTTTTATTATTTGTTGCATAAAACAAAGTGGTTTCCTTCATAAGCGCCCATCTCCAAATTCCGGCTTGTTAACTTATTTCTTGTTCCGCACAAACACCTGAGTGCCCTGGTACTTGGCGTTGTGCCGCTCGTCGATCTCGAAGCCGTCCAGGGCGGCCAGGAACTTGGACAGCTTGGCAAAGCCGTAGTTCCGGGAGTCGAAGTCGGGCTGCTTCTTGATCAGCAGGGTGCCCAGATCGCCCAAATAGGCGTAGCCGTCCTCGTCCGCCAGATCCTCCACCGACTGGGCGATGAGCTCCTGCACCGACAGGTCGGAGGACTCTGCCGGGCTGGGGGCCTTCTTCTTGGAGCTCTTGCCCGCGGGGGCGGGGGGCTGGGGCTTTTCCGCCGCCTTCAGGGACTCGATGTAGACGAACTTGTCACAGGCCACGATGAAGGGCTTGGGGGTCTTTTTCTCCCCCATGCCGTACACCTTCATCCCCGCCTCCCGCAGCCGGGTGGCAAGGCGGGTGAAGTCGCTGTCGCTGGACACCAGCACGAAGCCGTCACAGTTGCCGGAGTAGAGTATGTCCATGGCGTCGATGATCATGGCCGAGTCGGTGGCGTTCTTGCCGGTGGTGTAGCTGTACTGCTGGAAAGGGGTGATGGCGTGCTCCAGCAGCAGGGGCTTCCAGCTGCCCATGTTGGGGGCAGTCCAGTCGCCGTAGATGCGCTTGATGGTGGCCGCGCCGTACACCGCCACCTCCGCCATGATCTCCCGCAGGGCGGTGCGGGGGGCGTTGTCTGCGTCGATGAGGACGGCGAGGCGCAGTTCATTTTCCATTGGGGCACGCTCCTTTCCGTTCCGCCTGCGGGCGGTAAAGCCAGTATATCACAGCCCGGGGGAGATTTCCAGCGAAATTATGACGCAGAGATCGGCGGGCTTGCCTCACTGGGTGCCCTCCGGCCCCTCCCCCGCCGCCAGCTCGTCCAGATATTTGTAAACCGTGTACCGGGACACGCCTAAACGCCCCGCCACATAGGGCACCGACTTGCGGTAGGAGAAGGCGCTGCGCTGGCGCAGCATGGCGATGACCTTCAGCCGATCCGCTTTGGTCAGTGCGTCCAACGGCTTGCCCAGGGCGGCCACGCACTGGTCGAACAGGTCGGCCAGCTGTCGGGAGTCCCCGGGCTGCCACAGGGCGGTGCGCAGGTCGGCCTGGGCGCTCATGAGGTCGGCTAAAATCCGGTTGGCGAACACCAGGGAGGTGTAGTCGAAATTGATGCCCAGGGCCAGGTTGTAGTCCTCGCCGATCATGTGGAAGGTGGAGGATTTGGTCTGCCGCCCGTCGGGGGTGACGGCGGCCAGGTTCACCTGATCGGTGGTGGCCGCCTGCTCGTCCAGCTCCAGGCCGATGCCCATGATATCCATGGTGGAGCCCACCTCCCGACCGGACACGTGGCCGTTGTAGATGGACAGGATGGGGTGGGTGGGCACCCCCATATCGTGCACCAGCGTCTCACAGGAGGATCCGAACATCTCTGCGATCCCCCGGGCGGCGCGATCCAGAAACTCAAAGGCCTGATCCCGGGTCATAGCCTGACACACCTCCGCAACAGTTTGTCAACAAATCTATTGTACTCCCTTACATGGCAAAAGGCAAGAAAAATCCCCTGTTGACCCCTTCTCTTTATTTACAATTTCCTCTTTTTTCTTCCCCACGCTTGTGATATACTGTACCGAGTTAAATTGGGTTTTTATACTTTAATGATAGAAAGGACGCAACGCTATGGGTCTGTTTTCAAAAGTATTTGGCACCCGCTCCCAGCGGGAAGTGAAGGCGCTCACCGCCACGGTGGATAAGATCGAGTCCCTGGAGGACGAGTACCGCGCCCTCAGCGATCACGACCTGCGCTCCAAGACCGATGAGTTCAAAACCCGCCTGGCCAACGGCGAGACGCTGGACGACATCCTGCCCGAGGCCTTCGCCACCTGCCGGGAGGCCGCCGACCGGGTGCTGGGGATGCGCCCCTACCGGGTGCAGCTCATCGGCGGCATCATCCTCCACCAGGGCCGCATCGCCGAGATGAAGACCGGCGAGGGCAAAACTCTCGTCGCCACCCTGCCCGCCTACCTGAACGGCCTGACGGGCAAGGGCGTGCACATCATCACCGTCAACGACTACCTGGCCAAGCGCGACTCGGAGTGGATGGGCAAAGTGTACCGCTACCTGGGCCTCACTGTGGGCCTGGTGATCCACGGGGTGGAAAAGGCGGACAAGAAGCGGGCCTATGCCGCCGACATCACCTATGGCACCAACAACGAGTTCGGCTTCGACTACCTTCGGGACAACATGGCGATCTATAGTGCGGAGTTGGTGCAGCGGGGCCACGCCTTTGCCATTGTGGACGAGGTGGACTCCATCCTCATCGACGAGGCCCGCACGCCGCTGATCATCTCCGGCCAGGGGGAGCAGTCCACCCAGCTCTACCAGCTGGCAGATCAGTTCGTCTCCCGCCTCAAGTGCAAGCGGGTGAAGGCGGTGGACGCCAAGGAGGAGGAGGACACGTCGGACGACGCGGACTACATCGTGGACGAGAAGGCCCGCACCGCCACCCTCACCGCCCAGGGCATCGCCAAGGCGGAGCAGGCATTTAACGTGGAAAACCTGTCCGACCCGGAGAACACCACCCTGTCCCACCACATCAACCAGGCCATCAAGGCCCGGGGCGTGATGAAGCGGGACATCGACTACGTGGTGAAGGACGGCGAGGTCATCATCGTGGACGAGTTCACCGGCCGCCTGATGTATGGCCGGCGCTACAACGAGGGGCTCCACCAGGCCATCGAGGCTAAGGAGCACGTCACCGTGGCCCGGGAGTCCAAGACCCTGGCCACCATCACCTTCCAGAACTACTTCCGCCTGTACGACAAGCTGTCCGGCATGACGGGCACCGCCATGACCGAGGAGGAGGAGTTCGGCACCATCTACAACCTGGACATTGTGGAGATCCCCACCAACCGGCCCCTGGCCCGTGTGGATCAGCCCGACGTGGTGTATAAGACCCAGGCGGGCAAGTACCGCGCCGTGGTGGAGCAGATCAAGGAGTGCCACGCCAAGGGCCAGCCCGTGCTGGTGGGTACTGTGTCCATTGAGATCTCCGAGCTGGTGAGCAAGCTGCTCACCAAGGCGGGGATCAAACACAATGTCCTGAACGCCAAGCACCACGAGAAGGAAGCGGAGATCGTGGCCCAGGCGGGCAAGTTCGGGGCGGTCACCGTGGCCACCAACATGGCGGGCCGTGGTACCGATATCATGCTGGGCGGCAACGCGGAGTTCATGGCCAAGGCGGAGCTGAGAAAGCAGGGGATGAGCGACGAGCTGCTGGCCGAGTGCGACGGCCACGGCGAGACGGACAACCAGGAGATTCTGGATGCCCGGAGGGCCTTTGCCCAGGCGGAAGCCAAGTATAAGGACGAGATCAAGGAGGAGGCCCAGCGGGTGCGGGAGGCCGGGGGCCTGTTCATCCTGGGCACCGAGCGCCACGAGTCCCGGCGGATCGACAACCAGCTCCGGGGCCGCGCCGGCCGTCAGGGCGACCCCGGCGAAAGCCGCTTTTTCCTGTCCCTGGAGGACGACATCCTCCGGCTGTTCGGCTCGGAGCGGATCCAGGGCATGATGGAGCGCTTAGGGGTGGACGAGGACACCCCCCTGGATCAGAAGATGCTGTCCACCGCCATTGAGAACGCCCAGAAGCAGGTGGAGTCCCGGAACTTCCAGACCCGGAAAAACGTGCTGGAGTACGACGACGTGATGAACACCCAGCGCAAGGTCATCTACGAGCAGCGCCGCCAGGTGTTGGACGGGGAGGACATCCACGGGGCCATTGAGAATATGCTGTCCACCGCCGTCACCGGCCTGGTGGCGGGCCATACCGGGGAGCAGTCCCACCTCAGTGGGGAGGATTTCAAGTCTGCCACCGCCCATCTGTCCGGCTCGGTGTTCACCCCCGACCAGCTCTCCAAGTTTGAGACGGAGGCCGCCAACACTTCCGCCGATCAGCTGTCCAGCCAGATGCTGGAGACCGCCCATGAAAATTACGCCAAGCGGGAGGCCATGATCAACGAGGCCATGGCGGGCCGGATGGAACCGGGGAAATCCGCCATGCGGGAGCTGGAGCGGGTGATCCTGCTGCGGGTGGTGGACGAGTACTGGATGGATCACATCGACGCCATGACCGAGCTGCGCCAGGGCATCGGTCTGCGAGCCTACGGCCAGTCCGACCCGGTGGTGGAGTACAAGCGGGAAGGCTTTGATATGTTCGAGCAGATGATCACCGCCATCCAGGAGGAGACGCTACGGCGGCTGTTCACCGTACGGATCAAGACCAACGAGGAGCTGCGCCGGGAGCGGGTGGCCAAGGTCACCGGCGAGTCCGGCGGGGCGGACGGCAGCGTGAAGAAGCAGCCGGTGAAGAAGGCGGCCAAGATCGGCCGCAATGACCCCTGCCCCTGCGGTTCGGGCTTAAAGTGGAAGAAGTGCACCTGCGCGGAGTATCATAAGGATATATAAGAAATGCCAAAAACTCCCGTCCCCTCGGAGAGCGGAGGGGGTATCCGGGGGGCGTTGTGTGCCACCGGCACTCATCGCCCCCTCCCCTATCATGTAATTTGTAAAGGATTTGCCTATGAATATCATCGAGCAGACCAAAAACGGCGTCGTCTTTTTCCAGTCCGACGGTATTGCTGCCGGGGACGTCGCCCACGGCTTCTCCACCCGCCTGGGTGGCGTGTCGGAGGGAATGTGGGAATCGCTGAATTTAGGCGTGGGCCGGGGGGACGATCCCGACCACGTCCGGGAGAACTACCGCCGCTTCTTTGCCGCCGCCGGGGTGAAGGCCGGAAAGGTGGCCATGACCAACCAGGTGCACGGCGGCGTGGTGCGCACCGTCACCACCGCCGACCTCCACGCTGACCCCTATGACAAGGTGGGGTATGAGGCGGACGGCCTGATGACCGACCTGCCTGGGGTGGCGCTGGTTGTCTACTCCGCCGACTGCATCCCCATTTTGTTCTACGACCCGGTGCGGCGGGTGATCGCCGCCGTCCACGCGGGCTGGCGGGGCACCGCTGCGGGCATCGCCACCGCCGCCGTCCAGCGGATGGAATCGGTGTACGGCAGCGAACGGGGGGACATCCTGGCTGCCATCGGCCCGGGCATCGGCCCCGACTGCTTTGAGACCCACGAGGACGTGCCCAACGCCATGACCGCCGCGCTGTCCACCGCCGTCCTCCAGCACATCGCCATCAAGGAGAACGGCAAGTTCGCTGTGGATCTGAAGGCCATCAACGCCATGCGGCTGGAGCAGGCCGGGCTGGATCCCGCCCACATCGCGGTCAGCGACCTGTGCACGGCCTGCCATCCTGACAGGTTCTGGAGCCACCGGATCCAGGGCACCAGCCGGGGCTCCATGGCTGCCGTGATTCAGCTGCAATGAGGCGGGCTCGACCCTTTCTGGCCCTGTGCCTGTGCGCCCTGCTGGCCCTGTCCGGTTGCGGGGAGCCGGAACCCCTGCCCTCCCCCACCGCCACGCCGGAGCCCACCCCCACCCAGACTCCCCAGCCCCCCGCCCGGTTCAGCCTGGGCTGGGATCCCGCCGCCTCCCTCCACCCCATCACTGGGGAGAGCCAGGTGAACCAGGAGCTGACGGGGCTGGTATACCAGGGGCTGTATGAGCTGGACAATACTTTTACCCCACAGCCCGTGTTGGCCCAGTCCGCTGTTGTCAGCGAGGACGGCCTCACCTGGACGTTCACTTTGAAACCGGGGGCGGTGTTCTCCGATGGCACGCCTCTCACCGCCGCCCACGGGGCGGCGTCACTGAACGCCGCCCGGGCCGCCCCACTCTATGCCCCCCGGCTGGCGGAGCTCACCGGGGTGGCGGCAGGGGAGGACGGCGTCCTGACCGTCACCCTGTCCGCCCCCAACGGCAACCTGCCCGCCCTGCTGGACGTGCCCATCGTGCTGGAGCAGCCGGAGGGCGCCGCCCCTCTGGGTACGGGGTACTACTGCTATGAGCAGTCGGGGGACAAGCTGCTGCTCCGGGCCAACCCCCACAACGCCTCCGCCTCCGCCCTGCCCTATGATGTCATCCCACTGACGCCGGCCTCCGATGCCGCGTCCCGGATCGCCGCCTTTGATAGCGGAGAGGTGTCCTGCGTTACCACCGATTTCACCTCCCCCTACGCCCTGGGCTACTCCAGCAGCTACGAGGCCACCGACTTCCCCACCACCACCCTACTATACGTGGGCTTTCAGGCCGACGGTGGAATGTGCCGCTCCCCTCTGGTGCGGCGGGCCTTCTCCATGGCCCTGGATCGGGAGGAGACGGTGCGACTGGATCTGTCCGGCCACGGGGACGCCGCCTGTCTGCCCGTCTCCCCCCTGTCCGGGGAGTACAGCCGAACCGCCGCAGCCGGGTTGGCCTATGATCTGGAACAGGCCGCCGCTCTGCTGGAGGAAGCGGGCTATGCCAAACAGGAGGACGGCCTGCTATACAGCGGCCGCACCCCGGCGGAGGTCACCCTGCTGGTGAACAGCGACAACGACGTGCGGCAGGACATCGCCGGCCGGCTGGCCCAGGCCCTCAAGGGGCTGGGGGTGACGGTGACGGTAAACCGCCTGCCCTGGAGCGGCTACACCGCGGCCCTGGCGGCGGGACAGTTCGATCTGTACCTGGGGGAGGTGCGCCTCACCGGGGACTTTGACCCCACCACTCTGCTGGCCGGAGCACTGAACTACGGCGGCTTTTACAGCGAGGAGCTGTCCATTCGGCTGGCCCAGTGGAAGGCCGCCCGGGGAGATGGACGCACCCAGGCCGCCAGCGCCCTGTGGGAACAGTTTGTCCAGGACGCGCCCATCGCCCCGGTATGCTTCAAGCGGGGTTCCCTGCTGATGCGGTGGGGGATGGCCGCCAATCTGACCCCCACCCGGGCCAACCCCTACTATCAGATGGATCAGTGGATCACCACGGGATATGGCCGGTGAGCCGGAACAATCCCGGGCCGCTGTCCCGATACACAGACCCGGCTCAGTTCCGGGAAAAGGAGAGAATCACCAATGAGTGAGACGGTAAACCAGGTATTCCGTTGTTATGCCCGCAAGCGCCCCGGCTTTGACGTGGAGGCCCGCGCCCTGCTGAATCAGCTCCGGGGGCAGCTGGGCGTGGAGCAGTTGGAGGGGCTGTCCATCCTCCATCGCTATGATGTAGAAGGGGTCTCCCGGGAGGTCTTTGAGCAGGCCAGGGGCATCGTGTTCTCCGAGCCCCAGGTGGATGACGTGTTTGACGAGGACGACCCCTCCGCCCGCCCGCCGGAGTACACCCTGGCGGTGGAGGCCCTGCCGGGGCAGTTCGATCAGCGGGCGGACTCCGCCGCCCAGTGCATCCAGCTCCTGGCCGGGGTGGAGCGGCCCCGGGTGGCCTGCGCCACCATCTACCACTTCTACGCTGCCCAGGGGGCGCTGTCCCAGGAAGACCGTGAGCGGATCAAGAGCTACCTCATCAACCCGGTGGAGTGCCGGGAGGCGTCCCTGGACAAGCCGGACACCTTGGCCCGGGAGTACGCCGTCCCCGCCATGGTGGAGACGCTGGACGGCTTCATCGAGCTGTCCGGCGAGGAGCTGGCCGCCCTGCTGGACAAGCTGGGGCTGGCCATGGATCTGGACGATCTGAAGTTCCTGCAAGGCTACTTCCGGGACTGGGAGCACCGGGATCCCACCATCACCGAGGTGCGGGTGGTGGACACCTACTGGTCGGATCACTGCCGCCACACCACCTTCTCCACCCATCTGGACGAGGTGGACATTCAGGATCCCCGGGTTCAGGGGGCCTATGAGCGCTACCTGGCCGCCCGGGAGGAGGTCTATGGCCCAGACAAGGCCAAAAAGCGGCCCCAGACCCTGATGGACATCGCTACCATCGGCGCCAAGGTATTGAAAAAGCGGGGGGAGCTGCCCGAGCTGGACGAGAGCGAGGAGATCAACGCCTGCTCCATCCACGTCACCGCCGACGTGGACGGGGAGGAGCAGGACTGGCTGCTCATGTTCAAGAACGAGACCCACAACCACCCCACCGAGATCGAGCCCTTCGGCGGCGCGGCCACCTGCATCGGCGGGTGCATCCGGGATCCCCTGTCCGGCCGGGCCTACGTCCACCAGGCCATGCGGGTCACCGGCGGCGGCGATCCTACGGTTCCCCTCTCTGATACTTTGGAGGGGAAGCTGCCCCAGCGGAAGATCGCCCAGACCGCGGCGGCGGGCTACTCCTCCTACGGCAACCAGATCGGGCTGGCTACCGGCCACGTGGCGGAGCTCTACCACCCTGGATACATCGCCAAGCGGCTGGAGTGCGGCGCGGTGGTGGCCGCCGCCCCCGCCAGCCATGTGCGCCGAGAGCGGCCCGCCCCCGGGGATGTGGTGATCCTCTTAGGCGGGCGCACCGGCCGGGACGGCATCGGCGGGGCCACCGGCTCCTCCAAGAGCCACAACAAGAAGTCGCTGGCGACGATGGCCAGCGAGGTGCAGAAGGGCAACGCCCCCGAGGAGCGCAAGCTCCAGCGATTCTTCCGCCGGGAGGACGTGTCCCGGATGATCAAGCGGTGCAACGACTTCGGCGCGGGGGGCGTGAGTGTCGCCATCGGCGAGCTGGCCGACGGGCTGGCCATCGACCTGGACGCGGTGCGGAAAAAGTACGACGGCCTGGACGGCACGGAGCTGGCCATCTCCGAGAGCCAGGAGCGGATGGCGGTGGTGGTGTCCCCGGAGGACGAGGAGCTGTTCATCTCCCTGGCCGAGGCGGCGGAGAACCTGGAGGCCTACCGGGTGGCGGTGGTGACGGAGAGCCCCCGGATGGTGATGAAGTGGAAGGGACAGGTCATCGCGGATCTGAGCCGGGAGTTTTTGAACACCAACGGCGCGGTGAAGCGGGCCCGGGTGTTGGTTCCGGAGCGGGATCACCCCCTGATCGGGCATGAGTGCTCCAATCTCCGGGAGATGGCGGCCAGCCTGAAATGCGCCTCCCGCCGGGGGCTGGTGGAGCGGTTTGACGGCTCCATCGGCGCGGGCTCGGTGCTCATGCCCTTCGGCGGCAAGTATCAGACCACCCCCGCCCAGGCCATGGCGGCGCTGCTGCCCACCATGCCGGGGGAGGAGACGGATCAGGCCAGCGTCATGGCCTGGGGCTGCGACCCGGACTGGCTGAGCGCCGATCCCTTCGCGGGGGCCCGGGCCAGCGTTACCGTCTCCCTGGCCAAGATCGTGGCGGCGGGGGCAGACTACCACGACGCCTACCTCACCATGCAGGAATTTTTCGAGAAGCTGCGGGACGAGCCCGCCCGCTGGGGCAAGCCCTTCGCCGCCCTTTTAGGCGCGCTGGACGCCCAGCTCAAGTACGGCTGCGCCGCCATCGGCGGCAAGGATTCCATGTCCGGCTCCTTCCTGGATCTGGACGTGCCCCCCACCCTCATCTCCTTCGCCATCGCCCCCGTCAAGGCCGGGGACGTGCTCTCCCCCGAGTTCAAGGAGGCGGGGCACCCGGTGTATGTGTTCGCGGGCGGCCCAAAGGATCAGTCCGCGTGGGACGCCTTCCACAAGCTCTGTCAGGAGGGCAAGGTAAAGGCCGCCTGGGCGGTGGAGCACAGCGTGGCCGAGGGCATCATGAACATGTCCTTCGGCAATCGGATCGGCTTTGCCGCCGACCCGGATGTACCGTTGGGCTGGTACGCCCCCGCCCAGGGCAGCATTATCGCGGAACTGACCGGAGATGTGGAGCTCCCCAGCGTTGTCCGGGTGGGCGCGACTACCGAGGAACCCGCCGTCACGTTGCACCACAGCGGGGACTGGCCCAACTGCCCCAAGGGCGAGGACTCTGCCCCCATCGACGAGCTGCTGGCGCTGAACGAGCAGACGCTGGAGGAGGTCTACCCCACAAAGGCGGGCACCTCCGAGGCGGTGGAGCCCATCGCCTGGGATCGCCGCTCCCCCGCCGTGTTTGACGGCGAGATCGCAAGGCCCCGGGTGGTCATACCCGTGTTCCCCGGCACCAACTGCGAGTACGACTCCGTCCGGGCCTGCCTCCGGGCGGGGATGGACGCGGAGACGGTGGTGATCCGGAACCTCACCCCCCAGGCGCTGGCGGATTCCGCCTTGGAGCTGGAGCACGCCATTAAGCACGCCCAGATTGTGTTCCTCCCCGGCGGCTTCTCCGGCGGCGACGAGCCGGAGGGCTCCGCCAAGCTGATTGTGTCCTTCTTCCGCAACCCCCGGCTGACGGACGCGGTGCATGACCTGCTCAAGCGCCGGGACGGGCTGATGCTGGGCATCTGCAACGGCTTCCAGGCGCTGGTGAAGCTGGGCCTCGTCCCCTACGGCGAGATCCGGCCCACCGACGAGCACAGCCCCACCCTGACCTATAACCTCATCGGCCGGCACCAGAGCCGGTACGTCACCACCCGGGTGTGCTCGGTGAAATCCCCGTGGATGCTGCTCAGCCATGTGGGCGACCTCCACGCCATCCCCGTGTCCCACGGCGAGGGCCGGTTTGTGGCCCCCCAGGACGTGCTGGATCAGCTCATCGCCGGCGGCCAGGTGGCCACCCAGTACGTGGACGCCGCCGGCGTGCCCTCCATGGACAGCGCGGTGAATCCCAACGGCTCGATGTGTGCCATCGAGGGGATCTTCTCCCCCGACGGCCGGGTGTTCGGCAAGATGGGCCACAGCGAGCGGCGGGGGCAGTTCGTGGCGAAAAACATCCCCGGGGACAAGCTCCAGCCCATTTTTGAGTCCGGGGCGCTGTATTTCCGGTAAGCGGGGACGGGAATATACCCGTTTCCGACCATTGGAGCGGCGGGCCGGATCGTCCCGCCCTACGGATTGAGGATAAGAGAGCATCCGGTGCAGGGGCGCATACTACGTGCCTCTGCACCGGACATTTTTACCGAAAAGAGGGGGAATTCCTGTGAAATACGCGCTGATCACCGGCGGATCCCGGGGGATCGGGGCCGCCGCCGCCCGCCTGTTCGCCCGTCGGGGCTGG
This sequence comes from Bacillota bacterium, assembly GCA_021768085.1. Taxonomy (GTDB): domain Bacteria; phylum Bacillota; class Clostridia; order Oscillospirales; family Oscillospiraceae; genus Enterenecus. The sequence continues at coordinate 21,619 of JAETOJ010000020.1, forward strand.
GGGGTGGCGGTGGGCTACTGCCGCAGCGGGGAGCGGGCCCAGGCCCTGGCGGACGAGCTGTCCGGCCTGGGGGTGCCCGCCATGGCCGTTCAGGCGGACGTGGCCGACCAGGGGCAGGTGGAGCGGATGGTTGACAATGTGTTAGAAAAATTTTGTCAACTTGACATTTTGCTTTGCTCCGCCGGGGTGTCTCATGTGGGCCTGATCAGTCAAATTGACGGGGACGAATGGCGGCGGCTGTTCGCCGTCAACGTGGACGGGGTGCACCACTGCTGCCGGGCCGTCCTCCCCCATATGCTGGGGCGGAAAAGCGGCTCCATCGTCACCGTATCCTCTATGTGGGGGCAGGTGGGGGCCTCCTGCGAGGCTGCCTACTCCGCCACCAAGGGGGCGGTGATCGCCTACACCAAGGCCCTGGCCAAGGAGCTTGGCCCCTCCAATATCCGGGTAAATTGTGTGGCCCCGGGGGTGATTGACACGGAGATGAACGCCCATCTGTCACCCTCCGACCTGGCCGCCCTGGCGGACGAGACCCCTCTGGGCCGGATTGGAACGGCGGCCGAGGCCGCCGCCGCCGCGGCTTTTCTGGCCTCCGACGAGGCGTCCTTCCTCACGGGGCAGGTGGTGTGTCCCAACGGGGGACTGGTGGTTTAGGGACAAATCCCGTCACAATATCATACAGCTCTGTTGTCCATCCACCTGCCTTTGTGCAAAATTGCTGGTTGACAACCGGTGCAGGCAAGTATATAATTGTCAACAATCTGGGGGGCGCAATCGTGCCCCCTTCGATGTTTGAAGCTCTATGCGCAGTCTCAAAAGCCGTCCGGGCCACCGGACGGCGGTTCCGGCCGCGCGTGTGGCTTCTCTGGATCGTCAGCATGACATAGAGGAGGAACCGAGAATGAAGAAGAAGAACCTTGCGGCCCTGCTCATGGCGGGAGCCCTGTGCTTCGGCCTGCTGGCCGGCTGCTCCAACGGCAATAATCCCGGCGGCAACAGCGGCGGCGCGGTCACCATCAAGGTGGGCGGCATCGGCCCCATTACCGGCGATTTGGCCCAGTACGGCACCGCCACCGAGTGGGGCGCGGAGATCGCTGTGGAGGAGATCAACGCCAAGAACGGCCCCGTCAAGCTGGACTACCGCTTTGAGGACGACACCGGCGTGGCCGATACCGCCGTGTCCGCCTACAACTCCCTGAAGGACTGGGCCAAGGACGCGCCCCTGGTGATCTACGGCTGCACCACCACCGCCCCCTGTGTGGCTGTGGCGTCTGAAACCTTCGCCGACCGCTATTTCCAGCTCACCCCGTCCGCGTCCTCTCCCGACGTCACCGCCAATAAGGACAACGCCTTCCAGATGTGCTTCACCGATCCCGGCCAGGGCGTGGCCGCCGCCGAGTACCTCAAGAACGCCGGCCTGGGTACCAAGATCGGTGTCATCTACAACAACGGCGACGCCTACTCCACCGGCATTGCCAACGCCTTCATCGCCAAGGCCAAGGAAGTGGGCCTGGAGGTGGTGGCCACCCAGACCTACCCCGACGACAAGACCACCGATTACACCGTGCAGCTCAACGCCTGCAAGGACGCCGGGGCCGACCTGGTGTTCCTGCCCATTTACTACACCCCCGCCTCCCTGATCCTGGCCCAGGCCAAGCAGATGAGCTACGCCCCCATCTTCTTCGGTGGCGACGGCATGGACGGTATGCTGGACATGGAGGGCTTTGACAAGTCCCTGGCCGAGGGCCTGCTGCTCATGACCCCGTTCAACGCCTCCGGCACCGACGAGCGCACCAAGTCCTTTGTGGAGAAGTACCAGGAGGCCCACGGCATCCTGCCCAACCAGTTTGCCGCCGACGGCTATGACTGCATGTACGCCATCTATGAGGCCTGCTGCAAGATCGACGGCATCGCCGACATGGACAGCCAGAAGCTGTGCGACGCGCTGATCGCCATGTTCACCGGCGGCGACTTCTCCGTGGACGGCCTCACCGGCACCAGCATGAAGTGGCTGGAGAGCGGCGAGATCTCCAAGGCCCCCGTGGTGGTTAAGGTAGAGGGCGGCGTGTACGTCACCCAGTAATTCGGAATCAAAACAGTTCGAGCAGGGGGCTGCCGGGACAGTCCGGCGGCCCCCTTTTTCGCCGCGGCAGGATCGGGCTCCCGCCGCGGCCCTGTCGCATTTTCAGAGAGAGGTGAAGAAATGTCGTTTTTGAACAACGTGATCACCGGCATCAGCCTGGGCAGCATCTACGCCATCATCGCCCTGGGCTACACCATGGTATACGGCATCGCCAAGATGCTGAACTTCGCCCACGGCGACGTGATCATGGTGGGGGCCTACGTGTGCTTCTTCGCCATGGGCAGCTTCAACCTGCCCCCGGTGGTGGGGGTGCTGCTGGCGGTGGTGGTGTGCACGGTGCTGGGCATGGTGATCGAGCGCCTGGCCTACAAGCCCCTGCGGGCGGCCCCCTCCCTGGCGGTGCTGATCACCGCCATCGGCGTCAGCTACCTGCTGCAAAACAGCGCCCAGATCCTGTGGGGCGCCGCCACCAAGACCTTCCGGCCCATCGTGGAGGGCAGCCTGACGCTGGTGCCCGGGCAGCTGTCCGTCTCCTATGTGGCCATCCTGTCGGTGGTGTGCTGCGTCGTCGTCATGGTGGGCCTGACCCTGTTCACCGGCCAGACCAAGATGGGCAAGGCCATGCGGGCCTGCTCCGAGGACAAGGGCGCGGCCCAGCTCATGGGCATCGACGTGAACGCCACCATCTCCATGACCTTCGCCATCGGCTCCGCCCTGGCGGCGCTGGCGGGGGTGCTGATGTGCTCCGCCTACCCGGTGCTGTCCCCCACCACCGGCTCCATGCCCGGCATCCGGGCCTTCACCGCCGCCGTGTTCGGCGGCATCGGCTCGGTGCCCGGGGCGCTGCTGGGCGGCATCCTGCTGGGGGTCATCGAGACCTTTGGCAAGGCGTACATCTCCACCGACCTGTCCGACGCGGTGGTGTTCGCGGTGCTGATCATCGTGCTGCTGGTGCGCCCCGCCGGACTGATGGGCAAGTACGTGCCCGAGAAAGTGTGAGGCGGCCATGGAAAAAAGATTGAACGGAAAACGGCTGAGTAAAGCCTCCCGAAGCGGCTTTATCAACTATGGCATTGTCATCGCCGCCTTTGCCCTGATCCAGATCCTTCTGGTGGTGCAGAAGCTGCTGGGAGTGACCCTGGTGTCCAATTCCCTCCAGAGCCTGCTGGTGCCCACCTGCTGCTACATCGTCATGGCGGTATCCCTGAACCTGACGGTGGGCATTCTGGGCGAGCTGTCCCTGGGCCACGCGGGCTTTATGAGCCTGGGAGCTTTCTCCGGCATTGTGGCTTCCTTCCTGCTGGCGGACGTGATCCCCTTCGCCCCCCTGCGCCTGGCCCTGTCCATGATCGTGGGGGCGGCGTTCGGGGCGGTGGGCGGCGTCATCGTGGGCGTGCCCGTGCTGCGCTTGCAGGGGGACTATCTGGCCATCGTCACCCTGGCCTTCGGGCAGATCATCAAAAACATCATCATGGTGCTGTACGTGGGGGTGGATGAAAAGGGATTCCACATCGCCGCCAGCTCGGAGCGGTTCAACCTGGCCGAGGACGGTACCGCCATCATCAAGGGCCCCATGGGGGCGGTGGGCGTCACCAAGCTGGCCTCCTTTACCGCCGGGTTTGTGCTCATACTCATCACCCTGGTGGTGGTGCAGAACCTGGTGAACAGCCGCTCCGGGCGGGCCATTATGGCCCTGCGGGACAACCGCATCGCCGCCGAGAGTGTGGGCATCAACACCACCAAGTATAAGCTGATGGCCTTTGTCACCTCCGCGGCGCTGGCGGGGGCGGCGGGGGCGCTGTTCGGGCTGAACTACTCGTCCACCGTAGCCTCCAAGTTCGACTTCAACGCCTCCATCCTGGTGCTGGTGTTCGTGGTGCTGGGCGGCCTGGGCTCCATCCGGGGCTCCATCATCGCCGCCGCCCTGCTCTACGTGCTGCCGGAGCTGCTGCGGCAGTTCGGCGACATCGCGGACTACCGGATGCTGGTGTACGCCATCGTGCTGATTCTGGTGATGCTGGCCACCAACAACGATCAGCTCAAGGCGCTGGTGGGCCGGATCATCCCGAAGCGAAAGGGGGCGGCGTCCCATGGCTGACAAGAAGCAGTTTGAAAAGGGCAAAATGGTGCCCGTGCCCAGCGTGTCCATCATCCCGGAGCGGGATCTGGGCACCACCCCCATCCTGGAGTGCAGCCACCTGGGCATCGACTTCGGCGGCCTCACCGCCGTGAACGAGTTCAACATCACCGTGGGCCGCACCGAGATCGCCGGCCTCATCGGCCCCAACGGGGCGGGCAAAACCACCGTGTTCAACCTGCTCACCAAGGTGTACCAGCCCACACGGGGCACCATCCTGCTGGACGGGCTGGACACCCACGGCAAGACCCCCGCCCAGATCAACCGCATGGGCATCGCCCGCACCTTCCAGAACATCCGGCTGTTTAACAACCTGTCCGTGGAGGACAACGTGAAGATCGGCCTGCACAACCAGGAGAAGTACTCCATGTTTACCGGCATCCTCCGCCTGCCCAAGTACTGGCGGCAGGAGAAGGCCGCCCACGAGCGGGCGCTGGAGCTGCTGTCCATCTTCAACATGGAGGATCTGGCGGATCACCAGGCGGGATCCCTGCCCTACGGGGCCCAGCGGCGGCTGGAGATCGTCCGGGCCCTGGCCACCAACCCGTCCCTGCTGCTGCTGGACGAGCCGGCGGCGGGGATGAACCCGTCGGAGACGGCGGAGCTGATGGAGAACATCGTGAAGATCCGGGACACCTTCCAGATCGCCATTATGCTCATTGAGCACGATATGAGCCTGGTCATGGGCATCTGCGAGGGCATCTGCGTGCTGAACTTCGGCCAGATCATCGCCAAGGGCACCGCGGAGGAGATCCAGTCCAACCCCACGGTGATTGAAGCCTACCTGGGCAAGCAGCAGGAAGGGGGGGCGGACTGAGATGCTGAAGGTAAACGACATCAATGTGTATTACGGCGCCATCCACGCCATCAAGGGCGTGTCCTTTGAGGTGAACGCCGGCGAGGTGGTCACCCTCATCGGGGCCAACGGCGCGGGCAAGTCCACCATCCTGAATACGGTGTGCGGGCTGCTCCACTCCCGCACCGGCTCCATCGAGTTTCTGGGCAAGCCCCTGGGGGGGACGCCCGCCCACAAGATTGTGGAGCAGGGCATGGCCCACGTGCCCGAGGGGCGGCGGATCTTTTTGCAGATGACGGTGGAGGAGAACCTGGAGATGGGGGCGTACACCCAGCCCCGCTCCACCATCGACCCCAACCTGGAGCGGGTGTACGATCAGTTCCCCCGGCTGAAGGAGCGCCGGAAGCAGATCGCGGGCACCCTGTCCGGCGGCGAGCAGCAGATGCTGGCCATGGGCCGGGGGCTGATGTCCAGCCCCAAGCTGCTGATGCTGGACGAGCCGTCCATGGGGCTGGCCCCCATCCTGGTGGAGCAGATCTTCGACATCATCAGGCGGCTGCATGAGAAGGGCACCACCATCCTGCTGGTGGAGCAGAACGCCCAGATGGCGCTGTCCGTGGCGGATCGGGGCTATGTGCTGGAGACGGGCAAGATCGTGGCCACCGGCACCGGTCAGGAGCTGCTCCGCAACGCGGCGGTGAAAAAGGCGTACCTTGGAGGATAAGTTCACAAGATGACAAAACGCCCCCTGTGGAAGATACCGTAGGGGGCGTTTGTTGCGTTTCCATTACTGCTCTGTTTCGTCGCCGGCGCGGTTGTGCACGGTTTGCGCCCACGCTTGTCAGCGAGCTTCAAGCTCGCGAGGCTAAGACTCTTTTGGGTACTTTTTCTCTCGAGAAAAAGTACCTCAGTGATCCAGCTTGAACAGGTTGATGTCCGTGGAGAAGTTGGCCACGGAGTAGAGCACCAGCACCTGGTCGATGCCGTTGTCTGTGACGTACTGGGTTAGGGACATATTGTTGTACCGCAGGTCGAACAGGTGCACCTCCTGGAACTCCTCCGCCAGGAAGGGGGCCAGGGAGTCGGAGTAGGAATCCCGGATCACCAGCAGCCTGCCGCCTGCCGCGTCGGGATTTTTAATGACGCATAAGGGCTGGTTGCCGCCCAGGAAGTAGGCGTATTTGTCCTTGACCTCCAGCTTCTCGGGGTGGTACAGGGAGCTCTCGACGGGCACGCCCTCGGGGTAGCCAGTGACGGTGACGTTCCCCTTGGTGCCCCCCTCGGGGATCACGGTGTGGATGCTGTCCGGGTCCACCCAGCCCGCCCCGGAGGAGGAGTAGGTGGTGCCGTAGAAGCTGTCGCTGACCTGGGTGTAGGGCAGGCTCTGATAGCCCAGAACTTTCAGGTCTCCCGCCTGCTGAACCAGGCCCATGCCCTCCAACAGCGCCTGACCGGCTTTCTGGGCCCCCATGGTGGTCCAGTGGTGGTCGGTGCGGTAGAAAGCACCGCGGTCATTGGCCAGAACCCACCGCAGGTCGATATACGCTACCTTGTCCCCGCACAGCGCCTCAGCCCTGCTGATGGTGGATCCGTCGTCCACCTTGGGAGCGTTGGCGGGGAGAAGGTTTGCCCAGGCCCAGCTCTTGTCCGGCACCAGGGAGAAGTACACCGGCACGTTTAAGTTTTCCCCCAGCTTGTTCACGAAGCCCACCCGCTGGGAAAGCTCCTCATCGGTGGGCGGGGTGAACTGGGCGAACAGGGTCTGGCCGTCGGCGCCGAAATAGACCTTGTTGTTCTCCTGCTTGCCCAGCAGGCGCTCCGAGCGGGCCTTGAGCTGAATCCACTGATCCCGCAGGGGGAACTGATCGGAGACATACTTCTCAAAGTTCTCCATAAACTTGCCGGAGCGCAGGGTGTCGGCTGTGGGGGCCTTGAACTGGGTCAGGAAGCGGTTCTCCTGCTCGGAGAAGTCCCGGCTGGGGGTGAGGATCAGAGCCGCCCCGAAGCCGAAGGTAAACAGGCAGAACAGCACGGTGATAAAAACGGAATATTTTTTACTCATAAACATATCCCCAATCTGAGCACAGCGTTGGTTGCCGGGCAGAAATCCATCAAATTTTTGCTCCGGTTCGTCAGCGCCTTCAAGTTCTTTTTCTTGCTTCTTCTTTTTCTTTCAAGAAAAAGAAGAAGGCCCTTAAAACCTGAAATAGAGGAACGGGTTGTAGGTGCCGTCCACCAGGTAGGCGGTGGTGAACACCAGCCCTGCCAACATCAGCACCGGGAAGGTTATCTGGCGGGCCCGCTCCGGCAGCCTATGCCACAGGTTCCTGGCCAGCGGCGTGGCGGCCACGATGGCGATGATAAGAATGGGCAGGTAGTTGCGCAGGTAGTACAGGAAGTTGGAATCCAGCGCCCCCGCCCCAAAGCCGAACATGGCGGCCAGGTACGGCCCCATGGCGGAGAAGTCCTCCACCGCGAAGATGGCCCAGCCCACAATGGCGATGAACACGCCGTACACATGGCACACCCAGGCCGGGGCCCTGTCCAGCACCTTGCCCAACCACAGTTTCTCCAGGGTGATCCACACGAACCAGTACAGGCCCCAGATCAGGAAGTTCCAGCTGGCCCCGTGCCAGATGCCGGTGGCGGCCCAGACGATCAGAAGGTTGAACACCATGCGGCCCTTCCCCACCCGGCTGCCGCCCAGGGGAAAGTAGAGGTACTCCCGGAACCAGCTGCCCAGGGAGATGTGCCACCGCCGCCAAAACTCGCTGGCGGACTTGGAGATATAGGGATAGTTGAAGTTCTCCAGAAACTCGAAGCCCAGCATCCGGCCCAGGCCGATGGCCATATCCGAGTAGCCGGAGAAGTCAAAGTAGAGCTGGAGGGAGAAGGCCACAATCCCCAGCCACGCCCCCAGGGTGGTGAGCTGGGCGGAGGGGGTGGCCAGGTACACGTCCCACAGGGGGCCCAGGGCGTTGGCCAGCAGCACCTTCTTGCAGGCGCCGATGGTGAAGCGCTGGACGCCGGAGGCGAATTTTTCAAAGGTGTGATCCCGCCGCTCCAGCTGATCGTCCAGATCCTTGTACTTGATGATGGGCCCGGCGATGAGCTGGGGGAACAGGGTGACGAAGGTACCGAAGGTGATAATGTTCTTCTGGCAACGGGCGTCTCCCCGGTACACGTCGATGGTGTAGCTCATGGTCTGGAAGGTGTAGAAGGAGATGCCGATGGGCAGGGTAAAGGGGATGGACTCCCCACCGGGCAGGGGCAGGCTCTCGATAACGGGCAGGAAGCCCGCGCCCACCGCCGCCAGACTGCCGGCGATGAAGTTGTAATACTTGAAGAAGCCCAGCAGCAGCAGGTTGAACACCACCGACGAGGCCACCGCCATCCGGGCGCCCCGGTCGTTGTTGTTGGCCTTGCAGCGGGTGACGATCCGCCCGTGGGAGTAGTCGATGGCGATGGAGGCGAACATGATCACCACGTACACCGGCTCGCCCCAGCCGTAGAAGATCAGGTTGACGACGAGCAGCACCAGGTTGCGCCACCGCAGGGGGGAGATGTAGTACAGAATCAATACAATGGGGAAATAGAGGAACAGAAAAAACGGGCTGGAAAATATCACGGGCCTTCACCTCGCCGGGAAGAATTCAGGACAGGAAGAGCGGGCTGTGCCGCTCCTCCTGTGTGTGCCGATTTAAAACAGCGCGTTGAACTGGGACACGATCTCATCGCAGTTCTCGTGCACCACCATCATGACGTAATTGCCGTTGGACACCACCCGGGAGTTGTTCAGCCACTGCTCGGTGGGGCCGGGATACCAAGCTCCGGGGTCGCCGCCGTCCGCGCCGCTCATCCGGTCAATGCGGGCCTGGAAGATGGCCTTCACCCGGGCCACATCGGCGCTGTTCTTCACCTGTACCAGGCCGAACTCGCCGTTGTTCATGGAGAACTGGCAGACGTAGACCAGGCACTGCTCCGTGGGGATGGAGGACAGGCCGGCGTAGTAGCCGTCCAGCAGGGTATTATCCGCCAGCTCCAGGAAGCCGCCGAACTCGTGCATATTGGTGACGTCCTCATAGAAGGCGGCCAGATCCACCCCCGCCGGAGGCTCAGGCGTGGGTTCCGGGGTGGGCTCCGGCGTGGGCGCGGGGGTAGGCTTGGGTGTGGGTTTAGGGGTGGGCGCGGGGGTAGGCTTGGGCGTAGGCTTGGCCTCCGGAGTATTGGTGGCCGGGGCCTCGGTGGGTTCGGGGGTGGGCGCAGGGGTGGGGTCTGCCGTGGGCTCCTCGGTGGGGAGGGCCAGGGTGGGCTCCTGGGTGTCGTCCGACGGGGGGACAGAGGCGGTCTCACCGGGGGGATCCGAGGGGATCAGGGTGGTATCGGCCCCGGGGTTTCCACAGCCGGACAGCAGGGACAGGCCCAGAACCAGGGCCAGCATCAGAGGAATCAGACGTTTCATTATGTCACACACACTCCTGTTTTTATGTCTGCGGGGGTTATTTGAACAGCGCCTCAAACTCGCTGACGATGGCGTCCGCGTCCGCGTGGCAGATCAGCATCACATAGGTGCCGTGGCCGGCCACCTTGGCGGACTTGTTCCACAGCTCTACGGTCTCTGGGTACTGCATCCCCTCCTCGGTCATAGAGGCGATGCGGGCCTCGAAGGCCTCCTTTACCTTGGCGGCATCTTCGGTGCTCTTGGCCTGAACCAGGGCGAACTCACCGGTGTTGAAGGACACCATGCTCAGGTAGATCTCCATCTGCTCCAGATCCATGCCCTCCAGGGCGGGGTAGGAGCTGCGCAGCATGGTTGTGCCAAATTCGTCGCTGACGTCCAGCCGCTCCACAAAGTCGGAGAACTCATGCCGCTCCTTCAGGGTCTGGGCGAAGGCGGCCAGATCCACCTTTTTCTCCTCGGCAGGCTTGCCGCCGCAGGCGGACAGCAGGGACAGGCACAGCACAGCGGCGGCGCACAGGGCAATGATTCGTTTCATGGGGTTGGTACTCTCCTTTGTGTTATAATTGGGGCTATGCAAACAGGGCGTTAAACTCGCCCGGGGGTTGATCGCATTCATCGGCGCGGATCGGCGCAGGTTCCACCGCTGTGATTGTGCGCCGCGCCGGGGGTTTTTATGCGTTCCCCTGGATGTGGCTGCGCACCCGCTGCACGATCATGTCCAGGGCCACCAAGTTGCGGCCTCCCTCCAGCACCACGATGTCGGCATATTGGCGGGAGGGCTGGACAAACTGCTCGTGCATAGGCTTGACAGTGGTGAGGTACTGGCTGATCACCGAGTCCAGGGAACGGCCCCGCTCCTTCACATCCCGGAGGATGCGGCGGAGTATCCGCACATCGGCGTCGGTGTCCACAAAGATCTTCACGTCCATTAGATCCCGCAGGGCGGGGTCGGCGAAGATGAGGATGCCCTCCACGATCACCACCTTGGTGGGCTGCACCTCCACCGTCTCCTCCGAGCGGTTGTGGATGGTGTAGTCGTACACCGGGCAGCGGATGACCTCCCCGGCGGCCAGCTTCTTCAGGTCGGCCACCAGCAGGGCGGTGTCAAAGGCGTCCGGATGGTCGTAATTTAGGGCCGCCCGCTCCTCATAGGTCATTCCAACGTGTTTTTTGTAATAGTTGTCGTGGTAGACGACCGACACGTCGTCCCGGAAGGTGTCCTGAAGCTTTCTGGTGAGCGTAGTTTTTCCCGAGCCGGTGCCTCCGGCGATGCCGATGATCATGGTGTCCATGTGCCGTCCTCCCCCTCTGTCTATCCCGGCGGTATATCCTTGGGCATTGTACCACACGCCGGGGAAAATGGCAACAGGGTGGTTCCAGAGCCCGTAGGTGGAGGCCGCTTCTGTAAGCAATACCCCGGCAGAGGCGGAAGGGTTGCATGGGGATGGGAAAATTTTTATTTTTTGGGGTTTGGCCCCCGACCCGCCTGAAAATTTTGAGGAAAACAGGGGCGCTTCGGCAAAGTGCCAGCAAAAAAGGTTAAATTTTTGACAGATTCGCCACATTTTCTCTTGCTATTTGCGCCGCGAACGAATATAATGTCCGTGGTTACGGGAGGATGTTATGGTTAATATCGTATTGGTTGAGCCGGAAATCCCACAGAATTGCGGCAATATCGCCCGCACCTGCGCCGCTACCCGTTCGCGCCTCCATCTGGTGGAGCCCCTGGGCTTCGACATCAGCGAGAAGGCGGTACGCCGGGCGGGGCTGGATTACTGGCCCATGGTGGACTTGACCATCTACCCCAGCCTGGACGCGCTGTTCGTCCAGAACCAGGTGGACGATCTGTGGCTGGCCACCACCAAGGCCCCCCAAGACTACACCCGGGCTCAATTCCGGGACGGCTGCTGGCTGTTCTTCGGAAAGGAGACCGCCGGGCTGCCGGAGCGGTTCCGGCTGGCCCACGCGGATCGCTGCATCCGCATCCCCATGCGGGAGGACGCCCGAAGCCTGAACCTGGCCAACTCGGCGGCGGTGCTGGCCTATGAGGCGCTGCGGCAGCAGGGCTTCCCCGGCCTGTCCGGTACGGGGGAGATGGCGGCAAGAAGCGCGGAGCCGTCGTGAGCAGCGGGCTAAGTCCGGAGCGGAGCAAAAGCAGGGAGGACCCAAAGGGGCCGGACGGCTTTTGCGGAGTCGGAGAACTTAGAACCGCGTCGCGAACAGGTGTAGCGTGACAGCCTCCGGCCCAAGCAACTCCTGAGAAATCCCATTTAGTAAGCTAACACTTCAAGTTGTAAGAAATGAAAGGAGTTTTCGCCATGAACTACAACAAGAAGACGGTCAAGGACGTTGACGTGAAGGGGAAGAAGGTTCTTCTCCGCTGCGATTTCAATGTCCCCATGGCCAAGGACGGCAGCGGCGTCATCACCGACGACAAGCGCATCCGCGCTGCCCTGCCCACCATCCAGTACCTGCTGGAGCAGGGCGCGGCGGTCATCGCCTGCTCCCACATGGGCAAGCCGGTGGCCACCTTCGACAGCTACAAGAAGAAGCAGCTGGAGAAGGGCAAGGACGAGGCGTCCATCACCGAGGAGAAGTGGAAGAAGTCCCTGGCCGAGCTGCGCATGGAGCCGGTGGCCAAGCGGCTGAGTGAGCTGCTGGGCAAGGATGTGATCCTGGCCGACGACGTGGTGGGCCCCGACGCCCAGGCCAAGGCCGCGGCCCTGAAGGGCGGCGAGATCATGCTGCTCCAGAACACCCGGTTTGAGAAGGGCGAGACCAAGAACGACCCCGAGCTGGCCAAGAAGATGGCCGCCCTGGCCGGTTCTGACGGCGTGTACGTGTCCGACGCCTTCGGCGCGGTGCACCGCGCCCACGCCTCCACCGCCGGCGTGGCCGATTATCTGCCCGCCGTGTCCGGCTTCCTGATCCAGAAGGAGCTGGACTTCATCGGCGGCGCCCTGGCCAACCCCAAGCGCCCCCTCGTCGCCATCCTGGGCGGCTCCAAGGTGAGCTCCAAGATCGGCGTCATCAACAATCTGCTGGAGATCGCCGACACCATCATCATCGGCGGCGGCATGGCCTACACCTTCTCCGCCGCCCAGGGCGGCAAGGTGGGCGACTCCCTGCTGGAGGAGGACTGGAAGGACTACGCCAACGACATGGTGAAGAAGGCCGCGGACAAGGGCGTGAAGCTGCTGCTGCCTGTGGACACCGTGATTGCGGATAAGTTCGCCGCCGACGCCGACAGCAAGGTTGTCAAGTCCGGCGAGATCCCCGACGGCTGGCAGGGCCTGGACATCGGCCCCGAGACTGTGAAGCTGTACTGCGACGCCGTGGCCGACGCGGGCACCGTCATCTGGAACGGCCCCATGGGCGTGTTCGAGTTCGAGAAGTTCGCCGCGGGCACCAAGGCGGTGGCCGAGGCCCTGAGCAAGACCTCCGCCATCACCATCATCGGCGGCGGCGACAGCGCGGCTGCTGTGCAGCAGCTGGGCTATGCCGACAAGATGACCCACATCTCCACCGGCGGCGGCGCCTCCCTGGAGTTCATGGAAGGAAAAGATCTGCCGGGAGTAGCTTGCCTGCTGGACGCATAATTCCCGCAGTACCCGGCAATCAAGAGAGGATTTAGAGATTCTAAGAGAACACCCATCCATTTTACTTTACTTGGAAGGAGCCCAATCATGAATCTGAAGTACCGTAAGACCATCATCGCCGGCAACTGGAAGATGAACAAGACCCTCACCGAGACCAAGGCCTTCGCCGAGGCCCTCAAGCCCCAGCTGGGCCGCCACAAGTGGTGCGACGTGGTGCTGTGCGTCCCCGGGGTGAACATCCCCGGCGCCGTCCGCCTGTTCAAGGACACCCGGGTGTCCATCGGCGGCGAGACCTGCCACTACGAGGCCAGCGGCGCCTACACCGGCGAGGTCACCGTGGAGATGCTCAAGGACGTGGGCGCCAAGTACGTCATCATCGGCCACTCCGAGCGGCGGCAGTACTATAACGAGACCGACTTCACCGTGAACAAGAAGGTGCACGCCGCCCTGGAGGCGGGCCTGCGGCCCATCGTGTGCGTGGGCGAGAGCCTGGAGCAGCGGGAGCTGGGCGTCACCAGCGAGCTGATCTCCTACCAGGTGAAGGTGGCCCTGGCGGGGCTGAACGAGAGCCAGGTGCGCCGCGTTGTCGTGGCCTATGAGCCTATCTGGGCCATCGGCACCGGCAAGACCGCCACCGCCGAGCAGGCCGGCGAGGTGTGCACCCACATCCGCACCATCATCCGCAAGCAGTACGGCGCCCGGGTGGCCCGGGCCGTCACTATCCAGTACGGCGGCTCCATGAACGCCAAGAACGCCCATGAGCTGCTGGCCCAGCCCGACATCGACGGCGGCCTCATCGGCGGCGCGTCCCTGAAGCCGGACGACTTCATGGCCATCATCAACGCGGCGAATCAGGAGTGATTTCATTGAAAACACCCACTACCTTAATCATCATGGACGGCTTTGGCCTGTCCCCCTCCACCAGGGCGGGGGACAACGCCATCGCCGCCGCCCGTACCCCCAATCTGGATAAGCTGTTCGCCGAGAACCCCTGCTGTAAGCTATCCGCCTCCGGGCTGGACGTGGGCCTGCCCGACGGGCAGATGGGCAACAGCGAGGTGGGCCACACCAACATCGGCGCCGGCCGGGTGGTGTTCCAGGATCTGCCCAAGATCACCAAGGCCATCCAGGACGGGGACTTCTTTGAGAATCCCGCCTACAAGGACGCCATGCTGGCGGCGAAGAACGCCGGCAAGGCCGTCCACATCTACGGCCTGATGTCCAACGGCGGCGTCCACAGCCACATCACCCACATTCAGGCGGCGGTGAAGATGGCCCACGACCTGGGCTGCCCCAAAATCTTCGTCCACTGCTTTATGGATGGGCGCGACGTGCCCCCCACCTCCGGCAAGGACTTCGTGGCCCAGATGAAAGCCACCTGCGATCAGTATGGGGCCCAGATCGCCACCATCTCCGGCCGGTACTACGCCATGGATCGGGACACCAACTGGGATCGGGTGGAGCGCTCCTACAAGGCCATGGTGTACGGCGAGAGCGAGCACCGCTTCATCGGCGACCCGGTGGGGGCCATGCAGGCCAGCTACGACGCGGGGGTGACGGACGAGTTCGTGATCCCGGTGATCACCGCTGAGCACGCCGAGATCGGGGACGGGGACTCCATCATCTTCATGAACTTCCGGCCCGACCGGGCCCGGGAGATCACCCGCGCCTTCGTGGATCCCGGCTTCACCGGCTTTGAGCGGAAAAAGGGCTTCTTCCACGTGAACTACGTGTGCACCACGTCCTACGACGCGTCCATGCCCAACGTGGTCATCGCCTTTCCCAAGGAGAGCCTGGACAACATCTTCGGCGAGTATATCGCCCAGCAGGGCATGACCCAGCTGCGCATCGCCGAGACGGAGAAGTACGCCCACGTCACCTTCTTCTTCAACGGCGGCGTGGAGACGGTGTTCCCCGGGGAGGATCGGTGCCTCATCCCCTCCCCCAAGGTGGCTACCTACGACCTCCAGCCCCACATGAGCGAGCCAGAGGTTGCCGCCGAGGCCGTCAAACGCATTGAGAGCGGCAAGTACGATGTGGTCATACTCAACTTCGCCAACTGTGATATGGTGGGCCACACCGGGGTGTACGACGCCGCGGTGAAGGCCGCCGAGGCGGTGGACAGCGGCGTGGGCCAGGTGGTGGAGGCCACCGCCAAAATGGGCGGCGTCACCCTCATCACCGCCGATCACGGCAACGCCGAGCACATGGTGGAGGAGGACGGCTCCCCCTTCACCGCCCACACCACCAACCTGGTGCCCTGCTGCGTGGTGGGTGCGGACGTGAAGCTGCGGGACGGCCGGCTGGCCGACCTGGCCCCCACCATGCTGGATCTGATGGGGCTGAAGCAGCCCGCGGAAATGACGGGCCAGACCCTGATTGTGAAGTAACCCAACCACTTGGTCTCTGAGGCATACGCCTCTTATACCTATACCTTTGACATTTTGAAAGGAGCTTGATTCCCATGAAACAGATGCTTGAGATCGTTGACGTGCTTGGCCGCGAGATCCTGGACTCCCGGGGCAACCCCACCGTTGAGGTGGAGGTCGTTCTGGAGGACGGCACCATGGGCCGCGCCGCTGTGCCCTCCGGCGCTTCCACCGGCGTGCACGAGGCCTGCGAGCTGCGGGACGGCGACAAGAGCCGCTACCTGGGCAAGGGCGTGGAGAAAGCCGTCGCCAACGTGAACACCGAGCTGGCCGAGTGCCTCATCGGCATGAACGCCCTGGATCAGGTGTCCATCGACAAGGCCATGATCGAGCTGGACGGCACCCCCAACAAGGGCCGCCTGGGCGCCAACGCCATCCTGGGCTGCTCCCTGGCCGTGGCCAAGGCCGCCGCTGAGAGCCTGGGGCTGCCCCTGTATAACTACGTGGGCGGCGTGAACGGCAAGACCCTGCCCGTGCCCATGATGAACATCCTCAACGGCGGCGCTCACGCCACCAACAACGTGGACATCCAGGAGTTCATGATCATGCCTGTGGGCGCCTGCTGCTGGAAGAAGGCCCTCCAGATGTGCGCTGAGGTGTTCCACAACCTCAAGAGTGTGCTGAAGGAGAACGGCACCCCCGCCGCCGGCGTGGGCGACGAGGGCGGCTACGCCCCCAACCTGAAGAAGGACGAGGACGCCTTCAAGTGCATCGTGGCCGCCATTGAGAAGTCCGGCTACAAGCCCGGCGAGGACTTCATGATCGCCATCGACGCCGCCGTGTCCGACTGGTACAACGCTGAGACCGGCTGCTATGACCTGCCCAAGGCCAAGAAGACCTACACCAAGCAGCAGATGGTCAATATGTGGAAGAAGTTTGCCGACAACTACCCCATCATCTCCATGGAGGACTGCATGGGCGAGGACGACATCGAGGGCTGGCAGATGCTCACCAAGGCCCTGGGCGGCAAGGTGCAGCTTGTCGGCGACGACCTGTTCGTCACCAACACCGAGCGCCTCCAGATGGGCCTGGACAACGGCATCGCCAACTCCATCCTCATCAAGGTCAACCAGATCGGCACCCTCACCGAGACCCTGGACGCCATCCAGCTGGCCAACCGGCACGGCTACACCGCCGTGGTGTCCCATCGCTCCGGTGAGACCGAGGACGCCACCATCGCCGACATCGTGGTGGGCGTCAACGCCGGCCAGATCAAGACCGGCGCCCCCAGCCGCACCGACCGCGTGGCCAAGTACAACCAGCTGCTCCGCATCGAGGAGGAGCTGGGCGACGCCGCTCAGTACCTGGGCAAGAGCGCGTTCTTCAATCTGAAGTAAGGAAAAAGAGAGCATAGCTGGGTTGTCGCCCAGCTCCCGGGGCCCCCATTGAAGCCCAGCGAAGCGGGTTCGATGGGGAAAGGCGGAGCAAGCGGAATGAGTGAGCTTTCGCCGTCAGGCGGAAGCGAGGGATATGGAGCTTGTGACGCCGCGGGCGACGCCGCTCAGTACCTGGGCAAGAGCGCGTTCTTCAATCTGAAGTAAGTTCTTCTCACTCAAGCGTGAAAAAGCGTCCGGCGGCAGTGCCGCCGGACGCTTTTTGTCAAAATTGCTCGGTTCTGGCCAAAAAGACACCCGCCCTTTTCCAAGGAAACACTTGTATTTTGTGCCAAAATAGAATACAATATAGAGACGTATGAAACCGGAATAACTGAACCAAACCCGCTCCAAGAAAGGAAGGTTCCCATGAAAATACAAACCGAAAAGGGCCGCGTCCAGCTTACCAGCGACGTGTTTTCCAATCTTACCGGCGCGGTGGCCACCAGCTGTTATGGGGTGAAGGGCATGGCCTTCCGCTCCAAGACCGACGGGCTGGTGCACCTGCTGCGTCGGGAGTCCATGTCCAAGGGTGTGAAGATCACCTACAACGACGATCAATCCATCACCATCGACCTGCACATCATTGTGGACAACGGCGTCAATCTGGTGGCGGTGGGCCGCTCCATCCAGAGCGAGGTGAAGTATAACGTCCACCGTCTCACCGGCGTGGAGGTGCGCGGCGTCAACGTCTGCGTGGACTCCATGGTGATCGGCTGAGCCGTCCAGACCAGACAGAAAGGATGATCTGACATGATTGACATCATTGACGGCGCGCTGTTTCAGCGCATGATCATACACGCCTCCGCCTCCATCAATGCCCAGAAGCAGGCCATCAACGAGCTGAACGTGTTCCCCGTCCCCGACGGGGATACCGGCACCAATATGTCCCTCACCATCGGCACCGCCGCCGCCGAGGCAAAAAAGAAGCCCACCCAGTCCATCGGGCAGGCTGCCTCCGTCAACGCCTCTGCTCTGCTGCGGGGGGCCCGGGGCAACTCCGGCGTGATTTTGTCCCTGCTGTTCCGGGGGATGTCCAAGGGCCTCAAGGAGCGGGAGACCGCCGATGGCGCGGTGTTTGCCGCCGCCCTCAGCGAGGGCGTGTCCGCCGCCTACAAGGCGGTGATGAAGCCCGCCGAGGGCACCATCCTCACGGTGTCTCGGCTGGCCAGCGTCAAGGCGGCGGAGACCGCCCACCAGCAGAACAGCGTGGAGGCGGTGCTGGAGGCCGCCATTGCGGAAGGGCAGATCGCCCTGGCGGACACGGTGAACCAGAACCCGGTGCTGAAAAAGGCCGGGGTGGTGGACGCGGGAGGCAAGGGCTTCCTGTGCATCCTCCAGGGGATGCTGGACGAGCTGCGGGGGATCGCCGCGCCGGAGGGGGCGGATGAGGCCCAGAGCGTGAAGGAGTCCGCCGACTTCGCCGCCCTGTCCGAGGAGGACATCACCTTTACCTTTGACACGGTGTTCATTGTCCGCAAGACGGCGGGCAAATCCATCGAGCCCTTCCGGGCCTACCTGAACAGCATCGGCGACAGCCTGGTGATCGGGGAGGACGACGAGGCGTTCAAGGTTCATGTCCACACCGACACCCCGGGCGCGGCGCTGAGCGAGGCCCAGAAGTACGGCACTCTGGAGCTGGCCAAGATCGAGAATATGCGCACCCAGGCCGAGGAGCTGGCCGCGGGCAAAAAGGCCCAGTCCACCGACGATCTGGAGCAGATCGAGGCGGAGCTGGAGGCCCAGGAGGAGGGCGGGGACGCCATCGCCCCGCCGGAGAAGAAGTTCGGCGTGGTGGCCGTCAGCGCCGGGGCGGGCATGGCCTCCGTGTTCAAGGATCTGGGGGTGGACGGCATCATCTCTGGCGGGCAGACCATGAACCCCTCCACCGAGGATATTCTGCGGGAGATCGCCCGCACCCCCGCCGAGACGGTGTTTGTCCTGCCCAACAACAAGAACATCATCATGGCCGCTGAGCAGTGCGTGGGCCTCATCGAGGGCAAGGAGATCGTGGTGGTGCCCACCCGCACTGTGCCCCAGGGCATCGCCGCCATGCTGGTGCTGGATCCGGACGGGGACAGGGACAGCAACGCCGCCGCCATGGAGGAGGCTCGTAAGAACGTGCGTACCTCCGAGATCACCTACGCCGCCCGGAACTCCGACTTCGACGGTTTCGAGATCCACGAGGGGGACTACATGGCCCTGGCGGAGGGACAGCTGTTCGGCACCGACCAGTCCATCAACGCCCTGCTGGAGCGGCTGGCCAAGGCGGATGTGCAGCAGGACGCGGAGTTTATCAATATCTTCTACGGCGAGGACGTGTCCGAGGAGCAGGCCAATGAGGCCCTGGAGATCTTCCGGGCGGCCTGCCCCAACGCCGAGATCACCCTGCTGGCCGGGGGTCAGCCGGTGTACTACTATATGATCTCCGCGGAATAACGTCCTTTTTCTTGAAAGAATAAGGAAGCAAAAAGAATTTTAAGCTCGCTTCCATCCGGCCTGTTGTTGGTTTATTTTTCGACGGCGACGGGCAGAGAAGTAGTAAGCGACAATCATTTCTGCACTTACCAGATAGTTCTTCCGTGTTTTCCCGCCCGCGCAGCAGGCGGGAAAACACAAAAACTTATGTCGTTTACTATAAGCATAAGATGAGGCGATTTTTATGATGGTCAATCATTTGTCAAACCATTTTGCAAATGTGTCGCAGCTTGGTTACAAAAGAAACAACAGGGAATCGTCTTTTAGCCGTATGCTGTCTAATGCGCAGCAGGACTGCGACAAGGTATCTACCTCAGTCCTGTATTTGCGTACTGAGAACACGCTTTATTCTGGTTCATTAGGCGGAACTCAAACAGTATATGCAGAATACACTCTTGATTCAACGAATGAAGATCCTGTTGCACGAATCAGGGGTAACAACCATGACGGTGAGTTCGACTTTATATGTCACATCAATGAGATTGATCCGACGAACGCATCCTATGCGGAACTGTGTGCCTTATTTGGCCATTTGCAGAAAACTGGGCAAATCCCATCCGGGGCAAATTTGTATCAGTACTTTAATGTGCTTCCCTGTGGGATCGATACTGGGGATGTTACGCAAACAATGAATTATATCACTACGATTGATAAAATGACCACATCGCAAATGTTTAGTGAGTCTAATCGAGAAGTGGCCAGGATCTTACTTAAACTGTATCAAAATTTTATGGACACGAAAAAGGAGAATCTATCATAAAAAATTTCAAATCTTTTTATCAAGAAGCAGAATAACGTAGGAAAAAGCGCCCGGTTTCTTCCGAAACCGGGCGCTTTTGTCATGTAAACGCCGTGTCACTCGCCCTCGATGTCGTAGGCGGGGCCGAACTGGAGGTCGCTGGTGACGGTCACGTCGGCCAGCTCGGGATCCGGGGCAGGGCCCTTGATCATGGTGGAGCGGCCGTTGAGGCAGCCGCCGTCCTCCACCACCAGGGAGGCGGTGGCCACGTCGCCGATGAGGGTGCCTGTCTGCTCCAGGCGCATATGCTCCCGGGCGGTGACGTTTCCTTCTACCTTACCGGCCACCCGAACCACGTCGGCGGAAATGGGGCCGCGAACCAGGCCGGTATCGGCCACGATGACCGCGCCCACCATGCGGAATTCGCCCTCCACCACACCTTCTACCTGAACCACGCCTTCGCCCTCAACGGTGCCGTTGATGGTGACGCCCTGTGTGATCAGGGTGCTGGCCACCTTCTGAGGCGGGGGCAGGCTCTCCTGGGGCTTCTCACCCTCCATGGCAATGGGGGTCTGGGTGTCCGTCCTCTGTGTGCTGCTGAAAAAGCCCATTGGGAATCCTCACCTTTCCTTTTTCCTACAGCATGGCCCCAGGGGCGGGCCCGTCCTGCTGTTTCGGATACTGCGTATTCTACCACAATGGAGCCAGGATTTCAAGGGCTCAACCGGGAAAGAAAGCAACGAAAATAGGCATTTACCGCTCCACCATTTTCCGGCGGAACAGCCACACCGCCAGCGCCATCAGCGCCGCCGCCCAGGCGGACACCCACAGCAGATGCCCCGGCAGGGCGGCCCAGTCCCCGGCCAGCGCCGCCTTGGCACCGTCCGCCCCGTGGACGAAGGGGAGCGCGTAGGCTATCTTCTGGAACGCTCCGCCCACCAGGGAGAGATCAAACCAGATGCCCGCCAGCCAAGCGGTGGCGTTGGTCAGAATCGCCCCGCACATCCCGCCCACCTGCTTGTCGTTGAACAGCGTGCCGCACAGCAGGCCCAGGGCGATAAACAGCAGGGCCGAGGGGATCAGGGACAGCACCACCGCCGGCAGATTCCAGCTCAGGGGCAGGCCCAGGGCCACCGCCGCCGCCAGACAGACGGCGCTCTGCCCCACCGCCATGGGCAGCAGGGGCAGCAGGTAGCCCAGCAGGAAGTCCGCCGCCGTCATGGGCGACGCCGCCAGCCGGGACAGGAAGGCGGTGGAGCGATCCCGGGCCAGCAGCAGGCCGGAGAACAGCGCCAGGAACGTCAGCCCGAACAGGGCGATGCCCGGGGCCAGGGTCTCCAGCGCGAAAATCTGCACCGGGACGTTGCGCTGGATCACATTCATCAGCACCAGCAGCACCAGGGGGAAGCCCAGCCCGAAGAACAGGGTTAGGGGATCCCGCAGCAGCTCTTTCGTGTTGCGCCTGGCAAAGGCCAGCATCCTCATGACGCCGCCTCCTCTCCCGCCAGCGCCACAAAGGCGTCCTCAAAGGTTAGGCAGCCCGCCAGGGCCTTCAGCTCCTCCGGGGTGCCCACCGCCCGGAGCTTTCCCGCCGCCATGATGCCGATGCGGTCGGCCAGGGCCTCCGCCTCCTCCAGATAGTGGGTGGTGAGGATAATGGCGGTGCGACCCTTCAGGCCCCGGATCACCCCCCACAGCTCCCGGCGGGCCAGCACGTCCAGGCCCAGGGTGGGTTCGTCCAGGAACAGCACCTCCGGCTGGGACACCAGGGCCATGGCGATGGACAGCCGCCGCTGCCAGCCGCCAGACAGGGTTTTGGCCCGCTGCCTGGCCCACTGGGCCAGGCCCAGCTGCTCCATGACCTCGCTGACCCGCGTCCGGGGGCGGCCGTACACCCCCGCCATCAGCGCCAGGTTTTCCGCTACCGTCAGACCGGGGGCCACCGCTGTCTCCTGGGGGGAGACGGCCAGCACCTCCTTGGCCCGGTGGCTGTCCGTGCGGACACTGTGGCCCATGAGGGCGGCGTCCCCCTCGGTGGGGGCGGTGAGGCAGCACAGCATCTTGATGGTGGTGGACTTGCCGGCCCCGTTCACGCCCAGCAGGGCAAACAGCTCCCCCGACCCCACGGTGAGCTCCAGGCGATCCACCACCCGGCGCTTCCCATAGTCCCGGGAGAGGCCGGTGATTTGAATGGCGTTCATTTTTTCTCCTCCTCCTGCTCCTGCCGGGCCTGCTGGGCCTGGCGGACGGACTCGTGCATGAAGTCGATCATGCCGTCAAAGCCCACAATGGCGATGCCCCGTTTTTTGTCCGCCAGGAGCATCAGGCTGTCCCCCGGCTCGATCTCAAAGAGATCCCGCACCTCCTTGGGGATGACGATCTGGCCCTTGTCCCCCACCCGCACGGTGGAGAGAAATTGATCCCGCGGCAGCTTCAGCTTCATTCCGATTCCTCCAATCAGTTATACTTTTCTCACTAAGTATAACTCCGGGAACCTGGGTTGTCAAGCGGATACCGCAAAAAAATTGCCATAAGTTCCCCCTTTGCCGCATAAGATCCAGGGAGGTGATCGCGATGCGAAAGAAAAGGACAACCCGGGGACTGCTGCGAGGGCTGCGGCTGGCTGTGGCGACGCTGGTGGCAGGGCTGGCGGCGTGGCTGCTGTGGCTGGTGGGGGATCCCGGGGCGGCGCTGGGGGATCTGCTCCGGCTGGCGGACAGTGCCCAGGTGGCCACCACCCTGCTGGCGGCGGAGCTGGGCGCGCCCCAGCAGGGGGATGGTCTGTCCGGCTGGGACAGGCTGGTGCTGGCCCAGTCCTCCCTGCTGGGAGGGGTGGCGGCCCCCCGGGAGGACGCCCCGGGCCGGGGGGATCCCACCCCCTCCATCCCCCTGGATCCGGAGGAGCTGGATCCAGACGACGGGGAGGAGGAGCACAACCTCCCCCTCACCACCACCGCCCCGGAGGGGATTGTGGCCAAGACTATGGTGGCGGGCTCCTCCGCCAAGTACGTCACTTCGGGGAACCTGTCCGTCTACAACCACACGGACTACACCCTGGATCTGGACGGTCTGCGGGCGGCAGCTCCCGCCCTGTCCGCCCAGGGGGAGGGCCCCAAGGTGCTGATCTACCACTCCCACGCCACCGAGGCCTACACCATGGACGGGGAGGACGTGTACGAGGAGAGCGACAGCTACCGCACCCTGGACACAGAGCGAAATATGGTGCGGGTGGGAGAGGAAATGGCGGCGGTGTTCCGGGCGGCGGGGGTGGAGGTGATCCACGACACCACTCTCTACGACTACCCCAGCTACAATGAGGCCTACAAGCGCTCCCTGGAGGGGGTGACGGCGGCGCTGAAGGAGCACCCCTCCATCGTGCTGCTGCTGGACGTGCACCGGGACGCGCTGGTGGCCAGCGACGGCACCATTTACAAGGTGGTGGCGGGCTCGGTGGATGACTGCGCCCAGGTGATGATGGTGATGGGCAGCGACGGCGGGGGGCAGGTGCACCCCAACTGGAAGGTGAACCTGTCCCTGGCCCTGGAGATCCAGGACGCCCTGGCCAGCAAGTGGGCCACCCTGGCTCGGCCGGTGGTGCTGCGGGGCTCCCGGTTCAACCAGCACCTGTCCACCGGCACCCTGCTGGTGGAGGTGGGCACCCACGGAAACACCCTCCAGGAGGCCATCACCGCCGCCCGGCTGTACGCCCGGACGGTGGCGGAGCTGATGACGGAAGAAACGGAAGGAACGCCGTGAGAAAGGCCGCCCTTGGGAGGAACTTCGTAAGGAAGTTCCTCCCAAAACTTTTGTTTAGTCAGCCGAGAGTGATTGAATTGTAGGGAATTTTGACATATCGGAGGATTATATCATGGAAAAGTCATTATTTGAGCAGATGGGTGGAACCTATCATCAGGAGGGCGATTACTTTCTTCCAAACCTGTCTGTACCCGAACTTCCCGCCATCGGCATATGGGGCCAGCGGCGGAGGCGGTATCTGAAAGAACACTGTCAGGCCCTTCATACGGCTCTATTGCTGTC
Source organism: Bacillota bacterium (assembly GCA_021768085.1). Taxonomy (GTDB): domain Bacteria; phylum Bacillota; class Clostridia; order Oscillospirales; family Oscillospiraceae; genus Enterenecus. The sequence goes on from JAETOJ010000020.1 coordinate 45,753, forward strand.
TGGAAAGTTGAGCAACCACCTATCTGAAATTGATGAACAGGCAGAAACCATATTTTTTCAGTTGGTCAAGCTATTAGAGGAGCAAGAGGGTATCAGAGAACAACTCAAAGCCGAAAATCAAATGGAGTGGGTTAGGAAAATGAATAGCGCCCGGAACCGAGCGGAGGAAATTATTTACAATGAACTGATTTATATCTAATATCAAACAAGTCAGGGAACATGGTTTAGGCCATGTTCCCTGACTTGTTTCTTCCTATATTTAGACTCATAGGCCAGCTTGAATATTATGCCGTATAGAAAGCAGTTCACTATACCGCCATTCTTCGCGATGCTGTTGCTCTATAATTTCAATCGCTTTGTCAATGTATAGTATCGCTAATTCGGGATTGTCCTTGTAATGCCATACCCGAGCCAAATAATCTTCAATTCGGTCAGGGTCTATTCCCAGGAAACCTGGAGGAGACATGCCATGAGCTCCAGTTTGCACATAAAAGTCCAACTGGTTCATTTTTATCGCATAAGGGGTCAAGAACGAAGCGGTTTGCGAAATATGATAGTCATCGGAATTTGGGCGATAGTGGTTATATATTATACCCCATTGATTCTGAGGTATATATATGCCAACATTTTGAGGAGAGTGGTAAAATAATATAGAATACGCTCCATCAGGTGACCCTTGATACATCGGCATTGACAAACCTCTGCTTGTAACTTTCATTCTCGAAAAACTACGACAATATCCTTTATACCAAAACTGGTTTGTTTTTTGATCAAACAAAATTGGAACTACAAACCCTCCAACAGAATCATCACCACAATCAAAAACGGTTTTATAGAAATTATTTAGAAGGTTTTCATAAGTGCTATTTTCGGGAATGAATGACGCAGTACCAGTAAGTACTTCATAGCTATATGGGATGTTGGATTCTATATTTTGCCTATATACACCATGACGTACACCTTGAAAATAATTAAACGCTTGGCATGAGCCAACCCACGCAAGGGGTAATTCCTCACACACTCCGTCCTTAATTTGGTAAATCAGTTGTGTCGTTTTATCCGCATAGCAAACGATAAACTCTGCGCCATTAGCTATATCCTTGCGATTGATATTTAAGGCAAGTTGTAATATCTGTTCCAAAGAGACAGAGTTGATTTGTTGTAGCAATTCATTTGCGTATAAAATGTTATTTCCGGCAAAACAAATACAAAAATTTTTTGAAACTATAATGTTTTTAATCATACCAAACTGACGCACTCGCTTTTCCGTTTCAGGGCCAAAAAAGTGAGGTGCACCAGTGTCAAATGTAATTTTTGTATCTGCAAATATAGCGATAGACTGACCTATCTTTTGTGCGTAAACGAAACTCATAGAATGATAACTCCGCTCAAACAGCTCAATGGCTATTCTTTTCAGTTAGTGCCTGATACATCCTCACCAGTTCTGCCGCACAACTTGTCTCGGTGTTAGTTGACACGCCAAACCCATACGCCTACACGACGGCCCTGTCGTCCTGCCGGATGAGCATATCTGTCACCGATTTCCCTTGACCCGGTTATGCGTCTTGCAGAGCATTTGACAATTCGCCTCGTCCGTGGCTCCGCCCCGGCTCCAGGCGGAGACATGGTCGGCATCCATCTCGCCCTCTTTCCAGATGCGGCTCTTATCTGCTCCATCCGCCATCACACAGAGCGGGCAGTTGGATATCCGTTTCGCTTTGGCCTGTTCTGTCTGCTTGAGATAGACCCGCTTTTTTGTCCGATCGTCAAAGAGACGGATATTCAGCAGTCGGGTGTCCTGGCAACCGCCCAACACATACTCATAAACTCCTTTGTAATCGTTGACCGCCTCGTCCACCATCAGTTCCCGCACCTTTTGCGACACCGCTTTGGAATCATAGGCTTGGCGGTGATACTTTTCATACAGTTCCCCCCACTCCAAGCCCCGCATATATTTGCTGGTCTCCTCAAAGATGCTGGAAATCCAGTCAATCACACTGCTGAAATACGCCCTTAACTCGTTGATGTTATCATCGTAGCGGTGACGGCTCATATAGCCGTCAATGTCTCCCCGGCTGACCCATTTGAGCGCCGTCCGCAGAAAGTCCTGCCGCAGCACGTCTCCGGCGATATAGGCACTCCACTTCTGGACGTTGGCATTCTGGCTGTTGCTGAACTCCTCCTTTGCCTTTGTGACAAAGGGGCCGGAGTGGATGGCATTACTCAATTCCTGCTCATTCAAGGGAACGCCTGCGATATTGATGGTCTTGAACCACGCCTTGATTTCGCTCTCCTCGCCCTCGCAGACGTAGATGGTGAGTTTGGCGCTTAAAATGCGTTCCCGCAAATCCTCCGCCAGCCCGCTGAAATACTGCGGCACACCGTTTGCGCCGGGAATGGCAAATTTGCCCGTGACGAAGCGCCCGAAGCTGGTGATTCGCTGCTGACCATCCAGAACCTCATATTTGTCCTCCGATACCTTGACAAAGTAGATCAGACCCAAGGGATATTCATTCAGGAGAGATTGAACCACCGCCACGTCCTTTTTCCCGTCAGCGTAGATATAGTTGCGCTGATACTCTGGCTGAATCACCAGTTTCCCGGACAAACCGAAAAGCCCCTTGCCCTCATATTCGTTGTAAACAAAGCCCTGGCAAATATCTGCCACAGTCCATTCGGTATGTAGAGTAGTAATCACAGCTTATCCACATCCTTTTTTACTCGAATAAAAATGCGCCCATAGGTAATCTGAGGAATGCCGTCCTCGCTCAATATATACGTGTTTTGAACCCGCCAAGTCTTGTTCATAGCTTTGTATTTCTGCTGCATCTCAGGAGACGGTGGAGTGTAAAAATCGCACTCTGTTTCAGCCCATACCAAATCTCCCCGTCTCCCGAGAATCTCAAATTGTTCCGGGCAATACTTGTCCAGATATGTTATCGGCACACCCATTACGCCATCATAATCAACTGGAATCGCATCGGTAAATGGTACATCAATGGCATCATAGTTATCATATTTGAGATAACCTTTCCCTCGGATTTCCTTATGCTTGCTGAATTTAATATTGTCACTCATTGTCATAAGGCTCAGAGGTTGATGACGCCGCCCATGATCCAAGTTTGTGTACCAACAGGCGTTGCCCAATCGGGTGTAGTTGCCCACATACCCGAGCCTTGCGGCTTTATCCCTGTCCTGCGGTGCAACAATAGCACCCTCTGGAACAGCAAAGACCATATCCTCGCTGTTACAGGTCGCCCCCAGCCACAGGCGATTATCTTTAATCAAAGAAAATACTTCTTTGTAAGTAATAGCGTTCATATTCCCAATAATAAGGAACTTTTTGCCCGCTTCTACAATCCACGCAAGAAAATCCCGAAACTTGGAGAAAGGTGGGTTTGTGACAATAATATCAGCCTCGTCTCGGAGTACCTTGATTTCTTCGCTACGGAAATCGCCGTCTCCTTTCAGGTAGTCCCACTCTAAATCATCAATGTCGATTTTTCCAGACTGGTTTTTATCCCGTGTCAGCGTAAATATTTTACCGTGGTTACGGGTCTTGCTTTCATCGAACTGTGGAGCCTCGCTTTCAAAAAGCGAAATCTGATAGGGGATAAACTCCGGCTTGCTATCGGCGGCATAGCTGGTGCTGATGAGTTTTTTCAGCCCGAAATTTTCAAAATTTTGAGCGAAAAAACGGGTAAAATTGCTCCATTCCGGGTCGTCGCAAGGGAGTAAAACGACTTTATCTCGGAATACATCAGCGTCAAATTCCAAATAAGCATTGACTTCCTTTTGAATATATTCATAAAGCGTATAGAACTCATCATTCTTTGTCGCTTTTGCCCTTGACAGATTTTCAGATGCCATTCGTAACACCCCTTTGGCACAGTATAACATAGGCAGCCGCATTTTTCCAGAGCAAACTACAAAATCTGCCGATTTGCAATTGACAAACCGCTGCCCCATGTGGTATCCTACAATACTCCCTCATGGGAGCGCCAACTGAATAGGCTGATCTGATTGATACAGATAAAGCCGGTTACATACACAAACCAAAATGAACACCAGCGGGGCGAGGGCCGTCCTGCTGGTGCGGTTGTGTATGTGACCGGCTTTTTTATTTGCTCTGACAACAAAAAGATTGAAAAAGTCTCAAGAAAAAAGTTCCGTTTTAGGCGTTGAAAGTTGTAGTAGGAGGTGGGAGGAAAATTCTGCGTGACGGCAGAACGCCGTTACCCGCTGTTACCCTGTCCACAGGGATAGCGAGCATCGGATTTCGCCCCCCATGGGGCAAAATCCATTTCCAGGGGAGACCCCTGAATACCCCCTCCCACGGCGGAAATTTGACAGAATGGAGGAATTACTTTGAGTACCAACGACAAAAAAGTACGGCTGAAAATCAGGCTGACCGAGGAAGAAAAGGCCAAGCTGAAACATGACGCCGCCCTGTGCGGCCTGACCCAATCCGAATACTTCCGGCAGATTTGTTTGGGTAAGCGGCCAAGGCCCAAGCAGCCCCCGGAGTTTTGGGAATTGCTGGACGCTGTGTATGAAGTCCATGATAAGCTGGAACGGCTGACGGTCTACTGCCCGGAGATGACAGAAGAATGTTTGCGGTTTGAACGGCTCGTTCT
>JAETOJ010000061.1 GCA_021768085.1 Bacillota bacterium
CCGCCCTGTTCAAAACGAAACTCCCGGCCCTTATCATCCGTGAAGATCATGCCCCGATTTTCCACCGGGGTACACGTTGCGGACAGCGGCACATCCTGTCCATAGTAGCGCCGCACTAAATCCATTGACTTCTGGATCAGGACGCCGGAGCATGATTTGTAGCGGGGGAGTTTATGACGTTCTACCAGCAGAACATGAAGCCCTTTGTCAGCCAGTACCTTTGCGGCGGTACTTCCGGCAGGGCCAGCGCCGACAACAATTACATCGTACATGGGACGCACCCCGTTTTTCTAAAATTTGCTTTGATTATAACACAATTTCATGGCCGATACAACGTAAGACAGGGCTTTCTATTCAATGAAGATGAATTATAAAGGGAAGTAAAGAGAAAATTACATCATTCCAAAGAGCGAGTATGAACTATACAATGTGTTTGGGTGATGTAATATGGCAGAAGTCAAGGATTGTCCCGGTTTTGAAACTTTTGGCGAGGATGTACGGGCAGGGAGGAAGGCCCAGGGAATGACGCGCAAGACATTGGCAGAGAAAGTGGACGTATCATCCCGTTATCTTGCGAACATTGAATTGGGCTTGATAATTCCCAGCGTCCCGGTCATGCTGCAACTGATACGGATTTGCCATTTGCCGGTGGAACGCTATTTCAATCCTAATCTGATTCAAGAGAACAGCGAGGTACGCCGGAGGGTACGCCACAAGACGCAGCTATGCCCGGAGAAATATCTTCCCATTGTAGAAGCCACTTTAGATGGGGCAATCAACATGAAAGAGTAGAGGTCGTTTGATTATAGGATCAGCGGCCTTTATTCGTATGTACCAGCCGCCGATTTTGGCGGCTGGCCTTTTGGCGTTGTACGGGGGCAAGGTTAATAATCTCCAGTCCTTTCTTTTCAGCATAGTCCACCGTATAGGCTGTCCCGCCGCTCTCCCTGTTGAGGTAGCAGACACACACGCTGCTGTTGTCCACCAGATGGCGGTTGCGCTTGTGCATACAGCCCGGTGTATACTGTTGGGCCGTATAGACCACCTTATCTGCCTGGGCCTTGATGCGCTCGTACTCGTCTATGTCCTCTGGCCTCCAGCCCCGTGTCTGCGTCAGGCATGGTAGCACCAGGATCAGCTTCATACCGGGGCAGCTCTTACGCAGACGGATTACGGTTTGGGCGGCGATGGCATCAAAGCCCAGGGCACCTCCGGCCCCGTAGTATCGGATACCCTTTTGGTATAGAGCCGTTATAACACGCTCCAGCATGGTGCCGATCTCCGCCAGTTCCCTCGACGGTAGCTGGCGATGGCCGGTAAAACAGCAGGTTTCATTTCTCATAAAGGCACCCTTTCAGATCATAACATATTGCACATATATGTGCAATATCCAAAATCTTTCGGCCACCCTATAATGAAGATACGATTTTCAAGGGGGTGGCAGGGTGGTCGATTACAGCCCTTTATGGGACACAATGAAAAAGAAGGGTGTAACGCAATATGCGCTCATTCAGGCCGGAGTTGACCGCCGCACTTTGGATTGGTTGAAAAAGAACAAAAATATTACCATGCTCTCACTGGAAAAGCTGTGTACGATATTAGATTGCTCCCCCAGCGATGTTGTGCGTTTTGTAAAAGATACCAATGGAAACGCTGAACGTGTCGGCTGTGATGAGGAATGAAAATGCCGCCCTGGGCTGACTGAAACAGTCAGTCCAGGGCGAAAATTATGCGTCTGCGGGGTCAGTAGGCAGGGGTGCCGTACCCGTAAATCTCATAATGACCTATGGCATAGCGGTTCTCCCGGCAGCTATCGCCGGAGTTACCCTCCACGGTATAGACAAGGCCGTTCTCCACCTTCTCCACAATACCCACATGATCGGCAAGGCCATCCTGGGGGCCGGAGCCGCCCTTGTTGTCCCAATCAAAGTAGATGATGTCACCAGGGCGGGGTTCGTAACTGTTATCCTGCCATAGCCCCCGGTCTTTGAACCAATTAGAGCCGGAGATACAGCCCGCCGTCCTGGGGATCACACCGGCGTCCAGATACCCGCACTCGTTGGCGCACCAACTGACAAAACAGGCGCACCACTCCACGCGGGAGTTGAAGCCGTACCATGACCAATAGGGCTGGCCCCCCACGTTGCCGAGCTGGGAAAGGGCCACCACCACGATCTCCCCGTCCCCCACGCCGATACCGTATAGGACGCTGCTCCACATACTGCGGTTTTCTTCAGCCAGTAACTCCGCAAGCTGCGCCCGCTGGTCGGCGTTGAAGTTGTAAACGTCCGCCATTTCATCGGCGGTCTTGTGGGTCACGGTGATATAGAGGGTCGTTGTCGTTACCTCGACTTCTTCCTCAATGATATTGCCCGCTCCATCGTCCGTTTCTACGGTTTGGGTAGTTGTGGCGGTTTCTGTTCGGCTACTGATCTCGTTCATGGCCCAAAATATCTCTTTCAGCAGCTCTTTTTTGCCGTCGTCCATCGTGGCGACTTCCTGGGGGTTGTCCGGGTCGGTGGTGGTCTTAACGGCGTATATCGCCAACACCTCCGGCCAGACGGCGCGGGAGCCGGACATTTCAAGCGTATCATGGGCGGTGCCATTTTTGATTTCTTCCAGCTTTCCCTCATATTCTTGATTGATCTCCCGGACAACGGCGGGCATGGTCTGTCCTGTGCCGCTGTCCTCCCCGGAGAAGAAGATACCAAAACAGGAGCCGACTATCAAACCTATCAGGCAGATAATCACAATGGCGAGAATAGCCACCCAGCCCCCAGCGGCAATAGCGGCCACAAGCGCCTTAACGGACGCGATCATGGCCTTTACCGTGGCGGAAACGCCCTTTGCGGCGGCTTTCGCGGTGGCAGCGGCGGTCTTGGCCGTAGCACGGGCGGCGTGGGCGGTCATTTTTGCCGCCTTTGCGGTGGCCTGGGCCGTTTTCTGCGCCGCCTTTGCCGTATGGTCTGCGGTCTTGATGGCGGTTTTAGACGTGTGTTGGGCGGTTTTCACGGTGCCCTTTGCGGTGCGCTGTGCCGTCTTGACCGTCCGCTGGGCGCTCTTGACGGTGTCCTTTGCGCCCCTGCCGGTGGCCTTTACGGTCTGCCCCATAGCCTGGGCAGGCCGTTTTGCCGTTTTTACGAGTGTTTCCACGGTGTTGACCGCCGTTTCCACCTGCCGGGGCGCTTTAGCGGCGTCCTGGGGCTTTATCTGCGGTGGCCGGTCGGACTGGACGGCCCGGTTTTTCACCTGGCGTTTCCGCTCGGCCCACTTTGCGGCCTGCTTCTTGGCAAAGGCGCGCCCGCGCTCCACAATGGGGTTTGCGGTATCAACAGGGCGCTCAACGTCCGCATGGGCCGGGGGCCGCTCCGCTGTGCGCTCATACCGTGGGAGGGGCTGGCGCTCCGGGGCCGTCCCGGTTCGCTGGCGTGGGAGCCGTCTGTCCTGGGCGGGGGCGGTGCCCTGCCGGGGGAGCTGTCCATCCCTGGGTGGGCCGGTGTGCTGGCGCGGGAGCCGTCCCTCCGGGGTTGTCCCGCTGTGCCGCTGCGGGAGCTGGCCCTCCGGGGACATACCCTGGGACGATTCAGGGGCGGGGGCCTGTTCGGTGGGGGCGGTGTTCTCCCGGCGCTTCTCCGCCGCCCGCTTCTCCCGCTGGCGCTGAAACAGTTTCCGTCCCTGGCGTACCGCCGTTTTTGTGCCGGACACGGCCACATTCGCCGTATCATGGGCCAAATCGTCAGCGGCAAACTCCACCTTATCCTCGGCGTACTCGCTGGGGGTGGCCTGCCGGTCATCCATCAGCGCCGCCGCGTTCCGCTTGGAGCGGATAAAGGCATTTTTCATGCGCTGGCCCACAATAGCGGACTTGTCCAGCACTTTGATGTCTTTGCCCTTTTCACGGGTCTTGATCTTGCTCATGGCCGCTCACCCGCCCGTCTTTTCATCCAGCGGTGTTTCAGCTCGGCGGGGGCCACATAGTAGCTTCTGCGGCGCTGGCCCGTC
>JAETOJ010000021.1 GCA_021768085.1 Bacillota bacterium
TTGTAGCCCTCGTGGTTGAGCTCGCCGCCGTAGATGTCGGTGTTCTCCGCCTCAATGCCGAACACGTCCTTGGCGTCCTCCTCGTTGGAGATGCACACGTCCACGTACTGGCACAGCTCGGTCATGGCCGCCCGGGCCTGCTCCCGGGTCCACAGCTTGCCCCGGTAATTGAGGTCGCAGGAGATCTTCACATTGTGGGCCTTGGCGGCCTTGCAGGCCTCCTTGCAGATCTCCACCACATTGGGGCCCAGGGCCGGGGTGATGCCGGTGAAGTGGAACCAGTCCACGCCCTCGAAGATCTTGTCCCAATCGAAGTCGGCGGTGCTGGCCTCCTGGATGGCGGAGTGGGCCCGGTCATAGATGCACACGCTGCCCCGCTGGGACGCGCCCTTCTCGTTGAAGTAGATGCCCACCCGATCACCGCCCCGGACGATCTTGCTGGTGTCCACCCCGTACCGCCGCAGGGAGTTCACCGCCGCCTGGCCAATGGCGTGGGCGGGCAGCTTGGTGACGTAGGCCGCGTCCAGGCCGTAGTTGGCCAGGGAGACGGCCACGTTGGCCTCGCCGCCGCCGAAGGAGAATTCCAGGTGATCCGCCTGGACAAAGCGCTCGTAATTGTAGGGCTGGAGCCGGATCATCAGCTCACCAAACGTCACTACCTTAGCCATTGCCCCGGGCCTCCTTTACGATTTCCACAGATTTCTTGCACAGCTCGGTGATCTCGTCCCATTTGTTGTTGTCGATGAGGTCGGCGGTCACCATGTAGGAGCCGCCGCAGGCGCAGATCACCGGCGCTTTGATGTACTCCGCCAGATTCTTCAGAGAGATGCCGCCGGTGGGCATGACCTTGAACATGGGGAAGGGCGCACTCATGGCCTTGATTTTCGCCAGCCCGCCGGACTGCTCCGCCGGGAAGAACTTGAGCACCTCCAGCCCCAGCTTGTAGGCAGTGTGGTAGTCCGTGGGGGTGGTGCAGCCGGGGTAGATGGGCACGTTTTTGCTCTGGCAGTATTTCACGAGGTCGGGATCCAGGCCGGGAGTGACGATGAATTTCGCCCCGGCGGCCAGGGCCTCGTCCACCTGCTGGGTGGTGAGCACGGTACCCGCCCCCACCAGCATCTCCGGGCATGCCTCGGCCATCAGTCTGATGGCGGTGGCGGCTCCGGCGGCCCGAAAGGTGACCTCTGCCACCGGCACACCGCCGGCGCACAGGGCGTGGGCCAATGGGGCCGCGTCTCGCTCGGGGTGGTTGAGCTTGATGACGGGCACCACGCCAATACCGCTGATCGTTTCGTTGATGTTCATAAAAATTTTCCTCCTGTTATGCCTTCAAAACCCGTCAAAGCGGAGATCGCAGCAGCTGACTTTTTTCATCTGGGCGGGCCTTGGGCGTTAAATTACCATGCGGAGCCCGGTTGAAGCCTCCTGGAGCTGGGCCTGTTGGTCAGCCCGCTGCTTCATATCCTGGAAGTCCAGCTTATCCGCCTGCATGGCCTTGCCGGGGCGCCGCCTTCACCGCTCCAGCTGGCGGCCTCGGGTAAACACCAGATCCACCCGGTTCTCCGCATCCAGCACCACCAGATCCGCGTCCTTGCCGTCGGCGATGGAGCCCTTTCGGTCGAATACCCCAATGAGCCGGGCGGGGTTCTCCGTCAGGGCGGGCAGCAGCTCCTCCATGGGCCGTCCGGTGAAGGCCAGCAGGTTGCGCAGCGCTGCATCCTGGGTGAGGGTGCTGCCGGCCCGGGTGCCGTCGCTGGCCAGCTTGGCGTCCCCGTCCTCCACCACCACTTCGTTCACGCCCAGGTGGTACTTGCCATCGGGCAGCCCCGCCGCCATAATGGAATCGGTGATGGCCACCACCCGGTCCAACCCCTTGGTCTTGATCAGCAGCCGTACCGAGCCGGGGTGGAGGTGCCGCCCGTCGCAGATCATCTCGCAGTACACGTCCGACTCCAGCACCGCTCCCATAATGGCAGGCCTGTGCTGGTGGAACAGCCCCATGGCGTTGAAGGTGTGAGTGGCGGCCTGGGCCCCGGCAGCGATGGCCGCCATAGAGGTCTCATAGTCCGCCCCGGAGTGGCCGATGGCGGGGACAATGCCCAGCTTTTTGGCCTCCGGGATCAGCTCCACCACGCCCTCCACCTCCGGCGACACCGTCAGATAGCGGATGCCGCCCTCGGCCTGCTCCTGGTAGGCGCGCAGCAGCGACCGGTCTCCTTTGCGCAGCAGGTGCTCCGGCATGGCCCCTTTGTACTGGGAGGCCAGGAAGGGCCCCTCCAAATGGATGCCCAGCAGCTCGGCGGTGGGCTGGCCCCCCTGCCGGTGGGTCTTAAACTGGTTGATGCACCACCGGGTCTGCTCCTCCGTGTCGGTGAGCACGGAGCACAGCCAGGCGGTGGTGCCGTTCCCGGCAAAAAAGCGGCTGAGCTTCTCCAGATCCTCCGCAGTGGCGCCGTTTACATCCACGCCCACCCCGCCGTGGGTGTGCACGTCGATAAAGCCGGGCACCACCCGCCTGCCGGCGACGTCGATGACCTCCCCCGACCGGGGAACGGGGGCGTCCTTGTCCAGCACCTGGATCTTCCCGCCGGACAGCTTCAGGGTCTTTTCCTCAAAGCGCCGGCCCAGATAGACCTGGCCGTTGATGAGATAGGTATCCTTCATGTTCCCTCCGCCCGGGCTCAGTCCGGCAGGTTGGCCACAAACTCGGTGGTGCGGATCAGCGCGTCCGGGTGGGTCTGCATCAGGGTGGCGGGGAAGTGGCCGGACACCTCGCCATAGGCCGTGTGGCGGAGCACCGCCCGGTGCCAGTCCCGGAACACGCCCAGTCGCACCTTGCGCGCGTTGTAGATCTCATTCATGCCGATGGTGACGCACCAGCGGGGCATATCGTCCACGGCGCCGTTCAGATCGCCGATGGCGTTAGCTGTCCGAGTCTCCCGGCTGATCTCCAGCACCCGGGTGTGGAGCTGCTTGAACTGCTCCCCAGTGAGCTCGTCCTGGGCCTCGTTGAAGGCCAGGTGGCCGTTGATGCCGATGCCGCCGAAGCAGATATCCACGCCCCCCAGCTTCTCGATGGTTCGGGCCATATTGTCCGGGTCGTTGGGATCGGGGAACACCCGCTGACTCTCGGGCATTACCAGCTCCGGCTTAATTTTGGTGTATACCGTCCGATCCATAAAGCCCCGGAAGCTGAGCTTATCGCCCTTGTCGATCCACTGCTTGTCGTCGGTGAGATACTCGTCCATGTTGAGGAACCAGACGTTTTTCAGACTGATATTCTCCCCGTTGACGAGATCCACGAAATAGGGGTACTGCCCCACAGGCCCCACGGGGCAGATAAACACGGTGGTTTTGCCCTGGGCGTTATGGCACTTGATCTCGTCCGCCATCTCCCGGGCAATGGCCTGAAACACCGCGGCGTTATCCGCCAGCACCTCAATGGGCACCTTGGGGGCAGCCAGCAGCTGCTCCCTGTCATAGTAATAATAGTCGTGGCGCATTTTGCGTCCTCCTTTCAGCTTTACCGGGGCGGGAGCCCCGTGTACTTCTCCAAAACCTCCAGCACCCGGTACACATCCAGCCAGGGCTGGAAGTCCGGCTCCTTTTCACAGATGAACCGCCGGAAGGCAGCCCAATCCTCTGCCGCCTTCCCGTCCTCTCCCTGGGCCAGCCGCCGGCACGCCCGGGCCAGCTTGAGCACATAGTCCCGGTGGTAGTCCAACGCCTCCCAGAACGGGGTGGCCCAGCCACCCGCGCCCCGGTGGGCGTCCAGCGTGGGGGTAAAGCCCAGGCACAGCGCCCGGATATCCTCCATCCGGGCGGCCATCCCCTCGTCCCTGCGCCCGCCCTTGCCGTTGACGTAATCGGTGCTGCTCAGGCCGGACAGCTGGGACAGGTAGTCCGCCACGGCAGGCCAGTCCGTCCCGTAGGCCGCGGCGAAATATTCCCCCAGCAGCTGGTTCACGTCGGCGTCCGCGTCCATCAGCGTCCGGCCCAGCACGTAGTTGGGGAAGAAGTTGGGCAAGCCCGCCCGCAGCTCCTGGCAGCTGATATAGCCGTCCAGGCCCAGCCCCTTGAGCTGCTTCACGTCGCCGCTGATCACCCGGGCCAGCTTCACGTACCCGAAGTCGCCGTAGTGGGCCCGGCCCAGGGGGTAGTCGTACACGAAGCTGTCCCCGTGGAACAGCGCCTGCCAGCCCCGGAGGAAGGCCAGGTTCTCCGAGAGATCCGTGGGCAGAGTGATCCGGTTACGCTCGTAGACCGGGATGGGGGGCAGCTCCCGCTCCACGGTGTAGGATCGCTCAAAGGTGCGGCTGATGGGGGCGAACATGAGGACGAACCGATCCGGATTGGCCAGCCGGGCCTTCACCGGGGGCCACAGCAGCTCCTGGTACAGCAGGAACACGATCCGGGTGTCCAGCCCCAGCCCGGTCAGCCGCCCGTCGATCTCATTGAGCAGCTCCACATACTGGTCGGAGGGGGTGGTGCCCCGGCAGCCGTCGCACTCGCACACGTTGTTGTACTCGTCCGCCAGCCAGATATGGAGGTAGTCCGCCTCCGGGTTGGCCTGGGCGTACCGCGTCACCTGGGCGGCAAAGGCGTCCACGGCATCCCCGTTGTGGAAGCACAGGTTGGTGTTGGCGGGGACGCCCTTCCACAGCCCCCGCACCCCGTCCACCTGGGCGGCCAGGGGGCGCTTGTCCTCTGCCAGGGGAGCGGGGTCAGCGTCCCAGGAGACGGACTCATACCCCAGCGCCGCCCCCGTCCAGCCGTGGCCCACCTTGTGGAGCAGCAGCCCCCGGCGCTTCAGCTCTCCCTCCGCCTCCTCCATCCAGGACAGGGCGTCGTCAGGGGTGAAGGGCTCCGCCTCCCGGAGGGGGTTTCGCTGGTGCTGCCGCCACCGGGCGTAAAAGATCCAGGGCGTTTTGAATTGCAGGAAAAAGCTGTTATAGCCCACCTTGGGCAGCCAGTCGAGGAAAGCCAGCACATTCTCCCGGCTGTCCGCCCCCTCGATGCACACGCCCCGGTGGTAGAAGGACGCCCGGTGCTCATACCGCAGCTTCAGCGCCCGACGGGCGATGGGGGGCACCACCTCGCAGCCCTTGATGGGGGCAAGGAACCGGCAGCCTAAGCGCCGCAGGCAGTCGTAGGCCCCCAGCAGCACCGCCCGCCCGCTGTTTCCCGCGATGGAGCCCTCCGTCTCGTTCAGCTCCACGGCAAACCAGTCGGGCCGCCTGGGCTCCGGGTCGGGGCGCACCTTTAGGCGGATGGCGAGCTCCCCCTCCTCCCCCGCCAGCATCCGGCCCAGATAGGCGGACAGCTGATCGGCGGCAAAGGCCACGGGGGCCGGGGCGTCGGGGGGGCAGGTCAGTTTGATGTTCACAAAGCACTCCTCCGTCCGGTGGATCTGGGCAGAACGAGGCCCTATAGGCGGACTTCAGCTCCGTCCCATAGGGCCCGTTCCTATGCGTTCTGGTATTTGATTGGCTCAGAGGCTTACTTCAGGGCTTCCTCCATCACGTCGAACAGGACGAAATCGCCCACGTCCTCCTTGGCCTGGCCCTCCTCAATGTTGCCGCCCTGTACCATGTCGTTCTGCATTCCCTCATAGTACTTCTTGACGGTGCCGTCCTTGAGACCGGAGGTCAGATCGGCGATATTGAACCAGTGGGCGTCGCCCACCTGGAGCTGGTTGGCCTCCAGGCTGGTCTTGGTGCGGTCGGCGCAGTACTGGGCCACGGTGTCGTAGTTCTCCTCCTTGGAGCCCCAGTCCATGCCCTTGTAAAGAGCGCGGCTGAAGCGCACCAGGATGTCGCGGTTCTCCTGGGCGTACTTGGGCAGGCAGATCCAGCTGGAGATGTTGGTGGAGCCGTCGGCGAACTCGATCTCGTAGGAGCCGGCCACCTGCTGGAGGATCTGGCCGGAGTAGGGGTTCCAGCACACGGCGGCGTCGATGTCGTCGGACACGGCGGCAGGCACCATGTAGTCAATGCCCATGTCGTAGGGATCCACATCCTCACGGGTCAGGCCGCCCACCTTCAGGGCGTTGTCAAAGGTGGTCTCGGAGGAGGAGCCGGAGTTGAAGGCGATGGTCTTGCCCTTCAGATCCTCCACGGTCTTGATGCCGCTGTCGGGCATACAAACCACCTTATCCACGGTGTGGACGGAGCTGGGGGCAAAGATAATGGCATTGCCCAGGATGCACAGGCGGTGGGCGCCCTTGCCGATGTAGGCCAGATCGATCTCGCCGCTCTCCATAGCCGCCACCTCAGAGGGGCCGTCGGGGAACTCCACCAGATTGATGGTGATGCCCTCCTCGGCGAAGAAGCCCTGCTTGTCAGCGGACAGCACGCCCCAGAGGGAGGCGTAGTTGGGCATATAGGCGATGTTCAGGGTGATGGGGTCGGGCTTGGCGGGCTCGGGCTCCTTGCTCTCCTCGGGGGGCTGGGTCTGGGCCACGTCCTTGGTGGGATCGGGGGCCTTGGTGGGGTCGGGGGTGCCGGCGCAGGCCGCCAGACCCAGTACCATAACCAGGGCCAGCAGCAGGGCGGTGAGTTTCTTCATTTCATTTTTCCTCCTTGAATTTGTTTGGGACTGCCTGTATGTCAACCGTGAGCCACGGTCAGGCACAAACTTACTTTCGGACTTCCAGGTACTCCTGGTAGACCTCATTCCAGATCTCGGCCTTTAGCTCCATGAACCGGGGATCGCTCTTGGTACCCTGATCCCGGGGATAGGGGATGTCGATGTCCACCACCCGCTTGATGCGGCCCGGACGGGCGGACATGATGACAACCCGCTGGGCCAGCAGCACCGCCTCGTCCACGTCGTGGGTGATGAAGAAGCAGGTTTTTTGCTCCTCCTCCCAGGTCTTGAGCAGCTCGGTCTGGAGCTGGGCCCGGGTCTGGGCGTCCAGGGCACCGAAGGGCTCGTCCATGAGCAGCACCTCGGGGTTGTTGGCGTAGGCTCGGGCGATGGCCACCCGCTGCTTCATGCCGCCGGACAGCTCCTTGGGGAAGGAGTTCTCAAAGTCCTCCAGACCCACCATCTTGATGTACTTGCGGGCGATGGCCTCGCACTCCGCCTTGGGCATACGCTTCATCTGGGGGCCGAACATGACGTTCTGAAGGACGGTCTGCCAGGGGAACAGGGCGTACTGCTGGAATACCACGCCCCGCTTCACGTCGGTGCCGTGGATGATCTCGCCGTCCAGGTAGCACTCGCCGGAGCTGGCCTCATGCAGCCCCGCCAGGATGTTCAGCAGGGTGGACTTGCCGCAGCCGGAGGGGCCGACGACGCAGACGAACTCGTTCTCCATGATGTCCAGGTTGACACCGTTGAGGGCTACGGTGGTGCCGTGGTCGCCGTGGTACTCCTTTTTGACGTCCTTAATCTGGATCTTTACGCCTCTTCCCGCTTCTCCTGCCATGAGGTCAGCCTCCTTTCGATGAAGTCCACAAGGATATTCAGCAGCGTGCCGATGATGCCGATGATGATGATATAGCCCAGCATGGCGTTGGTCTCAAAGGTGCTCTGGAGGGTGCGGATACGCATACCCAGGCCGGCCCGGGCGCCGGTGGACTCCGCCGCCAGCAGGGTGGTCAGCGCCGCGCTCAGGCCCAACCGCACGGCGGTGAGGATGAAGGGCACCGTGGCGGGCAGGGTGATGCGGAAGAAGATGTC
This sequence comes from Bacillota bacterium, assembly GCA_021768085.1. Lineage (GTDB taxonomy): Bacteria > Bacillota > Clostridia > Oscillospirales > Oscillospiraceae > Enterenecus. The sequence goes on from JAETOJ010000021.1 coordinate 7,687, forward strand.
CACGTCGTTGGCCCCCAGCACCTTGGCGGCCTTCACCAGGGTATTGTCAATGTTGCGGATGCCGTGGAAGATGGTGATGCACATGGTCATAAAGGTGCAGATCCAGATCAGCACCACGGACGGTGTGCGGCCCACGCCCAGCATGAGCACCACCAGGGGCGCGTAGGCCAGGGCGGGGATATTTCGGATGAAGTTGATCCAGGGCTCGATGATCTTACGCACCGGGGTGTACCAGGCCATCAGGAAGGCCACCGGCAGAGCGGTGACGAAGCCCAGGCCGAAGCCCATGGCCACCGAGATCATACTGCTGGCAAAGTCGTTCCACAGCGCGTCGCGGTCAATCATGGTTCGGAGACCCTGGATGACCGAGTCTCTCCCCTGAATGGAGAACAGGAACGGGAAGCTGCGCCCCGTCTTTTCCCCGATGGACAGCAGGAACCACACGATCAGAGCTACCACCAGGGACAGCAGCAGCCACAGCCGGTTAATGGTCTTGTTCCGCTTTTCCGCCTGGGTCAGGGGTCTTTTGGCTTGCTTTGTTTTGCTCATACGACACCTTCCTTTACTCTTTTCTCATGTTCAGCCTGCCGGCTGTCATAGACGTTTCACCGCGCTCAGCAGCCGCACCCACCGCAGCCGTTGGTGCCGTCGTAGGGCTCCCCCTTCATGCACAGGTGGACGGCGCCCACCTTGAAGGTCTTGGGCAGAGCCAGGATATTGGGGTTCGGCCCCACGAACTTTTTCTTCGCGTCCTCCAGCGCCTCCTCAAAGGTGGCCCGGGTCTTGAGCCCCATCCCCCGGGCGATACCCGGCTCCTGGGCGCCCACGATGTAGATGGCGCTGGTGTTCATCTCGGCGATGTGGCCGCAGCTCATCATGGAGAACCCGTGGAAGGGGTGGAAGGCGTTGCAGAAGCGGTACTTCCGGATGTACTCCTGGTTGGTGGCGAAGTACTCGCCGTACCGGTTCATGTCGGGCAGGATGTTCATGTAATCGTGCTGGAACAGCTCGTACAGCTCCCGCAGGTAGGGCCAGCGCTCGTCGTGGAAGTAGCCGTTGCACAGGGACGAGCAGATGATCACGCAGTTGTCCTTCATCACCCGCTTGTGGCGGATCACCTGGGCGGACAGGGCCTGCATCATCTGGATGGGGTTAGTGCCCATGCCGTCGCCGTAGTGGAAGGCCTGGGGCATCCCGAACACCATCACGTCGTACTTCTTTTCCGCCCAGGGCACATAGGTGCGCTTGTCGGCAATTTCCCAGGAAACCGGCATCATCTCTTTGGCGTAGCCGGAGAAAATGGCGATCTGCCGGGAATAGGTATCCAGCACCGCGTCGCAGCAGAAGAAGGGGTGGCCCATCTTCTCCTCCATCCACATCCCGATCTCGTCAAACTTGGTACGCATCAGGTTTTTGCCGGACACAGGGGTGAAGTCGGGCCGGTGCATCACGTCAGGCACGTGGTGGCTGGCGATGCTCCGCCAGTGGGTGATGCCGGTGGCGCAGTGCTTGTAGCCCCCGGAGTAGCCCCCGTAGGGGTTGCCCTGGGTGTGGCCGATGAGGATAGGGAGGTCGCAGTCAAAAACGTACTTGTTCATCAGCACCGGGTCGCCCCGCCGGGTCTTGCCCAGGTCCACCATGTGATCGTAGTCCTCGCTGTCGTGGGAGGTGATCTGGTTGGTCCAGTAAAACTCGTTGAACAGCTCCTCGCCCAAAATCTGCTTCATCTCGGACACGGTGGCCCGGGGGTGCAGGCCGTTGGAGAACAGCAGCAGGATGTCCTTCTTGTCCACCCCGGCGGCATATAGTTCGTCGAGACAGGCCCGGATGGACACCTTCCGGTGGGCGGTGGGCTGGCAGCCACCCTTTACGATGTCCGGGATGACGAACACCACTGTCTTGCCCGGGCCCGCCAGCTCCTTCAGCGGAGGCATCCCGATGGGGTGGCGGAGGGACTTTAGGGTGGCGTTATACAGGCTGTCCCAGTCCTGGGGCAGGCAGGGGGGATCGGGGACGGTCTCCCCGGGGATAAACACGTCGGTATTGTCGGGCAGGTTGGCGGCCATCAGGCCGTGGCCGTATTCAAACTCTAATTTCATGGGCACCCTCCCTTATTCTCCTAAGTACAAGCGAATGATTTCCAGATACTCCTGGGGGTAGAAGCCGATCTCCCCCTGAAACCGGGTGAGGGCGATAAGCCCGCCGTCGATCTCGTCGATGGAGGCCAGCATGGCAGCGTTGTCCGCCTTCAGGCCGCCTCCGTACACCACGTCCATCCCCCCGGTGCGCTCCTTGACGAAGCGGGCGATCTTGGTGATGTAGTCCTTGTCCGCCGGGGTCTTGCCCGGGCCGATGGACCAGACGGGTTCGTAGCCGATGACGACCCTGCTCTTGTCCACGCCATCCAGCCCCGCGTCCAGCTGCTGGCCCAGTACGTCCTCCCACTGGGGCTGCTCCTCGCTGGTTTCGCCGATGCAGTACAGCACCGTCAGCCCCGCGTCCTGGGCGCACTTGATCTCCTGGTTCAGCAGGCGGTTGACGGCGCTCATGTCCGTGACCCCCGCCTCCGCCAGGATACCCTTCTTGTCGTTGCGCTCCTCGCAGTGGCCGATGAGGGTGGACGTACACCCCATGGCCTTGACGATAGAGGCGGGCCGGTTGGTGGTAAAGGCCCCGAAGTTGCCCCCCACCGCCGTGTTCATGCGGTACACGCCCTGGCTACCGATCTGCACGGGGCTGTTTTCCGCCAGCGCACCCACCGCGCCCAGCAGATGGGCCTCCGGCAGGTATTGCACAAACTCAACCTGGGCAGGATCGTACCTGCGCAGCGCCTCCTGGGTACCGTTCACCACCGCCGCGCCCCAGTCCTTCACCGGGGCCAGCCGGTTCACGCCGCCCAGCTCCACGGGCACGTCGAACCGCTTCAAATTCAAATAGATATGTTTCATATTCCGTTACCTCAGCAAAGCGTATTCCGGGAACGCGTCCCCCATCAGTGGCATCGCGTAGTCAAAGAAAGCGTCGGCGATCTGGTTGCCGTCCACGATCCACTCCAGCGGGAACTTCTTCTCCACGTTGGCCACCTTGGCCAGCGGCACCAGGGACAGGCTGCTGGAATAGGCCGGCGTCCGCACCGCGTCGATGGCCACCATAGAGCCGCTCTCCCCCTTCAGGGCCGCCTCCACCGCGTACTTGCCCACGGCGTAGGCCTCCTCCCGGTCGGTGGAAGACTGGTAGGGGATGCTGGCCCGCCCCAGGAGCCCCGGCTTCTCCGCCCGGGACTTGAGGCCCAGCTTCCGAATGATCTGATCCGTGATGTGCTGGGCGGTGCCTCCAGGCACCTTGTGGCCGAAACCGTCCACAATTCCTGTATCCGCCAGGGGTTTGCCGTCCAGGCCGCAGATGCCCTCGCTGACGGTCACCAGCAGGCCGCGGCCCTGTGCATAGGCTTTTTCAATGTCGGCCAGCATCTTGTCCTCGTCCACCAAGACCTCCGGCAGATAGGTGAGCACCTGGCAGTCGGTGAGCCGCGCCGCCATGGCGCTGGCGGCGGTGACCCAGCCCGCGTTGCGGCCCATCAGCTCCAGCACCACCACGTGGATGGGCAGGCCGGAGGCGTCCAGGGCCAGTTCGGCGGCGCTGAGGGCGGCGTACCGGGCGGCGGAGCCGAAGCCGGGACAGTGATCCGTGAGATCCAGGTCATTGTCCATGGTCTTGGGGATGCCGATGACCCGCACGTCCAGCCGCTGGGCCTTTGCCAGCTCGTTGACCTTGTTGCAGGTGTCCATGGAGTCGTTGCCGCCATTGTAGAAGAAATATCCGATGTCAAATTTTTTCAGCGTGTCCATCACCGTGGGATAGTCCGCGTCGGTGAGCTTCCGCCGGCAGGAGCCGATGGCGGAGGCTGGGGTGTGCCCCAGCTTGGCAATGGTGGCGGCGGGCACGTCGGTGAGGTCGATGAGATCCCCGGCCAGGATGCCCTCCGCCCCGAACCGGGCGGCGTAGATCTTCCCGTCGAAACCGGCGCTCCGGGCGGACTCCACCACCCCCTGGAGGGAGCCGTTGATGACAGCGGTAGGGCCGCCGCCGTGGGCCACTAAAATATTTTTACCCATAGTCAGTTCTCCATTTTGTAAATGTGCCGTTACCGGGCGGAAACTTGAAGGACTTGCCTGCGCCCGTCAGCGAATTAAAGTTCTTTTTCGGTTCCTTTTTCTTTCAAGAAAAAGGAACCACTTAAATGCCCTTCTTCCGATACCGCTCCGCCATCTCGTCCAGGGAGACGTTCTCAATGAGGGGGGCCTTGCCCACGGAGTCGAACTCCACGATCAGGGTGCCCACGACCTCTTTCACGCCCCGCTCGATGCAGTCCACAATGCGGGCCACGTCCTCGTCGGGCACGATGCCGTACATGACGGTATCCATGATGGGCGGGAAGAACACCCGGGGGTCAAAGGCGGAGGGATTGTCCACCAGCAGCTTGTAAATCCCGCCGATGGAGGCGCTGTCCCGCAAAGCAGCGTTGTCCCGGAACAGCTCCCGCAGGTTGCGGGTCACCGCCAGGCGGATGTCGGTGTCCACGTTGATCTTGCGGATGCCCAGCTTGGACACCTCTTTGAGCTGCTCCTTCTTGATACCATAGGCGTCATGGATATCGCCGCCCAGGGCGTTGATCTCGCTGACGATGTACTGGGGCACGGTGGACGAGCCGTGGCTCACCAGGGTGCCCTCGATGCCCTCGTGGAGCATGCACTCCTTGGTGGCAATGGCGATCTCCTTGCGGATAACGGTGTCCTTGCCCTTGTTGGCCCCGTGCTTGGTGCCGTAGCTGATGGCCAGGGCGTCCACCCCGGTCTGGCGGAAGAACTTCACCGCGTCCATGGGGTTGGTGTAGGTGGAATTGGCGGCAAACACGTGGTCCTCCACACCGGCCAGCACGCCCAGCTCGCCCTCCACGGTGACGCCCCGCTCATGGGCGTACTTCACCACCTCCCGGGTGAGCTCCACGTTCTCGTCGAAGGGAAGGGAGGAGCCGTCGATCATCACCGACGTATAGCCGCCCGCGATGGCAGCCACGCAGGAGTCCATGTTCTTGCCGTGATCCAGGTGGAGCGCCACCGGGACGGGGCTGTGCTCGGCGTACTTCTTCACCGCATTGGCGATGTTCAGCGCACCCTTCTTCTTGTCCTCCAGGGTGCCCTGGGCAAAATCGGTCCGGCCGCCCATAAAGGCGTTGGCCAAATCCGCCCCCTGGAGGATGGCGGCGGAGCGGAACATCTCGTGAACCTCGATCACGGCCTTGGCTTGACACACAGCGTTGACATTGAATGCGCCCTGGGCGTAGTTGTACTTTTCGGTGGCGTCTAAAATGGCCTTCATTGGTACCAGCGGCATATTGACCCTTCCTTTCTTGTCCACGGAACAGCTCGGTTACAATAAAAAGAGGCTGTCTGCCGCTTACAGCGGCAGACGGGGGACTCCCTCTGTCTTGCGCTGCCCTGTGGGAAAACAGGGCTTCGCGTCTCCGTGCATATCACTAATATTAACACATTTACAGGTCTGTGTCCATTCTTTTTTTGTAGAAGATTACCGTAACCCATGCGGTAGCCCCGCCTTTCCACCTCCCTCCACAAGAGGAGAGGACCCCCTCCGTTTTCTTCAAGCCTATTTTTTGGCCCCCTGATATTTCTTGCAAACAGGGCTGGATGGTAGAGCCTTCCTGATCACCAAGTCGGGGGGCAGATATGCAAATACTTCGGTATCTCCAAGCACAACCCTATGCAGCTACATTGAGGAAACCAGAAATTCCGCAAAATCAAGGCAAACGCTGGCCGTCAAAATCCGGTCCCGGTTTTTGTGGAGATTTCGCAAAAGTTTGCCTATCAAACAAAAAGCCCGGAAATAACAGCGCCGCCGGACCTTCCCGCCCACAGGCGAGATGATCCGGCGCGCCGCCCTTTTTACTTTTTCATTCCGTCTTATGGATCATATAAAGGAGACGGTGTGGGTGGAAAAGCGCAGTGGTGCGCCCATTCGCCGACACCTTCAGGTTGCCCCGGTGATCTCCCGCCGCCTGGGCCTTATACGCACATCTTCCGATAGCGGATGGCATTTTGATGGGTTTGCTCCAGTCGAACCGTCTCGTCAAAAGCCTCTGCCGCCTCATCGGGCTGACCCAGTCCCAGCCGGGCCAGGCCAATGAGATAATGGCAATGGGCCTGGTTCTTTTTGTCCAGGTCGTCGTCAAAAATCAGAAAGTCCGGCAGAGATACCGCAAAATAACTCACCCGCATATGGTCGAACATATGCCGCTCACCATAGTCCAACAGCTTATTGAACCGGGCCTTGGCCTCCACCGGCCTGCCCAACTTCTCCAGCGCCAGGCCCTGGTAATAGATCATGTCGGCGGGCTGGTCGTTGTAGTACATCATCCCAGCGGGTTCATCGGTGCCCACGCAGGCCAGCTCGAAACACACCTGGGCCCCCGACCGATCGCCCAGCTGCTCCTTCACCACCCCCAGATAGTAATTCACATGGTTGTCCTTGGTGCCCTCCAGCTTACCCTCGCCCAGGTTCTCCGGGTAGGACGCCGTGCGCAGCAGATAGTCCTCCGCCTGTTCCCAGCGGCCCTCGGCCATGGCCTCCCGGGCCAGCTCCACCAGGGCGGTGGTGTACTGGCCGGTCACCTTGCCCTCGCCGCCCTCCCAGGGATGGAAGCGGTGGGCCATGATGAACTCATAGGCCTCCCCATAACGTCCCAGCAGGTTGAGCAGGGTGGCATACTCGATTTTCAGATCGTCCCGCCTCAGAAATACCTCCCGATTTGCCTCATACCGGGCCAGCCGCTCCTCCACGGGCATTTTTAGCCTCTTGTGCAACTGGTCCAGCTCCAGGAACACCCGGGCATCCTGCGGGGCCAGTGCCCAGGCCCGCTCCATGGCCTCCTGGGCCGCCTGACTGTCATGGCGCTTGTTGTAGTAGGCCAGGGACAGGTTCCGCCAGACGGTGGGGAATTGCGGATCCAGTTGGGCGGATCGCGCCCAATTTTCCATGGCAGCGTCATATTGCAGCTTGTCATACAGCAGGCAGCCCAGATAGTAACAGGCCTTGGCGGGCTTTTCGGTATGCTCTTTGGCATACTCCAGCACAACCAGATCCTCCAGCTTGTTGGGGAAGCAGTAGTCGGCGGGGCAGCCCTCTGCCTGAGCCAACGCCGGTCTGCTGTCCGCCCCCAGCCTTTCCTGGTAGTACGCCTTGTAATAGGACAGCATGGGCCAGGGCTTTTTGCACAGCTCCAGGGCGTCAACCGCTTCGGCGTAAGCGCCGAACTGAGCGTAATCCCGGGCGATACGCAGCCAGGTCTCGTGGAAGTCCCGGGCCAGCGCCCTGACCGCCTCCCCCCCTTCGCCCCCCAGCCGGGACAGCTCCAGCCGGGACAGGTAGTCGAAGGGATCAATGGTAAGGCTCTCCTCGATCCACGCCCGGGCCTGCTCCTCCCGGCCCAGCTTCCGCAGGAGATAGGCCTTCAGCCCTCGGGCCTTGACGTTGTGCCAATTCTTTACCAGCCCCTTGTCCACCAGCGCCAGGGCGCTGGCAAAACTGTTTCGCTCTGCCTCAATGCAGCTCAGATAGTAGAAGCTCATCTCCTGCTGCTCGCTGGACCAGGTGGCCTTGTAGAAGGCGTCGAAGGCCTCGTCCAACTTTTCCTGGTAGAATAGCGCCAGCCCCAGGTTGTAATAGGGCTCGGAGTCGTAGGGGTTGGGGTTCCTCCAGGTACACCGCTTCAGCGCCCTACGGAAATATGTCTCCGCCTGGGCAAACTGCCCCCGGCGCAGCAGCAGCGAGCCATAGGCGTTATTGAGCCGGATGTCCCCCGGGTCCCGCTTCAGCCCCTCCAGGTAGTAGGGATCCGGGCGGTAGGTAGCATGGCGGTACTGCTCAATGTGCAGGCCGGTGAGGTAGAGCTCCTCGCAGGTCATGATCTCCTCCGGATCCTTGGCCGCCTGGGCAGGCTCAGGGAGCTTGGGGATCTCCCGCTTCAGTGGGGTGTAGGCCACCAGCTCCCTTGTCCCGTCCAGCACCTTCAGGGTCAGCCCGGTCTCGTCCTCTACTGCGCAGGGCACCGTCTTTTGATAGGTCTGTACGGGGGACAGCGCCGTCTCCTCGTCCAGTAGCACCTTGTCGCCATAAATGAGCTGAATCCGGGCATGGGGATGCTCCCCGCTGGTGTAGGCCGTCACCGTCACGCCCTCCAGGCTGGTCTCCAAGTTCACCGCCGCGTCGATGGTGGCGTTTTTCACCGCCCCCACCGCCTTGTAGGGCAAGAAATACTGGGTAAAGGTTTTTTCCTCAAAGGGCTTGAGCCAGGTGAAATCGGGCTGGTTGTCGGTGTATACCCCGGTCATCAGCTCCACATAGGGGCCGTCCTCGTCGGTGAGGTTCCGATCCCAGGCCCTCCCGAAATCGCCACAGCCCCAGGTCCACTGCTTTTTGCCCGGGGAGATGTGGTGATCTGCCACGTGGAGGATACCCGCCTGCCTGCCGTAATCGTAGCCACCCACAAAATCAAAGTCACTTTTCTCCGCCATGTAGGAGGTGGGCACGGGGATATTCCTATACCGGGAGATGTCCACCCCCGCGCTGTAATCGTGCTTATAGTACTCCCCTGTGGCAATGGGGAACCGGGACACGTCCCGCTTGCCGTGATCCATCACCGCGTGGACATCAGGGGGAAAGATGGACTGGGTGTTCTCGTTCACCGGGACGGCGGGATTGGCCCACCACAGGAAGGTCTGAGGCAGGGGTGTGGGGTTGTAAAGCTGGCCCTTGATCTCAATGTACGCCTTGCCGGGGTACAAGGTAAAGCTGGCCTCCCCCCGGGTGCCATACATCTGGTCTACATCGGATACCCGGCAGGTCTTGGAACCGTCCGGGTTTTCAATGAGCAGATAATCCACCGGAGAATAGGTGGTGGGGCGGTGATGCTGGGGCCAGTTGAACTCGATGCCGCCGCTGATCCAGGGCCCGCACAGCCCCACCAGCGCGGGCTTGATGACATGGTTGTAGTACACGAAGTCGTAGTCATTGGTCTTGTCATAGGCCCGCTGGATGCGTCCGCCCAGCTCGGGCAGGATCATCACCTTCAAATACTCGTTCTCCAACCACACCGCCTGATACTCCTTGTCCGTCTTTACGTCGGACACCGACTCAATGGTGGGATAGGGGTACACCTTCCCGGAGCTGCCCTGGTATACTCGGCCCTCCAGAAACATGGGGTTTTTGTCCGCCTCACCGATCTCATAGGTGGGAAGCACGATGCGCTCCTCCCAGATCTTCACGTTGTTCATCCCTAACGCCTCCTTGATTTTGCGGTTCCGCATTGATAAGAGCATAGCCTGTTTCATTTGATTTTTCAATTTCTACAGTTGCCATGTCATTTTGAAAAGTTGCTCTCATTTTCTTGACGAAAGGCGGCCTTCTCTATATAATAAAATTTGCTATAAGCAAACGGAGGGTGTCCATATGCTGTCCACAGAAGCCCTTGTTTCCCCGGGTTCTGATTACTACATCTATACGCCCAGCGCCCAGGCTCAGGATCTGTTCCTCTGCCCACTTATTGTGGGCCATTTTCAATACTTGCCCGGCTATTGCCTGCGCAGATCCTCCCTGGACAGCTTTCTCGTCATGCACGTCATCCGGGGCTGCTGCGAGGTGGACTGGGGTGGGCGGCAATTCCGCGCCCGGGAGGGACAGGTGGCGGTGCTGGACTGCTACGCCCCCCACGCCTACCACACCGCCGACGGTTGGGATGCGGAGTGGCTCCACTTTGACGGACCCTGTGCCCGGGGCTATTTTGACGCCATCACAGGCGGGGACAGCCCGGTGATCACGCTGAAGAACAGCTACCGTTTTGAGAAGAACCTGCACCAAATCTACGCCCAGTTCCGGGACGCCGCCCCCGTCCGGGAGGCCGTGCTCAACAACTACATCGTGAACCTTCTCACTGAGCTGCTGGTGAGCCGTGAGGGGGCCAACCCCAGCAGCCAGTCCGCCGGCATCGTTGAGGACAGCATCGCCTACATCAACGACCACCTGGCCCAGGCGCTCCCGCTGGAGGAACTGGCCGCCCGGGCGGCGCTGAGCCCCTTTTATTTCAGCCGCCTGTTCAAAAACGAGACCGGCTTCTCTCCCCACCGATATATCCTCGCCACCCGGATCAGCAACGCGAAATTCCTGCTCCAGAGTACCGGCGATTCTGTGAAAAGCATTTGTTTCGCCGTGGGCTTTTCCAGTGAGAGCAGCTTCTGCACCGCCTTTAAAAAGGAGACGGGGGTGACTCCCACGGAGTACCGGGCGCGGGCGCTGGAACCATAAAAGGCAACCTCCACTTGTTTTAGCTCAAAGCTGCCGAAAAAGCGATCACCACAAGAGAGCACAATTTCTCTTGTGGTGATCGCTTTTTTGTGCGCCAACTGGTTTGCTCAGTGTCCCAGCGCAGATCAGAACTGTTATGCCTCCTGGTACAACTCCAGAATCGCGCCGTCCTTCCAAACAAAAGCCAGCCGGTCACCCATTTCGTTGGCTTCCATGGGACCGCAGATCACACTGTCTGCATCAGCGATGTACTTCTCCAGATCATCCACCTTGTAGGCCACATGGGGGTGACGGTGGATCTCCTCGGGGAAGGGGGTACCCTCCTCAAATTTCAAGTATTCGATCTTGTAGTCATAGTCATCCACCTGGCTCACCCAGAACTTGGCCCCCTCGTTATAGACCATGTTAGGCTTGCGGTTGGTGATGGGAATTCCAATGTGCATATACTCGGCTGACACAGCGACCCCTCCTTATTTCTGATGCTTGATCTCCTGATAGACTTCGTAGGCCTGAGCGGGAGTATATCCCTCGTGCACCACCTTGCCGATAGCCTGGGCCATGCCGGTGGGGGAATCGGATTGGAAGATATTTCGCCCCATGTCCACCCCGTGGGCCCCTTCTTGGATGGCCCGGTAGGCCATCTCCAGGGCCTCCAACTCCGGTAGCTTCTTGCCGCCCGCGATGACAATAGGGACGGGACAAGCGGCGGCCACCCGCTCAAACCCCTCGCAATAGTAACTCTTAACGATATTAGCCCCATTCTCCGCCAGAACCCGAGTGGCCAGCAGAAAGAACTTCTCGGTGCGCTCCATCTCCTTGCCCACGGCCACCACCCCCAGGGTGGGGATGCCGTACCGGCTGCCCGCGTCGGCGGTTCGGGCCAGCAGCTCCAAGGAACGGCTTTCGCCGGAGGCGCCGAGGAAGGTCTGCACCGCCATGCAGTCCGCATTCATCTCAATGGCGCTGTTGATATCGCAGGCGATGCCACCGCCGTTGGACATATCGTCGTAGAGTACCGTGGAATCGTAGGTCACCCGGACGCATTTTGCCGCCGAAACGGCAGGAGAGATGCAGGAGCGGATGACTCCCCGGGTACCCATGAGCACGTCCACATCGGGAACCAAGGGCGGTATGACTAAATCAATGCGCTCCAGCCCGGCGGTGGGTCCCATGATATAGCCGTGGTCAAAGGCCAGCATCACCGTGTTGCCCGACTCCGGGCGGAACATCCGAGCCAGCCGGTTCTTCATGCCCCAGCCGCAATGGGCATTCCCTTTGACGTAAAACCCCTCTTGAGCGGCGGGCACGTCCAGATGGTAATCGTGGGCCGCCTTGTTGCCAATGTTGTCAGCCATAGCTCACTCCTTGCTGTAAGCAGGGGTGTGACAGGGGGTGTTCCACAGGCGGAGGAACTCCTCGTCCCACTTGGCGATATTCATCTGGAAGCCGCCAGCCTCCTGCACGGTGAGGATCTCGCCCACCATGCTGGCCACCACCTCCACGTTCTTAGCCTTCAGGAACTCCACCGTGTCCTTGAACAGCACCAGCAGCTCCATCATGGTGGTGGCACCGCAGCCGTTGATCATCACAAACGCCTTGTCCCCGGCCGTCAGCTCCAGCTTTTTGCTCAAGGCGTCCGCCACTGTGGCCACAGTGTCTTTGGCGGACATCATGGGCACACGGACGCCGCCGCCCTCGCCGTGCTGACCCGCGCCGATCTCCATCAGGTCGGTCTCGCCCAGATCGCCGAAGGACATCCCGTTCTGGGGATGGGTGGCGTCGGTGGACTTAACGGTGACGGAGGCCATGCTGTCGGCATAGCGCTGGGCAATGGCGGCCACCTCGTCCAGGCTCTTGCCCTCCCGGGCCGCGGCCGCCGCGATGTGGTACAAGGCCACCGCCCCGGCCAGGCCCCGCTTGTTGTCCTCGCCGTTGGGGTCATACTGGATCTCCTCGCCGGTCACCACCTGGCGGACGTTCAGTCCGGCTTTCTGGGCCAGCTTCATGGCCTGCTTGCCCGCCAGCTGGTCGCCGGCATAGTTCAGGGTGAGCAGCAGCACACCGTGGCCCTTGTCCGCCAGCTTCATGGCGTCAAACACCAGCTGGCCGTTGGGGGCGGCGAAGATATCGCCCACCGCCTGAATATCCAGCATTCCCTTGCCCACAAACCCGGCCTGGGCGGGCTCATGGCCGGAGCCGCCGTAAGTGACGATGGTAACCCGGTCAGCACTGGCCAAGTCCTTGCTGATCACCAGGTGGCCGTCCACATCCAAAATGTCGGGGTAGGCCAGCCCCAGGCCGGTGAGCTCCTCGTCAGTGATGCTCTCGGGGGCGTTGATAAACTTCTTCATTTTCATGCCGGAATACCTCTCCTTCAAAATTTTAAGCCTGCGCCAGGCCTTGGAAGAAATAGGACATAGACACCGCTCCGGCATCTGGAGTGCCGATGGTCTGGGCACCGTAGCTTTTGGCCCGGCCAAACTTAGACACAAATTGTTTGCTATCTTCTGCCCCCTGGACGGCGGCCCGGGCGGCGGCAGCAAACAGCGCCCCCTCATCGTCCCCCTGATACGCGGCGATAGCCTCACTGGCGGGGATCAGCGCGTCCATCATGGTCTTGTCCCCCACCTTGGCGCCGGACATATCGTCCAGCTCCTCCAGCGCCCTGGCGAAAACGGCTTTCAGCCCCGCCACGTCAATTTCGTCCCCCTCCGGGGCGCCCTCCTGCATCCCGTCCAGCCAGGTGTTCCACAGGGGAACCGCACTGCCACCGTTCAGCGTCATGACGGCCATGGCTGCATTGTCCAGCATGGAGCGGATGCCCCCTTCCGACTGGTCAACCGCACGGTCAATGGCCCCGGCAATCTTGGCCATAGTCAAACCGTGATCCGCATCGCCGAACCGGGAATCAATTTCCGTCAGCTCAGCTTCCACCGACCGCACCGACGCACAGGCGTGTTTCAACCGCGCTGCAAGTTCGGCTTTTGTCATACTTATCTCACCTCCCAAACTCAATTTTGTTACATTTGTGCAATAATGATAGCACGCCATGTGGCATAAGTCAATATCAAGAAGCGTTTTCCCTGTTTTATACAGTTTTTGCGCAATCAAACTATACGAAATTTACAAAAAACAAACTCCCCAAATCGTCTGCCCGATTCGGGGAGTTACAAATGCTACTTTCCTTCCATCAATACTCTCACCAGATCTTCCCGCGCCACCAAATGGGTGAACAGTCCGGTTTTTAATGCACCCTCCAATGCCTTTACACTGGTGTTGGCGGAACACACCCCAATGATGTTGGGGCAGCGCCGCAGGGTTCCAATGGGGATCTGGATCGCAAAGTCTTGCTCCGACTGGATCACTGTCCCCGCCTCGTTGAAATAGTAGATCAGCATCCGCCCACAGGCTCGCTGACGCTGGAGCAAGCTGCCGTATCGGACCAAGGAGGCAAAATCGGGGCTGGAGGGGTAGTCCCCAATATTGACTAACGCCGTGTCCAACTGCTCCCATTGCTGGTAGATCTGACGGTAAACTTCCGTGGAGCACAGCACCTGTTTTTCCTCCAGGCTCTCCGGCAGAGCCGGGAGGTAGAGAAAATGGGGAACGGCGCCCAACTGCTGGGCTATCAGTCGGACGTTCTCGTTGGACTGATAATTGCGGGCGGGAATGCTGGCATTGCCCACCAGGGGGCAGATGTCGGTGACGGCACTGTCCAACTGGGGGTTCTCTTCCAACCAGGTCACCAGCTGGCCAATCAGATACCCCCAACCCACCCCCAGCCGCCGGGTGCCCAATTGCCCCAACAGCTCTACCGCCCCTTGAGAGAGCAGCCGATTGGTGGTGTCATTGTCCTCACCGTCCTCCACCAGCACGCCGCCATGGACAGATCCGGACAACCGTAATCGATCCATAAGCCTGGCAGATCGGGCCCCTGGCTCATGGATCGTAATCTCCACAATGCCCAATTCTCGGGCCTCAGATAGCATCCGGCTGATCAGCGGGCGGGATACCCCCAACTCCTGGGCGATATCACTTTGCTTTTGATCTTCCAAATAATATCGTCTGGCTACATAAGCCAGCTTTTTTTGTTTCTCCAAATTCAGTCCCACAAGGTTACTCCTCACACTCAAAATGTGTTACATATGTTCTGAACTTATTTATAGCATAAAAAACAAACCAATGCAAGTGCAGCGGACACGCTATTCGCAAACCACAAATTGCACCACCGCCCCCAAGGAAAAGGCGCCCATGGCTTTGAGCGCATGCAACTGGTTCAAATCCTCCCGCAACGCCTTAATATGCCGCAGCCACTTCTCCTCCAACTTTGTCGCCTTCAGCAACTCGGTGGTAAAATCCCACTGGGCGGTGGCACGCTCCACCCAAGCGTTGAATTCCTCAAGGACGCGGGGCAGATCGCAAAGCCACTGTAACACGTTCTTCTGAAGTCCAGCTTTATCCCCATCTGGGAGCTGAGCCGGGTACACAAAGAAAATCCTTGAAATCAGATGATTTCAAGGATTTCCTCCGAGGCAGCTGCCCGCCTCATCTACATCCCGTAGCTCCAGCCCTCCGCTCGCCTCCACCAGACGCAGGCGGGCGACGTGGGCCCGGATCACCCCGCCTCCGCCCCGATCCCCGGTGAGGGCCAGCAGCTCCGGGAACAGCTCCCGGGGGAACATCGTCGGGGAGCCCCGCTCCCCCCGCCAGCTCAGCGCGCAGATGCAGTCCGGGTGGGCGGCAAAGTCCGCCAGCAGCCGCTCTACGCTGTCCCGCCGCAGCCAGGGCTGGTCGCACACGCAGAACAGTACGCCGTCCATGTCGGTCAAAGCCGCCAGCCCCAGCCGGACGGAGGCGGACTGTCCCTGGGCCGCATCCGGGTTGGGAACGGGGACGTACCCCCGCTCCCCTGCCAGGGCCAAGAGCTCCGGGTAACAGCTCACCACACAGGCCCTGTTCAGCAGCTCCGCAGGAACGGCGGCCATGGCCCGCTCTATCATGGGCACGCCGTCCACCGGATGGAGCAGCTTGTTCCCTCCGAATCGCCGCCCCGCCCCGGAGGCCATCAGCACCGCACCCAGCCTCATCGCCAGAACAGGGACGGGCCCCGGCGGACAAACCGACCTCGCCCGGTCTTGACAACCCGGCCGTCCTCCACCGCCGTCTCCCCGGACAACAGGACGGTTTCTACCCGGCCCCTGGTCTCCATGCCCTCATAGGGGGTATAGTCCACCGTCTGGTGTTGATCAGCGGCGGTAATGTGGCCCGTATACTCTGTGTCCAGTATTACAATGTCGGCGTCGCTGCCCACGGCCAGCGACCCCTTCCGGGGGTACATCCCAAAGAGCTTGGCGGGCTGCTCTGACAGCAGCTTCATCATCTGGTGGGCAGATATCCGCCCCGCCGCCACTCCGGCAGTATACATGAGAATGGGCCGATGCTCCACCCCCGGGATACCGTTGGGGATTTTGGAAAAATCCTCCCGACCCAACTCCTTCCCCCCTTTGAAGTGGAAGGAGCAGTGATCGGTGCCGATGGTGTCCAGCTCCCCGGCCCGCAGCCCCGCCCACAGGGCGTCCACATCCTCCCGGCCACGCAGGGGCGGGGAAAGGACAAACTTCGCCCCCTCAAAGCCGGGCAGGCCATACTTGCCGTCGTCCAGCAGCAGGTACTGGGGGCAAGTCTCCACATACGCCGCCTGCCCCCGCCCCCGGGCCATGCGCACCAACTCCAGCCCCCGGTGTGTGGACAGGTGGACAATGTTCACCGGATACCCCGCCAGCTCTCCAATGGCCAGCCAGCGGCCCACCGCCTCCGCCTCCACCAACCCCGGGCGGGACAGGGGATGGGCGGAGGGCCCCAGGTTCCCGGCGGCCCTTTGGGCGGCAATGCCCGCCGCCACCAGATCGCCGTTCTCGCAGTGGCAGCCCACAATGCCGCCCCGCTCCCCCACGGCCCGAACCACCTCCAGCGCCGTGCCGTCGGACACCCGCAGGTTGTCATAGGCAAAATAGATCTTGTAGGAGGTGATCCCCGCCCGCTCCATGTCTGCCAGCTCCGCCCGGAGGCTGGGATCCCAGTCCTTAATGGTCATGTGGAAGCCGTAGTGGCAGGAGGCGACGCCATCGGCCCGGCTGTGCCAGGCGTCCAAGGCGGAGGCAAGGGAGGCTCCCCGCTCCGGCTCCGCGAAGTCCAGCACGGTGGTGGTGCCCCCGGCCAGGGCGGCCAGGGTGCCGGAGGCCCAGCCGTCCGCCGTCTCGTTGGGCTTTCCCTTGTTCATCTCCAGGTGAGTGTGGGTGTCGATGAAGCCGGGGAACACCAGCTTGCCGGAGGCATCGATCACCTGACAGCTCCCAGCGGAGAGGCCGGGGCCGATCTGGGCAATTTTGTCCCCCTCCACCCGGAGGTCGGCCCGGACGGGCCCCTCGGGGCAGATCAGGGTGCCGTTTTGGATCAGGATAGACATAAAAGCACCTCCTAAGCGTTGTTGTAAAAAACCGCAATGACCCTGCGGGGCAAGGATGCCCCGCAGGGTGCGCTGCTTACTGCCGGATGACCGTACCTGTCTTGCCCGCCACGCCGTCCCGGGCCTTTTCCAGCAGGGTGATCAGGGCGGATCGGCCGGGGGCGGATCGGGCAAACTCCACCGCCGCCTGCACCTTGGGCAGCATGGAGCCGGGGGCGAAGTGGCCCTCCGCCATGTACCCCTCCGCCTCCTCCGGCGTGAGGGCGTCCAGCCACTTCTGGTTGGGCTTGCCAAAGTTCACCGCCGCCTTCTCCACGGCGGTGAGGATGATAAGGGTGTCGGCGTTGAGCTGCTGAGCCAGCACACAGGAGGCGAAGTCCTTGTCAATGACCGCCGCCGCGCCCTTGAGATGGTGTCCCTCGGTCTTGAACACGGGGATGCCGCCGCCCCCGCAGGCCACCACCACCAGCCCGCTGTCCACCATGCCCCGGATGGAGTCGATCTCCACGATGCCCTGGGGCCGGGGAGAGGCCACCACCTGCCGCCAGCCGCGGCCCGCGTCCTCCGCCACCTGGCAGCCCTGCTTGGCGGCGAGCTGCTCTGCCTCCTCCCGGGTCATAAAGGCCCCGATGGGCTTGGTGGGGTTGGCAAAGGCCGGATCGGCGGGATCCACCTCCACCTGGGTCAGAACGGTGGCCACCCCCTTCTCAATGCCCCGATCCAGCAGCTCCTCCCGAAGGGCGTTCTGCAGGTCGTAGCCGATGTAGCCCTGGCTCATGGCCACGCACACCGACAGGGGGCAGGGCACGTATTTCTCCGGATCGGAGCGGGTGAGCATGGCCATGGCGTTCTGGATCATGCCCACCTGGGGGCCGTTGCCGTGGGACAGGATCACCTGGTGTCCGTCCTCAATCAGATCGGCGATGGCCCGGGCCGTCTGCTTGACGGCCATCATCTGCTCCGGCAGATTCTTGCCCAGGGCGTTGCCGCCCAGGGCGATGACAATGCGCTTTCCCATTTATCTTACCTCCAAATAATCCAAAATACAAGACAGGCCCGCCCGGAAGGGCGGGCCTGTGAAAACGCGGCTTATTTCTGGAACCAGCGGGCCGCGCCCCGCTCCTCCAGGGCCTTCAGGGTGGCCTGGGGATCCTTCACCTTGGCCAGGAAGATCATGGCGGCGATGATGTAGGGCTTGAAGCTGGCCTCCTTATACAGGGGGGTGCGATAGCGGTCGAACACGCTGGCCTCCACCTCGCCGTCCACACAGGACACGTCGTTGATGTCGGCGGGCAGGCAGTGCAGGTACAGGGCCTTGCCGTCCCGGGTGGTCTTCATCAGCTCCTCGGTGCAGCACCAGTCCTTGTGCTGGGCGTTCTGGGCCAGCAGCTCCTTCTCCAGGGCCTTGATGCCGTCGCTGTCGCCCTTGGCGTACAGGTCGGTGCGCTTCTCCATGGCGGCGAAGGGGGCCCAGCTCTTGGGGTAGACGATGTCGGCGTCTTTAAACGCCTCGGCCATGGAGTGGGTCTTGGTGAAGGTGCCGCCGGTGGCTGCGGCGTTCTTCTTGGCCACCTCCTCCACCTCGGGCATAACCTCGTAGCCCTCGGGGTGGGCCAGCACCACGTCCATGCCGAACCGGGTCATGAGGCCGATGACGCCCTGAGGGACGGACAGGGGCTTGCCGTAGCTGGGGGAGTATGCCCAGGTCATGGCGATCTTCTTGCCCTTGAGATTCTCCACGCCGCCGAACTCGTGGATGATGTGGAGCATATCCGCCATGCACTGGGTGGGGTGGTCAATGTCGCACTGGAGGTTTACCAGGGTGGGCTTCTGCTCCAGCACGCCGTCCTTGTGGCCCTGGGTGACGGCCTCCACCACTTCCTTCTGGTAGGTGTGGCCCTTGCCGATATACATATCGTCCCGGATGCCGATGACGTCCGCCATGAAAGAGATCATGTTGGCGGTCTCCCGGACGGTCTCGCCGTGGGCAATCTGACTCTTGCCCTCGTCCAGATCCTGCACCTCCAGCCCCAGCAGGTTGCAGGCGGAGGCGAAGGAGAACCGGGTGCGGGTGGAGTTGTCCCGGAACAGGGAGATACCCAGGCCGGACTCGAAGATCTTGGTGGAGATGTTGTGCTCCCGCATATAGCGCAGGGCGTCAGCCACGGTGAACACAGCCTCGATCTCGTCGTCGGTCTTGTCCCAGGTGAGGAAGAAGTCGCCCTCGTACATCTCCTTGAAGTTGAGGGAGTTCAGTTTGTCGATGTAGCTTTGCAGTTTAGCGTCCATATTGATATTCTCCTTTTCAAATTGATGTATGTAGGGCTTACTGGATGTCATTATCGGTCTTGCCCGCCCGGAACTGGGTCACGTCGGCGGTCTTGTTCTCCTCCTTGTAGAGGCCAGGGACGGCGGCGTACAGCGCGGCGCAGCGCACCAGGTCGTCCTTCCAGGTGATCTCGTTGGGGGCATGAGCCTGGCTCTCTGCGCCGGGGCCAAAGCCCACGCAGGGGATGCCATACCGACCTTGGATGGCCACACCGTTGGTGGAGAAGGTCCACTTGTCCGTCAGCGGGCGCTGGCGCAAGTGCATGGCGTCCCGGGCGGGGTCGGCGTCGCTGTGGCCCAGGCGCTCGGCCCCGAACAGGGCGTGGTGGGCGTCCACCAGGGCCTGGACGTGGGCGGCGGACTCCTTGTTGATCCAGGTGGGGAAGTATGCCTCGGTCTCGTAGACGGTGCCCGTCCAGGCGGGCCGGTCGTACATATACATGGACACCTTCACGTCGTCGCCGTACTTCTTCACGGCGGGCAGATCCCGGATCTCCTGGAGGCAGGAATCCCAGGTCTCCCCGGCGGTCATGCGGCGGTCGATGGAGATGGAGCAGGAGTCGGCCACGGCACAGCGGCTGGGGGAGGTGTAGAAGATCTGGCTGGTGGTGCAGGTACCCCGGCCCAGGAACCGGGCGTCCTCGTAGTGCTCGGGGTTGAACTTGGGATCCAGCATCTTCACCAGACCCTTGACGGCCACGGTATCGTCGGCGGGGTTCTCGTTCAGCGCCCGCACGTCCTGGAGGATGTCCGCCATCTTGTAAATGGCGTTGTCCCCCCGCTCGGGGGCGGAGCCGTGGCAGCTGACTCCCTTTACGTCCACCCGGATCTCCATGCGGCCCCGGTGGCCCCGGTAGATGCCGCCGTCGGTGGGCTCGGTGGAGATGACGAATTCCACCTGCTCCTTTTTCATGCCCTTTTCCGGGAAGAACTTGTTGACGATGTACTGCCAGCACATGCCGTCGCAGTCCTCCTCCTGGACGGAGCCCACCACCATGATCCTGTACCCGGCGGGGATGAGGCCCAGATCCTTCATGATCTTGGCGCCGTACACGGCGGAGGCCATGCCGCCCTCCTGGTCGGAGCCGCCCCGGCCGTAGATGATGGCGTCGTCCTCCCAGCCTTCATAGGGGTCGGCCGTCCAGTTGTCCCGGTTGCCGACGCCCACGGTGTCGATGTGGGAATCGATGGCGATGATCTTGTCGCCCTGGCCCATCCAGCCGATGACGTTGCCCAGGCCGTCCACTTCCACCTCGTCGAAGTTCAGCTTCTCCATCTCGGCCTTGATGCAGGCGACAACCTCTTTTTCCTCGCAGCTCTCGCTGGGGTGGGAGATCATGGCGCGCAGAAAGGCGCTCAAGTCCTTGCGGTAGCCCTCGGCGGCAGACAGAATCTTTTCCTTATCCATGACGTTGTTCCTCCATATAGTATTGATAATATTGTATCAAACGGTGGGACACGCCCCACCCCAGATTGCCTTCTCTGTTTCCCCGCCCGTAGGGCGGGGAAACTGGTTCTATACGGTGGGATAGGCCCCGCCCCAGACGATCTCCCGGTATTTGTCCGGGTCGGTGTCCCCCTCGGTGGAGAACATGAGCACCTGGCTGTTTTGATCCAGCTCCAGGGCCTCCCGCAGCTCCCTGTAGGCGTCGTCCTCCATCAGGGTGGAGATGACCCCCATGCCCACTGCCCCGGACTCGCCGGAGCACACCGCCGGGTCGCCCTTGACGGGGGCGGCCAGCATCCGCATCCCCTTGGCGCTCACCCAGTCGGGGCAGGACAGGAAGGCGGTGACATGGTTGCGCAGGATGTCCCAGGAGATGGTGTTGGGCTCGCCGCAGGCCAGCCCCGCCATGATGGTCTGAAGGTCGCCGCCCACAATCCTGGGCTTACCATCCCCGGCCACGGCCCCCTGGTAGAGGCAGTCGGCGATCTGGGCCTCCATGACGATGAATTTAGGCGGGTTGTCAGGATAGCGGTTGGCGAAGTAGCCCACCACCGCCCCCGCCAGGGAACCCACCCCGGCCTGGACGAACACGTGGGTGGGCCGCTGGCCCAGCTGCTCTGCCGCCTCTCCGGCCATGGTGCCGTAGCCCTGCATGATCCAGGCGGGGATCTCCTCGTAGCCCTCCCAGGCGGTGTCCTGCACCACCACGCCGTGTTCGGTCTGGGCGGCCTCGGCGGCGGCCATGCGCACGCAGTCGTCGTAGTTGACCTCCTCGATGGTGACCTGGGCGCCCTCTTTGGCGATGTTGTCAAAGCGGGACTTGGCGCTGCCCTTGGGCATATGGACGACGGCTTTCTGGCCCAGCTTGTTGGCCGCCCAGGCTACCCCCCGGCCGTGGTTGCCGTCGGTGGCGGTGAAGAAGGTGGCCTGGCCGAACTCCTCCTTCAGCTTGCCGCCGGTGAGGTACTGGTAATCCACCTGGGACACGTCTCGGCCCAGCTCCTGGGCGATGTACCGGCCCATGGCGAAGGAGCCGCCCAGCACCTTGAAGGCGTTGAGGCCGAAGCGGTAGCTCTCGTCCTTCACATACAGTCCGCCCAGCCCCAGGCGGTCTGCCATCCCGTCCAGGCGGGCCAGGGGGGTCTGGTCGTACTGGGGAAAGGAGCGGTGGAACGCCTGGGCCTTGGCCACGTTCTGGGTGGACATTACCTCCAAATACCGGTCGCCGCTGCCGGGCATCCGGTTCAGAGTCCATTGGATAGGCGGGTTCATGGCTGACAACCTCCTAAATAATATTTAGTGTAACTAACTTTTTATTTGTATCTCCATCATACCACGCCCGCCCCAATTGTCAAGAGAAATCTAAAAATTTTTTAGCCCATCTGCAAAAACGTCATATCCCACAAATTGGCCCCACGATTTTTGCCAAACAGTACAAAAGCCGCCCCACGGAAATTCTGCCGTGGGGCGGTCTTTATCCGGTTCCATGATCCGCAGGGCTCCAGCCCAGCACCAGCGCACCGTCCAGGGTATCCACCCGGAGGGCGGGGCCGTAGAGGGTGCGCAGAGCCTGCCTCAGCGTCTCCTCAAAGCCCGCCCCGTCCCGGGCCGCGTCCATCAGGATCCGACGGTCGTGGAGGATCAGCACGCGGTCGGCGTAGGCATAGGCCAGCTCGGGGGCGTGGATGGTGAGCAGGCAGTCCGCCCGCCGCTGGTGGACATATTCCCGCAGGCTGCCCAGAAAGCCATGCTGCCTGGAAAGGTCAAGGGAGGAAACCGGCTCGTCCAGCAGCAGGCAGCCGGCGTCCTGTAGCATGGCCCGGGCCAGATAGGCCATCCGCTGCTCCCCGCCGCTGAGCTTATCCATGGGCCGCCCGATGAGGTGGCCGCAGTCCAGCTCGCGCAGCAGCTCCTCCGCCCGGCGCAGCGCCCCCTTTCCCGGCTGGGAGAAGGCGCCCAGATAGGCGGTGGCCCCCATGGACACAAAATCCTCCGCCGTATAGCGGAACCCCCCATCGTACCGCTGGGGGACGTAGGCCAGCTTTTTGGCCCGTTCCGCCGGGGACAGCTTATCCAGGGGCTGGCCGTCCCCCGTCAGCGTCCCGCCCTGCCGGGGAAGGAAGCCTAAGATGGCCTTCAGCAGGGTGGTCTTGCCCGCCCCGTTGAGGCCCAGCACCGCCGTCACCTGGCCGGGGGCCAGGGCGAAGGACACCCCGTCCAGCACCAGCCGCCCGCCCCGGTACACCGTCAGGTTTTCCACGCTCAGCACGGGCGCTCCCCCCCTTTCCGGTGGATCAGGAACGCCGCCAGGAACGCCGCCCCGATGAGGGAAGTGAGGATACTGATGGGAATCTCGGAAGGCAACAGGCTCCGGGCCAGGGTGTCCGCCAGCAGCAGCAGCGCCGCCCCGCACAGGATGGACTGGAAGAAGTTGGCCTCAAAGTCGTCCCCCGCCACCGTCCGCACCAGATGGGGCACAATCAGCCCCACCCAGGACACGATGCCGCTCACCGACACGCTGGCCGCCGTCAGCACCGTGGCGCAGGCCACACAGGCCAACCGCGCCGGCCCCACCGCCACCCCCAGGGACGCCGCCTCCTCGTCCCCCAGGGTGAGCACCTTCAGGCGGTAACGCAGGAGAACCAGCACCGCCCCGGCGATGAGGATCAGCGGCGCGGCGCTCCGGAACTTTTCCCAGCTGGCCAGGTGGAAGCTGCCCATGAGCCAGTAGTCGATGACCGCCAGCTCCTGGGTGGGATCCGCCATGTATTTCAGCGCCATGATGGCGGCGTTGGCCAGCGCCCCTAAAATGATGCCCGAGATGATCAGGTTGAAATAGCGGTTCCCGCCGATGGCCCGGGCCAGCAGCAGGGACAGGGCCACCGTCAGCAGCCCGCCCGCAAAGGAAAAGAGCTGGAGCGCCCCCAGGGACTCGCCCCAAAACAGGATGGCGCAGATGGCCCCCACGGAGGCCCCGCCGCTCACCCCCAGAAGGTCGGGGGACACCAGAGGGTTGCGGAACAGGCCCTGGTACACAAATCCCGCCAGGGACAGCGCCGCCCCGCACAGCGCCGTGAGGCAGGTGCGGGCCACCCGGATGTTCCAAAATACGGTCTCTTTCATGGTTCCCACCGCCTGGCCGGACAGGATCTCCCACAGGTCGGCGGGGCCCAGCGCGTACCGCCCGCTCAGGCAGGAAAAAAGAAAGGAGGCCGCCAGCAGGAACAGCAGTCCGAACCACGCGCGCTTTTTCACTGCTGGCGACCCCCTTTACTCTGTGTGTCAGGCCACGCCGATCTGCTCCCGGGTGACCTGGATGCCAAAATAGGTCTGATAGAACTGCTGGGCCTCCTTCACATAGTCCTCCTCCGTCACCAACTCGGGGTGGAGGATGTGGGCCATCCACAGCAGGCCCAGGATGGAGGAGGGCTGGGGATAGTCCCAGGCCTCGATCTCCGACGGGACGGTGTAAAGTCTGCCGGCTGTCACGGCCTCCAGGCCGGACAGGGCGGCGTCGTTCCGGATATCGTCCAGGCTGTACTCCGCGTAGGACACGGAGAAAATCACCTCCGGGTTCCAGGCGGCCAGCTGTTCGGCAGAGATATCCGCCCACTTGGTCCCCTCCAGCTCCGCAGAGACGCAGGTGCCACCCGCCATCTCAATGAGCTCCCGCTGGTACATCCCGCCCGCGCAGGCACGCAGCCAGGACGCCTCGCCGCACAGGTAGACGGAGGGCTTTGACCCGTCCGCCGTCAGCGCGGTGACCCGCTGCACCACACCGTCATAGTAGGCGGTGAGCGCCGCCGCTTTGTCCTCGCAGCCGCACAGCACGCCCAGTAGCTCCACCAGGCCGTTGAACGCCTCATAGGTCTCCGGTTCCACCACCGCCGTGGGGATACCCAGACCCGCCAGGGTCTCCGCCGCCTCCAGCTGCTTCTTGGGCAGCAGCACCAGATCGGGCTCCAGGGCGGCGATGGCCTCGATGTTGGTCTCCTTGCCGGAGCCCACCCCGGGCAGCTCCAGAAACTCCGGGGCAGCCAGCTTGTATAGCTCCCGGCTGTTGGCCTTCATCTCAATGCCCACGATCTTGTCCTTTTGGCCCAGGGTGAGCAGGGAAGCGGTCACCAGATAGTAGCAGGACACGATCGTCGAAGCCGGCTTCTCCAGGGTGACCTCCCGGCCCGCCTGGTCGGTGACGGTGACGGGCCCGGACTGGGCGGGTTGGCTCTCAGCGGGCTCGGGCGCGACCGTCTCAGTGACGGCAGGGGCGGAGGGTTCCGCGGAGGGCGGGGCGCTCTCCTGCACCCCGGCGGCGCAGCCGGACAGCAGCTGGAGCAGCAGGGCGGAGAGGACGGCAAGGCTGAACAGACGTTTTTTCATGGGTATCATCCCTTCTTTGGTCTCCGGTAATAGGTATTTTCCATGGGCAGGCTGGTGCGCAGCACGTGATCCATGGCGTAATAGGCCCCTTGGACGGCGGGGGCCGTGGGGATGGTGGCGATCTCGCCGATGCCCTTGGCGCCGTAGGCGAAGGGCAGCAGCTCCTCCTTCTCCACGTAGACGGCGTGGATGTCCGGGATCTGATCCGCCCGCATCAGGCCCAGAGTGCCGAACTTGGCCGTGGGCACGCAGTCCTTCAAGGGGAAATCCTCGGTGAGGGCGTAGCCCAGGCCCATGAGCACCCCACCCTCGATCTGGCCCTGGATGGAGGTGGGGTTCACCACCTTGCCGGAGTCGTGGGCGGCCCACACCTCCTTGACCTTTCCGTCGTCGTCCAGCACCACTACGTGGGTGGCGAAGCCGTAGGCCACATGGCTCTTGGGGTTGGGCTTGTCGGCCCCCAGCTTGTCGGTGGGGTCGAAGAACTCGGCGAAGAACTCCCGGCCCTTTAGGGCGGTCAGATTCCCACCCGCCTCGTCCAGGGCGGCCTTCAGTTCCGCCGCTGCCATCCGCACCGCCTCGCCGGTGATGAGGGTCTGGCGGGAACCGGAGGTGGTGCCGGAGTCGGGGGCCAGCTCGGAATTGCTGCCCATGTTCCGCAGCTTCTTGAGGGGCAACCCCGTGGTCTGGGACAGGATTTGGAGAAACACGGTGGCGCAGCCCTGGCCAATATCCGACGCGGCAGAATAGAGCTTGACTACCCCGTCCTCCACCATTAGCTTGCACCGGCCCTTGTCGGGTAGGCCCACCCCCACCCCGGCGTTCTTCATGGCGCAGGCGATGCCCGCCCGGCCGGGATTGGACTCGAAGGCGTCCTTGACCGCCAGCAGCGTCTCCTTCAGGGCGGTGGAGCAGTCGGCGATCTGGCCGTTGGGCAGCACCTTTCCCGGCTCGATGGCGTTGCGCCAGCGGATCTCCCAGGGGGAGATACCCACTTTCTCCGCCAGCAGGTTGATGGTGGACTCCAGGGCAAACTCGCTCTGGCACACGCCGAAGCCCCGGAAGGCCCCGGCGGGGGGATTGTTGGTATAGTAGCCGTACCCCCGTATGTCGGTATTCTGGTAGCAGTAGGGCCCCACGGAGTGGGTGCAGGCCCGCTCCAGCACCGGCCCGCACAGGGAGGCGTAGGCCCCGGTGTCAAAGTAGATATCGCAGTCCAGGGCGGTGAAGATGCCGTTCTCATCACAGCCCAGGGTGAAGGTGCCCTCCATGGCGTGGCGCTTGGGGTGGAAGCGGATGGACTCCTGCCGGGTGAGCTTCACCTTCACCGGGCGGTTCACCTTCAAGGCTGCCAGCGCCGCCAGATGCTGCACCGACACGTCCTCCTTGCCGCCGAAGCCGCCCCCCACCAGCTTGTTCTCCACCACGATGCGCTCCGGTTCCCAGCCCAGCATGATGGAGATCTCCTTCCGGGTATCGTACACGCCCTGATCGGTGGAGTACACCTTCACTCCGTTTTTGTAGGGGAAGGCCACGGCGCACTCCGGCTCCAAAAAGGCGTGCTCGGTGAAGGGGGTCTTGTAGCTCTGGGTAACCACATATTTAGAGTTGGCCAGGGCGGTTTTCGCGTCCCCCCGGGTGACGTGGCGGGACTGGCACAGGTTCCCCTTGGAATGGACGAGGGGCGCGCCGTCGGCCATGGCCTCGTGGAGATCCCGGACGGGCTCCAGGGGCTCGTACTGGATTTTGACGGACGCCTTGGCCTGCTTCAGAATGTACTCGCTCTCGGCCACCACCAGGCAGACGGCGTCCCCCACGCAGCGGGTCATGTCCCCCTTGGCGATCATCACATCCCAGTCCTGCTGGATGTGGCCCACCTTGTTGTGGGGCACGTCCTGGGCGGTGAGCACCGCCAGCACCCCCGGCAGGGCCAGGGCGGGGGCGGTGTCAATGTCCAAAATTCTTGCCCGGGGATACTCCGAGCGGACGGCGGAGGCGTACACCATACCGTCCAGATATACGTCGTCCGGGTACTCCCCATAGCCCAACACCTTGGAGCGCACGTCGGTGCGGAAGGCCCGGTGGCCCACGCCGAACACGTCCCCCTTTTCCAGCTCGGGCTCGATTTGGGCCTCTCCCCGGAGGATGGCCCCGGCCAGGGAAATGCCCTCGATGATCTTCTTGTAGCCGGTGCACCGGCACACGTTGCCCCGGATGGCCTTCTTGATGTCCGCCTCGGAGGGGTTGGGGTTGGCGTCCAGCAGGGCCTTGCCCGACATCACCATACCGGGGATGCAGAAGCCGCACTGCACCGCCCCCACCTTGCCGAAGGCGTAGACGAAGGCCTCCTTCTCCGCCACGGACAGCCCCTCCACGGTGAGGATGTTCTTGCCCGCCGCCTTTTGGGTGGTGAGGATACAGGCCCGCATGGCCCGCCCGTCCACCACGATGGTGCAGGTGCCGCAGGCCCCCTCGCTGCACCCGTCCTTGCAGGAGGTCAGGCGCAGATCGTCCCGGAGGTAGCGCAGCAGGGGCTTATCCTCTGCCGTCTCCCGGATCACGCCGTTCACGGTAAAGCTGTAGCATTCGCCCATGGGTTTGCCTCCTTTTTATCATGGCGCTCCGCCCGCCCTCCGGCGCACAGACTGGAGGGCGGGCCAGCGGTCGGTCAGCCCAGCAGATAGTTGTAATTCTCATACACGGCACAGATCAGGCGGCGCAGGCCGTCCTCCAGCCCGCAGCCGGGGTCGGACACGTCATACTCCTTCACCCCGCCGGCAAGCCGCACCAGGGTCTTGTACCCGTCCAGGCGCAGGAAGCCCTGGTTCTCGCTGTGGTCGAAGTCCTCCCTGAGCCAGAACAGGGTGAACTTGTCCTTGTAGGGGGCGCTGTCGTAGGGACAGAACACCGCGCAGTTGCCGCACTCGTTGCACATGCCGTCCACGTGGACGATCTGCCGCTGGCGCATCCCCTCCACCCGGATAGCCACGTTGGCCCGGTTGGGGCACACCTCAGTGCAGGTCTCGCATACGGTGGCGCAGCCCAGGCAGCGGATCTCCCCACAGGCGGCACAGTCGGCGCACACGTTCCCCCGCTTGGCCAGGGGGACGGCGTAGTCGGGATTGATATTCCGCTCCACAAAGGCGTCCGCGTCGAAATCCTGGATGGCCCGGGCGGCCTTCATGGCCCCGGCGATGGCCTCCACCACCGTGGCGGGGCCGGTCTGGCCGTCGCCCACCACGTAAATTCCCTCCACGCTGGACTCCATCGTCTCCCAGTTTACCACAGCCCTGCCCCGGTTGTCTACTGCCAGCCCGTTGGCGGTATACAGGGCAGTGTCCACCTTCTCGCCCACGGCGGTGATGACGGTGTCGGCGGGCAGCTCCACCGTTTTCCCGGTGTCCACCGGGGAGCGGCGGCCGCTGGCGTCGGGGGCGCCCAGCTCCATCACCCGGCAGGTGAGCACGCCGTCCTTCGCCCCCACGGGAGCCAGCAGCTCCCGGAACTCCACGCCGTCGGCCAGAGCCAGCTCCAGCTCCTCCTGGTCGGCGGGCATATACCGTTTCGTGCGGCGGTATACCAGGGACACCCGCTTCACACCGGGGAGGCGCTTGGCCGCCCGGGCGGCGTCCATGGCGGTGTTGCCGCCGCCGATGACGGCAACGTTTTCCCCCAGCTCCAAGGTCTCGGGCGACTTCTTGGCCGCCTCCAGGAAGGCCAGCACGTTGAACTCCTGGCCGTACTCCATTCCGGCGGAGCCCCGCTTCCAGGCGCCCGCTGCCACGATCACATGGGTGAACTCGTTTCGCAGGGCCCGGAGATCGCCGACCCGGGTGTTCAGCTTTACCTTCACCCCCATGGCCTCCATCAGCTTCACGTCGTTGTCGATGGCCTCGCTGCTAATGCGGAACTCCGGGATCACGTGGCGGACGATGCCGCCCAGGGCGTCTTTGGCCTCAAAGAGGGTCACGTCCACCCCGGCCCGGCCCAGGAAGAAGGCCGCCGCCATGCCCGCGGGGCCGCCGCCTACGATGGCCGCCCGCTTGCCCACCGGAGCCCCTGGCTTCAGCCTGGGCAGGAGGGAGGCAAAGCCACCCTGGGCCGCCTTCAGCTTCTGAGCGCGGATGTAGACGCTGTCGTCATAGGCGTTCCTCATGCACTTGTCCTGACAGCGGTGGGAGCAGATGGTGCCGGTGATGAAGGGCAGAGGGTTGCGCCGGGTGATGATGTCCAGGGCCTGCTCGTATTTGCCGGCATTCACCGCCATCAGGTAGGCGGGGATGTCCTGCCCGATGGGGCAGCCCGACCGGCAGGGAGCCTGGAAGCAGTCCAGCAGTGGCACCTGTTTGTCCGTCTTGCGGCTGGGGATGGGCTTGACGGGCTTGCGCCAGTGGGGATCAGCGGGGATGGTGTCCACCAGAGCAGACACCTTCGCGCTGTCCACGCCCTGCCATGCTTCATAGCGGATATCCGTCAGCAGGCCGGCGATCTGGCTGAACCGCTGATAGCCGCCGGGCTTGAGCACGGTGGTGGCCATGGTGACGGGCCAGATGCCCGCGTCGAACAGGCCCCGGATGGAGGCGGCGTCCGCCCCGCCGGAGTAGGAGATGCGCAGCTTGCCATCAAACTCCTTGGCCAGCATCCCCGCCAGCGACAGGGACAGGGGGTACAGGGAGCGCCCGGACATATACATCTCGCTGGAGGGCAGCTCCCCCGCCGCCACATCCACCGGGAAGGTGTTGGTGAGCTTCACGCCGAACTCCAGCCCTCGCTCGGCGCACAGGGCCTGGAGCCGGTGGAACATGGGCACCGCGTCCGCCCATTGCAGATCCTCTACAAAGTGGTGATCGTCGAACACGATGTAGTCGTAGCCCAGGCCGTCCAGGGTCTTGCGGGCGAAGTCGTAGCCCAGCAGGGTGGGGTTGCACTTCACGTAGGTGTTCAGGCCCTTTTCCGTGATGAGGTAGGTGGCGATGCGCTCGATCTCGTCAGGGGGACAGCCGTGGAGGGTGGACTCGGTGATGGAGGCGGACACCCGGGGGGAGACGGACTTCACATAGCCCGCGTCCACCTGCTCGAAACGCCCCAGGTTGGCCAGGGACCAGTCCAGGCACTCCCTCCAGGCCTGGCTATTAGAGGCGTCCTTCATGCCCTCGATGTATTTGTCGATCTTTTCGCTCTGGATCCCCGCCAGATCGTAGCCCACCGACATATTGAACACAAAGCCGTCGGGATCGCCCAGGCCCAGCTCCTTGGCCAGCAACTTGCAGGCCCACCAGGCCTTGACGTATTCCCCATACGCCTGGGGCACGGTGAGCTCGGTGGACCACTCACAGTTGTAGCACTCGTCCCCGGCGGTGATGCAGGGCTTGTTGACGCACTTGGACAGCTCCTCGCCGTCCATAATCTGGACGGTTTTCAGCTCGAAGAAGCGGGCTCCGGCGGCGTAGGCCGCGACGATGTTCTGGGCCAGCTGGGTGTGGGGGCCGGCGGCGGGGCCAAAGGGGGTTTCGATTTTCTCCTTGAAGATGGGCAGGGCCTTGTCCCCGGTGCACTTCACCAGCTTGGATACGCCGAAGATGCTGCCTTGATTCTTATGTTCGGTGAGCACCCAGTCCATCAGCTGGGCAAAGGACATGGGCCGCATGATGTCGCTCATGATGTTTTCCTCCTCGTCATTTATGTCCGCGTTAATACGTTCTGTGGTTTAATTCGCCCCACAATTTCTTCGCCTGCTCCAGCGTCCAGGCGTTGATCTTGTCCTCGTCGATGCCTACGAACTCCCGGTCTTGATACAGCACCTTGCCATTGATGACGGTGGTGCGGCAGTTCTTGCCCATCATGCCGAACAGCATATGGCCGTCGATGTTGTCCGCCCCGAAGGGGGTGAAGGGCTTATAGTCCATGACGATCACGTCCGCCGCCGCTCCGGGCTCCAGCACCCCCAAGGGCTTTTTGAAGTACCGGGCGCAGATAGCCGGGTTGTTGTGGAACAGCATCCCCATGGCCTCGCCCCAGCCCACATTGGGATCGCAGGCGTTGTGGCGCTGCATGGGCAGCAGAACCTTCAGGCTCTCCAGCATATCGTGGGTGTAGGCGTCGGTACCCAGGCCGATCAAAATGCCCTTTTCATACAGCTTCAGCACCGGGGAGCAGCCCACCGCATTGCCCATGTTGGATTCTGGGTTGTGGCACACCATGGTGCCCGTCTCCCTGATGATGTCCATCTCCGCCGGGGAGATGTGGATACAGTGGCCCAGCATAGTTTTCTCCCCCAGGAGGCCGTTGTAGAGCAGGCGATTCACCGGGCGACAGCCGTAATTGTTCAGGGAGTCGTACACGTCGTTCATGCCCTCGGCCACATGGATGTGAAAGCCGGTCATGCCGTCGTTGGCCTTCACCATCTCCTCGAAGGTCTTGTCGGAGATGGTAAATAGGGCGTGGCCGCCGAACATGGCCTTGATCATATCGTTGTTCTCGTGTTTGGCCCAACGGGCAAAGTCGGCGTTCTCCCGGATGGATTGGGCGCACTTTTCTGCACCGTCCCGCTCGGACACCTCGTAGCACAGGCAGGCCCGCATCCCCAGCTCCTGGCACACGTCCTTGATGGCAAACAGGGAGCCGGGGATCTCCCCAAAGCTGGCATGGTGGTCAAAGATGGTGGTCACCCCGTCCCGGATGCAGTCCAGCACGGTGGCGTAGGCGCAGGCCCGGGTGCCATCCAGGGTGAGGTGTCGGTCGATGTTCCACCACTGGCCGTCCAGCACCTCCAGGAAGCTGGTGGGGGCAAAGCCGTCAATGGCCAGGCCCCGGGCCAGGCCGCTGTAAATGTGGGTGTGGACGTTGATGAGGCCCGGCATGATGACCCCGCCCTGGGCGTCCACAAACTCTGCGCCCGGGTATTGGGCCCGCATGGCCTTTCGGGTTCCAGTCTCCTTGACGGTATCGCCGTCCAGCACCACCGCACCGTCCTCCAGATAGGGGTTGGTGCTGCTCCGGGTGATGAGTCTTCCGTTGCCGATGATCAGCATGGGTCTCCCTCCGTTTTTCTTCAAACTTATTTTTTGGCCCCCTGATAATTCTTGCAAACGGGGCGGGATGGTGGTATACTAACCTCACATTTTGAACCAGACGAGGTGGTTTTCATGGATGCGTCCATGCTTGAATTCCTGTTCCGCTTAGCAAAGGCCCTGGCCGCCCAGTTCGGGCCCAGCTGCGAGATCGTCATACACGACCTGAAATCCAACGACCCGGACAGCTCCATTGTCGCCATCGAGAACGGCCACGTCTCCGGGCGTAAGGTGGGGGATGGACCCTCCCATGTGGTGCTGGAGGCGCTGAACAGCGGCGGCACAGCGGAGGATCGGCTGAGTTACCTGGCAAAAACCGCCGACGGCAAAACGCTGAAATCCACCACTGTCTATATCCGGGATCAGGATCAGGAGCCCATCGGGATCTTCTCCATCAACTATGATATCACTCTGATGCTGGCCATGGAGGAGAGCCTGCGGCAATTCACCGCCCCCAAGCAGCCGGAGGAGGCCCCGGAGCCCATCGCCCAGAACGTGTCCGACCTGCTGGACGAGCTGATCGAGCAGAGCGTGCGCCGGGTGGGCAAGCCCGCCACCCTTATGACCAAGGAGGAGAAGGTGAAGGCCATCGGATTCCTCAATGACACGGGGGCCTTCTTGATCACCAAGTCGGGGGGGCGGGTGTGCAAATACTTCGGCATCTCCAAGTATACCCTATACAGCTACATTGAGGAAGCCAAAAATTCCGCGAAATAAGAACCTGTATTCACAGCCGAGGATGCCAGCTGGGCGATGGATTTTGCCGCCAGACAAGGCGGATTTTCGCCGGAATACTTTGTATATTTCAAGAAAATCCAACGCAGTATGGCGGCAAAAGCTCCGTCCAGACGGCGTTTGAGGTTGTAAATACAGGTTCTAAGGGCGGACGCCGGGCCGGTGAAACCATCGGCCCGGCTTTTCCGTCTACGATTTGGACTTGGCGGCCCCGTCCTTGGGCAGCAGCAGGTTCAGCAGGATTGCCACGATAGCGGTGACTACGATGGGGGAGGCGCCGAACACAGTATGTACCCAGGCGGGGAAGCCAGGGCCTTGGAGGGAGCCGGCCACCTGGGTGATTCCCACGCCCAGGGCCACCGACAGCCCCACCACCGCGCTGGAGCGCATGGTGAAGTGCTCGGCAGTGATCATGCGGATACCGGTCATGGTGATGGTGGCGAATACGGAGATGTTGGCTCCGCCGATGACCGCCTGGGGAATGGTGGTGAGAATGGCAGACAGCTTAGGCACCAGCCCCGCCACCAGCAGCACCAGGGAGGCAAAGGCAAACACCGCCTTGTTGATCACCTTGTTCACGGTGACAATGCCCACATTCTGGCTGTAGGTGGCGGCGGGCAGGCCGCCGAACAGGGCTCCCACAATGGACACCAACCCTTGGGCCACAATGCCGCCGGACAGCTCCCGGTCGGTGGGCATACGATCCATGCCGCCCATGGTGGTGGAGGACAGATCACCGATGGTCTGCACCGCATTGATGATGTAAACCACCGCCAGGGAAATGCAGGCGCTGGCCTCAAATTTCACGCCGAAGTGGAGGGGGGCTGCCAGCTGGAACCAGCCTGCCGGGGCCACGGCGGAGAAGTCCACCATCCCCAGACACAGGGCCATGATATAGCCCACGATCATGCCCCAAAGGATGGCTCCCAGCTTCAGCACGCCCTTGCCGAAGTTCTGGAGGAGTACCACCACCGCCAGGGTCACCAGGGCCACCGCCCAGTTCTTCAGGCCGCCGAACTCGGCGCTGCCCGCGCCGCCGGCCATGTACCGCACCGCCGTGGGATACAGGGACAGGCCGATGGTGAAGATGACGGTGCCGGTGATGAGGGGCGGGAACAGCTTCCTGATCTGCTTGACGAAAATGCCGAACAGAATGGCCACGCAACCGCCCACGATCTCCGCACCCAAAATGGTGGGCAGGTCGAACTGGCCGCCGATGGCCAGCAGGGTGGGCACGTAGGCAAAGCTGATGCCCATCACCACAGGCAGGCCGGAGCCGATGCGGTGCTTGATGGTATAGAGCTGGAGCAGGGTGGCCAGGGCGGTGACAATGAGAGAGACCTGAATCAGCAGGGTGCGGTCGGCGTCGGGCAAGGCGCAGGTGTTGGACACCATGATCGCCGGGGTGATGATACCCACGATGGCGGCAACCACGTGCTGAAGGCCCAGCGGGATAAGCTGGCCAGGCGCGGGAACACCGTCCAGGGAGAAGACGGAGGCCGGGGTCTTGGAGTCCGGTTTGGACTGCTGCATGCGGGATTCCTCCTTACTTTTTTTAAGCTAAAAAAAATTTATTTCATGTTCTGAGTATAGCCCATTTTTTCCGGGATTTCAAGGAAGAAAACCGCGCCGGGCCGCCAAAATCCGGCCCCGGTTTTTGTGGAGATTTCACAAAAAGTTTGTCCATCAAACAAAAAGTCAGGGAACAACAGCGCCGCCGGACCACCCCACCCACAGGCGGGATGATCCGGCGGTGTCGCAATACCGTTGGGATAGGGTTTATTTGACGGCTATGGCCTCGATCTCAAACAGCGCCCCCTTGGGCAGGGCGGCCACCTGCACACAGGAGCGGGCCGGCGCCTCACCAGGGAAGTATTTGGCATAGATGGCGTTAATGGCGGCAAAATCCCCCATGTCCGCCAGAAACACCGTGGTTTTCACCACGTCCCCGCAGGTCATCCCTGCGGCGGCCAGCACAGCGGACAGGTTGTCCAGGGCCTGGGTGGCCTGGGCCTCCACCCCTTGGGGCAGTTCACCGGTGGCGGGGATCAGGCCCAGCTGACCCGAGGTATACAGGGTGTTCCCTGCCAGCTTGGCATGGCAGTATGGCCCCACAGCGGCAGGGGCGTTGGACGCGGTAATAGTCTGGTTCATGGGAAGTCCTCCTTCACAAGATAGATGTGTCTATTATAACGCAAAAACCTAAAGAATCAATAGACTGCCTAAATTATTTTTTGCCTCTGTGTTATCATCTCCAGACGCGGAAGAAAAATTTTTAGATCGCCAAACATTTTTTGTTTTTCCTCTTGCAATTGGCACTGCTTCGTGTTACGATAACGCTGTCAAGACAGTTTCCGGACAATTCAAAGCTGAAACGGAGTGCTTCGCGCACGGGCTGGTGTTCCTCTTTCAGATGGACACCATTTTTATTTTATCAGGAGGTGTGGCCGATGGACAGAACGGAGACTTTCCGGCGCTGTGCAGTCTTTGCCGCGGGTGCGCTGGTCTGCGCCGTGGGCATTGCTTTTGTCACCCGGGCCGGTCTGGGCACCTCCCCCATCTCCAGTATTCCCTTTGTCCTCAGCCTGATCACCCCCATCTCCATGGGGGTGTATACCTTGGCATTCAACTTGTTTTTCCTGTTCTGCGAAAGCCTGCTCATCGGACGGTTCGGCCCGGCCCAGGCTCTCCAGATTCCGGTCACCCTCCTGTTTAGCCTGTGCGTGGACGGCGCGCTGGCCCTGATCCCCTCCCAGTACGGCGGCCCCTGGGCGGCCTCGGCAGTTTATCTGGCAATCGGGTGTGTCGTGATGTCTCTGGGTATTTACCTGGAGGTCGCCGCGGATATCATCATGCTCCCCGGCGAGGCCTTCGTGCGGGTACTGTCCCGGCGGATCGGCAGGGAGTTCGGCAGCGTAAAGGTCTGCTTTGACAGCTGCCTCACGGCCACCGCAGCGGTGATGGCTCTGTGTGCCTTCGGGCGACTAAATGGCGTGGGGATCGGCACCCTCCTCTGCGCCCTGGCGGTGGGGCAGCTGGTGAAGGGCTGGGGTCGGTTGCGCCGGCGCGCCCAGGGCACTTGATAAATTCAGCTCGGCGCGCCCCGGACAGCAGTAAATGATTTTCGCGTTTCGGTAGCTTCGCCAGCCCAACCGCTGGCCGCAGCGATCACAGAAGGAGGCAAACTCACGCTCCATGGTGAGTCCGCACCGAGGGCAGACGTAGTAGGAGGGCTGTCCAAAGCAGTCACAAAGTACCTTCAGCTCGGTCACCGGTATTGGAACGCGCCAGCTGGCCAGGGCGAGGGTAGTTCCCAAGAGCAGCGCCGCGGGATACATTAAGATCAGTTTTTCCTTCATGTCAGACCATGCTCCTTGTTAAAACGTCCATCAGAGCCATCACCAGAAACTGGAAACCGCACAAACCAAAAATAAGGGGCGCCTTTCTACGCAAGGCACCCCCTATCATCAACTCATCTTCTGGCTTTACCCAGACCCAGCAGAGTTGTTGCCAGCGGCTGCACCGGCTGCCGCTGTAGCGGTCAAATCAGCATACCTGTAAAAACGGAGTGCTGCTGAACGACACGCCATTACTTGTGCCGGTTATAATGAGCGTATAGGTCTGACCTTTGGCACCCTGACAAGTGCCCTCAAGAGTCACATAGCCTCTGCCGTCGCCAGACCATCAGCCCACGCTTGTGCTCCCGTTCTAAAGCGTTATCGTTACGTTCAGAGCCTTAGCACCGTTTAAACCAAAACGCCTCCGCTCTTTCATGTGTAATACTAACACGAAAGAGGGAGGCGTTTTTGGTTCAGTTTTTCAAAAAAACTTCTAAGCTGTATACTATCAAAATGCAAGAATCAAGCGCAACAATATTGTTTTCCTTACCCCCTTCTGGAATCATCGAGCTGCTCAAACCTATATTGATTCTGGGGATCAGCGATTTCTTGAAGATAAATCAGCATGGTTTCTCCCCCATCGTACGCAACTGAACACAGTATCCCGCATTATTCCCACCTGCCGTTCTGATTGTTTTACATGTTTTCCAGCCCTGGACGCGGCCCGTCCTGAACGGTTCCTTCCTCCGGCATTTTCCCAAAGCCGACCCGCTCCAGCAGTTCCAGCCTGTGGAGCCTCTCCCCCCTCAGTCCAGCGCCTCGCTGTTCACAAACTTCCCACGGAACACCGTGATCAGCAGGATCTCAAGGTCAAACAGCAGGCTCCAGTGCTCAATGTAGTACACGTCATGCTCCACCCGCGCCTTGATGGATGTGTCTCCCCGCAGCCCATTCACCTGGGCCCAGCCCGTGATCCCAGGCCGCACCTGGTGCTTCACCATATACAGCGGCACGTCCTCCTTGAACTTCTCCACATAGTACGGGATCTCCGGCCGGGG
>JAETOJ010000022.1 GCA_021768085.1 Bacillota bacterium
TTCCACCACGTCCCGCTCCATTTTCCCCTTTTCCATCATTTTTCTCACCCTGCTCTATTTTACCTCATAAATATGAAAAAGTCTGCCCCACGGCAGACTTTTTCGACAGACTGAGGAGGACGCCTGAACCCAGGCGTCCTCCTCTTGTTTAGTCCAGCTTGCCCATCCGATCCAGCACCGTCATGGTACGGCAGAAGTCCTCGGACACGTTGAGCACATCCTCCGCCGTGCCCTTCAGCGCCCCGGCCTCCACCAGCTTCTCCACCGTGGGACGGTAGTACTCGGGCACCTCGGCCAGCGTCTTGTAATAGGTCATCTCGTCATCCTCCTCCGGATCAGGTTTGGGGTCGGGGTCGGGCTCCGGCTTAGGGGCCAGGGCCAACCCCACGTCCCGACGGAAGTCGTCCATGCTCTTGCCCTGGCGGGGGAACCAGTGCTCCACGTCGGCGTGGCCGGAGGCGATCCCCCGGCGGTAGCCCTCGCTGTGGCAGATCACCACTCCGTCCGCCAGCGGGTTCAGGCCGTACTCCCTGCACAGCAGGGCGGTGAGCTCCACCGCCTCCCGGTATACCTTTTTAAAATAGGCCGGGTCGGTGAGCGCGTCCTCACAGATCTCAAAGGAAATGTGGGTGTTGTTGGCGCTGCCGCCGCTGGTGCCCGTGCCGGCGTGCCAGCCCCGGTGGTTCCAGGGCAGGGTCTGCACCGACGCGATGGAGCCGTCCGCCAGTTTGCCGATGAAGCCGTGGACGCACACGTCCAGCCCCGGTCGGTTCCAGTGGTTGCCGTTCCTGTTCTGGCCCAGCTGGGCCAGCAGGGCGGCGTAGTCCCCGTCCCCGCCCTTCACGGGCTGGACATACCGACGCAGGTTCGGGTTATCCGCCCCGGTGGAGTGCACCATGACGCCCTTGGGCTGGATGGTGCGCTTGGTGCGATAGCAGTCGTTCTCCGTCAAAAGGCAGCGGATCAGCTTCATTGGCCGTTCCCCCCGCTCTGATTCTGCCGTTCCACCTGGGTTCCGAAGTAAAAGGCAATGATGACGGTATACACCGTCATAAAGTCCTGGCCCACCTCCCCGGTGACCGCCAGGAAGGCGAACACCGCCGTCAGCGCCAGCGTCACCAGCGACTTGACGCACAGCAGCCGGGCCAGCCGGTTCTGCAATACCTCTTTCATCCAATTCTCCTCTCTATTCCGCAGATTGTCCCTCCGGGGCCGTCAGACCCCTCAACCACGGCTATGCGCCCCGCCCCGCCGCCGTGCCTGTCCGCTCCCCCCTGTCCGCAGCCTCCATGGCCCTCCCCCCTTTCGGGAGGAAGGATTTTTCCCGGCGGCTGTTGCTCTTTTGGGTACAAGGTGATATAATATCTTGCCAATCATTTCAACGCCGGGAGGGTCCCCCATGTAAGCTCAATCCAATACCCCACACAAACTCAATTACAATGGAGGGATTATCCCATGCCGCAATACGAATCGGAAATCAAAAGAAGAAGAACCTTCGCCATCATCAGCCATCCCGACGCGGGCAAAACCACCCTGACGGAGAAATTCCTGCTCTACGGGGGCGCCATCGCCCAGGCGGGGGTGGTGAAGGGCAAGAAAAACGCCCGGGCCGCCACCTCCGACTGGATGGAGATCGAAAAGCAGCGCGGGATCTCCGTCACCTCGTCGGTGATGCAGTTCCAGTACGAGGGCTTCTGCATCAACATCCTGGACACCCCCGGCCACCAGGACTTCTCCGAGGACACCTACCGCACCCTCATGGCCGCCGACTCCGCCGTGATGGTCATCGACGCCGCCAAGGGCGTGGAGGCCCAGACCCGGAAGCTGTTCAAGGTGTGCCGCCTGCGGGACATCCCCATCTTTACCTTCATCAACAAGATGGATCGGGAGGCCCGGGATCCCTTCGAGCTGTGCCAGGAGCTGGAGCACGAGCTGGGCATCGACACCTATGCCGTCAACTGGCCCATCGGCTGCGGCAAGGCGTTTCAGGGCGTGTACGACCGGGATCGGAAGCGGATCATCCACTTCACCTCCAACGGCGGCTCCAAGGCCGCCACCGCCACCGAGGTGGCCCTGGACGACCCCGCCCTGGCGGAGCTCATCGGTACCTCCTACCGGGATCAGCTCAACGACGAGATCGAGCTGCTGGACGGCGCGTCTTGCGAGTTCGACCTGGATCGGGTGCGCCACGGGCAGCTGTCCCCGGTGTTCTTCGGCTCCGCCCTCACCAACTTCGGCGTGGAGCCCTTCCTGGAGGACTTCCTGCGCATGACTACTGCCCCCCTGCCCCGGACGGCGGGGGACGAGCTCATCGACTCCTTTGACGACGGCTTCTCCGCCTTCGTGTTCAAGATCCAGGCCAACATGAACAAGGCCCACCGGGATCGGATCGCCTTCATGCGGGTGGTGTCCGGCAAGTTCGAGGCGGACAAGGAGGTCTACCACGTCCAGGGGGGCAAAAAAATTAAGCTCTCCCGGCCCCAGCAGCTCATGGCCGCCGAGCGGGAGATCATCGAGGAGGCCTACGCCGGGGACATCATCGGCGTGTTCGACCCGGGCATCTTCTCCATCGGGGACACGCTCTGTACCGCCGCCCACAAGTTCCAGTTCGACCCCATCCCCACCTTCGCCCCGGAGCACTTTCGCCGGGTGCGGCCCCTGGACACCATGAAGCGCAAGCAGTTCCTCAAAGGGATGGAGCAGATCGCCCAGGAGGGCGCCATTCAGATCTTTAAGACCCCCTACTCCGGCATGGAGGAGGTCATTGTGGGCGTGGTGGGCACGCTGCAATTCGACGTGCTGGAGTACCGACTGAAAAACGAGTACGGCGTGGATCTGTACGCCGAGGGCCTGCCCTACGAGTACCTGCGCTGGCTCCACCACGAGGGGGAGGAGCCCCTGCGGGCGGACGACCTCACCCTCCCCGGGGACGCCATGCTGGTGGAGGACTACCGGCAGAACCAACTGCTGCTGTTCGCCTCCCAGTGGTCTATCAACTGGACGGCGGAGCGCAACAAGCAGATCACCCTGTCCGAGTTCGGCGGGGCCAAATTTTGAGAACAGGGCGGCGGTTTTCCAAAACCGCCGCCCTTTGCGCACCCAACCGGGTTTTCCCTCATAGGATGGGCAAAAGGAGGGTAAAACCATGGCAAACACCTATCTGCTCAGCGACGGGGCCAAGCGCTACCTGTGCTGCTACTACCAGATCCTGGACGAGATGATCCAGGG
Organism: Bacillota bacterium; assembly: GCA_021768085.1. Classification (GTDB taxonomy): domain Bacteria; phylum Bacillota; class Clostridia; order Oscillospirales; family Oscillospiraceae; genus Enterenecus. The sequence goes on from JAETOJ010000022.1 coordinate 3,229, forward strand.
CGTCACCACCGCCAGGCTCACCCAGAGCGTCTCCCACAATCTCATCGTCCAGCTCATCCCCCACCACCAGGCCGCCGTCCGGATGTGCCGGAACCTCCTGGAGGTGTCCGACGACCGGGCCATCCGCCGCCTGGCCCAGAGCATGGCGGAGCAGCGGACCCAGACCGTCCAAGCCTTGGAGCAAATCCTGCCCGCCGCGGATCAGCTTACCAACCCCCGGCCGGAGCTGCGGCTGTGCCAGCGGCGGATGGATCTGATCCTCCGGGAGATGTTTGCCCGGATGCGCTCCGCCCCGGAGGGGAACCGGGTGGACGCGGTGTTCCTGCATCAGATGCTCCCCCACTGCCGGGGCGCCGCTCAGGCCGCCCGGAACACCCTGCGGTACGAGCTGTGCACCCAGCTGCCCCCCGTGCTGCGGGGCGTACTGGACGCGCAGTGCCGGGACGCGCGCCGCGTGGAGGCTTCCCTCCGGCGGATGGGCTGTCCTGTGGTTTCTTGACAGCAGGGAGCGTTTGTAGCAAGAGCAATCCCTTGCTTTTTGACCCCGTTCCTGTTATACTTATGGCTCACGGCTTCACCGCCAGGACGAAAGAGAAAGGAAGTGACGCCCATGTGGGCGGAGCGCAGCGTATTTTATCAGATCTATCCCCTGGGCTTCTGCGGGGCCCCCAGGGAGAACGACGGCGTCCCCGCCAGCCGCATCGGCAAAATCGGGGACTGGGCCGGACATATTCAGAAGCTGGGGGCGGACGCGGTCTACCTGTGCCCCATCTTTGAGAGCGACCGCCACGGCTACGACACCCGGGACTACCGCAAAATCGACTGCCGCCTGGGCACCAATGAGGACTTCGCCCAGGTATGTGAAACCCTCCACGCCCACGGCATCAAGGTGGTACTGGACGGGGTGTTCAACCATGTGGGCCGGGGCTTCTGGGCCTTCCGGGACGTGCAGGAGAAGAAGTGGGACTCCCCCTACAAGGACTGGTTCCACATCAGCTTCGACGGCAATTCCAACTACAACGACGGCTTCTGGTACGAGGGCTGGGAGGGCCACTTCGAGCTGGTGAAGCTCAACCTGTGCAACCCCGCCGTGGTGGACTACCTGCTGGACACCGTGAAGTTCTGGGTGGACGAGTTCGGCATCGACGGGCTGCGGCTGGACGTGGCCTACTGCCTGGACAAGGACTTCCTGCGCCGGCTGCGTTCCTTCTGCAATGAACTGAAGCCGGAGTTCTTCCTGCTGGGCGAAACCCTCCACGGGGACTACAACCAGTGGGTCAACGAGGAAATGCTCCACTCCTGCACCAATTACGAGTGCTACAAGGGGCTGTACTCCAGCTTCAACTCCATGAATATGTTCGAGATCGTCCACAGCTTAAAGCGCCAGTTCGGCCCGGAAAACTGGACGCTGTATCAGGGCAAGCACCTGCTGTGCTTCGCCGACAACCACGACGTGACCCGGGTGGCCTCCATTTTGCAAAACCCGGAGCATCTGCCCCTGCTGTACGGGGTGCTGTTCGGGATGCCCGGCATCCCCTGCCTTTACTACGGCAGCGAGTGGGGGGCGAAGGGCGACAAATCCCAGGGGGACGAGGCCCTGCGGCCCAGCTTCGACGCCCCGGAGTGGAACGAGCTGACGGATCGGATTGCCGCCATGGCCAAGGCCCACCGGGACAGCGAGGCCCTGTGCCGGGGCGACTTCCAGGACGTGGTGCTCACCAACAGGCAGGCCATCTTCCAGCGTCGAACGGACAACGAGCGGGTGCTGGTGGCGGTGAACGCGGACAGCCAGCCCTACACCGCCCACTTCGACGCGGGCTGCGGCCGGGCGGTGGATCTGCTCACCGGGGAGGAGCACGACTTCGGCGGCGGAAGCGAGCTGCCCCCCTATAGCATATTTTATTGGAAGTGTGAGCGGTAATCCGTTCCGCACAGGAAAAGGGCCCGGAAGCCATGCTTCCGGGCCCTTTCTTATTCCTCTGGATGACAGATCCCCCGAGAGGGGCAGCCGTCGCAGCCACATCCGCAGCCGGATTTGCCCCCCTTCCGTCCCCTCCACCGGCCCCGGATCACGGCGGCCAGCGCCAGGACGATCAGGGCGATCACCAGGAGGTTGCCCCAGTTTTCGCTGAGAAACCGCGCCATGGCTCACACGCTCCCCACAGGGGCCCGCTTGGCGGCGGGCCGCAAGAGCAGATACAGCAGCCCCGCCAGCAGCACCAGCGCCACCACCGTAAACGGATTGAAGGCCAGCACCCCGGACAACAGGCCCCCAAGCTGATACACGATCAGCGCGATCACATAGGCAAAGCCGCACATATAGCCGATGGCGGCCCACGTCCAGCGGGGGCTGTTCATCTCCCGCCGGATGGCGCCGATGGCGGCAAAGCAGGGGGCGCACAGCAGATTGAAGATCATAAAGGCGTAGGCCGAGGGGCCGGTGAACACCGCGGCCAGGTTCCGGTACACGTCCCCCGGGTAGAGCACCTGGAGGGTGGCCACCACCTCCTCCTTGGCGATGAGCCCGGTGAGGGTGGCTACGGCGGTCTGCCAGTGTCCGAAGCCCAGGGGGGCGAACAGCACCGCCACCATCCGGCCCACGGTGGCCAGCAGAGAGAAGTCGCTGTCCGACACCAGGCCGAAGGCCCCGCCCTCAAAGCCAAAGCTCTGGAAGAACCACAGCGCCACGGTGGACAGCAGGATCACGGTGCCCGCCCGCTTCACAAAGGACCAGCCCCGGTCGCCGGTGGTGCGCAGCACGTTGGCGGCGGAGGGCAGGTGGTAGGCGGGCAACTCCATGACGAAGGGGGCGGGCTCGCCGGAGAAGGCCCGGAATTTTTTCAGCATCAGGCCGGACACCACCACCGCCCCCACGCCGATAAAGTAGGCAGACACCGCCACCCACACCGACTTGCCGAACAACGCCCCGGCGAACAGGCCGATGATGGGCATCTTAGCGCTGCACGGGATAAAGCAGGTCGTCATGATCGTCATCTTCCGATCCCTGTCCTGATCGATGGTGCGGGAGGCCATCACCCCCGGCACGCCGCAGCCCGTGGCCACCAGCATGGGGATGAAGGACTTGCCGGACAGGCCGAACCGGCGGAACAGCCTGTCCATGATGAAGGCCACCCGGGACATATAACCCACGTCCTCTACAATAGCCAGCAGCAGGAACAGCACCAGCAATTGGGGCACAAAGCCCAGTACCGCCCCCACGCCGCCCACAATGCCGTCCAGCACCAGGGATTTCACCACGTCATTGCACCGGAGGGCGTCCAGGCCGTTCTCGATGAGCACCGGCAGGCCGGGTACCCACAGGCCGTAGTCCTCGGGGTCGGGTTCCGCCACGGTGAGGGCCTCCTGGTAGGCCGACTCGGTGGCCTTTAGGGTGATCACCTCGCCGGCGTCCCCGTCGTACAGGTACGCCTCCGGCTCCCCGGCCTCATAGGCGGCGATGATGGCCTGGGCCTCCTCAAACGCGCCCGCGGCCTTGTTGTAGCCCTTCGTATCCGAGCCGGTGAAGGGGACAAACCAGCCGTCCCCGAACACGCCGTCATTGGCCCAGTCGGTGAGCCGCGCCCCCACCGAGACGGGCCAGGGCCCCATGGCGATGGCGTAGATCAGGAACATCACCGCCACGAAGATGGGCAGGGCCAGCACCCGGTTGGTCACCACGCCGTCAATCTTGTCCGACAGGGTGGCGGCGTGCTTGGGGTTCTTCTTCACCACCGCCTTGGCCACCACGCCGCCGATGTAGTCGTATCGCTGGTTGGTGATGATGGACTCCGCGTCATCGTCCAGCTCCCGTTCACAGTCGGCGATGTGCTCCTCCAGATGAGCCCGGAGCTGGCCATCGATGCCCAGCTCCTCCAGCACCTTCTCGTCCCGCTCGAACACCTTGATGGAGTACCAGCGCAGATGCTGGATATCCACCCGATCCTGGATGGACTCCTCGATGTGGGCCAAGGCGTGCTCCACGCTGCCGGTGAACATATGGGGGATCTCCCCCGCCTTGTGGGCCTGGGCCAGCGCCCCGGCCCGCTCCGCCGCGGCCAGCCCGCCCTCGTTCTTCAGGGCGGAGATCTCCACTACCTCACAGCCCAGAGCCTTCCCCAGCCGCTCCAGGTCGATCTTGTCCCCGTTCTTCCGCACCAGGTCGATCATGTTCACCGCTACCACCACCGGCAGCCCCAATTCGATGAGCTGGGTGGTGAGGTAGAGGTTGCGCTCGATGTTGGTGCCGTCCACGATGTTCAGGATGGCGTCGGGCTGCTCCTTCACCAGGTAGTTCCGGGTCACAACCTCTTCCAGGGTGTAGGGGGACAGGGAGTAGATCCCGGGCAGATCCTGTATGATCACGTCGGGGCGGCCCTTGAGCCGGCCCTCCTTCTTCTCCACCGTGACCCCCGGCCAGTTGCCCACGTACTGGTTGGATCCGGTGAGGGCGTTGAACAGCGTTGTTTTCCCGCAGTTGGGATTGCCCGCCAGGGCGATTTTCACATCCATTTCGCATCTCTCCTCCCGAAACGCGCCCGGCTCACGACGGCTCGGACGCTTCCACCTTGTCACGCCTCGCCTGTTCGCGGCGCGGTTCTAAGCGCTCCGACTTCGCAAATTGTCCTGCGCCGCTTTCAGCGGCTCCGGCCAATTCGCTCCGCTCCGAGCTTAGCCCGCGGCTCACGACGGCTCGGACGCTTCCACCTCAATCATCTCCGCGTCCTCCTTGCGCAGGGACAGCTCGTATCCCCGCACCGTCAGCTCCATGGGATCGCCCAAGGGGGCCACCTTCCGGACGTAGATCTCCACACCCTTGGTGATCCCCATGTCCATGATCCGGCGGCGTACCGGGCCCTCCCCGTGGAGGCGGCGAACCACCGCTGTCCTGCCCACCCGAACATCCTTCAATGTTTTCACGGCCTTCTCCTCCAAAAGCTGTCCGCCCTATCGGTTAGAAACAGCTAACTTTTTCAGCGTAGGTAGTTTACCACCCCTAACTTTTGTTGTCAATAGCTAATACGGCGAATTTTCCCGCCCCGGCTGCTCCGGAAGAATTTCCCGTTTCCCGCTTCCTATCTTTCGGCAAACGTGGTATAATATTTTTTATCATTGCGCTCAACAGATAAAATTGGCAGCGGGAGGGGTTCCCATGGACCTAAGTGAAAAAACCCTGGCCAGCGAGCTGGCCTTTGACGGCGTGCTGCTGAAGCTCTACCGGGATCAGGTGGAGCTGGCAGACGGCGAAACATCGGTGCGGGAGGTGGTACACCACCCCGGCGGCGCGGCAGTGGCCGCCCTGGATGGGGAGGGGAACGTGTACCTGGAGCGCCAGTTCCGCTACCCCTACCATAAGGTCGTCGTCGAGATCCCCGCCGGCAAGCTGGAGCCCGGGGAGGATCCCTTCGACGCCATCCGGCGGGAGCTGAAGGAGGAGATCGGCGCCCAGGCCGGCCGGTGGGACGCCCTGGGCTACATCATGCCCAGCGTGGGCTACACCGACGAGATGCTCTACCTCTTTCTGGCCCGGGATCTCACCTTTGGCGACCGGCACTTGGACCGGGACGAGTTCCTGGAGCCCTTCAAGCTGCCCTTCGCCGAAGCCCTGGAGATGGCGGCGGGCGGGCGGATCAACGACGCGAAAACCCTGGCCGCCCTGTATCGGGCGGATCAGCTCATGAGAAAGGAGCGGGAGGAAGCCCATGGGTAAGAAAATCCTGGTGGTGGAGGACGAACGCAACATTGTGGACATCCTCACCTTTAACCTCCAGCGGGAGGGGTACGACACCTTGGAGGCCCTGGACGGGGCGGCGGGCCTGCGGCTGGCCCTGGAGCAGGATCCGGATCTCATCCTTCTGGATCTGATGCTCCCCAAGCTGGACGGCTTCCAGGTGTGCCGCACCCTGCGGGAGCAGGGCCGGGCCACCCCCATCATCATGCTCACCGCTCGGGAGGAGGAGACGGACAAGGTGCTGGGCCTGGAGCTGGGGGCGGACGACTATATCACCAAGCCCTTCTCCATGCGGGAGCTGCTGGCCCGGGTGAAAAGCAACATCCGCCGCACCGATATGCTGGCTCAGACGGCCCCTAAAAGCCCCGGAAACCGGCTGGATCTGGGCCGGGTGCAGGTGGACACCGACACCATGATCGTCTACAAGGACGGCCAGCCCCTGGATCTCACCCAGCGGGAATATGAGCTGGTCAAGACCCTGGCCTCCAGCCGGGGTCAGGCCGTCTCCCGGGAGACCCTGATGGAGCGGGTGTGGAACTACGACGGCTACGTGGGGGACGTGCGGGCGGTGGACGTGGCCATCCGCCGTCTGCGGGAAAAGCTGGAGGACGACCCCGCCGACCCCAAATTCATCATCACCCGCCGGGGCCTGGGCTACGCCTTCGGCGTCTGAGCGCACAACAGCCTGTTGGAACTGGGCGGATGATATCCGCCCCTACTCTCTGAGAAAAGGGGGCCTCCGCCTATGCGCCGTACCCTGCACCTGAAGCTGGTGCTCATTCTGGTACTGCTCATCGTATCCCTCATGGTGGTGGTGGGCGCGTTCCTCATGAACTCCGTCACCGGCTACTATATCCAAGACTTCTACAGCCAGATCGCCGCCGCCTTCGGCCAGGATAACGCCGACTTTGTCCGAGATCTCCAGACCGCACGGGAGGGGGAGACGGACGGCGCCGCCATGGTGGAGGCGGTGCTGTCCACCAACGAGGGCGTGCTGGGGGTGGATCGGCGGCACCGCAATTTCTTTGTGCTGGACGGCGCCACCGGCCGCTATCTGGGCGGATCCGCCCCGGAGCCGGAGGGGGGCGTGGCTGTCACCCCCAACCTCTCCAAGGCCCTGCTGGGGCAGATGGGCTTTGAAAGCAGCGTCACCGCCGACTACATGGACGCCGCTATCCCCATCACCCGGGGCGGGCAGGACTATATCATCTATCTCCTGGACTGCCGGGAGACCGCCCGGGCGTTGAACGCCGAGATGTTCAGCCTGATTTTGGAGGCCCTGGCCCTGGGCCTGGTCATCTCGGTGCTGCTGTCCTTCCTGCTGGCCAAAACCATGGTCAACCCCCTCCAGCGGCTCACCGACGGCATTGAACAGGTGGCCCGGGGGGACTTCTCCCGGAAGCTGGAGGTGTCCAGCAGCGACGAGATCGGCCAGCTCACCGAGAGTTTCAACACCATGGCCCAGCAGTTGAAAACCAACATCGACGAGCTGGAAAAGGCGGAGCAGGAGCGCAAGGACTTCGTGGCCAACGTGTCCCATGAACTGCGCACCCCCCTCACCAATATCCGCAGCTATGCCGAGACCCTGGACGACGGGGTGGGCGATCTGTCCCCGGAGATGGAGAAGAAATTCCTGGGGGTGATCCTCAACGAGTCCGACCGGATGGCCCACATTTTGCAGGATCTCCTCACCCTGTCCCGGTTCGACTCCGGGCGCAGCGAGCTGCGCCTCACCCTCTTTCCCTTTGCCCAGGCGGTGGACGACACCTACCAGGCTATCCTCATGGACGCCCAGAACCACGCCCACACCGTGGAGCTGCGCCTGCCCGACCGACTGCCCCAGGTTCGGGCCGACCGGGAGCGGATCATGCAGGTGATGATGAACATCGTGTCCAACGCCATCAAGTACACCCCCGACGGTGGCCGCATCGTCCTGTCCGCCGGTCAGGAGGGGGACAAGGTGTGGATGGAAGTGGACGACAACGGCATCGGCATACCCGAGGGGGATCGCGACCGCATCTTCGAGCGGTTCTACCGGGTGGACAAGGCCCGCTCCCGGCAGTCCGGCGGCACAGGTCTGGGCCTGTCCATCGCCCAGGAGATTATGCACCGGCATCAGGGCCGGCTCTATCTGGTGGACAAGGCGGAGCCCGGGCTCACCATCCGCATGGAGCTGCCCGTGGCTGGACCGGAGGGGAACATCCATGAAGGATAAGCGCCGTAGCCTGGAGTGGGGGAAAAACGCCGCCATCGCCCTGCTCACCCTGTCCGCCATCGCCCTGCTGTCCATGACCCCCCTGGTGCGGGACAGCGGCCTGGTGGAGCTGTTCCACCCCCGACCTGCCCAGACCGGCACCAGCGCCGGAGGAGCCCAGTCCGGCCCCATCCTCCCCGCCCGCCTGGCGGTGTGCCGGGACGGGAATCGCTTTGGCCTGCAATATGACGACAGCCGGATGGGGGAGGTCTTTGCCGCCTTTGTTCCTCTGCTGGGGGACGCGCTGGCGGGGGCCGGGGCGCCCGCCCCCCTGTCCGACAACCAGTGGCGCGCCTGCCTGCGGCAGCGGGGGGCCTACTTTGACTTCTCCGGGGAGATCCCCCTGGCCGCCCTGGCCCGGTGGCTGGGGGGCGGGGCCTGCTCCTTGGAGGGCAGCGCCCGCCGGGTGGTCCTGGTGGCCGGGGAGGGCGACACCGTGTCCCTGTGCTGGGAGGACGCCGAGGACGGCGGATACTTCACCTGCCCCACTGCCCTGTCCCGATCCCTCCACCTGGATCCGGCGGTGGAAACCGTCACCCCCAACGGCGCCTATTTCGCCTTTGAGGATGAGAGCCTGAACCGCCTGCTGGATCCCTTCACCCTGATCACCGAGGGGGAACCCGATGCCGGCCTATATGATGTCTCCGCCCCCCTGTCCTCCGCCGCCGGGGCGGAGGCGCTGGTGGACGCCCTGTCCTTCAACAGCCGAAACCACGCCCCCGGCAGCAGCGGCGAGGTCTATATGGACGGCACAGATCGTCTGGTGATCCGGGATGGGGTCACTGCCACCTACCGGGCCGCCCAGAGCGGCAAGTACCCGGTGGAGCATACCAACGGCGTTGTCTCCGCCGCCCAGGCCGCCGAGGGGGCCCGCGCTCTGGCCGAGCGGGCCATGGCGCCCCTGTGTGGGGAGGCCCGGCTGTACCTGCTATCCGTCCGGCACTACGGGGATGGCTGGCAGGTGCGGTTCGGTTACCGCCTGGGGGGCAGCGCCGTCTACCTCTACGACGAGGGCTGGGCGGCGGAATTTCTGGTGCGGGACGGCTGCATCACCGAGTTCGTCCTCCATCTGCGGCAGTACACCGCCCAGGGGGAAAACGCCCTGCTTCTGCCCATCCGAAAAGCGGCGGCTATGCTGCCCGACCTCACCCGGGAGCGGCGGGAGCTGGTAATCCAATACCGGGACGGAGGCGGACAGTCCGTCTCCCCCGGCTGGGAGGCGGTGTGACGGATGGAATGGCCCAAGCTAAAAAACATTATTATCCTCATTCTGCTGCTGTTGAACGGTTTCCTACTGGTGCTGGTGGGGACGCGGTATACTGAGTCCGTCCAGTACGAGCGGACCGCGCTGGAGCTTACGCTGGTCAGGCTGGAGGCCCGGGGCATCCGGGTGGAGGCGGACAGGCTGGCCCCCGCCGGGGATCTGGCCCCACTTATCGTGGAACGGGATCCGGACCGGGAGCTTCGGATAGCCCAAGCCCTGTTGGGTGGGGAGGCCGTCCAGGCGGACAACCGGGGGGGCGGGCTATACCTTTATCAGAATGGCAGCGGCGCGGTGAGCGTCCGGGCGGGCGGGGAGCTGTCCGCCGAGCTGACCGGCGGCCCCGGCCTGTCCGCCGACGGCAATCCGGAACGTCACGCCGCCGGCCTGCTGAAAAAAATGGGCGTAGATGGGTCGCAGATCGGCGTGACGGAGGAGGACGGGTGGACGCGGGTGCGGTTCCGGCAGACCCGGGGCGGCAGGCCGCTGTTCTCCTGCGAGGTGGAGTTCGCCTATTCCGACGATACCCTGCGCTCCGTTCAGGGCGCCCTGTTGGCCACCCCTGACGGCGCGGCAGAGCAGGCCCAGGTCATGACCCTGCCCACGGCGCTGACCCGCTTCTCTGAGGAGATCACCGCCACCGGCGACGTGTGCTCCGCCATCCAGTCCATGGAACCAGGATGGCGGGGGACGGTTCAGCCCATGTCTGGCGGCGTCCGGCTTGCCCCGGCGTGGCTGGTCACCACCGACACCGCCCAGTACTACCTGGACTGTGCCACCGGGGCCCTCACCCGGCTGGCAGAATAAGAACCGGACAGCGAATGTCAGACAAGCCCCTCTTCATAGGATAGACGAGAAATCCTATGGAAGGGGGGTGCGCCCTTGTCTACCCTATTGGCCGGAACTTTACTGCTGACTGCCACCGGCCTATTCTCCCAGGTGGTGGGCTTTGTCTACCGGATGTTCCTATCCCGCCTCATCGGCGCGGAAACCATGGGGCTGTACCAGCTGGTCATGCCCGCCTACTCCATGCTCATGTCGGTGACCGCCGTGGGGCTGACGGTGGCGGTATCCACCCTGTCCGCCCGGTACCATGCCCTGGGGGACGATGGCGCCGTACGGCACATACTCCGCCGGGCCCTGGGCGGCTTCTTCCTGCTGGCCGTCCCCCTGGGCATCGCCGTGGCCGCCCTGTCCGACCCCATCTCCGTCTACCTCTTAGGCGACGCCCGCACCCGCTTAGGCGTGGTGCTGCTGGTGCCCTGCGTGCTGCTCACCGGGGTGGAGAACCTCCACAAGCACTGCTTTTATGGCATCGGCCGGGTGCGTCCCCCCGCCGCCGTGGAGACGGCGGAGCAGCTCATCCGGGCGGGGGCGGTGCTGGGGTTGCTGGTCGTCCTGCTGCCCCGCTCCGCTGAGGAGACGGTGGGTATCATCGTGCTGGGCATGGTATTATGCGAGGTGTGCTCGGCCTGCGCCCTCACCCTGCTGTTCCGTCGACACTGGACGCAGTTTCCCCCCGGCTCTGCCCGGGAGGAGGTGAGCCGTCGCCGGCTGTTCGCCATCGCCCTGCCGGTGGGGGCCACCTCCTTGCTGGGGACAGTGCTGGGCTGTGCCAACTCAGTGCTCATACCCGCCAAGCTGGTGGAGGGGGGCATGGCTCTGCCGGAGGCCATGTCCGAGTTTGGGGTGCTGTGCGGCATGACCCTGCCCCTGCTGGGGCTGCCCACGGGCTTCATCGGGGCTTTGTGCCTGGTGATGGTGCCCGATCTGTCCCGGCGCACCGCCCGGGGGGATCGGCGGGCGGCGGCGGGCTTTCTGGATCGGGTGATGTCTGCCACCTCCCTGCTGATGGCCCCGGCCATGGCGCTGCTGACAGTGGTGGGACCCACCATCGGCCGGGCCATGTTCCGGGACAACCGGGTGGGCGAGCTGATTCTCCCCCTGGCCATCGGCACCCTGCTGGGCTGCTGGCAGTCGGTGCTGTCCGGGGCGCTGAACGGCCTGGGGCTCCAGGGCAAAGGGGCCCGGAACGCCATCCTCAGCGACGCGGTGCAGCTGGCCTTCACCTTTTTCGCCGTGCCCCGGTGGGGGCTGCCGGGGTTTGCAGCGGGATTCGTCATCTCCGGGCTGGCGGGAGCGGGGCTCAACCTGGCCAGCGTCCTCCGGGCGGCGGAGCTGCGGGCCCGGTGGTTTCGGTGGTTTGGCCGGCCCCTGCTGGCGGCCGTCTTTATGGGGCTGTGGTGCAATCTGTTCTTCCGGGTTATGCTGGACGCCGGCTGCGCACAGGGCTGGGCCGCGGCAACCTGCACCGCCCTGGGGCTGGTTTTGTACGCCGCCGCCCTGCTGGCCCAGGGCACGTCCGTCACGGTGATATTCGCCCGGTTGGGGACACAGCTCAGGCAGAGGAGGCACACATCATGACACCAAAGGTTCTCATCTCCACCGGCGGAGGGGATCCGACTAACTACCTGGCCGCCCTAAAGGCCGCAGGGGCGCAGGGGGAGGCCCATTACCTCCCCACCCCGGATCTGCGCTATGACGGCCTACTGCTGGCGGGGGGCGGGGATATGGAGCCCGCCCGATTCGGCCAGCCGAACTGCGGCTCCCGGGACATCGACCCCGCCCGGGACACGGCGGAGCTGGCCCTGCTGGACGCCTTCTGTGCCGCCGGGAAGCCGGTGCTGGCCATCTGCCGGGGATTCCAGGTGGTAAACGTGTGGCTGGGGGGTGAGCTGGTGCAGGATCTCTCCCCTGCTCTGGCACCTTTCCACGGGGGTGGGGAGGGAGATCGGGTGCACCCCGTTCGAGCGGTGGAGGGTTCCCTCCTCTGGCGGCTGTACGGCCCGGTGTTTTCCGTGAACAGCGCCCACCACCAGGCCCTGGGGCGGCTGGGGCGAGGGCTATCTGTCACCGCCCGCTCCGAGGGCGGTGTGGCGGAGGCGATGGAGCACGAAACGTTGCCCCTCATCGCCGTTCAGTTCCACCCCGAGCGGATGACCGTAGCAAAGGCCAAGCCGGATACGGTGGACGGCGGGGCTGTGTTTCGCTTCTTTCTCGACATGGTGCACAACGCATAAAAACCGCGCCCTCCCAGTGGGAGGGCGCGGTTTTTACAATGGCTGTCCGTCAGAATTGAACAAGGGCAACTTCTCCAAAAACAGGATGTCGTCCCGCTTGGCGGCATCCCCCTCTGCCAGGATGGCCATGCGGCCCACCACAATGCCTCCTGCCTGCTCTACCAGGTTCTCCACCGCCGCCAGAGATCCTCCGGTGGAGATCACGTCATCCAGGATCAGGATGCGCTTGCCGCAGATTTTGGCCGCGTCCGCCCCGTCCATATACAGCTTTTGCTCCCCCTCGGTGGTGATGGAGCGATCCACCGCCTCAAACACCCCGTTCATGTACGCCTTTTTCTTCTTGCGCACCAGAAAGTACTCGTTGCGGCCGCTCTGACGGGCCATCTCGTGCACCAGTGGGATGGCCTTGGCCTCCGGGGCCACCATGTAGTCAAACTCCGGTGCGATTTTCAGCAGATCCCGGGCGCAGGCGCAGGTGAGCTCTACGTCCCCGAATATGACAAACGCGCCGATCATCAGCGTGTCGCTAATGGGGCACAGTGGCAGATCTCGTCTCAGCCCCGCCACCTTCATCTCATAGGTCATTTCAGTCAACTCCCAGTTTGGGGCGGGGCCAGGTGCTCCCTCTCCGCCCGTTGTGATTTGTACGAGAGATATTATACTCCCCCTGTCCCTTCTTGTCAAAATGTAATGAAGTTTCGGAGAAAAGAAAAAAATTGTGGAAATCCGTGAGGCTCTGTGCTATGATATTTTTGTCAACTCAATATCCTTCGGTATAATCGGAACGGGATGGGTTCCGAGTCTCTACGGCCTGACCGATTTCAGGCAGCTACCGAAAACAGAACAGGTCCGGAAGTTCACGCGCTTTCCGGGCTGATTTTGTTTTTCCCGATCCGGTTTGTCCGAAGGAAATTCTGGAGAGGGAGTTTTTTATGGAGAAAATTTTTAAGCTCAAGGAGAACGGCACCTCGGTACGCACCGAGATCGTGGCCGGACTCACCACGTTCATGACGATGGCCTACATCATCGCCCTGAACCCCAACCTGATCGTCGGCTTCGGCCAGGGCGCCTTCGGCGGCTTCGGCGCGGACGGCACCGCCGCCTGGAACGGCGTGTTCCTGGCCACCTGCCTGGCCTCCGCCGTGGCCATGTTCTGCATGGCCTTCCTGGCCAACAAGCCCTTCGCCCTGGCCCCCGGCATGGGCCTCAACTCCTACTTCGCCGTGGTGGTCGCCCAGATCGCTGGCGCGGCGGGCTGCTCCTACCTGGCCGGCCTCCAGGCCGGTCTGTGCATCATCCTGGTGGAAGGCATCATCTTCCTGGTTCTGTCTGTGCTGAACGTGCGTGAGAAGATCGTGGAAGCCATCCCCCTGGGGGTGCGCCTGGGCATCGGTCCCGCCATCGGCCTGATGCTGATGAACATCGGCTTCGGCTCCAACGCGGGCGTGGGCGCCGCCAATGAAAACTACGTCATGCGGGACTTCTTCGGCGCCCTGGCTGCCAGCACCGCCAAACAGGCCCTGGGCGAGTACTGGCCCGCCATGGTTCTCACCGTGGTCACCATGTTCATCGGCCTGTTCGCCATCATCATTCTGGCCCACTATCAGGTCAAGGGCGCGGTGCTGTTCGGTATGCTCATCGCCTCGGTGGTCAACTGGGCCGGCCAGGCCATCTTCCTGGCCACCAACCCCTTCGCCGCCCTGTCCACCGCCAGTTGGCTGCCCCCCTTTGGCGACATGGCCGCCACCACCCTGTTCAAATTTGACTTTGCTACCCTGTTCTCCCTGGGCTGGTCCACCGTCATCATCCTGATTATCACCTTCTGCATCATTGATATGTTCGATACCATTGGCACCGTGATCGCCACCGCCAACCGGGCCAAGATGGTGGACAAGGACGGCAAAATGCCCCAGATGCGGGAGACCCTGCTGTCCGACGCCATCGGCACCGTGGTGGGTTCCTGCACCGGCACCTCCACCGTCACCACCTTTGTGGAGTCCGCCTCCGGCGTGGAGGCCGGCGGCCGAACCGGCCTGACCGCCCTCACCACCGGCATCCTGTTCCTGGCCTGTATGTTCATCGCCCCCATCGCGGCCATTATCCCCGCCGCCGCCACCTCCGCCGCCCTCATCTATGTGGGCATTCTGATGTTGAGCGGCCTGAAGAATATCAACTTCGATGACATCGCCACCGCTGCCCCTGTGTTCATCATGCTGCTGGCCATGCCCATCTCCGGCTCCATCGGCCACGGCATCGGCCTGGCCCTGATCACCTACACCGTCATCAAGGTGTTCACCGGCAAGGCCAAGGATGTGTCCGTGCTGACCTATGTGATCTCCGCCCTGTTCCTGATCAAGTTCTTCCTCACTGTGTGAGGGGACAAACCTCTGAAGCGCTCTCCCCGCCTGCTGCGGGGAGAGCGCTTTGCCGTGGGGTATATTCTCTCCCTCCGTGACAGCCAAACCCACATAAAAAGCCCCAGCGGGAACGGTTTCGCTCCCGCTGGGCTTTTTCCTTCTTATGTCCGCTTGGCCCGGCCGCTCCGCTGCCGACCCTCGGCGTCCGGCCAGAAGTCATTGGCCTCCATGATATCCCGCAGGGCATCCACATATTTCTCCGACTGGTGCACCACGAAGGCGTCTGCGTCGATGGGCACCTGGCGGGCGTCCATCTGCCGGATGCTCCAGATATAGAGGATGTCCAGGGCGGGGATCAGCCGCGCCCCCTCCACCGTCAGCTCATAGTCGATGGCGGGCGGAAACTGATCCTCGTGCACCACCCGGCGGATCAGCCCGTCGTCCAGGAGCTCCTTGAGCTGCTGGCTGAGCACCTTTTCCGACACGGGCAGCACCTTCAGCGTCTCGTTGAAGTGGATCTTGCCGTAGGTGTGAATCTCGTGAAGGATGGTCATTTTCCACTTTCCACCGATGCAGTGCAGGGTGTAGTGGTAAGGGTTTGTGGGCTCGTCAAAGGTCTTTCTGGCCATGGGCAATCGCCTCCTGCGCGTTGGGCCTCTCCGGCCGCCAATACGGGTTCTGTCTTAGTCTGTAGTTTAGCATATTTTCCCCTTGTTGAACAGTACAAATTTTGTCCGCCTTTTTCAGTGAAAATCACGGGAAGTTTTTCACCTCCCCCGTTCTTTTTTTGCACCCTGCCTAAGCCGGCCAGGGCGGATTTGTGCACCTTCCCAGATACCAGATGGTGAGTGCTTACCAAATGGTAATCAGGTGGGGAAAAAGTATGGATTGCGCGGATAAACGGCTTATTTTATAATCAAATCATAGGAAATGGAACCACCCCAAAGATGAAAAAATCTTTCAAGGAGGAACCCAACATGATCAAGCGCACTTATCAAGAGCTGGAGCCCTACTTCCCCCCCGCTCACTTCGGCGTGACCTGCAAGCGATATCACGGCAAGGATGAGACCGGCGCCACCAAGTTCTGGATCGGCATCTCCGAGTTCGAGCCCGACGGCGGCGCGGAGTGGGCCTACGAGGACAACCCCTTGGAGAAGGTCTATTTCGTCCTGGAGGGCGAGATGACCGTCACCGACAAGGACGGCAACAAGTACGTCATCCATGCCAACGAGTCCATCAGCTTCCCCCCCAACGAGGGCCGCGGCCTGAAGAACGAGTCCGGCAAGCCCGCCAAGATGCTGGTCATCATCAACTATCCCGACGCTTGATTGAAAGGAGAGAACCGCAATGGTTGCCATTGAGAAGAATTTCGTACAGAATATGTTCTCCGTGGAGGGCAAAGTGGCCATGGTCACCGGCGCCACCGGCGCCCTGGGCAAGGTGCTGGCCAAGGCCTACGGCTACGCCGGCGCAAAAGTTATGATGACCGGCCGCAGTGAGGGCAAGCTGAAGGAACTGGAGGCCGAGTTCAAGGCCGAGGGCATCGACTGCGCCTACTGCGTGGCCGACCCCGCCAAGGAGGACGACGTGCAGGCCCTGGTGAAGGCCACCGTGGACAAGTACGGCGAGGTGAACATCCTGGCCGTGTGCCACGGCTACAACAAGCCCAAGCCCATCCTGGAGCAGACCGTGGAGGAGTGGCAGTACATCATGGACGCCGACTGCAAGAGCGTCTACATCGTGCTGAAGTACGTGGCTCAGCAGATGGTGGCCCAGGGCAAGGGCGGCAAGATCGTGGTGGTCACCAGTCAGCGCTCCAAGCGGGGCATGGCGGGCTACACCGGCTACTGCACCTCCAAGGGCGGCGCCGACCTGATGGTCAGCAGCATGGCCTGCGAGCTGTCCGCCCAGCACAAGATCAACGTCAACTCCCTGTGCCCCACCGTGTTCCGCTCCGAGCTCACCGAGTGGATGTTCGACCCCGAGTCCGAGGTGTACAAGAACTTCCTGAAGCGGGAGCCCATCGGCCGTCTGGCCGAGCCCGCCGATTTCGCCGGCTATGCCCTGTTCCTGTCCTCTGATGCGTCCAACTATATCACCGGCGCCAACTGTGACTGTTCTGGCGGCTACTTGACCTGCTGATTCAACCCATTCCCAGTGCTTCCTGCCCGCAGGGCGGGTGGAAAGCGACACAACTTATTTTAGGAGGAGATTATCATGGGCAAGACTGTTTTCGTAGATCTCACCCACCCCTTCGGCGCGGAGATCCCCCGCTGGCCCTACTTTGACAAGCCCGACATCGTGGGCGCCCACTCCATGGCCAAGGGCGGCGTGCTCACCCAGTCCATCAAGTGCACCATGCACACCGGCACCCACTGCGACGCCCCCCGTCACGTGATGGAGTATGAGTTCGACGGCCGCCGCGCCCGCTACTCCGACGAAATGCCTGTGGACGCCTACACCGGCACCGCCGTCGTCCTCAAGATCGACATTGAGCCCTGGGGCCTTATCACCGACAAGCACCTGGACGCCGCCTGCGAGAAGTACGGCGTGAACCAGGCCGACCTGGAGGGCAAGATCGTCTGCCTGAACACCGGGATGCACCGGCTGTTCGACGACTCCAAGGCCTACTACCACTACTCCGCCGGCACCGGCATCGACGCAGGCAAGTGGTTTGTGAAGAACAAGGTGAAGTGCGTGGCCATGGACAGCCAGGCCCTGGATCACCCCCTGCACACCGCCATGGGCAACAACGGCATGACCCGCATGAACCTGCTGGGCGCCACCGGCAAGCCCATCACCGAGGAGTACAAGGAGCTGTTCGGCGAGGAGGCCTACGCCGAGTTCGACAAGTTTGAGTACATCCGCCTACACGGCCAGGCCGCCTACGACGAGAAGTTCGGAGAGCTGGAGAACATCGGCGTCTGGGGCACCTGGGAGCCCTGCCACAAAGAGATGCTGGGCCACGGCATCGTGGGCGTGGAAAACCTGGGCGGCGACTTGGACAAGATCCCCGCCGGCGTGTGGTTCCGCTTTAACTGCTTCCCCCTGCGCTGGTACATGGGCGACGGCTCCATGGCCCGCTGCAGCGCCGAGATCGACGAGGATCTGCTGGTGAAGGGCGTGCCCACCCGCACCTACAAGTACGGCGGCACCGGCTACGGCGAGGCTGACGGCAACGGCGACAGCTGCCTGGAGTATATCCAGAAGCTGTTCCAGCGCAACAAGTAAGCGTTTTCCTCTCTTTCGGTGGGAGGCCCGGGGCGGTTCGGGCCTCCCGCTTTTTCCTCCATAAAATGCGGGAAGCGTGGCCTTTGCCCCGCTTCCCGTTTGGTTTTTCCTTTGTCAATCAAACAGCCAGTTCTTGTCCAGCGGATCAAAGTCGGGATCCCCGGTCTGGGGCGGCTTATCCTTGCCGTAGTCCGGCCGCTCCGTGGGGGTCACAAAGGGACCGTTGGGATCCACCGGGGGTTGTTCCGGGGGCTGGGGCTCCAGCCCGGGCCGGGGGGCGAGCTCCGCCTTGTCCAGGCCGGCGATGGACACCAGCAGCTTGGCCGCCTCCCCCCGGGTGATGTTGTTCTTGGGCCGCAGCAGGCCGTCGCTGCCCTCCACAATGCCCTGGGATACCAGGGTCTCCACATAGGGGCGGGCCCAGCCGCTCACCTTGTCCCCGTCCCCGAAGGAGGACAGGTCGTGCTCCGCCTGATCCGCCAGCGCCCGGCCCAGCAGGGTCATGGCCTCCTCCCGGCTCACGGGGCTGTTCAGGTTGGCGTAGACCTTGCCGCCTGCGGCGGTGCCCTCGAACACCTTCAGGGCGTACATGGCCTTCACGTGGGGCAGCACCCAGTCGGCGATGGAGTCCCCGTCCGCGAAGGGCAGGGCCACGTCCTTGTACTTGTCCGTGTCCACGTTCAGCAGGCGGCTTAGGAAAGCCACCAGCTCCCCCCGGGACAACTGGCCGTTGGGCCTGAACTCATAAGAGCCGTCGGGCCTCTGGTAACCCGTGGTCAGCTCCATCTCGTACAGCTTGGTCACATAGGGGGCGCTCCAGTGGCCCGCGATGTCCACAAAGGGGTCGCCCCGATCCACCGTCACCGGGATGGTCACCGTTTTGCCTCCCGCCGTGGCGGTGATCACGCCCTCGCCGTTGTCCCCTGCCGCGATAAAGCGGCCCGTCCCGTCAATGGTTCCGATGGCGGGATCCGCCGTCCAAGTCACGTCCTCGTCACCCATGGATACCGGCAGGTTCCACCAGCGTCCGGAGGCGGTGAGATCCACCGTCTCCCCCGGCTCCACCGTCAGCGAGGCCAGCTGAGCTGTGGAGCCCTCCTTGGACACCCGCAGGCGGCTCAGGCCGTCCACGATCTGCACGGGCATGGCCCCCTGCCCGGAGGAGGCGGCGGAGATGGAATACAGCCCGGCCTGCTCCCCGGCGGTGTAGACGGCGGCATTGCCCGTCCCCGGCGCAATGGTTCCGCCGGTGGCGCTCCATTCCAAGGGCTGGGCTGGCGCGGGCAGGCCCGCCCCATCGTAGGCCGTGGCGGTCACCGGAAGTTTGGCCCCGGCCAGTACCACCTGGGTCGTCCCGTCCACGTAGGCTCCGGGGCCCATGCCGGAGGCGCCGGGGTCATCCGTCACCAGCAGGATGGAGTTGTTCACCCGCCGCCCGCTGGTGGAAGGACTGTTCACAATGGCGAGTTTCTCCGTACCCGGCAGGGTGGCCCCCAGGTTGGTGGAGCCGCCGCCGTCCAGCGCCACGGCGGACACGCAGCCCAGCTCCTGAAGCCGCTCCGCCACCTGGGCGTAGGTGGCCCCCACGGAGTAGCCGCTCTGCCGCCCGTCGATGGTGTAGAGGATCACCGTGCCGTCCTCCCGGATACCCAGCGCGGTGTAGGGGTTGGCGGTGGCGGGGAGATCGGAGGCGGTGATCTGCTCCCCCCGCAGTATGGGGTGGTAAATGCTGCTGATGCCGTAGGCTGCATCTTTCCACTGATCGCTGACGCCGCCCACCGTCACCGTGATCCGGCGGCCCTCCGTCAGCTCCCGCAGCGCGTCCAGCAGGGTGGCGTTGTCCCGATCCTCCGCGTAGAGCATATAGCAGCCCTCGGGGATGGTTCCGTCAAAGCTCACGCCCTCCTGGGTGGTATCGGTCACCGATACCACCTCCAGCTCCAGCGTACCATTCAGCTTCATCACGCCGCCGTCCAGCGGGCGGAGAATGGCATACACGCAGGGCCCGCCGCTGGTCACCCGGGAGGAAAAGTCCTGGTTATAGAGATACAGTCCGCCCAGATAGCTGGAGTGGCGGTAGGCGTTGAAGCCCGCCAGGGCGGTGGAAAAGGGGTCGCCCTCCAACCTCTGCCAGGCGGCGCTCTTGGTGATTACGCTCTCGTCGATAAAGGCGCGGCCGTCCCCGTCAAAGCCCAGCAGGGTGTAGTTCTCTACATCCAGGGAGCGCACCACCCCGTCGGTCACCAGCATCCCCACAATGGTGCCGTCCGTGTTGAACCAGCCGCCATTGATGGCCGCCACCACCCGATAACCCTGTGCCTCCATCTGGGCCCCGGCGGAAGCCACGGAATTGGTGCTGGCCACGTACTTGCCGCTGAACACCATGGGCTTTACGCCGCTGGTGGGGTCGTATGTAATGTAGTGCTCCGTGCGCAGGTCGCTCTTGGACGCCGACCACAGGGACTGGCTGGTGAGGGCTGTGCCCTCCGCCAGCTGGGTGGTCCGGGCCACCAACTCGCTACCCAGGGCCCAGGACGCGAAGGCCGTGGGGGCCAGCCCCACCGCCAGCGCCAGGGCCAGCGCCATTGCCGTCAACCGTCTGCCGAATTTTTTCATGGGTTCCTCCTTCAGATTAGGCCATGGCCCACCTCCGTGGGCCGGTGCAGTAAAGGTAATGGTACCATACCATCCCCCCGTTTGTAAACGGGAAATTTTCCCTCTCCAGCAGAACGGGGGATCTTTTGACAGTCTCAAGGGGCGGCTTTCGCCGCCCCTTCCCTTATTTCTTGCGCGCAGGCTCCGCTTTCTTCTCTACCTTGGGAAGCTGGCCGCCCCGGATCTTCTCCAGGGTGTTGGCCAGCGTCTCCACCTCCTGAAGCTCCAGCAGCTCGCCGATGAGCCGGTTGGATAACAGGAAGCCTTCCGGGGTAAAATGCCAGCGGCGGCCCCGGCGGGCTGCCCAGCCCTTCTGCTCGTATTCCGCCAGCTTGGCGGCGATGGGGTCGAAATTCATATAGTATTCCCGGCGGTACTCCCACTCCTCGATGCCGTGGGTGGTGCGCAGGCGGAGCATCAGGTACTCACTGCCCCGCTCCCGCTGGGGGATCTCGTTCATCTCGTCCAGGATCTGCTCCTCCCCCTGAACGCCCCGGATATACCGCTCCACATCCCGGACGAAGGAGTACCGGCAGCCGCCGAAGTCGGAGTGGGCCGCCGCCCCAATGCCGATATAGGGCCGGCCCATCCAGTATTTCAGATTGTGCCGGGACTGATAGCCCGTCTTGGAAAAGTTGGACACCTCGTACTGCTCATAGCCCGCCTGGGCCAGCCGCTCCACCGTCCACAGATAGCGGGCCGCCTGCTCGTCGTCATCGGGCAGGCGCTCCCCCCGCTCCACCCGCTGGGCCAGGGGAGTGCCCTCCTCCACCGTCAGCCCATAGCAGGACAGGTGCTCCGGGGCCAGGGCCAGAGCCGCCTCCACCGAAGTGCGCCAGCTCTCCTCCGTCTGCCCCGGCAGGCCGTAGATCAGATCCAGGTTCAGGTTCTTGATCCGGGCCGTCCGGGCCGCCTTCACCGCCGCCTCCGTCTGGGCGTAGGTGTGGGGACGGTGGACGCTCACCAGCTCGCAATCGCAGGCGGACTGCATCCCCATGGACAGCCGGTTCACCCCTGCCCGGCGCAGATGCCGCAACAGCTTCAAATCCACGCTGTCCGGGTTGGCCTCCAGGGTGATCTCCACGTCCTTGGACAGGGTAAACTTTTTCCGCACCGCGCTGAGCAGCTCCAGCAGACGCTTTTCCCCATAGTAGCTGGGGGTACCACCGCCGATGTAAACGCTGTTTACCACCTGCTTCTTGGCCCGGGGCCCCGTCTCCGCAATGTGCCGGAGCAGAGCGCGCTGATAGTCGTCCATCCGGTCGTCCTGCCCCGCCAGGGAGTAGAAGTCGCAGTAGTCGCATTTGCTCCGGCAGAATGGGATGTGCAGGTACAACCCCAACGTGCTTCCCATAAAGGTCCCCCTTTGCTGGTCCAACAGGCTATTTTTGTTATTATACTCCTTTCTCCTCCATTATTCAATCCCCCATGTTTCGCCAGGTTTTTCAAATCTAATTTTAATAATTATATTTCATGGTTTCCCTCTTGACGTTTCGCAACAATGAGGATATAATAAAGGCTGTGGAAAGGCAGGTGCTCGAAATGGAGCAAGCGTTATATCATCTTCCCTACGACGGCACGTCCCGGCGGCGGGAGCGCCCCACCGAGAAGGGCCGTAATCCCTACGACGGTCTGCGCCCCTGGTCGGCCATCACCCATGGGGTGGGGGCGGCGTTGTCTGTGATCGCCACAGCGGTGCTGGTCACCGGCGCGGCACTGGCAGGCGACGTGTGGAAGGTGGTGTCCTTCGCCATCTATGGACTGTCCATGACCGGACTGTATACTGCTTCCACCCTGTACCACTGCGTTAACACCACGGTGGAGGGGCGCATTGCCCTGCGGAAATTCGATCACACCTCCATCTATTTTCTCATTGCCGGATCCTACACCCCCATCTGCCTCACCGCCCTTCGGGGCCCCTGGGGTTGGTCGCTGTTCGGGGTGATCTGGGCCCTGGCCATCGCTGGGCTGGTGATGAGCATCACCTGGATCAACTGCCCCCGGGTGGTCACCTCCACCATCTATATCGCCATGGGCTGGTTGGCGGTGGTGGCTATCTACCCCCTGTGGCAGGCCCTGGGCCTGCGGGGCGTGGCGTGGCTGCTGGCGGGAGGCGTGCTATACACCATCGGCGGCGTGCTGTACGCCCTGAAGTGGCCGGGGCGGGACAATCCCCGGTTTGGATGCCACGAGGTGTTCCATGTGTTCATCGTGCTGGGGTCGGCGGCCCATTTCGTGATGATGTATCAGGTGCTGCTTCCCCTGTAACCGTAAAAAAGCCCGCCCGGGCCGGCCCGGGCGGGCTTTCCTTTGCTATATCAGCCGCTCCATAATCCAGACGGGGGCGGAGTTCTCCCCCATCAGGTGAACGCCCTCCCGCAGATCACCGAAACCCAGGGCCCGCCAGAAGGCGTGGCCGTCCTGATTGCCCATCAGGCAGGCCAGACGGACGCTGTCCAATCCCGCACCCTTCCCTGCCGCCAGCACCGCCTCCATGACCTGGCGGCCCGTCCCCTGCCGCCGCAGGGCGGGTGAGAGGAAAAACAGCCCCACAAACAGGGTGCGCTCTCTGGGGTAGCCCTCTACCAGATCCAGCACCGCCGCGGGCGCACCCTCCTTCCACAGGGCGAGATAGTGCTTCTGCTCCATCCCGCACCGGGGCGGCAGGTTCACCATGTCCTCCCGAACGGAGTCCGGGCTGGGCTGGGGCCCCTCGATGGCGAAGTAGTCCGGGTCCGTCTGAAGCAGGGCCGTCACCGCCTCCACATCGTCCTCCATCACCGGGCGCACCTCCCAGCCGGGCAGGCGGCGGCCCAGACCCTCCAGCAGCGGCACATCGGGCAGAGGCCCCATGGTGCCCACGCAGCGGTTGATGGGGGTTCCCAGGGCGTGGAATTTCTCCTCGTAGTCGGTCATGACCCCCTGGACGCCGTGCTGGTGGAGGTTGCGCGTCACCTCAGAGAGGGTGAATCCCGCCTTGGGGAACTGGAACAGCGACCACTCGAACAGGTCGTGGTTGTCGGTTTTGAAGTGGATCTGGCCGCCGTCCCGAAGCACCTTCCGGTAGCCCCGGAGGAAACCCTCGTGGGTGAGGCGGCGGCGGGAGTGCTTTACTGACGGCCAGGGGTCGCAGAAGTTAATGTAGATCAGATCCACCTCGCCGGGGGCGAAATATTCGTCCAGAGCGGCAGCGTCGCCGTCGATGAAGAACACGTTGGTGAGGCCCAGGGCCTGGCAGCGCTCCATGGCGATGACCATGGCGTCGGGCACCCGCTCCACCGCCACATACAGATCCTCGGGATGGGCAGCGGCTGTCTCGGCGGTGAAGCGGCCCTTGCCGCAGCCCAGCTCCAGCTGCAATCTGGCCGCATCCGGCTTCCGCGCCCGCCAGCGGCCCTTTTCCGCGGCAGGATCGGCCACCAACAGGGGGCCGCAGGCCTCCATCCGGGGCGTCAGGTTTTTCTTTTTGCGCATCCGCATTGGGATCACCTCATCTGTTTTCCCGCTCTGCCTCGGGCGTGGGGCGGACGCGGCAGGGATGGGAACTGTGTGTGGGAGATATTTTACCATAAACGCTTGCAAAGTGCAAGGAAATCGGGTATAATGATTTAGTTAGTCTGTGGGGCAGGGCACCGCTTGGTATTATGGCGGGCATAGACGAATCGCATAGCCGGGTGTTGCGCAGTTGGTAGCGCGCCTGCTTTGGGAGCAGGGGGCCCGGGTTCGAGTTGCAATGCCCGGAAAGGCCAGAAGGCGTTGGGGCGCGGGCAATTGCGTAGTTTTCTGCCTCGCTGGGAATTGGTCAAAAAACAGTGGTGACCACATATTTGACCACAGTTGGAAAAATCTCATACCCGGGTGTAGCCTATCGGTTAGGCACTTGCTTTGGGAGCAAGGTCAGGCTGGTTCGACTCCAGTCACTCGGACCAACGCCCTCTGAAATCAGGATTTCAGAGGGCGTTTTCTTTGACTATGGCGTATTAAAATCTGATGACCTGACCAAGAGCAGGCAGATTATTTCTCTGCGGTGATTGTTTCGATCAGCACCAGTTCCTCTGCCGAAAAGCTGGTATGCTCCGCCGCCTTGATGTTGTCCAGGATCTGCTCCGGCCGGGAGGCCCCGGCCAATACGCTGGCCACGATGCCGTCGCGCAGAACCCAGGCCAGCGCCATCTGCGCCAGGGTCTGGCCGCGCTGGGCCGCCAAATCGTTCAGCGCCCGGATCTGGTTCATCCTCTGCTCTGTCAAAGCAGTTTCCTTTAAGAAGCGGCCATCTGTCATGATCCGGCTGTCGGCGGGGACGCCTTTGAGATAGCGGTCTGTCAGCAGTCCCTGGGCCAGGGGCGAGAAGGCGATGATCCCCTTCCCCAGCCTGGCCGCGGTCTCCTTCAGGCCGTTGCTTTCGATTGTGCGGTCAAAAATGGAGTAGCGGTTCTGGTTGATGACAAAGGGCACCTTCCACTCCTCCAAAATGGCAGCGGCCTGCTGAAGATGCTCGCCATCATAGTTGGACAGGCCAACATACAGCGCCTTGCCGGACTGCACTGCAGAGGCCAGCGCGCCCATGGTTTCCTCCAGCGGGGTGTCGGGATCCATGCGGTGGTGGTAGAAGACGTCCACATAGTCCAAGCCCATGCGCTTCAGGCTCTGATCCAGGCTTGCCAGCAGATACTTCCGGCTGCCCCAGTCGCCGTAGGGCCCGGGCCACATCTCATAGCCCGCCTTGGTGGAGATAATCAGTTCGTCACGGTATGCGCCCAAATCTTCCTTCAGAATGCGCCCGAAGTTGATCTCGGCTGTGCCCGCAGGGGGGCCATAGTTGTTGGCCAGGTCAAAGTGGGTGACGCCGTGATCGAATGCGGTGAAGCACATTTCCCGCATTGTTTCAAACCGGCCGGTATCTCCAAAATTGTGCCACAGGCCCAGGGACACCGCAGGCAGCTTCAGGCCGCTGGCGCCCAGGCGGTGATAGGGCATCGTATCATAGCGTTTCTCAGAGGCAATATACATCGTTGGATCCCTTTTCCTTTTGAATCTTACCATGTTTTATGATGAAATGATTTTATAAATTACGCATTTCCCGGTAGATCACTTCTGCAAGAGCTCTCATAATGGCGTTATACTTGGCCTGATCCTCAAAAAGCGCCGTGTAGGTGTCCTGCGCCTCCATATAGCTGTCCTGGGCAGCGTCACCGAAGGCTTTGGGAAAAATACTCTCCGCAAAAATCTGCGGATCAGAGGTTTTGGCCATACTGGCCAATTTCTTATTGGTCATAAGTTTGGTGTGGAGCGCATTCAGCAGCACCCGATCCCCTTCCGTGAAGGCTCCCTTGTATTTCTCATTGATCTTCTCAATGATCTCGTCCAGAGGTTCCTTGGGATCTTGCCCCGCCGCCCCCTTCTGCTTGGCCGCTTCATAGACGCCCTTCTCCTCCTGGAGTGTGATCGTGCCCTCAAAGGTCTTTTGCAGCTTGTAGTACTCCAGCTTCAGCTTGCCCTCCAAGTCAATCATGTCCACTGCCTCCGCCGGGAGCAGCTTCAGCAGATAGGAGCAGAACACAAATTCCTTGTGGAGCTCCTTGTCAAACATCCGGGTGATCTGGGAGATATAGCTGTACCACTTGACCAGGCTGCGGGCCTGCCGCCGGAACTGGTAGCGCTCGTCTGTTGTCTTCTGGTTGTAGCGATCCGCCACGGGCGTTAGAACACTGGACATCCGGCCCATTGCTTTGTTACCCTGTTTGCCCGGCTTGAAGTACTCCTTGGCAAACGCCTCAATATCCGTATCGGAGTAAATGCCGAACCCTCGTAGCTCCCTCTGCGTCTGATAAATCAGGTCAACATTCACTTCCTCTTGCAGCGTGGTCTCCTGGTAGAAGGGCTGGAACGCCGCCAGGATGTCCTCTTGGGAGTTCACAAAATCCAGCACAAAGGTGTCTTCCTTGCCGGGACAGGTGCGGTTCAGCCGGGAGAGGGTCTGCACCGCCTTCACGCTTTTCAGCTTCTTGTCCACGATCATGGTGTGGAGCAGCGGCTCGTCAAAGCCGGTCTGATACTTCTCCGCCACGATCAGGACGTTGAAATTCTCATGGAACTCCGCTTTAGTTTGGGTCTCGGTAATATGGCTGCCGTCCCGGCGGGTGTTCAGCTTGGGCTCGGTGTACTCCTCATCCCCATCCTGAACAGCGCCGGAGAAAGCGATCAGGATGTCAACGTCATCATACCGCTGCTCCGCTATGTACCGTTTGATCTCGTGGAAATAGCGCACCGCCGCCAACCGGGAGGAGGTGACCACCATCATCTTGCCCCGCCCGCCGATCTTGTGCCGGGTGGTCTCCCGGAAGGTCTCCACAATGATCTGCGACTTCTGGCTGATATTATAGGGGTGCAGCTCCTGGTACTTGCGGATCACCTTCGCCGCACGGCTGGCCGGGAGGTCTGGGTTGTCTTCCATGGTCTTGGCGATCCGGAAACAGGTCTCGTAGGTCATGTAGTTCTGGAGGACATTCAGGATGAACTTCTCCTCAATAGCCTGCCGCATACTGTAGATGTGGAAAGGGTGAAAGCTGCCGTCCTCATGCTCCGTGCCGAACAGTTCCAGCGTCTTATCCTTGGGCGTGGCGGTAAATGCGAAGAAGGACAGGTTCTTATGGCGGCCCTGTGAGATGATCTCGTTCATCAGCTTGTCATCCGGGTCAAGCTCCTCCTCGGCCTTGCCCTCCAGCTCGGCATACTCCCGCAGGGCCTCCTCGGTATCCGCCAGCGCCGTTTTCAGCTTGAGGGCGGCGCTCCCCGTCTGGGAGGAGTGGGCCTCGTCCACGATAATGGCAAAGCAGCGCCCGGCGGCCTTGTCCACCTCCTGGAAAATCACGGGAAACTTTTGCAGTGTGGTGACGATGATCCGCACCCCGGCGTTCAGGGCGTCCCGCAGATCTTTGGAGGTCTTGTTCTCGCCGATGGTCTCCACCGCCCCCAGGGTGTGGTCGAAGCCGGAGATGGTCTCCTGGAGCTGGGCGTCCAACACCGTGCGGTCTGTGACCACCACCACGCTGCTGAACACGGGTCGGTCGTCCTGGCCGTGCAGCGAGGCCAGCCGGTAGGCCGTCCAGGCGATGGAGTTGGACTTGCCGGAGCCTGCGCTGTGCTGGATCAGATAGTTCCGTCCGGCCCCGTGGGCGGAGACGTCGGCCAGCAGCTTCCGCACCACGTCCAGCTGATGGTACCGGGGGAAGATCAGCGCCTGCTTTCGGACGGTCTTCACGGTACCGTCTGGGAGCTGTTTTTTCTCCTCTTTCACCTGCAAATGGAGAAACTTTTGCAGGATGTCCATCATGCTGTCCTTCTGAAAGACCTGCTCCCAGAGGTAGGCCGTGGGGTAGCCGTCCGGGTTGGGCGGGTTGCCCTTGCCGCCGTCCTGTCCGGCCCCGTTGGAGCCCTGATTGAAGGGCAGGAAGTAGGTATCCTTCCCGGCCAGTTTGGTGGTCATCCAGACCTCGGTGTGATCTACGCAGAAAAAGCCCAGAATGCGCTTGTTGAACTGGAAGCAGCGCTCCCGTGGGTCACGGTCATACATCCACTGCCGCTTGGCGTTTTCTACGGTCTGCCCTGTATACTGGTTTTTCAGCTCAAAGGCAAAAACCGGGATGCCGTTGACGGCCAGCACCATGTCCACGGATTTCTTCGTGTCGGCGGAGTAGTACCATTGGCGGTAGCACTCGACCTTGTTCCGGGCATACCGCTGGGCGGCGGTCTCGTTGAGGCCGGACTCGGGCATGAAGTAGCAGACGTGGAGGGTGATGCCCCGATGCTTGAAGCCGTGGCGGAGGACGGAGAGAAGCCCGTCCATTTCGCAGGCGGCGTTGAAGGCCATGCAGAACTTCCGCACGGGATCGACCTGGTTCTGCTTCTCGAAGCGGGCCCACTCCTTGGGCTGGGTGGCCTGGACAAAGCTGATCAGGGTGCTGACGTACAGGCCCAGGCTGGGATCGTAGGTATCAGTGCCCTTGGTGTAGCCGCCGGCGGGAGAGAGAAGAGCGGCTTCGACGTCGGATTCAAAGCGCTTTTCGGTGGTGTCCATAATTGCCATTTTTATCCTCCAAGTAATTGTATTGCTGCCGTTCCAAGCAGTCCTACAATTTCTGCGTAAAACCATCCATGTTTGTCCAAATGCCCAGTAATTTTCTGAAACAATCCCTTGTTTTTGGGAATATGCCGAGAATCATCTATATTCTCAATCAATTCTTTGACTTCATCTAAAATCGCCTTTAATTCTTCGGCATCATCTCCACCTTTTTCAGCTATCTCTTTTTCTATATTCGATATTGAATTATCAATGGAGAAAGATGAATTCGTAACATCTCCAAAAAATATGTTACTTCCATTGGTGGTAATATTACCTATATTTATTGCTGCTTTTTTCGCCTCTTTTTCTCGCTCTTGGGCGCTTTTTTTGTCTTCAAAATATGTAATTCCTTGAGGGGTAAGGGTAGCATCCCACATTCCATGAATCCATATATGAGGTGAGGTTATAACACCATACATACTTAGTTTCTCAAATTCTAACTGCAGCGCATTGTGATAGGCATTTGGAATTACATCGTAATTTCCACGAACCTCTCTGTTTTCGCTACCGTTATACTGCGAAAGAATGATTTGAAGTATTTCCTCCGCAGCACTGTCCATTATGCGCATTCCACCAATAAGCGGTTGTCCATTTACAATGATACTCGCCCTTTGGCGACGAGCTTCTTGCTCTGCCATCTTTTTTGCCTCCCGCTGCTGTTTTTCAATTGCCTTTTCAAGATTGCTCTTTGCCATATTGGATTACCTCCTTTTTCCCGGTCACATATTCATAAATCAGGGATTTTTTATAAGTTTCCAACTCTGAAACAACTTTTTCCTTCTTCGCAATCAAAGCATCTACCTGGGTACACATTCTATCCAAATACTTAACCACGGTTTGCTGTTCTCTAATTGGTGGGAAAACAACTGGAATGTCTCTGAACTGGTCAGAATATGTTCTCCACCGCATTGCCATGATACCCCGCCCACGTTTATAGCAATCTCCACTAAATCCGGTCGTGCGAAAATAGTAGTGATAAAAACGGCTTTCAACCTCATCTGTGGGAATGTAAACATCATAAGCGGGGCTTGTTACGCCGTCAAAATCGGAACGCCCGATCGCACCCATCCAGCACAGAATGATATTGACGATAATGTCATTTTGATACACCTTTTTGTACCCGTCGGCGTTGCTGGCCTTATTCCCGGTCGTTTTTTCCAAATCTGCGTGCTGAACAACGCCCTTATCGGTATATAGAGAAATTAAATTAACTTCTGCAAGGGGGAGTGTGTTCCTTTCATCTCGCAATGAAAACAGAGTTTTAATTCGCCGAACATCCCAATCTGCCGGTATTCTCCCAACCCATTCAATCCCGCTCTCCTTCATCGGCCGATCCCCCCGCACGCCCTTGGTGACGGCCTGGGTGATGATGGCCTGTTTCAGCTTTTTGTACTCCTCAATAGAGGTGCGGGTTTTCGCCAGAACAGCATCAATTTCAGCGCACTTTTTATCGAGAAATGCCGCTATACGGTTTTGCTGAACAAAAGAAGTTGAGCAGGTCTTAACGTTCAAAATAGAGTTTACAGACAACCCTGGTTGAGCTGCGACATCAGATGCGTATTGATTCAAATCCATGGCAGTCAGTAAATAATAGAGAAAATCAGCTTTTGCTAATGGTGATGTGCTTGTAACTACAGCGTGTTCAGTTGCCCAAAACCTCCCAGCAACCCTGTGGACATTTCCACAAAGTGCTCCCTGTCGACCAACCAGCAAATACTCGCCATCAGTATTAAATTCATCAAAATATCCCCGTAACCCATTTCCACCATACACGGGATATTTGCCAGAAAGTTTAATTTGTTCAGAAATTAGATTTTTGCCCGCTTGCATTGAACACAGGCGCTTAAGAGGAAGCACGCCCCAATCAGCAGGTATCTCCCCAATCCACGCAACCCCGCTATCCTTCATCTCCCGTGCCATCACTCGCCCTCCTCATGAAACAGCGCCTTCAAGCTGGCGGCGATATCGGTCTCCAGGGCGGTGATCCGCTCCACGATGTCCTCCACCGGCTCCGGGGGCTGGTACTCGTAGAAATACCGGGTCATGGGGATCTCATACCCCACCTTGGTCTTCTTATAGTCGATCCAGGCATCGGGGGCGTAGGGCAGCACCTCCCGCCGGAAATAGTAGTCGATGTCCTGCACCAGCGGCACGTTTTCCGTGTCCCGCTTTGCTACACTTGGAACAGGCTTGCCATTTTTCGTTACGATCTGAGATGTATCATCTTCTTGTCGGCAAAACTGCTCAACAATATCAAAATCTGGCATGAGAGCTTCCAATCCACGGGCAGTCAAGGCAGCTTCTACCGCATCATGGAAGTCTTTCTCGTTGTCAAACAGTTTTGATTGATCGATATCTCGAAGCGCTATTTGCCACTTAAGATACGGGGGATCATACTCTGCACCCCCACGCAGATCATCCAATACATCTGGCTCTTTCAATCGTTGGATACGTTCCTCCGCAGTAGAATAATTATACCGCAGGGGCCGCTCCACCACGATCTTGTTGTACCCGAACTCCTCCGAGCCGAACACCTTGCTCTCGCAGTACACGCCGCCCTTGTCGCCGTACACAGCGCCGTCCCGGTACTCGCCGTAGGCCCGCACGATCAGCCCCCGGCACAGGTCGGTGATGTCGTTGCGCTTGGTGCCGATGTTCTTCCGCCGGGGCTCGCAGCAGTGGGAGGCGTCGATGAGCTGCACCTTCCCGGCTCGGTAGTCCGGCTTGTCCTTGGACAGTACCCAGATATAGGTGCTGATGCCTGTGTTCATAAATTGGTCGGTGGAGAGCTGGATGATAGCGTCCAACCAGTCATTTTCCAGAATATACTGTCGGATGCAGGAGGGGCCGCTGCCAGCGTCCCCGGAGAACAGCGGGGAGCCGTTCTGGATGATGGCCATTTTGCCGTTGGGGGCCAGCTTGGACAAGCCGTTCAGCAGGAAGAGCTGCTGCCCGTCGCTGATCTTGGGCAGTCCAGGGGCAAAGCGACCCAGCTCGCCCAGCGCCGCCTCCGCCTCCACCGCCTTCTGCTCCCGCTTCCAGTCGATTCCGAAGGGCGGGTTGGAGATGCAGTATTGGAAGGTGAAGCCCTTGAACTGGTCGTCGGAGAGGGTGTCGCCAAACCGCATATTATTGGGGTCGCCGCCCCGGATCATCATGTCGGCCTTGGCGATGGCGTAGGTGGCCGGGTTCAGCTCCTGGCCAAAGCAGGTCACCTCGATCTCAGAATTGAGGTCGTGGATGCGTTCCTCCATGCAGGACAGCATCTGGGAGGTGCCCATGGCCATGTCGTAGACGGTAACATTCCCGGCCTGGCTCAGATCAGCATCGGACAGGAGAATGTCGGTCATCAGGTAGATGATATCCCGGCTGGTAAAGTGGGCCCCGGCTTCCTCGTCGTAGGACTCGGAGAAGCGCTTTACCAGATCCTCAAAAATGTAGCCGCAGTCCACAGCGCTGATCTTGTCCGGACCGAGGTAGCCCTTGGGCGAGGCAAATTCCTTGATGACCAGGTAGAGGGAATTGCAGTCTACCATCCGCTTGATGATGTTGTCGAAGTCGAACTTGGCCAGCACATCCTGGACGTTGGAGGAGAACCCGGCAAGGTAGTCCCGGAAGTTGGCCTCAATATTGTCCGGGTCGGCCAGCAGCAGATCAAAGGTGAACTTGCTGGTGTTGTAGAACTGGTAACCGGACGCACGAGCGAGAAAGCCGTCGATGACCGCCAGCTTTTTCACCTTCTTGTACTGCTCCTGCACGGCGGCGTGGGTGGGCAGCAGGCAGTCGTGGAATCGCTTTACCACCGTCATAGGGAGGATCACGAGGCCGTACTCGTGGGGCTTAAAATAGCCAAAGAGGGCGTTGGCGATGTTCCAGATCACAGTGGCTTTTTCCTGAATGTTGACACCCACCTCGGTGATTTTATCGTTGCTCATAAGTGCTCCCCCGCTCCCAATCTTTCGCTTTTTGTGCTCCTTTGAGTTTTTGTCAGTAAAACTGCCAAATTTTTCAGGAGTGTAGTCATTATATCCTATTTTCCACTCAGTTGCAATGGGGCACAGCGACCCACGGCAGGGAGATCAGCTCTCCTTGCCGTGGGCCGCTAACTAAATCGACGTATAAAATTGGACAGACAATCAAACCAGGCTCCACTCCAAAACCTCCCGCACCAGACGGCTCCCCACGGTGGTGCCCTCCGGCAGCAGGAACATGGCCACCTGGTTTTCCACGCCGCTGTCGCTGGTCATGTAAGCGTAGTCCCCGTCAATGGAATTCACGGTATAATAGACAGGTTCCATTTTGAGCCCCCTCCTCTGCTTTTTCTTTCGAGTTATTTCTTATGACAGTTCGTCAATCCGATCCTCCACCTCGCTGAGCAGATCCTCCAAGCTCTCGTGGACGTCCGCCCATTGCTCGAACTCCTCGCTGTCCATGTCCTCTGGCTCGCCGTCGTCCATGTCGCACAGCCGGGCTTCTAACTCTGCCCGATACTCCTCTAATTCCTCTATGGACAGGCCATCCAGTTCGTCGCCCAGAGTTGCGAACCACTCCCCATCCCGTTTGGTAAAGCGGACTGTCAGCTCCAGATCCAACGCCTGCTCCATCAGCCTTTTGAAAACGTCAATCATGATACCGCCTCCAGACATAGGAAAGATTTGATTTCTTCCCCTGTTCATGGTATTTTATTGGAGTATATCATAAATCCACCGCCATGAAAAGCACTGGCGGTGATATTTCGGGAGCTGGTATCCATGGTTCGAGAGATCATGCATGACGAAACATTTTTAGCCCAAAGGGCCGAACTGGCCACCACGGAGGATCTGCCCATTGCCCAAGATCTGCTGGACACCCTGGCCGCCCACAAGGACGGCTGCGTGGGCATGGCGGCCAATATGATCGGCGTGAACAAACGCGTCATTGTCTTTGACAACGAGGGCACATACATGGTCATGTTCAACCCGGAGATCGTCAAAAAGTCCGAGCCCTATCAGGCGGAGGAGGGCTGTCTATCCCTGTCCGGCACCCGCAGGGCCAGGCGCTGGAAGTCCATCAAAGTGCAGTATCAGAACGAGAAATTCCAGACCCGGTTCAAGACCTTCACCGGCTGGACGGCCCAGATCATCCAGCATGAGATCGACCACTGTGAGGGGGTGCTGATCTGATATGGATATTGATGCCTGCATCGCCCGCTTGACAGGAAAAGACGCAAAGGACGCCTACGCCTTTGCCCTGCAGATCGCCGCGGAGAGCCAGGGATCCGATGCTTGGTATCCCTATTTTGACCAGTTTGCGGCTCTCTTGCGCCACAAAAACTCTCTGGTGCGCAACCGGGCCATCTCCATCCTGGCGGCCAACGCCCGCTGGGATACAGGCGAAAAATTTGACGCCCTGTTGGACGAATTTCTATCCCATGTGACGGATGTAAAACCTATCACCGCCCGGCAGTGTATCGCAGATCTTCCGGAAATCGCGGCGGCAAAACCGGAGCTCTACCCCCGAATCCGGGCCGCCTTGGAACAGGCCGATCTCAGCGGCTATCCGGACAGTATGCAGCCCCTGGTCCTGAAGGACATCGTGGCGGCGTTGCAAATCATGGACGGCACACAACGATGAACGGGACTGAACCAATCGAATTGGGCCTGACCATCCCTCTCCAGCGGCATCTTGGCATCAAAGCCCTGCCTTACAGCGAAGAACCGGGCCGCCACTTCTGCTGGGATCTCCACGTCATTTCTCTGCAGGGGCGCTCCTCCCTGCTGGATCAGATCGTCAACGCCAAACCCAGCCGGTGCGTGGGGTTTGAGGGACTGGGCGCGGCGGCGGAACGGCTGACGGCAACGCTTCAGCCTTTTCTTTGACTATAGCGTGTTAAAACCTGTCAGGCCTGTCCCGTGAGACACGCCACCTATCCGTACCCCACCATCTCCCGGATCTGTTCATAGTGTTTCGCCGCCGTGTGTCGGTTCACCCCGGCCCCTCTGGCGATGGCACTCAGGTTGGTTTCCTTTGGGTGGAATTTCATATACTCCCAGATCTGTTTCTGCTTTTGGGTGAGCGTTGAAGGTGGGACGATCCCCCGCGCCTGGTCCAGGAGCAACTTCCGCTCCGTCTGCATCTCCCGGATCAGGGTGTCCAGCTTTTCCTCACACTCCGCCCGGGTTTTGGCGTAGACATTCCTGGCGCGGCGCTTGCCATTGGGCCAGGTAGGGGAGTAACGGCCCTCAAACAGGTGGTCGTTGATCTCGGTGATGCACCCGGTTCCGGACCTGCGGATCCGGCCTTCCACGGGCCGGAAGTCGGTCATCTTCAGTTCTTCTGCCCGCCCCGCCTCCTCCACCTCATTCCCCAACCCCCGGTCGATCCTGGCCGCCGCCTCCGCCTGCATCGTGTCGGTGATGTGGGCATAGATGTCCAAGGTAGTCGCCGCCGACACATGGCCCAGCATGGCGGAGAGGGTCTTCACGTCCATACCGTTTTCCAGGGACATTGTAGCGAAAATGTGTCTCAGATCATGAAATCGGATGTGCTTACATCCCGCCCGCTCCAGAATTTGCTGGAGCCTTCGGCGGGCCGCACCGGGGGAGAGCGGCGCGTCCTCCTTGACGGGTGAAGGGAACATCCAGCGGGAGTTCACACCTCTCCGATACTCCCGCAGCACCTCCACCACCCCGGTTGGCAATACCAGCTTGCGGATGGAGGCGCGGGTCTTAGGGGCGCTTACTTGGAGTTGGCCCTTGACCTCATAGACCTGTTTTTCCACCGTTAGCGTCCCGGTGTCAAAGTCCAGGTCGTCCCATTGGAGGGCCAGCAGCTCCCCGCGGCGCAGCCCGGTACACAGTTCCAGCAGGAACAGCTCAAAGCAGCCCTCCGCCTGGGCCTGGATTAGGAACCGCTGGAGCTCCTCCCTGCCCAGCACCTGCATCTCCCGCCCCCGCTTGGGCGGCAGCTTGCAGCCAGCGGCCGGGTTAGTTCGGAGCAGCCCCTCCCGCACCGCCTTTTCCAGCGCCGCCCGGCAGGTGACGTGGCAGCCCCGCACCATGCTGTCGGACAGTCCTTCGCCGAACCGTCCCCTGTGGACGAGCCGCCCGCCCTTTTTCAGCCGGGTGTAGAACTGCTGAAGCTCCTTCTGGCCCAGTTGGTTCAGCGGGATCTTGCCCAGTTCCGGGATGATGTGCCGGTAGATGCGCCACTCGTAGTTGGTCTGGGTGGTGGGCCGCAGCCCGGGCCTGACGTAGTTCTGATACCAGAAATCCAGCCACTCCCCAAAGGGCATATCCGAGCGCGTCTTCTCTTGCTTGGTACTCCCCAGCGTCTCGATAAGCTGTTTCAGCTTTTCCTGGCACTCCCGCTTCGTCTTGGCCAGGACGTTTTTCGTCTTTGGCAAGCCCTTCTCGTCGTAGCCCACCACTGCCCTGCCCTCCCAGCGGCCGTCCTTCCGCTGCCTTACGGTGCCGGTGCCGTTTTTTCGCCTGTTTGCCACGGTCTCAGCTCCTTTCCCAAAAGATTTCCCAGAAAGCCGCCCACAATGCCGCTGGCGGCTTTCTGCATATCCGGCGTCACATGGGTGTATGCGTCCAGGGTAAAACTGGCGTTGGTGTGGCCCAGGATGCCGGACAGGGTTTTGGCGTCCACCCCGCTGGCGAGGGCATGGGTGGCGAAGGTGTGGCGGAGGTCGTGGAATCTGATCTGCGGCAACCCTGCCTCCCGCAGGATGCGCTTCATCCAGTAGTAGGCGGCGCTGGGACGGACCGGCTTCTCCGGCGCCAGCGGCTCCGGGAAGATCCATTGACTGACGGCGTGCTTTTTCCGCTCCTTCAGCCGCTGGACGGTGCTGGGCGGGAGACGGATGGTGCGCCGGCCCCGGTCGGTCTTGGTCTCACCGATCTCCAGCTCCCCGGCCTTGGGGGCGCTCACCGAGCGGATGATCTTCAGCGTCCCGGCGCGCTCGTCGAAATCCTGCCACATCAATCCACAGATCTCGCCCCGGCGCAGGCCAGTGGTCAGCTCCGTGTAGAAGAAGTCCCGCCAGACCTCGTTTCCGTCTACCGCCGCCAGGAAGGTCTGCATCTGTTCCCGCGTCAGGATCTGCCTGGGCTTTGCGCTGGCCTTTGGCAGCACGGCCCCGGTGGCGGGGTTGCGGGGGATGACGTGGGCCGCTTCCGCGTCCCGCAGACAGCGGTGGAGCATGGCGTGGACGCGGCGCACCATGGTGTCGGACAGCTTATGGCCGTGCTCCGGGTGCTCATGGACCCGGCCCTCCTTTTTCAACTTGGTGTACAGCTTCTGGATGTCCTGAGCAGTAACTCGGGAGACCACCTTGTCCCCCAGGCAGGGCTTAATGTAGCATCGGATATACTGCTCATAGCTGCGCAGGGTGTTGGGCCGCAGGGTGTCCGCGGCGTAGTCCTCCATCCAACGGTCCAGCCACTGGCCAAGGGTCATGCGGCTGTCCTCGGTGAGTTCCACGTCCCGGAAGGTCTCAATGTTTTGGTGCAGTTTGTCCAGGAGGGCTTTCTGCGTGGGCGCGAGGACGTATTGGAAGATGGGATCGCCATCCTCCTTGTGCCCCACCACGATGCGGCCCTCCCAGCGGCCGTCCTCCCGCTTGCGCACCATGCCGTCGCCGGACGGTCTGCGCTTTGTCATATACTATTCACCTCCAGTTTTTATATCACCATCATTGTTGTCCATACACTCGGCCATGATCCGGGCACCAAGCCGGAAGCCCAGGATGAAGTTCTCCAGCGCTGTGATGCTGTCGATCTCCTGTTGGGATTCTATAAGCCTTGCCAAGGCCGCTTGTCCGGCTTCATCAAGCAGTTCCGTGAGTTGCTTTTCGAAACGGGTCACACGATCCGTCGCCCGCTTCAACTCTGAATCGGGCGCCATATCCTGCGTGTAGGGTGCGATGTTGCCATAGTAGAGATCTTCCAGAGTGTTTCGCATTGCTCTCGCCTCCTGTAGCGACACACCATACCACAGGTCGGCGGGAATATCCACGGTCAACGGCGAGAGTTATCAGAACAGACATATCTTTTTCGCCTGCGCTGGCGGGCCTTTTCTTTGAATATAGCGGTGCAATTCACATCCCGCCGCAGCGGCGTACAAAGGGGCCAACACCGCGTTTCACCCGCAGGAGGTGCATGGATGCCACCTGCTCCGTAGGATGGGCACAAGCCGCTATACAGGGGCTAACATGGGGAAACAATTTGGGCGGCACCCTGCGGACGCAGGGCGCCGCCCATTTGTGCCTGTGAGTGCCTATTCTGGGTAGCGCGTGTAAAGGGCATACCCAGGCTGTTCCTCCAGCCACCACTTGAAGTACTGCCCGCCCCAGCGGGCATGGTTGTTGAGACCGCTTTCGGTGACTTTGATGTACTCGTCCGTTTTGCTGATCACAACTACCACGTGACCGTTGCCGCTGTTGTCATAGCGGATCAAGTCGCCAGAGCGGATCTGATTCCAGCTTGGGTTGTCCACCCTCCGCCACGGGAGGTTTCCAAACGCCGCGTCTGAACACAGCGTAGCCCAGCCGGAGCAGTGGGTGCCCCGGTGGTAGGGCCCGCCGCTGGTGGAGCGGTATGGCGTGGGGTACACTGTCCCGGTGGGATAGATTTCCCGGAGCTGCGCCAGGGTAGCCCGCACACTTTCCTCAGTGACGGCAGCTACGGACTGCACCTCGTCCTGATAGGGCTGAGCGCTGTCGATGTGGACGGAGTTGGTGGCGGCATCGTAGGTCACGCCGAAGTCCACGGCTTTGCCGAGGTCACGGAGCTTGACGAAGTTGTTCCCGTGGATGTGATATGCCTCGAACAGCATCTGCTGGCCGTCCACGTAGAAGGCCTGGGTAGTGGGCGTAGCTGTGAGTTGCTGGACGGCGGCGCTGGCGGGGCCGCTCAGGGCGAGGCCGGCGAGGATGCCGATCCCCACAAAGATTGCTTCCCGTTTTTTGCTCATGATCTGATCTCCCTTCGATTTGGTTTTGCGTTTCGCAACACAACCATGCCGAAGGATGGTCGGGAAGTCAAGAACAATCGGGGTGGTAGTGCGGAGAAAAACAGCGGCGTGAACGAAGCACATTGCACAGGCTCACATAGACATACCACCCCAGCCCTGCTCCTCATGATCGTCCGGCTTGTGGCCCATGGCGATCTTCTTCTCCCGGATCTTCTGCAACAGCTTCCGGTCTGTCCGCATACCCGCCGGGCTGTGCTTGGGCAGGGAGTTATCTTGAAATATCCGGCCCATGCTGTGGAGCAGACGGATCACGGCCAGCGCCGCTCCGGCCATTGGGGGCTCCTCCGTACGCTCCAGCAGAATGCCGGCGTACTCATTGCCCTGGGCCGCCGCCTGGGACAGCCAGTATTCGGCCTGCTCTATATCTTGCGGAACCTCCTGGCCTATGAGGTACAACTTGCCCAGCAGATACTGCGCGCCGGGATGGCCCGCATCGGCACACTCCGTGAGGTGCTTAAACCCTTGTGTCACATCCTTGGCCACGTTCTCCCCGCTGAGACATTCCCTTGCCAGACGATACCCGGCGCGGAGCGAACCTCCTTCCTCCGCACGCTCCAGCCACTCCATTCCTGCGGACGGGTCGCGCACATCCAGATCATCCGAGAGCAGCAATTCACCCAGCGCACACTGGGCCGGGATCATTCCCGCTTGTGCCGCTTTTGTGAACGCCTCCGCCGCCAGCGCACTGTCCGGGATGAGGATGCCGCCATCCCGATATAGCGTCCCCAGCACATACCACGCCTGGGGTACACCGTAGTCCGCCAGCATCCGCATCTCTGATACCGCCCAGTCTTTGTTTTCTATGGGTTCCTCCGGGTCGTCCAGGAGCCGCTTCATTTTCCAGTACCACTCATTGTGGGAGTGATCGTAGCCGTCATCCTCGTTCGGCTGCTGTGCGCCCTCGAAGGTCAACGCAGACAGGCGGAGGGTTTCCGCCTCCGCCACCACGGCATTCTTGATCTGCCGAAATTCCTTCCGCTCAGATAGCTTTTGTTTCTTGGGTGGCGCATCGGAATAGTAACCCTCCACCTCACCCTGGAGCGTCTGCCACTGTTCATAGCACTTGGCCACCGTAGGCAGGCGCTCCATCTCGTCTACCACTTCGTCCACCAACCTTTTCACCCGTTTGGGCAGATAGCCGTACTTCTTCTGCCCCTTCACACCACCCAGCGCCTGGGCCAGCTCCCACATCCGTTGTTCCGCTTCCGGGTGGTCGCAGATACCTTGACGCATTTCCTTCACCAGTTCCAGCATGGACGCCCGCGCCTGCCGCACCAGCTCGCCTCTGGAGACGGTTTTCTGCTCGTACAGATGGAGCATTTCCTGCTGGAAGATTTGATTGGTCAGCGTGGATTTGATTTTTCGGATCCCGTCCCGGTCGAGCCAGCCCTCCTTGGGTTGGCTCGACCACGCCATCATGTGAACATGGGGATGGTTTCCTTCATCGTGGAACGCGGCATACCAACGGAAGTGATCCGGCGGTATGTTCATGGCCGCGGCGATCTCGTTGCGCTCCTGGCGGAGCAAGTCGCGCCACGCCGATGCCCGGTCATATCCAAGCCGCGCCGCGTCCTCCCGCTTCAGCGAGATGATGTGCGTCCACACGTTGCCGGTGTAGCTGTCCAGCTCCGCCGCCGCCCTTTGCAGATCCACGCTGTCATCATCACCGAACAGGCCGTGGCTGCCCAGACGCTCCACCCGCGGACGGGTGGCGATGTACTTCAGGTACACATCGGAGCGGTTGGCCTGCTCCCAGTTGCACTCCAGCGCCGTGGTGATAAACGCGGAGGCGTGAACCTTGGTGCGCGATGCCTCCCAGTCGGCGTACTCCAACAGCTCTTTGCTGTCTGGGAAGTCCCGCACCAGCGAACGGATCAGCTGCTCCTGGCGTTTGGTGGCGGGACGGTCATCGGGCACCAGCTCCACGCCGTCCCGTGTACCGATGTAGCGCAGGTAGCCGCCCCCGCCTCCGCCGCCTTTGCCGCCGCACTTGATGTACGGGCTTTTCAGAATCAGCTTTGGCATCAGTCGTCCTCAGCGTGACGTGCGATTTGCTCGAAGCGCGTCTGACCATTGGTGCGCCTCGCGCGCTCCACGCTCTCGGCGCGTTTGCGCCGCAGATATTCCTCGTCCAGCTGTGTGCAGTCCGCCAGGATACTCATGCACATATCCAGCTCCACTATCAGCTTGAACATCAGCGATGCCATGCGGTTCTCCATGGTGCCCAGCCGCCCGTTGATGCAGGAGCGGATCCCCAACGGCGCAGTTTCCCTCTGCGTTTGACCCCATTCGCAGCCCGGGAAAACGCCCGCACTGCGGGCGTTTGTGGCTCGGCGGGTGTCACTTGTGACGCCCGGTGTTTATCCTGCTTTGTCCTTCAACCCCCTTGCGGCTCCTGTGCCACCCCCAGCCGTGCCAGCTTGGCCTGCATCTTCAGCCGGGCGGTGCTCAGCTCCAGCTCCCTGAGCTGCCGCTCAGTGTATCGTTCGATGACCAACTGGATAGGCAGGATGTGATACCGCAGGCACCCGTTCCACTTGCGGCCGTCCTTGGTCATAATCGACGTGTGCTCCGTGGTGATGAGGCCCCGCTCCTCCAACT
The DNA here is from genome assembly GCA_021768085.1 of Bacillota bacterium. GTDB lineage: Bacteria > Bacillota > Clostridia > Oscillospirales > Oscillospiraceae > Enterenecus. The sequence goes on from JAETOJ010000022.1 coordinate 44,535, forward strand.
CGGCCACGTACTTTCGCACCGTGGTCACGCTCTTTCCGATGGCCTGCCCGATCATCCGGTAGCTGGCCAGGCATTCATAGGTCTCCCGGTTCTCGCGGCGGAGCAGGTAGCCATAGACGGCGATAGCTGTTGCAGACAGGCCCAAGGAAAAGATCTCGTTGGGCAGAGGGAAATAGTTTTTGACGGGATCACGCTTCGTCCACTGTCTGCAGCTCAATTCGCACCTCCCTGGGTGTGCTGCGACACCCACTCCACGAACTTATCCTTGGGTACTACCATGCGGCTGCCGACTCTCAGCACGGGGAAGCCGGGCTCGTTCATCAACTCGTAGGCAGTTGAGATGGACATACCCAGCACCTGCGACACCAGGCTTGCGTTGAGAAACAACGGCAGGTCGTCGTAGCTTTTACAGACTGACATTTTCATTTTCGATACCTCCTGAATATTTTGCGGGGCCTCTGGTTAACCCAAGTATCTTTTCTCCCCGCCGGAGGCGGGGAGAAAAGAATAAATCAGAAACCCCTTGCGTTTCGGAGGCCACTCTGTTACACTGTAACTGCATCAAGCTGTGTTTTCCGAAACGCGGCGGGCCGTTGGACTGTTGCAGCAGTTCAGCGGCCTTTTTACATCGACTGTCTTTCGCGATTGGCTGGCCACACACCGTACCCGTTCCTGTCCCAGAGTTTCACTGGAACGTTTTCACCCTGTCGGTACGCTCGTCTTGCGGCAAGAGTCTTGGCGGTACTTCGCCCAGGGAGTATGATCTCCGATGGTGGGTATTCCATTTTCAAGGTGCGATAGAGAGCTGTTGTTTTCCCCATTGACAAACGGTCTTTCCGGTGTTAGACTATTGCAAAAGAAAAAAGACAGTCAAGCGTGTTGCTATAGTAACATGGTTCTTGCGTCTTGTCAAGACTATTTTAACAATATTTTATTATTGTCCATTTTTTTGGGGGAAAATCAGCATGTGGTACGCCAAGATGTATTTCTCGGAGAAGCGGGAGTTCTTTCAATATGACGCAACCGGAACCCAGGGTGTGCCGAACGTCTCCCGTGAGCTCCCGTTTTTAGAGAGCTTGCTCTCCTTTCTGGAGCTGGACTGCGGAGCGCTTGCGCCCGCGCTCCGGCAGATCGGCGAGGCCTGGAACCGCCTGATCGCAGAGGATGACCGTCAGGCCGGGACAAACGCTATGGTGGAGCTGGCCCAGCTCAAACAGCGGCACATCTATCTGGAGCTTCTGTACGTGCGCTGGTACGACCGCTTCTCAAGAATGGGGGCTTTCGATAACCGGGGCAGCGAGGAGGATCGACAGATGCTGGACGAGCTGCTGAGTCTCCCTGAGCAGCTCCCCCTGTACCAGAGGCGGATCCAGCGGTTCTTCGAGCTGGTTCTGGACGTGGACAGCGCGGGGCGCGACCCCCAGCAGCAGGCGTCCCGGAGCTACCTCTATGACGCGCCGAGGGATCCGGAGCTGTTTACCTTCCGTCCCATCCCCCTCAGCTTTGAGCCGGTGGAGCCGGGGCGGTGTTCGCCGGTGTTGTACTCCGGCGGCATCAGGGACATGATCGACTACTCCCTGCGCAGTTGCGTGGAGCGGGACATCACCGTGCGGCGCTGCAAGAACTGCGGGCGCTGGTTCCCCCAGACGGGCCGCGTCAGTGCGGAATACTGTGAGCGCCCGGTCGCCCAGGGCGAGCAGACCTGCCGGGAGATGGGCGCCTTCCAGCAGTGGACGAAGAAGCAGTCTGACGACCCGGTGTTCAAGGCCTACCGCAAGGAATACAAGCGGCGCTTCGCCTGGATCAAAGCCGGGCGCGTCACGGACAAGGAGTTTTACGACTGGAGCAAGCGTGCCAGAGAGAAAAAAGCGGAGTGCGACAGCGGCATCCTCTCCCTGGAGGAGTTCACGGCGTGGCTGAAACGCTCCTGAGACTGCGAGGCTAAAAGAGACGGGATCGGCCATGGGGCCGATCCCGTTTTCTTTGATTATGGCAAGTCAGATTCTTTCCCGCCGCCTCACCCTATTCGGTTTTCAGCTGGCTCTCCCACTCGGCCTCCTTGAAGCCCACCAGGACAAAATCGTCCCCAATCAAAAGCGGGCGCTTGACCAGCATTCCGTCCGTGGCCAGAAGCCGCAGCATCTCCTCCTCGCCCATGCCGGGCAGCTTGTCCTTCAGCTCCATGGACTTGTACAGCAGGCCGCTGGTGTTGAAAAACTTCCTCAGCGGCAGACCGCTGCGGCTGTGCCACTCCGCCAGCTCGTCGTAACTGGGGTTCTCCGTTTTGATGTCCCGGATGGAATACGCGACCTGGTTTTCGTCCAGCCACTTTCGGGCCTTCTGGCAGGTGGTGCATTTGGGGTAACAGATAAATGTCATAGTTCAACTCTCCTTTTCCAGCGGCACAGTACTTCCCGCAAGGGCTCGTCATGGAACCCAGGCTGGCGTTCTCCTCCCCGTCGGTGATTTTGTGCAGCCCGACAAATTGGAACCTATCTCTCAATAATGAAGGATTTGTACTTGATCGGCGGCGCCATGGGCATCGGAAAAACAGCAGTAGGTCAACAGTTGAAACGGGATCTGCCCAACAGCGTGTTTCTGGATGGGGACTGGTGCTGGGACGCGAACCCCTTCCTCGTGACCGAGGAAACCAAGGCGATGGTTCTGGAAAACATCTGCTTTTTGCTGAATAACTTTCTACGCTGCACTGCTTACGATCATGTGATTTTCTGCTGGGTGATGCACCAGCAGGAGATCATTGACGCGATTCTGTCAAGGCTGAACGCGGAGGATTGCCGGATCCATTGCCTCTCTCTGGTCTGCAGGCCCGATGTACTGGAGAAACGGCTACAGGGAGATATCGCGGAGGGCGTCCGCACGCCGGATATTCTCGAAAAAAGCTTATCCTATTTGCCGCTTTATGGGGCGCTACACACGGAAAAGGTCGATACGTCAGAGCTTTCGGTGCAGCAGGCAGCGGATTTGATCGCTCATTCTACTCCGTCTCATAGGGCCAGGTTCTGATGCCGCCAAATTCGTAGACGTTGGTGTAGCCAAGCTCCGCCAGAGCGAAAGACGCCGTCTTGCTGCGGTTCCCGCTGCGGCAGTACACCAGAACCGTCGCATCCTTCGCGGGGATGACCGCAACGGCGGTGTCCTCGTCGATGGCGCCCACCGGCAGCAGAACAGCGCCTGGAATGTGGCCGCTGTCATACTCGTCCTGCTCCCGCACGTCCAGGATGATGACCTCCTGGGTATCCATCATCTTCTTGGCCTCCTCCTGGCTGATCTGCCGGTAGGGGGCCGTTTCTTCACCTCCACCACAGCCGGCCAGCAGCAGAAGGGCAAGCAGAACAGGGATCATTCGTTTCATTTGAGCACCTCCAAAAGTCCGGCGGCCGTTTAGAGGGTTACCCTCCCGTGACATAGGGGACGATCACGCTATAGAACCGTTTCATCCAGTTGGCGTGGAATTGGGCCATCTGCCGCCAGTCGACCTCATTTTCAATACTGACATTGGAAAGCTGCAAATAGATTTTGGACGAGTTCTTATTTTCGCCCTTGTCCCAAACAAGGGCCGTACCCAGGGCGGACTCGATATCCTCCCGATGGGCGAGCACCTTCTCAAAGGCCCGCTTGTTCTCCTCCTTATCCGCCTTTCCAAATACGATCTCCGCACGGGCTGAATCGTAATTCGCCACGCAGCAGAGATTGAAGCCGCTGATGCCAAAATATCCGTTGACCCAGTTTTCCCTCGATGGGCCGATGTTGGAAAAGGGCCCGTTCTCTCCGCACTGTTCCCGGATCATAGGCAGGGCAAAGGCCCAATACCGGCGGCGCAGTTCATGACGGCTACCCGGCGCGTCATCTGCCGACTCGTTCTCGTCCCGGAGATAAAATACCAGTTCCGCCGGGTTCTTGCCGTAGAGCGTAAACAGCCGGCTCAGCACCGACAGCTTATTCTGGGTGTTGGTGTTCGTCCAGACATAGATACCATCGCCCCCCTCCATGCTTTTTACAAATGTACTGCTGCTGGTGGAAAAATGGTAGGCGATGTCGTTGTCGCTTGACACAGCCAGCTTTGTGATGATGGTTTTGTCCTCAGCGTACAGCGTCTGGATCACCTTCAAGTACATTTCGACCCAGCTTGTCACAGGCTGTTCCGCATTTTTGAAACGGAACCGGGCAATCGACCGGCCTGTCAATTCCGCTTCGTCATCCAGCGTATAGGCGTCCAGCTGCTTCTGCGCCGGTTTGAAACCGCTCTCCGGCGCGGCCCAGATCTTCACGGCCCACCCCATCAGGTAGTCGTTGCGCTCCTGCAGCTCCGCCTGCGTCCACTGATCCTTCTGGGCGATCCACGTGTTCATGCGGATGCCGCTGGTATTGAATCCGTGTTCCATGGTCTTTTTCTCTGTAAAGGAGCTGTTGCTGTACCGGGAGTTGTATGCCGTGAGGGTGAGGTTGGCGATCCGATGGAGCCACGCCTCATGGATCTGCTCATAGTCCGCGCCCAGCTCCTGCTGCCACACCGGGGTAAGATGCTGCGGCATTATATGCTCAATGGAGTACGCGCCCTCGTCACAGTGGCGGTATACATCCTTGTCCTCCGCCGTTCCGAAGTTTTCGAAGCGTTCCAGCATATAGAGCTTGTTTTTGCTGTTCATCAGATAGACCTGCTTATGGGAGAACATCTCAATAAACTCACGGTCTTCCGGGAAACGGGCCCGCTCTCTCTTGGACAACAGGGCATATTTAAACTTTTCCACATAGTTTGTCTCGCTGCCATCGTATCGGACGATCTCCCGATGGAGCAGCAGGAAAATCTTATTCAGCGCATTCGTGGGCAGGTCGCAGATGCTCCTTCGGAACAGGTAGGTCTCCGTGCAGCGAAACACCTCCGTCACCTGGGGCAGCGTTATCGTGTTCTCGTCAAGCAGCCGCAGCACTTCCAGGAAAAAGGGCCGCGTGACAGTGGTCTCCAGCCGATTCAGCCGCTGAATGCAGCCGTTTAGCTCCTTGCTGCCGGTATGGCCCTCCAGCAGGACGCGGTATCTCCTGGCATAGCGCAGCAAATCGGCCAGGAGCGGCTCCGTCTCCACCTTGGTAAGCTCCACATAGTCCTTGAACGCGGAATATACCCTGTTTTGCTGGGGCGTCACATACTGCTTCACGCTCAGGTAATCTCGGATGAAGGCACTCACATCGTAATGGGTACACAGCTCGATGGGATTCCAATACTTGTCATAATACGTTTCCTGCGCCTTGGTGGGAAGACCCATCAGGATAAAGTTACGGATCTTATCGCCCTCACTCAGGTCCAGCCCGGTGGAGTTCAGGCTCTCGAAGATCAGCTGGGGATCGTCGTCCTTGTCCAGACGGATATTGATGATCTCCAGGCGGCAGATCCCGGTGAACAGCTGGTCGATCGTAATTTCCTGCTTTTGGATCCTTTCGTAAAAATAGTCATAGTTTACGGTGAGATTCGACTCCCGGATATGTTCGGAGGTCTCCGAAAAGAGCCTGCCGAAGGCTTTCTGGTCGTTTTTTACCGGCTTGAGCTTGATGCGGGTATCTTCCGGCTGCCATTTATCCACCAGGTATTCCTCATAGATCCTCTGCATGAGATTGGAGGCCTCCGGCACGATGATCCCCTCGCGCATGAGGTTATACATGGCCAGAAACAGCAGCGAGACCGTAGTGAGCTGCTGCTGTCCGTCGATAACCTGGAATTCCTCATGGCTCCCCTCCGGGTTGTAAACGGACACCAGACTGCCAAAGAAATGGTTCTTCCTGTCGCACTGGACAATCTTTACCAAATCGTCGTAAAGCTGTTTGCAGTTTTCCGTTTTCCAGTCATAATTGCGTTGATAGACGGGGATGACAAAGCGCTTGTCCGCTCCCTCCATGTACTTGACAAATTTACACTCCGAGCCTTTCATCTTCTTGCCCCCAAGCCGTAATTTAGTTTATTTTAGCACAAGGGTGTCCTTTTGTCTATCAACCTGGTCTAAAAAGTCAGCGCACCATCTTGCGAAAGCTCCCCTGTTCCGATACAATGAAGACGATAGAATGCTGGACAGCAATGCCTCCAAACGGAAGCGGGTGAATTTATGGATCAATTTACAACAGGCGGCAAAAGCGTCTCCGTCTTCCCCGCCGCCGAACCCGGCGCCCCTGTGATCTATCTCAACGCCGGTTCCGGCGAGGGGCAGCAGGTGTACGAGGCGGCCCTGGCCGCCGGCTGTCTGCCCTTCGCCCTGGTAGCAATCGGTGATTTGGGCTGGAACCGCGACCTGGCCCCGTGGGACAGCCCGGCGGCGTTCAAGGGCGGGGAGCCGTTTACCGGAGGTGCGGACGATTACCTGCGGCTGCTGGTGGGAGACATCCTGCCGAGGGTGGAGAGCAGCTTGACAGATGCTCCTGCTTGGCGGGGGATTGTCGGCTACTCCCTGGCCGGGCTGTTTGCCCTGTATGCCATCTATCAGGCGGACATATTTTCCCGGGTGGGCAGCATCTCCGGCTCCCTGTGGTTTCCCGGATGGAGGGAATATGTCCTCACGCACCAGCCAAAACGACCGCCGGACTGCGTATACTTCTCCTTGGGCGATAGGGAGAGCAAGACACGCAATCCGGTCCTGATAAATATCGGGCGGAACACAGAGGATATCTGCAAGCATTACCGCGCCATGGGAACCGATACCGTGTTTCAACTGAATCCCGGCAATCACTTCGACCATCCGGTGGAGCGCACCGCTGCCGGAATTGCGTGGCTTCTAAGCAGATAGCACAGGTTCCTGCCGGGGACTATTCTTTGACTATGGCGTGTTAAAACCTGATATGCCTGTTCTTCAGAAACCACTTGATTAACGGTTCTTTCAGAGGTATCATACACCCAGCGGAAAGCGCTTCTCAACCGCCGCCGGCAGCGCCTGCCGGGCCTGGCTGAGAAGTGCTTTCTGACCACATATTTGACCACACCCAGCGCCGGAGTACGTGGAAACAGTGTACACAAGGCCGTCATAGAGTAACTGAAACCGAGCGGAGCACAACGAAAACGGTTATAAATAAGCGCAAAAAATTTAGTCCAGCCGTTTGGGAGCAAGGTCAGGCTGGTTCGACTCCAGTCACTCGGACCAAAAGAACCGAACAGTTTAGATGCCGTGGGCTGAATGCCTACGGCATCAACTGTTTCCGGGGTTTTTGCCCTCCCAATTTTCGCAAGGCGAACGACAGATGCCAACAGGCCATTTTGAGCGACTGGCGGTATTTGAACCCGCACAGCCGCCATTGGGGCTGGCGCCCTTTTTGAGCGGGAAAAAGGGCGCTAAACAAATCAATAACTGAACTCCTCGCAAGGCCGTGATTTTTCATCCGAAGAATCACGGCCTTTTTATTTTTCTAAAAGGAAGTGTTTCGCATGATTTTCAAAGCAATCCTCAGCAGCAAGGCCAAGCCAGGATACGGGCAGGCCACCATCCTCTTTCCCATCCCCAACAGCGAGTACGACTACACCATCGGCCTGCTGGAGGCCATGGACATTGGCTCCCCCACCGCCCAGGACTGCCGGGTGGACGAGGTGGACAGCACGTACCCCATCCTCAACCGGCTGGTGACGCAGACCGTCAATGTGGACGAGTTGGATTATCTGGCCAAGCGCCTGGACAGCTTCTGCGAGGGCGAGGCTGGAAAATTCCAGGCCATGGCCTCCAAGCTGAACCTGTCCAGTATCAAGGACTTTATCAACCTGACGTTCTGCTGCCAGCAGGCCACGGTGATCACTGATTTCTCTAACCTGGAGCAGGTGGGCAAAGGCCACGCTCTGACCGTCAACGGCGGTTCTATGCCGATGGAGGAGTTCGACAAAGCGGATGGCCAAGCGGTAGCCCTCGACCTGATCCAGAGCGGCGCCGGGGTGGTCACACCCTATGGCGTGGTGTATGACAACGGCATGAAGCTGGAGCAGCTTTACGACGGGCGGCACTTCCCGGCATACCTCTACCAAATGCCCGAGCTGATGATCGAGATCAAGTCCGGGGAGGATGGTGAGGCCACCGGGTATCTCTATCTTCCATCTTCGGATCGGCAAATCCAGAGGACTCT
>JAETOJ010000062.1 GCA_021768085.1 Bacillota bacterium
ATGATCGAGATCAAGTCCGGGGAGGATGGTGAGGCCACCGGGTATCTCTATCTTCCATCTTCGGATCGGCAAATCCAGAGGACTCTGATGCGGGCGGGGAGCGGTTCGGAGGGCTTTCGGATGGAGATTGCTATGGACGAGATGCCCCCGCAGGTGTCCAACATGGTCAGCCCCACCTGCAACGGCCTGGATGACCTCAACGCGCTGTGCCGGGCTGTCGAACCGCTGAGTGCGGAGGAGCGGAAGAAGCTGGAGGCAGTGGTGCTTATGACCCAGGCAAAATACGCCAGCGAGGTGCGCCAGCTGGCGGAAAACCTGGAGCAGTTCGACTTCGTGCCGAAACCGGACAGGCCAGAAGCGGACAGTGCGCTCACTGAGCTGGGCTATGTGGCCTACCACGGCAGCCTGACACTGGAGGAGCTGATGATGGAGGATCCTGCGGAGCAGCACCAGCGGGAGCAAGAGATGGGGGGTATGGCATAATGATCCTACACGTGTCAAAAAGCCCGTCCAGCAATGAGGTGGAGCACATCAGCTTCCCCGCGGACGCGGCCAAGGTCAGATACGCCATGATCGGGCTGGAGGAATTCGGCGGCTGGGCCCCAGCGTATATTGTCGGCGGCGAAGGCCCTGCCGAAGCCCTCACCAGCTATATCAGCCGCGATGACCTGTACAGCGAGGACGGCGTCAAAAAGCTGAACCGGCTGGCTGGGCTGGTGGATACCATGGAGCTGGAAGCACAGAAGGTTTTTGCTGGGGCCCTCCGAGCGGAGAGCATCAACGGGTTAGACGATGTCCTCCGCGTTGCCTCCAACCTGGGCCAATACTAGTTCATTGAGGGCGTCACCACAGATAAGGAGCTGGGCGGCTGGATGGTAGAACACGGGAAAGCGGGGGTGGATTTTCCCAAGGAGGTGTGGCCCTACCTGGACTACGCCGGGATCGGCGCGGGATACTACTCCGACCATGGCGGGGCGTACACGCCCAGCGGCTATGTGAAACGAAGGGAGGTCATCCAGACGCAGGAAGCAGCAAAACAGCCCAATTTCGCCCTCACCCTGGCCTCACCCGCCAGCACCCACCGCCTGAACCTGCCTGCCACAGATGACGGTCTGGAGCAGGCAAAAAGGGCGCTGCGGCTGGATGATCTGGACAGCGCCGCCATTAGGGATGTGGAAATCGACTATCCATGGGCGCATCTGCTTGATATGGATTCCATTACGCTGCAAGACGCCCATATCTTGGCCAAATGCGTCCAGGAGATGACGGCACAGGAGCTGAGGGTATTCGGCGCGGTCTTGGAGGCAGAGCAGCCCAACTCCTTCTCTGATGCCAACCTCACCGCAATGTATCTTGACGATTATGAACTGGTGGAGGACAGCGAGAGGGAATATGGCCGGGAGGCCCTGCGCAAGGCTGGTGCGGATGATGAGATCCTGGATATGCTGGACGGTTTCACCGATTTCGACGCCCTGGGCCGGTCTATTGGGGCCCCCATCGAAACCCAGCGGAGCGGTTTCGATGGGGAGAGGAGCCGCAGCGCAGTGAGCGCCCCCGCCGCTTGCGGCGGGGGGAGGGATGCGGAAAAGGGCAAGATCGACCTGGTCATCACTAAATCCGTGTCCCGGTTCAAGCAGGGCATCGTCCACTATAACTTCAAAAACTTCCTGGGCTACCGCAGGGGCGAGGATGGGGAGCCGGAGATCGACGAGGAGGAAGCCCCCACCATCCGGCGCATCTTCGCCCGATACCTGATGGGCCAGAGCGTCGGCCAGATCTGCTGCGACCTGACCGCGGATGGGTGCAAAACCGCCCGGGGCAGCACCCAGTGGAGCGACCACACGGTGCGCCATATTCTGCAAAACGAGAAGTACATGGGCGACGCCATCCTCCAGAAAACCTTCACCCTGGATCTGTTCAGCCGACAGCGGGTGAAAAACGAGGGTCAGCTCCCCAAATACTATGTGGAAAACGCCCACCCGGCCATCATCGACCGGGCCACCTTCCAAAGGGTGCAGGAGGAGATGGCGCGGCGATCCAGTCTGCGCAAGACCTCGGACAAGGCGAAAACCGAGCAGGGCAAGCACAGCGGCAAATACGCCCTGAGCGGCCTGCTGGTGTGCGGGGAGTGCGGCAGCCCATACGCAGGGTGACCTATATGCCCCGAGGCAAAAAACGGTATGTCTGGCGGTGCATCAACCGGATGGAGCATGGCAAAAAGATTTGTAAATGCGCGCCCACCCTGGATGAGTCGGATATCCACACCGCTGTCACCGCCGCCATGAACGAGCTGTTCCGGCAGCAGACGGCGCGGCAGGTACTGGCGGACTGCGTTGCCGCCGCCCTGGCAGGGACGGATGACGATACATCCCTGCCCAACCTGGAGGCCAAGCTGAGGGCGCTCCAGGACGAGCAGATGAGACTGTTCCACCTGGCGGCGGAGGCCGGGCCGGAGAATACCGAGTACGATGACCAAATCATGGAGGGGAGCTCCGCCATGACCGCCCTGCTGGCCCGCAAGGGTGAACTGGAGCAGGAGTGCCCCGCCGATGCCGGGTGCGACAGCCGGGTACGGGTTATCACCGGCACATTGGAGCAAACGGACAGCTCCATTGAGGAATTCAAAGACGATACCGTGCGGCAGCTCGTCAGCAGCATCCGAGTGCTGGATCGGGAGCGGCTGTCCATCCGCTTCAAGGATGGGGCGGAGATCGAGCAGATCATCGAATGTGTGGGGAGGACCAGCGCATGAGCATCTATGTTACGGGCGATTGCCACGGTGGATTCCAGAGTTCACTACAAAGAATTTCCCCCAGCTGAAAGGGATGAGCCGAGATGATTATGTGATCATCTGTGGCGACCACGGCGGCGTATGGGCCGGGGAGCAGGCGGACGGGCACAAGCAGGATTGGCACGGCGGCAGAGTCCATGTGGTGCGGCCCCATATCCTCCACCTCATGCGGGGCCAGGTATTCGAGATCGGCGGGCTCACCTGGTTTACCATGGGTGGGGCCGCCTCCCATGATATCGAGGACGGCATCCTCGACCCCGCCGCCCCGGACTTTGAGCGGCGGTATTGGGCGCTACGGCGGATGAACGCCCGCTTCCGGGTGCTGGGCCGCTCCTGGTGGCCCGGGGAGATGCCCAGGGAGGCGGAGTATGCCGAGGCTGAAGCCAACCTGGAGCGGGCTGGGTGGTGCGTGGACTGCGTCCTTACCCACTGCGCCCCCACCAGCATCGCCCAGCGGATGAACCGGCACTACCAACCGGACAAGCTGACAGACTTCCTGGAAACGATCAAGGAACGATGCCAGTTCAGCCGGTGGTTCTGTGGCCACTACCATGTGAACCAGGTGATCGACGAGCGGTTTGTGATCCAGTGGGAGCAAATATCTCAGGTCGAATAAAAAAGAGGAACCGGGGCGGCAACGCCCCGGTCCCAGCCTGTCGAAAAAGTCTGCCGTGGGGCAGACTTTTTCATATTTATGAGGTAAAATAGAGCAGGGTGAGAAAAATGATGGAAAAGGGGAAAATGGAGCGGGACGTGGTGGAACT
>JAETOJ010000110.1 GCA_021768085.1 Bacillota bacterium
CCCGCCGCACAGCCAGCGGATCAGGTGTCCCTCCCAGTTACACAGCACCAGCACTACCTCCTGCCGCGGCCAGGATGGCCGCCATATTTGCCGCCAGATCGTCGGGCAGGGCCGCCCCGTATGTAATGACCTGTACCACCTCCACCGTCTCACACCGGCGCACCCAGGCCGCCAAGTGGTTGTAATAAGTGGTGTGGTACAGCTTGTGTGCGGTGGCGGCGCGGCCCATGGCGGCGATGTCCGCCGCCGGATACAGGGCGCACAACTGGCCATCCAGGTGGTAGGGGTATGTCTCTGACCCGGCCTCCGCAGAGGCACAGGCATTGGTTAGGTTAATCTGATCCTCCGCCGTCAGCGAGATGTGCCCCGCGGTACCGTCCGCAAGGACAACGTCGCACCCAGCCGTAATGGCGGCGTTGCAGGCGGCAGATAGCTCCGCCAGCTTTGACGCCCGCACCGATTTTAGGGGCGGAATACGGTCCGCGGCGATCTCCTCCTCAGTGCGTGGGAGCACCTGCGCCCCGTCCCAGCGATACAACAGGATGCCATCCATGGTGTAGAGGGGCGGGTTCTCCTCGCCGCCGGGGATGAGCTGGAACTGGTAGCCGCCCTGCTGGTTGATACAGATGGCGTTGGTGGTGTCGCGTTCAGGGTGCGGGCCGTCGCTCCAGCCTGTGACAATCCGGCCCCGAGCGTCGGGTCAGCGATTATTTCTATTCCGCCGGATCTTTTCAAAATAGTTTTTGGAGTAAGCACATAACTGGACCCATCTGATATGCCCCGAAAACTTGCATTTACAATTGTCGGATTTTTGCACATAGTGACGGGCGTTGGGATGTAAAATCTCATGGTCGTTCCCGAGCTCGTAATAGTTCCCGCATACCTACACTCGCCATCTATTGGCAGTTGGTACCGTTGACACTTTGCCAGCTCCAGCGCCTTGTTGGGCGGCGGGTCGTTGAGCACCCAGTTACCGTCTGCGTCCTGGTGGGCGAGGGTCTGGACTGGGCCAAGCTCCAACTTAATAGCTACAAGCTT
>JAETOJ010000063.1 GCA_021768085.1 Bacillota bacterium
CAGCCGCCGTACTGCACATAAATGGTCTTGGGCTGGGTGTCCAAAATATACCCGTCCGCACACTCAATTTCCCGAACGGTGTACTTACCGTCCGCGAGGCCCTGGTCGATATACACATATCCCTCGTTGTCGCTCTGATAGGTGCCGATGGGGTTCCCCTTGGCGTCGGAGAGCAGGAACGTCACGCCGTAGATGCCCTCGCCGGTGAGACTGTCCACCTTATGAATAAGGGCGCTGCCGGTCTGCCGGTTGGTGATTTCCAGGGTAGCGGTGCCGCCGTCCTTTACCTCGATCTGACGGGGGGTATCATCCAACTGATAGCCCTTGGCGGCTTTCCGCTCCACCACCTGATACCAGCCCTTTTCCGCTTCGGGCAGATTGATGACGCCGTTTTCATCGGTAGTGTAGGTGCCAACGATCTCCCCGTTGAGCTTGCGTACCTCAAATTGAACGCCCTTGATGCGCTCCCCGGTTTCCTCATCCTTTTTGATGATAGTTAAACCGCCCACTCGTGTGTTATACACGGTGATCGTCTGCGTGTCGCTGGCGTTGACGCGAACGGTCTGTGTTTTGGTTCCCTCGTCCATCACATATCCGGGCAGGGGCTTGGTTTCGGTGATAATCAGGGTGCCTACCACGCCGGAAATGCGGATTTCGCCGTTGGCGTCCGTCTTGTAGAGGCCCTTACTGGACAGATGGCCGTAGTCGTCGTCCAGGTAGCTCCCGTCCGCATAGGTGATCTGGAACTCCACCCCGGCCAGCGGCTCCCCGGTCTGCTTGTCCAGCTTCTTCACCACGATACAGCCCTGCTGCTTGTTATAAAAGCGAAGGGTCTGGACTTCTCCCGCCTTAATCAGAATAGACTTGGGCTGGCCGTCCAGGACATAGCCCTCCAACGCCCTGATTTCCCTGGCGGTGACGGTGGTGCCGGGGGTCAGGCCGTCCAGTACGATCCGGCCCGCCTCGTCCGTGATAAACTCGCCGTTGGAATTGCCAACGACGGCCCCGCTGCTGTCCGTCACTAAAAAGGTTACACCCTTGAGGGGGGTCGTAGTCCCCTCGATGTACTTCTCGATCACAAGGGTTGTACTGGGGGTGTTGGTAAAGTGCAGGGTCTGCGTGTCATTGGGCCGCACGTCCACGGTCTGCGTCCGGGTGGCCTCGTCGATGGTGTAGCCGGGGATGGTGGCCGTCTCCGTCACCACCAGCGTCCCCACCACTCCGCTAATGATAATTTTCCCGTCCTTGTCAGTAAAATATAGGCCGTTGCTGCTGATGTGTCCGCTGGCGTCGGGAACATATTCGCCGGTGCTGGTCGTTACCTTAAAGGTCACGCCCTGCAAGGGCTTCCCGGTGAGGGCGTCCCGTTTGTCGATCACCAGCGTCCCCGCCTTGGAATTGGTGACAACGACGGTCTGCGTGTCGCCGCCCTGCCCGATGACAACATTGGTGGAGGCCCTGTCCATGACGTACCCGGTCGGCGCTTTCAGCTCCGTCAATACATAAGCGCCGGGGGCGAGGTTGGTGATTTTGATTTCGCCGCTGCTGTCGGTGGTAAAAATGCCGTTCTGCGTCAGGGTGCTGGTGCCGATCACGCCGTTCAGCCCTACCTCACAGCCTGCCGCCGTGGTTACGCGGAACTCTGCCCCGCTCAAAGGCTGGCCGGTGGCGCTGTCCCGCTTCTGGATAATAATGGCCCCTTTCGGCTGGTTCTTGAAAGTCAGGCTGACGGTGCGCCCCTCTTTGATCTGGACAGTTTGGCTCTGCGTGTCGATCAAAAATCCTGCGGGGGCGCGTGTCTCGGTGACTACAACGCTCTTTCCCGGTGTGAGGCCGGTGATGCGGATTTCGCCCGCCTCGTCGGTGCAGTACACGCCGTTGCTGTCCCCGATCAGTGTGCCGTCCGCATAGGCAACCTTGAACTCCGCATTTTGCAGGGTCACGCTGGGGTTGGTGGCGCAGACTTTCCGAATGAGCAGGATGCCGTCCGGGGCATTGGTGAAGCGGACAGTGACAACGCTCTGTTCGCCGCTGTCGGCCAGCATGATCGTTTCGGAGGACTGGATGATGTTGTACCCGTCCGCTGCATCCACTTCCTCCAGCACATAAGCGCCGGGGTTCAGCCCCGTCCACATGGCGGTGCCGTTCTTGCCGGTGACTTTGGTGCCGATGACGGTGCCGCCTGTGCCGCTGGTGCCGCCCAGGTACTTCAACTGGAACGTACAGCCGGGGAGGGCCGCGCCGGTCACGCTGTCGTACTTCTCGCAGATGATGGCGTTCTTGGGCACATTCTCAAAGGTGATGACCTTGCTCTCGCCGCCCTTGATATAAAATTCCTGGGTGGCGGGCTGCTTGATGGTGTACCCTGCGGCGGGTTCCAGCTCCGTCACTTTGTACCAGCCGTCCCGCAGCAGGTCAACAAAGAACTGGCCGTTCTCGTCGGAGAAGAACGTCCCCAGACTGTTCAGCTCGCCGGTGGTCGTGTTGTTGGAGCCATACCAAACCTCGAACTTCGCCCCCTTAATCGGGCTGCCGGTGATGCTGTCCACCTTGTTCACGGTCAGGGTGGGTTTCTTGTGATTCTCAAAATAAATGATGTGGTCGCGGTTGGGGTAAAGGGTCACAAGCTGGCTGGGGGCGTCCATGAGCCAGGGGGCGGGGACGGACTTCTCGCTCACCTCATACACTCCGGGCAGGAGGTTGGTCAGGGTGGCCCTGCCGTTGGCGTCCGTCTTGATCTCGTCTACGCTGTGGCCGTCCGCCGCCCGGACGGTGAAAACCGTATCGGGGATGGGCTTGCCGGTGTCTGCGTCCTTTTTGTAGACAATGAGGTTGGGCCGCTTCTGATTCTCAATGGTGATGGTGCTGGTCTGGCCCGGAAACAGCTCCACATGGTACTCCTGCAAGTCCAGAATGTGGTCAGCAACGGTGGCCGTTTCCTTGATGGAATATACCCCCGGTTCCAGCTTGGGGATGTTGATCTCGCCGTCCTGGTCAGTGATACGGTCAAGGTAGTGGGTGCCGTCCTCAATGCGGGCGATGCGGAAATGGACACCGCCCAGCCGGGTGCCGTCCGAGCTGGTCTTGATCAGGCGCAGGGCAGGCTTTGGAGTGTTGGTGAACACAAAGTTGGCGTTCTCGTCCGGGTTCACCTGCACCACGCGCACAGCGTCGTCCACCAGGTAGCCCTCCGGGGCCTCCAGCTCCCGGACTTCATACGCGCCGGGGGTCAGCTTGGACAGGTCGATCTCGCCATTGATGTCCGTGGTGAACTCCTGCCGGTAGCTCCCGCCCACCAGCTTGAACTCAAAGCGGACGTTGGGCAGGGATTTCATGGTGATGCTGTCTACCTTGATAAGATGGATGCCCGGTTTCAAGCTGTTGAAGAAAACCAGCTCCCGCGTCTGCGTGTCGCCGGCTTTCAATTCGATCTGCTGGGGGGTGCTGTTGACAACGTGCGCGTCATCGGTGGCAACCTCTTTTACAAGGTACGTTCCGGGGTTGAGGTCATACAGAAAAATCTCGCCGCTGGCGTTG
>JAETOJ010000002.1 GCA_021768085.1 Bacillota bacterium
CCCTTTCCGGGCACTTTTTCTGCCCTATGGGGAGTCTATCTTTTTTCCCTCCTCTCCGCCACATAATTACATTTTTTCCTCGGCGTTTTCTTACATTTTATCACTGGCGCTGACAAGCCAGGAACATAAGACTACCTCCTTTCGATTTGTCCAGGGTTGATAGGTACTATCACGCCGTCACAAAGCCTGGCGGCGCTTGTAACACAAAAACGGATGGCAGCCAGCGGGCCGGCGGCCCCCGGTTGTGTTACAGACTTGAAAATAGGCGCACTACGCCCGCAAGGAATACAGGGCGTTGTAGTCCGCTATGAGAAACCGCTGCTTGTCCGATAATCGGTCTGCGGCGTCTACTGCCAACTCGAAGATCTTGGGGAAGCCCATGGTCTGGAACAGAATAGACAGGGACGGCCCCACCTGGGCCTCCACCCAGTTGGCGATGTGCTCTACGCAATGCTGGACGGTTTCCCGGGCCACCAGCCGGACGCTCTCCAGCTCATCCACAAAGGCTTGCCACCAGGGGCAGACGGTGCAGCGGGAAATATTACTGTCATCCCGATCAATGAAAGACAGCTTGTCATTGATGACCTGAGCAGCCAGCCTGCCCACGTTCTCAGCGTTGGTGAGCTTCTGCCCGAACGCCTGGGCGTTCTCGCCGCGCATTACCAGCTCCACCCGTACCCAGTGCCCAGATTCCCCACGCTCCAGGGCTTTGTCGTAAATGCGGACACGAAAGGCGGAGGACTCCGCGCCGATGTAGACGGTGGTGCCGGAACGCTGGGTGCCGTCATAACCCAGATACAGGGTACGTTTGCTCATGCGGCTGTTGATCTCGTTGTCTTGCACCTTCCGCACGATATCGTCCATACATAGATGGCCCTCCCGGTCGTCACAGGCGATATCAATGCGGGAGATGTTGGCGTCCTCGGTTGCCGCCAGAAGCTGGAACAGGACGGGAAAGGCGGTACTTGCGGTGCCCTGGGTGTCCTTTGCGCCCTTCATTGTCAGACGGGACATGGTTTCAAAGGCGCGGCAGCCGTTGCCGGACATACTGACGCACACGCCCATATCCCGGAAATATTCGTTCTCCCGGGGCTCGTACAGTACCTGGATATCGGAGAAGCGCAGCACACGCTGATAGCCCATGAGGCCATAGGGGGCTTCCTGGAACAGCGCGGGATCCAGGCCCAGATACTTGCTAATGACCTCCTGCGGGGTTTGGGCGGATTTGATAGAGAACGTCAGCCAGTCTATCAGCACTTGGCATTTCATTGGGTTCCCTCCTGTCATGAGTACCCCCGTGATTACTTCCGGGGGTTCCCCGGAGCCGTTCCCGGCCCCGGGGATTCCGTAACTTGTTCAGTGGCGGCTCCACAGGCTGTCTCACGACAGGCTGGTTACCATTGGCCTGGGTTATAACCCGGACAGAGATTGATAGAAACGGTCTGCCTGCTCCTCCATCTCCATTAGGTGCGCCTGTTCGATTGAACTATCCAGCAGGGCAGCCAATGAGGGACAGTCTGTGCCTTCCCAAGGAAAGCAGGGGTCAAAAGGCTTGTCCATCGTTCAGCCCTCCGGGTAGACGCCGGAGCACCTGCCATAGCGGTTATACTCGATGTGCACCTCGTCCCCAACCTTGGGGTCGTACTGGCATTTGAGCAGCTTGTCCATGTTGAGGAACACGCGCTCCGCGCTTACGCCCTCGCCGTCCTCCAGCGGCTCTGTGAAATAGATGTTTTTCCCCGTTACCGGATTCCCGTCTTTCCCTTTAAAGTTGATAGAACGTACTCCTACGACCGTTGCCATAACTTGTTCCTCCTTACATAAAAAATCAGCCGGACTGGGTTCATCCGACTGTCCAACTTTAATATACAACTTGCCTTTTTTCCGGAGACGGAAAAAAGGGGTTTTCTTTTTTCCCGGCGGCGTGTATAATATGTTGGATATACAAAATGGTATGTTATGCCCATAGAGAGAAAGGCCGGCGAGTTCCGCCGGGAAAGGATGATATCCCCATGAACAGAAGTACCGCCCGTGAAATCGCCGTCCATCTCGCCTTTATGCTGGCCTTCTCCAGCGAGAGCGCGGAGGAGCTGCTGACCCGGGAGCTGACCCCGGAGGCCTTCGCCCTGCGGGCCAAGGACGAGCCGCTGTACGCCGAATTTCCCGGGGAAGGGGAGCTGGCCTATATCACCCGGCTGACCCGGGGGGTGGGGGGCCACGGGGCCGAGCTGGACGGTTATATTGAGAAGTACGCCAAGGGGTGGCGGTTCTCCCGGATCGACCGGGTGGCCTCCGCCATCATGCGGGTGACGATGTTCGAGATCCTGTATATGCCCGACGTGCCCAACAAGGTGGCCATCAACGAGGCGGTGGAGATTGGAAAGAAGTACCTGGACGACGACGTGGTGAAGTTTATCAACGGCATTCTGGGCTCCTTTGTGCGCTCCGAGCTGCCGGAGCAGGGGTGAGCGGCATGGGAATACAGTGCCTGGGCTTTGATACCAGCAATTACACCACCTCCGCCGCGGTGTTCGGCGGCGGGACGGCGGAGAACCGGGGCAGGCTGCTGACGGTGCCCGAGGGCGCCCTGGGCCTGCGGCAGAGCGACGCGCTGTTCCAGCACGTGAAGCGGCTGCACCTGATGGTGGAGCAGCTGCGCCAGGAGGGCGCCCTGGATCAGATTGCCGCGGTGGGGGCCTCCACCCGGCCTCGGGAGGTGGAGGGCTCCTATATGCCCTGCTTCCTGGTGGGCGAGGGGGAGGGCCGCGCCCTGGCGGCAGTCCTGGGCGTGCCCTTTTGCCCCTGCTCCCACCAGCAGGGCCACGTGGCGGCAGCGGCCTGGTCGGCGGGCCGGGAGGATCTGCTGGACAAGCCCCACTTGGCCTGGCACCTGTCCGGCGGCACCACCGAGTTGCTGCGGGTGGAGCCGGAGGGCCACACCGTCCGAGCTGAGGTGGTGGGCGGCACCAGCGACATCGCCGCGGGCCAGCTGGTGGATCGGGCGGGGGTGCTGTTGGGCCTGCCCTTCCCGGCGGGCAAGGCGCTGGACGCGCTGTACCCCGAGGCGGGCGATATCGGCTTCTTCCGGGTGAAGCTGAACGGCCTGACCTTTTCCCTGTCCGGCATGGAGAACAAGGTGAAGGAGCTGGCGGAGAAGGGCGAAACACCCGCCAACATCGCCCGGTTTACCATTGACACCATCCTGAACGTACTGGTGCGGGCCACCCGGGAGGCCCAGAAGAAGTGGCCCGGCCTGCCGGTGCTGTGCTCCGGCGGGGTGGCCTCCAACCGGCAGATCCGGGCGGCCATGGAGCGGGAGTGCGGCTCGGTGTTCGCCCAGCCCCAGTACGCCACCGATAACGCCCTGGGAGTGGCCATCCTCACCCACCGGGCGCTGGAGCGGGGGGCGGCGGGATGAATTTGGCCAACCTGCCCGTCTATACCGTGTCCCAGGTGAACGGCTATGTCAAAAGATTGATGGACGGGGACGAGGTGCTCACCGGCCTGCTGGTGCGGGGGGAGATCTCCAACTATAAATGCTATCCTTCGGGGCACCACTACTTCTCCCTGAAGGACGGTGAGGGGGCCCTGCGGTGCGTCCTGTTCCGGGGGGAGGCGGCGCGGCTGCGGTTCCGTCCGGCCAACGGGATGCGGGTGGTGGCCTTTGGCCGGGTGTCGGTGTACCCCCGGGACGGGGCTTACCAGCTCTACTGCCAGGAGCTGATGCAGGACGGCCGGGGGGCGCTGGACGAGGCCTTCGAGCGCCTGCGTCGCCGCCTGGAGGAGGAGGGCCTGTTCGACGAGGCCAACAAGCAGCCCTTGCCCGCCTATCCGGGGAAAATCGCCCTGGTCACCTCTCCGGCGGGGGCGGCGGTGCGGGATATGCTGCGGATTCTGAAGGCGCGGTGGCCGCTGGCGGAGGTGCTGGTGGCCCCCGTCCGGGTGCAGGGCACAGAGGCGGCGGAGGAGATCGCCGCCGCCATCCACCGGCTGAACAACCGGGCGGATATCGATCTCATCATTGCTGGCCGGGGCGGAGGCTCCATGGAGGATCTGTGGGCGTTCAACGAGGAGGTGGTGGCCCGGGCCATCAGCCTGTCCAACATCCCGGTGATCTCCGCCGTGGGCCACGAGCCCGATGTGACGATTGCGGATTATGTGGCGGATCTGCGGGCGGCCACCCCCTCCAACGGGGCGGAGCTGGCCGTTCCCGACCAGGGGGCGGAGCGGGCGCGGGTGGCCCAGCTGGATCGGCGGCTGGCCCGTGCCCTCCGCGTCCGGCTGGAGGGCGCCCGGCGGGAGCTGGAGCGGCTGAAGGGAAGCCGGGCGCTGGAAAACGTCAAGGTGCCCATCCAGGATCGGCGGCTGCTGGTGGACGACCTGCGCCGCCGGATGGGGCTTGCCCTGAGCCATGAGGCGGAGCGGGCCCGCCGCCGGCTGGATGCCCAGGCGGGGCGGCTGCCCCTGGCCCTGAGGGCCCGCACAGCGGGACAGCGGGGGCGGCTGGGCCGCCTGGCCGCGGGTCTGGACGCGCTGAGCCCGCTGAAGGTGCTGGGCCGGGGCTACGCCATCGCCCGGAAGGGGGAGGACGTGGTGTCCTCCATAGCCCAGGCGGAGCCGGGGGATCGGCTGGAAGTGCTGGTATCCGACGGCGGGCTGCGCTGTGTGATAGAGGAAAAGGAGGAGCGAACATGGCGGTAAAAAAACCATCCTTTGAGCAGGCGCTGGGCCGCCTGGAAGAGATTGTGGGCCTGCTGGAGCGAGGTGAGTGCGGGCTGGATCAGTCCCTGAAGCTGTTTGAGGAGGGGGCTAAGCTGGCCGGCCAGTGCGAGGAGCTGCTGGACAAGGCGGAGCAGAAGGTGAACCTCCTGCTGGCCAACGGCGAGGAAGCGCCCTTTGAGGAGGCGGACGGGTGATGGACTACCAGGCGGAATACCAGGCAGCGCTGACCCTGGTGGAAGGGGAGCTGGCGGGCTGCTTTGCAGAGGATGGGCCCCAGCGGGAGCTGCTGGAGGCCATGCGGTACAGCCTGCTGGCCGGGGGCAAGCGGGTGCGGCCCGTGCTGGCGCTAAAGTTCTGCGAGGCTCTGTGCGGGGAGATGGAACCGGCGCTGGACTATGCCTGTGCAGTGGAAATGCTTCACACCTATTCCCTGATTCATGACGACTTGCCCTGCATGGATGACGACGACCTCCGCCGTGGAAAGCCCACCTGCCATGTGAAATACGGCGAGTGGCTGGCTCTGCTGGCGGGGGACGCCCTCCAGGCGGCGGCCTTTGAGCGGCTGGCCTCCTCTGGAAGAACCTCCCCGGCGGCCAATGGGAGAGCCTGCGCGGTGCTGGCCCGGGCGGCGGGGGCCGCCGGTATGTGCGGGGGACAGTACCTGGATCTGCTGGACGAGGGGAAACGGGTGGACGAGGAGCAGATCACCCGCATCCATCGCTGGAAAACCTCCGCCCTGCTGGAGGGAGCTTGCCTGCTGGGGTTGACGGCCTCCACGGTGGAGCCCACGCGGTCGCAGTGGGCGGCGGCGGAGCGGTACGCCCGGGAGCTGGGGCTGGCCTTCCAGATCCGGGACGATATGCTGGACGTGACCTCCACCGCCGAGGAGCTGGGCAAGCCCATCGGCTCCGACGCGGACAACGGAAAGGCGACCTTTGTGTCGCTGTACGGGCTGGAGGCGTGCGGCCGGCTGGTGGAGGAGCACACCCGGCTGGCCCAGGAGAGCGTGGCAGGAGCCTTCCGGAATTCGGACTTCCTGAGCGGGTTGGCCCGGTCGCTGGCGGAGCGGACGCATTGACCGGCGAGCCGGGGCGCTGAGCGCGGCCGGCGGATTCGGGTGTCAAGTTAACTTGAAAACAGGACGAGGGGTGGGGCCAATGGTGAATAAGATCCTGCTGATCGCGGTGGCGGCCTGGGCGGTAGCCCAGGTGCTGAAGCTGCTCATTGCCACGGCGGTCTATCATAAATTTGATCTCACCTATCTGACCACTGGCGGCGGTATGCCCAGCTCCCACTCGGCGCTGGTGTGCGCTTGCGCGGTGGGCACGGCCTTTGTGACGGGGCTGGACTCCCCGGCCTTTGCCGTGGCCGCGGTGCTGGCCTTCATCGTCATGTATGACGCCGCCCACGTGCGGCTGGAGACGGGGAAGCAGGCCAAGGTGCTCAACCAGCTCATGCGGAACTTGGGGGAAGGCAGGCCGGAGACCTTTGAGGCGGATCTCAAGGAGCTCATCGGCCATACGCCCTTTCAGGTGGCAGTGGGGGCGGTGCTGGGCGTGCTCATCGGCGTGATCGGCGGCCTGCTCGCCCTGGTGTGACGATAGAAAGGAGGTGCGTCCATGATTCCGGAGCGGCTCAATGAGATCACCGATCTACAGGCCCGTATGCTGTGCGATCAGCTGCGGGAGCGGATTGTGGACAGCGTTTCCAAGACGGGGGGGCACCTGGCCTCCAGCTTGGGGGTGGTGGAGGCCACGGTGGCTGTCCATCGGGTGTTTGATCTGGAGACCGACAGGCTGGTGTTTGACGTGGGCCATCAGTGCTATGCTCACAAGATCCTCACCCAGCGGGGCGGGCAGATGGACACGCTACGGAAACTGGGGGGGCTGTCCGGCTTCCCCAAGCCCCGGGAACACCGGGCAGATGCGTTTATCGCGGGCCACGCCTCCAACGCGGTGTCGGTGGCCCTGGGCATGGCCCGGGCGAGGACTCTAAACGGGGAGAGTTACAGCGTGCTGGCCATGCTGGGCGATGGGGCCATGACCGGCGGCCTGGCCTACGAGGGCCTTTCCGACGCAGGGCAGAGTGGGGAACAGCTGGTGGTCATCCTCAATGACAACGGGATGTCCATTACAAAGAACGTGGGCGGCGTAGCCCGGCACCTGGCCCAACAGCGGCTGAAGCCCCAGTACCTCCAATTTAAAAAGGTATACCGCAGGGTTACCGGGGCCACCGCGGCAGGCCGGGGTCTGTACCGCTTCACTCACAGGGCGAAGCAGGCGGTGAAGGATGCGGTGCTCCACTGCAGTATGTTTGAGGACATGGGCTTTACTTATCTTGGCCCAGTGGACGGCCATGATGTGAATTATCTCACCCGGCTGCTTCGCTACGCCAAGGATCTGAACTGCCCCGTCCTGCTCCACATCAAGACTGTAAAGGGGAAGGGCTATCCACCGGCAGAGAAGGAGCCAGATCGATTCCACGGGATTGGCCCCTTTGACCGGGAGACCGGCGTGCCGCTGGGCGGCCACGGGGAGAGCTTTTCGTCGGTGTTCGGCCAGACGATGTGCGAGTTGGCCCGGGAGCGGGGAGATGTGGCGGCGATCACCGCCGCCATGCGCAGCGGCACGGGGCTGGATCGGTTTGCGGAGGAGTATCCGGATCGCTTCTTTGACGTGGGCATCGCGGAGGGCCACGCGGTAGCCATGGCGGCGGGGATGGCCAAGCAGCGGGCGGTGCCGGTGGCGGCGATTTACTCCACCTTTTTGCAGCGGGCCTATGATATGCTGATCCATGATGTGGCTATCCAGGGGCTCCATGTGGTGCTCTGCGTGGATCGGGCGGGGCTGTCCGGGGAGGACGGCGAGACCCACCACGGCGTGTTTGACGTGGCCTATCTCAGCACGGTGCCAGGGATGAAGATCTACTGCCCCGCCAGCTTCGCGGAGCTGCGGGCCATGCTGCGGTACGCGGTGGAGAAGTGCCGGGGCCCGGTGGCGGTGCGCTACCCCAAAGGGGGCGAGGGAGCCTTTCAGGCCCTGTGCGGCGTGGAGGGGGCCAGTGTCCTCCGCCCGGGCACGGACGTGACCATCGCCGTCTATGGCACCATGATCAACGAGGCGCTGGCGGCGGCGGAGCTGCTGGCGGAAAAGGGGGCGTCCGCCCAGGTGATAAAGTGGAACAGCATTGCCCCGTTGGATGTAGACACTGTGGCCGCTTGCGCCCAAAAGACCGGGCAGCTGGTGGTGGCGGAGGAGTGCGTGGACGCGGGCTGTGTAGGCCGCCGGGTGGCCGCGGAGCTTGCCCTGAGGGACGTTTCCGGGGTGAAGCTGGCCCTGGTGAACCTGGGGGATCGCTTTGTCCAGCACGGCACCGTGGCGGAGCTGCGGCAGCTGTGCGGAATTGACGGGGCCTCCATTGCCCGCCGCGCGCTGGAGGTGATGGAGCGTGGCTAAAAAACGCTTGGATGTGCTGCTGACAGAGCGAGGGCTGGCGGAGAGCCGGCAGAAGGCACAGGCCGTGATCATGGCGGGCCAGGTCTATTCCGGGGAGCGCCGGCTGGACAAGGCAGGGCTGACGCTGGAGGAAGACACACCCCTGAAGATCCGGGGGCAGACCCTGCGCTATGTGAGCCGGGGCGGGCTGAAGTTGGAGAAGGCTATGGCGGCGTTCCCCATCACCCTGGCGGGAAAGACCGCCGCCGACATCGGCGCGTCCACCGGGGGCTTCACCGACTGTATGCTGCAAAACGGGGCGGCCCGGGTGTACGCCGTGGACGTAGGCTACGGTCAGCTGGCCTGGTCCATCCGGAACGACCCAAGGGTGGTGTGTCTGGAGCGCACCAACGCCCGGTACCTCACGGCGGAGCAGATCCCGGAGCCGCTGGACTTTGCCTCCATCGACGTGTCCTTCATCTCCCTGGGGCTGATTTTGCCCGCCCTGCGCCCTCTTTTAAAGGAAAAGGGCGAGGTGGCGTCCCTGGTGAAGCCCCAGTTTGAGGCGGGCCGGGAAAAGGTGGGCAAAAAAGGGGTGGTGCGGGATCCCGCCGTCCACCTGGAGGTGCTGGAGCAGTTCCTGCGCCACGCGGCACTGGCGGATTTTTCTGTAAAGGGATTGGACTTTTCACCAATTCGGGGGCCGGAAGGGAATATTGAGTATCTGGGCTATCTGAGGGCTGGGGCCGGAGCGGATGGAGACTTTGATCTGCGGGAGCTGGTGCGCCAATCCCATGAGACGCTAAAAGAGGGGGAATAACATGAAGGTGGTGCTCAGCCCAAACCCATACCGGGATCGGGGGCTTCGTGCGGCCCAGTTTGCCCGCCGGGTGCTGGAGCGCAGCGGGGTGGAGACGGTAATATGCCTGCCCTTTGAGCTGGACGAGGGGAGCCGTCTGGAACTGCCCGCTGATCAGCCTCTGGGCCGCCTGGCCCAGGAGCTGGAGGGGGCGGACGTGCTGGTGTGCTTCGGCGGGGACGGCACCATCCTTCACGCTGCCCGGGAGGCCACCGCCCGGAACGTGCCGGTGCTGGGGGTGAATCTGGGCAGTATCGGCTTCATGGCGGAGTTGGAGCACAATGAGCTGTCTCTGCTGTCCCGGCTGGCCGGGGGGAGGTTCGGCGTGGAGCGTCGGATGATGCTGGACGTGACGGTGCGGCGGGAGGGCCGCCCGGTGTTCACCGAGACGGCGCTGAACGACGCGGTGGTGACTAAGGGGGCGGTGGCCCGGGTGCTGGATCTGGAGGTGACGGGGGATCGGGTGGTGATCTCGGCCTTCTCCGGGGACGGGTTGGTGGCGGCCACCCCCACCGGCTCCACCGCCTACTCCATGGCGGCGGGGGGGCCCATCGTGGAGCCCACGGCGGAAAATATCATTATCTCGCCCATCTGCGCTCACTCCCTCCACGCCAAGCCCTTTGTGCTGGACAGCGCCCGCGCCGTTGGGATCCGGGTGGCCCCGGGGAGCAAAAAGACCGCCTATCTCTCGGTAGACGGGGGGCGGGCCTTCCGAGTGCAGCCCGGGGACTGGGTGGAGTGCCGCCGATCCCGGCAGGTCACCCGGCTGGTGAAACTCACCGGGCGCAGCTTTTATGAGCGGATCAATCAAAAATTAGGCAAGGCGTAACGCCCGGACGGGACAGGACGGGCCCGGCAGTTCACGCTGGAATAGGGGGATATGAGGATGCTCTCCTTGCTTCATATTGAAAATATCGCGGTGATTTCCGAGGCGGACATCGCCTTCGACCAGGGCTTCAACGTGCTCACCGGCGAGACGGGAGCGGGCAAATCCATCGTGATCGACGCCATCGGGGCCATCATGGGGGAACGCACCAGCCGGGATCTGATTCGCACCGGGGCAAAATCCGCCCGGGTGTCGGCGGTGTTCCGGGATCTGCCCGCCCTGGCGTGGTTTGAGCGGCAGGGGGTGGCCCCGGACGAGAACGGGGAGCTGCTCATTGAGCGGGCCATCCAGGGGGACGGGAAGAACGTATGCCGGGTGAACGGCAGGCCCCTGCTGGTGACTCAGCTGCGGGAGCTGGGGTGCCAGCTGCTGAACATACACGGCCAGCACGACGGTCAGCAGCTTCTGGACGAGGAGTGCCACCTGGACTATCTGGACAGCTTCGGCGGTACAGGGGAGCAGAGGGCGGCCTATGCCGGGGCCTATGAGAAAGTGCGGGCCTTGCGCCGGGAGCGGGACGAGCTCCAGATGGACGACGCGGAAAAGGCCCGCCGGATCGACACCCTGACCTACCAGATCGAGGAGCTGGAGCGGGCGGAGCTCAAGGAGGGCGAGGAGGAGGAGCTGTCCGCCCGCCGGGAGGTGCTGCGCAACGCCGAGCGGCTCACCGAGGCGGTGGACGGGGCGTGGCAGGCCCTCACCGGCGGGGACGACGGGGAGGGGGCTGTGTCCCTGCTGATGGAGGCGGAAAACCGGCTGGCCCAGGGCGGACGGTACAGCGGGGACTTGAAGGAGCTGTCGGAAAAGGCGGCCCAGCTCCGGTGCGACGCGGACGATCTGGCGGAGCTGGTGCGGGATCTGCGGGGGACGCTGGACTTCTACCCCGGGGAGCTGGATGAGCTGGAGGAGCGGCTGGACAAGCTGTACCGGCTGAAGAAGAAGTACGGCGGCAGCACGGCGGAGATGCTGGACTATCTGGAGAAGTGCCGCGGGGAGTTGGACGCCATCCAGTTCTCCGAGGATCGCATCGCCCGGCTGGACAAGGATCTGGCCAAGGCTCTTGCGCTTGCCAAGGAACAAGGGGAACTCCTTTCCACCCAGCGGCGGGAGGCAGCCCAGCGGCTGTCCGCCCGGATCCAGGCGGAGCTGAAGGAGCTGGATATGCCCAAGGTGCGTTTTGAGGTGGAGTTCGGGCCCAAGGACACCCCCGACGGCATGGACGCCACCGGTATGGACACGGTGCGCTTCCTCATGTCCGCCAACGTGGGGGAGGATCTGAAGCCCATCAATAAAATTGCCTCCGGCGGCGAGCTGTCCCGGATCATGCTGGCGCTGAAAAATGTGCTGGCGGAGACGGAGCAGGTGACCACGCTGATCTTCGACGAGGTGGACACCGGCGTGTCCGGCCGGGCGGCGGGCAAGGTGGCCCGAAAGCTGTTTCAGGTGTCCGGCACCAAGCAGGTGCTGTGCGTCACCCATCTGCCCCAGATCGCCGCCATGGGGGATGTGCACTTCTCTGTGGAGAAGGGGGAGCAGGACGGGCGCACCTTCACCCGGGTGGAGCGGCTGGATCGGCCCCACCGGCGGGAGGAGCTGGCCCGGCTCAGCGGGGGCGAGGTCACCGCTGTCATGCTGGACGGGGCGGAGGAACTGCTGTCCGCCGCGGAGGAGTTCAAGAAAAAGGCTGGGAAAACGAGATGATCAAGGCGCTGTTTTTTGATGTGGACGGGACGCTGGTGTCCTTCCAGCAGAAATTCTTGTCCGACAGGTTGCTGGCGGATCTGGCCGCCCTGCGGGAGCGGGGGATCCAGATCTTCCTCAGCACGGGCCGGGCGTTACAGGATCTGGAGCGCACCGGGATGCTCCGGGGGGCGCGGTTTGACGGCTATGTCACCATTAACGGCCAGTTCTGCTGCGATGGGGACGGCGTTCCCTTCCGGGATTGGCCCATCGATCTGGACGATATGCGGGGGGCCTATCAGGTGATGCGGGACAACCCCCGCATAGCCGCCCTGCTGGAGGGGAACGGGGAGAGCTGGCTGACCCGGATTGACGACAGGGTGCTGGAGATCTACCGGTTCCTCCACACGGAGCCCTACCCTGTGTGCCCCCTGGAGGAGCTGCTCAGCGGCAGGGTGTACCAGTTTGTCCCCTTTGTGAGCACGGAGGAGGCAAAGCCATTTTTGGACGTGATGTCAGGATGCATCCACACCCGCTGGCACCCCATGGGCCTGGATATCATGCCCAGAGACGGGGGCAAGGATGTGGGCGTCCGGGCGGCCATGGAGCGGTACGGGCTGGCACGAGACGAGATCATGGCTTTTGGCGACGGGGAGAACGATATGTCCATGCTGAGGCTGGCGGGGACGGCGGTGGCCATGGGCAACGCCGACGAAGCGGTGAAGGAGCTGGCGGACTATGTGACGGCCCAGGTGGAGGAGGACGGCGTCTCCCAGGCCCTGCGGCACTTCGGCCTGCTGCCCTGAAATAGAAATATCTTCAAATATATGCAAAAACCAGGAAGCAGAAGGGGGGCAAAGCCGCGAAGTCCCTCCTGTTCGCCTGGTTTTTTTGCTCTGAAGTGGAATAATTTCGTGTTTTCCGCAATTTTATGGTTGCATTGTCAACAAAAAAAGGGTATACTATTTCTGGAGTATTATACATAAGCTAAAGGGGGCGAAAAGGTGTACCAGGTGGGAGACAAGGTGGTGCATCCCATGCATGGCGCAGGGGTGATCGATTCCATTGTGCAGCGCAAGGTGGCGGGAAAGCTGGAGAACTATTATCTGCTCAAGCTGTCGGTGGGCAGCATGACGGTGATGATCCCCACGGAGAACACCCAGGAGATCGGCGTGCGCCCCGTGGTATCCGGGCAGGAGGCAGAAAGCCTGATCAACGCCATGGAAGGCATTGAGGTGGACATGACCCAGAACTGGAACCGGCGCTATCGGGAGAACATGGTGCGCCTGAAAAGCGGGGATCTGCTGGAGGTGGCTCGAGTGGTGAAGGGGCTGCTGATCCGGGAGGAGCAGCGGGGCCTGTCCAACGGGGAGCGGAAGATGCTCCACACCGCTAAGCAGATCCTGATCTCCGAGTTGGTGCTGGCCCAGAGTCTGCCCTATAAGACGGTGGAGGAAAACATTGACACAGTGCTGAGCCACTGAGGCGATAAGCGGGAGGGAGCCGAAGGGCTCCTTTTTGCACGGGAGGGAGATTCTTTATGGGTCTGTTTCACAAAAAGAAGAAAGAACAGGAGACGCTGTGCTCCGCCGTGATTGTGGCCGCAGGGTCGTCCAGCCGCATGGGGCTGGACAAGCTGCTGGCGGAGGTGGGGGGCGTTCCGGTGATCGTGCGCTGCATCGAGGCGTTCCAGCGCTCCCCCAGCGTGGCCGAGGTGGTGGTGGTCACCCGGGAGGATCTGGTGCCCGAGGTGGCCCGGCTGTGCCAGGATTTTCGGCTGGACAAGGTGTCCAAGGTGATCCGGGGCGGGGAGAACCGCACCCAATCCGCCCGCCTGGGCACGCTGGAGGCCCGGCAGGACACGCCGCTCCTTGCCATCCACGACGGGGCCCGGCCTTTTGTCTCCGTGCGGGTCATTGAGGACGCCATCGCCCAGGCCGCTCAGAACGGCGCCGCCGCCCCCGCCGTCCCGGTGAAGGACACCATCAAGGCGGCGGAAAACGGGATTGTCACCCAGACGCCGGATCGGGCGTTGCTGTACGCGGTGCAGACCCCGCAGGTGTTCGACGCCTCCCTGATCCGGGCCGCGCTGCAAAAGGCGCTGGACGACGGGGAGGAGCTCACTGACGACTGCGCCGCCGTGGAGCGGCTGGGCATGAAGGTGGTGCTCACCCAGGGAGATGAGCGGAACATCAAGCTCACCACCCCCATCGATCTGGAGATCGGGGAGCTGCTGGCGCAGGAGGAGGCGGCCGCCCTGTGAGAATCGGGCATGGATATGACGTGCACCGCCTGACGGAGGGGCGGAAGCTGATCCTGGGCGGGGTGGAGATCCCCTTTGAGAAGGGGCTACTGGGCCATTCGGATGCGGATGTGCTCTCACACGCGGTGATGGACGCCCTGCTGGGCGGGGCGGCGCTGGGGGACATCGGCCAGCTGTTCCCGGACAGCGACCCGGCCTACGAGGGGGCGGACAGCCTGGTCCTGCTCCGCAGGGTGGCGGATGTGCTGGCGGAACACGGATATGTCGTGGGCAATGTGGACGCCACGGTGCTGGCCCAGCGGCCCAAGCTGGCCCCCCACATCCCGGAGATGCGGGAGCGGCTGGCCGCCGCCATGGGCGTGGAACCCAGCCGAGTGAGCGTGAAGGCCACCACCGAGGAGGGCCTGGGCTTTACCGGCGCGGGGGAGGGGATCGCCGCCCACGCGGTGGCCCTTCTCAACGAAAACTGAAGCTGGAACCCGCGTCCCCCTCAGGGCATAGAATAGCTTTGAGGGGGACGCTTTTTCGTCCCTTTCCAAGGGCAATCAGAAGCTACGGAAAAGGAAGGGTGGGCTTATGGTTTATTATCTGATCATCTGCCGCTCGCTGACCTACGCCCAGCGCACCGCCCATGTGCTGGAGCGGGCGGGCATCCCCGGATATGTGCTGCGCGCCCCCAAGCTGATCTCCAAGGAGGGCTGCGGCTACTGCGTGCGCATCCCGGAACGGAGGCTCACCGACGCGCTGATGGTGCTGCGGCGGGAGGGATTGGCCCCCAAGCAGGTCTTTCTTCAGTCGGCGGACGGCGAATACAGCGAGGTGAAGGCATGATCTATTTGGACAGCGCGGCGACTACGCTGGAAAAGCCCCAGACAGTCCCTGCCCGCACCGCCTGGGCCATGACCCACCTGGCCAGCCCGGGCCGGGGCGGATACAGTGCGGGCATGAGGGCGGCGGATCTGGTCTACCGGACGCGGGAGCGGGCGGCGGAGCTGTTTCACGTGGGGGATCCGGAGCGGGTGGTGCTCACCTCCAACGCCACCCATGGGCTGAATATCGCCATTCACACCCTGGTGCCTGCCGGCGGGACGGTGGTGATCTCGGGCTATGAGCACAACGCGGTGACCCGGCCCCTCCACGCCATCCCGGGAATCAAGATCAGGGTGGCGGCGGGGCCGCTGTTTGACGCCGACGGCGTGTACGCCGCCTTTGAGCGGGAGATCACGGACGGGGTGGACGCGGTGATCTGCAACCACGTCTCCAACGTGTTCGGCTTCATCCAGCCGGTGGAGCGCCTTGCGGCCCTGTGCCGGGAGCGGAGCGTACCCCTCATCGTGGACGCCTCCCAGTCCGCTGGAATTCTGCCGGTGGATCTGGAGGGCTGGGGGGCTGCGTTTGTGGCTATGCCGGGGCATAAGGGGTTGTACGGCCCCCAGGGCACCGGACTGCTGTTGTGCGGAGGGGAGGCGCAGCCCCTGCTCTACGGGGGCACGGGCAGCCTGTCCGTCCGGCAGGAGATGCCAGATTTTCTCCCCGACCGGCTGGAGGCAGGCACCCAGAATGTGTGCGGCGCGGCCGGGCTGCTGGCGGGGATGGAGTTTGTGGCCCGCAAGGGCACGCGGCGCATTCATACCCACGAGCGGAGCCTGGCCTGCCGGATGATGGATCGGCTGGAACGGCTGCCCGGTGTGACCGTGTACCGGGGGCGGGATCAGAGCGGTCTGTTTTCCGCCGTGGTGGACGGCATGGACTGCGAGGAGACGGCGGAGGCGCTGGCGCGGCGGGGGATCGCGGTGCGGGCGGGGCTCCACTGCGCGCCGCTGGCCCACCGGTCGGCGGGGACGGCGGATACCGGCACCGTCCGGTTCAGTTTTTCCGCCTTTAACCGCGCCGAACAGGTGGATCAGGCGGCGAAGGCGCTGGGCGGCATTGTGAAAGACGGCAAAAAGGCGTGGTAAATCCACGCCTTTTTTGTAGGATAAATTTTGAATTTTCTTTGATTTATCTGTGATTTGCTTGCCAACCGACAGAGGATAC
Organism: Bacillota bacterium; assembly: GCA_021768085.1. Classification (GTDB taxonomy): domain Bacteria; phylum Bacillota; class Clostridia; order Oscillospirales; family Oscillospiraceae; genus Enterenecus. The sequence goes on from JAETOJ010000002.1 coordinate 15,882, forward strand.
GGTATAATAGTACAGACTGATCGGACGCTCCGCCTTGGGGCGGCGGGGAAGGGGATGGATGCGTATGGATATGATTTGGCAGGCGTTGGAGTCGGCGCCGGAGTATCTGAAGCTCATCGGCTTTTTTGATATTCTGGATATGGCGATCATCGCCTTTGGGATTTATCACCTGCTCCGTTTTGTCCGCAAGAGCCGCTCCGGGCAGGTGGTGAAAGCCATTGTGTTCCTGCTGGTGGCCATGGTACTGTCCAGCAGCAGCGTCCTACACCTGCGGGTGGTGAGCTTTGTGCTCACCAATGCCATGGAGCTGGGCGTCATCGCCCTGATTATCATCTTCCAGCCCGAGCTGCGCCGCTTCCTGGAGCAGATGGGCAGCGGAAAGATCAAGGAGCTGTTTGTGGCGGAGACCTACGGAACCGATGTGGAAAGCGCCATCAAGGAGACGGTGGAGGCCTACGCCGCCATGTCCCGGGACAAAGTGGGGGCTCTGATGGTGTTTGAACGGCGCACCATGCTGGACGATATGCTCAAGACGGGCACCACCCTGGACTGCCAGGTGTCCGCCGAGCTGCTGAAGAACCTGTTCTGGAACAAGGCGCCCCTTCACGACGGGGCGGTGATCGTGCGCAACGGGCGCATCGTGGGGGCGGGCTGTATGCTCCCCCTGTCTGGCAACGTGAACCTGAGCCGGGATCTGGGGATGCGCCACCGGGCGGGCATCGGCGTCAGCGAGAACTCCGATGCGGTGGTGGCCATCGTCTCCGAGGAGACGGGCTCCATCTCGGTGGCGGTGAACGGGATGCTCAAACGCCACCTGTCGCCGGACACCCTGGAGCGGCTGCTGCGCATGGAGCTGATGCCGGCGGTGGACGAGGAAAACAAGCCGGTTTCCGCCGCGGCCCGGCTGACCAGTGTATTCAAGGGCATTAAGGGAGATAATTCCAATGGGAAAGAAGATTCTTGACAGCAAGCTGCTCTATGTGGTGCTGTCGGTGATCCTCACGGTGGGCCTGTGGTGCTACGTGACCTCCACCGACGGCACCCCACAGCAGATGCCCTACCGGAACGTGCCGGTGGAGTTCCGGGGGATGGACATCCTGCGGGAGCGGGGGCTGATGGTAGTCAATGAAGCCGTTACCGTCAACCTGACCATCCAGGCCAAGCCCGCGGTGCACGCGAAGCTGGCCAACAGCGAGGAGCTGTCGGTGACGGTGGACGTATCCGGCATCGGGGAGGAGGGCAGCCACTCCCTGGCCTATACCCCGAACCTGCCCGCCGGCGTCAGCTCCAGCGATGTGAGCTATGTGACCAGCAACGCCCGGCTGGGCGTGGTAACCTTGGAGGTGGCGCGATATCTCAGCCGCGCGGTGACCATCAAGGGCAGCTTCCAGGGCAGTGTGGAGCAGGGCTATCTGGCGGGCAATGAGAATGACTTCCGGTTCTCCCCCGAAACCATCGTCGTCAGCGGGCGGGCGGAGGAGGTAAACCAGGTGGCTTATGCCCGGGTGATCATCACCGGAGAAAACCATACGAAAAATATCTATGACAGCTTCCCCTTCCAGCTCATCGGGGCCAATGACGAGCCGCTGGAGAATTTGAACGTGACCTGTGACGTGGACACGGTCTACGCCAGCTTCCCCATCCGGGCCATGGCGGAGATCCCCTTGGAGGTAAAGCTTACCGCCGGCGGCGGGCTGGACGTGGACGACGTGCGGGTGGAGCTGACCACCGACACCATCACGGTGGCGGGAAGCAAGGAGGCGGTGGACGCTCTGGTGAGCCAGGGGGCCATCACCCTGGCGGAGATCAATCTGGCCACCATCAGGGATAAGGATGAGCGTACGTTTGCCATCCCGCTGGATGACAACCTGGAGAACCTCAGCGGCGTGGCGGAGGTAAAGGCCACCTTCAAAGTGACCAAGCGGGTGGTAAGCCAGACCTTTGTCACCAAAAACATCCAGGTGATCAACGAGCCGGAGGGCTGGAACGTGGATATTGTGACCCAGGAGCTTTCCGTGGAGATTCGGGGCACGCAGAAGCTCATGGATGAGCTGAACCCGGAGAACATTCGGGTGGTGGCGGATCTGCGCAACCTGGATCCGGCGGCGGGGCCGTACACCGTCCAGGCCGACATCTACCTGGACAGCGCCGGCACCAAGGGGGATCTGGGAGAGCTGCCGCCGGCCAACGCCAGCTATTATTCCGTGGTTGTGTCCCTCACCCCAGCGGATCAGGGCGGCTGACGTGTTTGGCTACGTCCGCCCCGTCCTGGATCAGCTGGACGAGGAGCAGCGGGAGGCGTACCAGAGCGCCTACTGCGGGCTGTGCCACGCGTTAGGGGAGCGGCACGGCTGGCTGGCCCGGTTCACCTTGCAGTATGACTTTACCTTTCTGGCCATCCTGCTGGCGGCGGGGGAGGCGGACAGGCCCTCCTGCCGCCGGTGTCCCGCCCATCCCTGGCGGAAGCCCCGGGTTTGCCTGGGTGGGGGACGGCTGTATGACGCCGCCGACGAAAGCCTGATCCTCACTTGGCACAAGCTGTCCGACGACGTGGCGGATCATGGGCCAGTGTCCGGCCTGCCTTACCGGCTGCTGCGGCGGCTGTTTCGGCGGGCCTACCGCCGCGCGGCCCAGGCTCATCCCGGATTTGACCGGCAGGTGCGGGAGGGGCTGGCCTGCCTGGGCCGGATGGAGCGGGATCGTTCCCCGGAGCTGGATCGGGCGGCGGACGCCTTCGCGGGGATTCTATCCCACGCCGCCTGCGTCTATCCGGCGGACAGCCCCACGGGGCGGGCACTGGGCGGGTTGCTGTACCACGTGGGCCGATGGATCTACCTGATGGACGCCTGGGACGATCTGGACGAGGACGGAAAGCGGGGGCGGTACAATCCGCTGGACGCCCGGTTCCAGGGCAGGGCCCGGGAGGAGCGGGACTACCTGGAGACCACCGCCAGCCACTCCCTGCGGCTGGCGGGCTCCGCCGCCAACCTGATGGAGCTGGGGCGCTGGACGCCCATTGTGGACAATATACTCTACCTCGGCCTGCCGGCGGTACAGCGCGCAGTGCTGGACGGCTGTTGGAATGAAATGAGACAGACAAGGAGAAAGCCGCATGAGAGATCCCTATGAGGTGCTGGGCGTCAGCCCTGACGCCGGTGACGACGAGATCAAAAAAGCCTACCGGGAGCTGGCCCGGAAGTACCACCCGGACAACTATCAGAACAACCCCCTGTCCGATCTGGCTGAGGAGAAGATGAAGGAGATCAACGAGGCCTATGACGCCATCACCAAGGGGCGGGCCGGAGGCGGATCCTACAGCGGAGGCTCGGCCCAGGGCGGCTATGGCTACGGGTATGGCGGAGGATCCGCCTATCAGCAGCAACAACAGCGTCAGGGTGGCGGCGCCGGCCTGTTTAACCAGGCCCGGTCGGCCATCCAGCGCAACGATCTGGAGGGGGCGGAGCAGCTGCTACAGGGCGCGCCTTCCCGGAACGGGGAGTGGTATTTTCTCATGGGGAGCATTGCCTACCGACGGGGCTGGCTGGACGAGGCCCGGCAGAACTACCAGATCGCCGTCCAGATGGATCCGGGGAATATGGAGTACCGGCAGGCGTTCAACATGATGCAGCGGGGCGGTTACGGCTACCAGCCGGATATGGCGGGTGGGAGCTGCGACGCCATGGACTGCTGCACCGCCATGATGTGCATGAACTGTATGTGCGGAGGCTGCCGCTGATATGAGACGAAAAAATACGGCGGTGACGGTGGCCTACCCCGCCATTTTAGGGGCATTATCTTTGCTTCTGGTTTACATCGGCTCTATCGCCCCCACTGGGAACTGGGGGATCGTGGCGGCGGCGGGTCTGCTGCCTGCGGCGGCGGTGATCTCGGTGGGGATAAAGGCGGGACTCTTGTGCTGGGCGGGCGTGTCCATTCTGGCCTTCCTGCTGGTGCCGGACAAATTCTGCGTACTGCTGTTTGGGGCGCTGTTCGGGCTGTACCCCATGGTGAAGTCTCTCATTGAGGGGCTGCGGCGCAGGCCGATGGAATACCTGCTGAAACTGGCCTTTTTTAATGCTGCCTTCACCCTGATCTACCTGACGATGGCCGGGGCGGTGCTGGACTCTCTGCCCCAAGCTCTGGGCGGCTCGGTCTGGATCCTGTACGGGGTGGCGAACCTGGTGTTTTTGCTGTATGACTACGGATTCAGCAAGCTGATTGCAGTGTATATCGCCCGGATTCATCGGGCAATCCATGGAAAGGCAGGGACGTAAATTGGTGAGAAGCATGACCGGCTACGGCCGGGGGGATCGTTCCTTCGAGGGGCTCCAGGTCACGGTGGAGTTGCGCTCGGTGAACAACCGGTATCTGGACTGTGCGGTGAAGCTGCCCAGGGCCTATATCTTCGCGGAGGACGCCATCAAGACCCGGGTGCAGGCTGCGGTGGGCCGGGGTAAAGTGGATGTGTTTGTCACCTTGAACCACGACCACGGGGACGAGATGGTTGTCACCGTCAACGAGGAGTTGGCCCGAGGGTATCTGGACGCGCTGAAGCGGCTCCACGAGCTGGGCGGCGGCCGGGTGAAAAAGGATTTCCGCGCCACCGAGTTGGCCCGGTTCCCCGACGTGCTGACGGTGGAGAAGCAGGCGGAGGATCTGGATCTGATGAAAGAGCGCCTGCTGGAGGTACTGGATCTGGCCATCGGGGATTTCAACGCCATGCGGGCGGTGGAGGGTGAGCGGCTGTCTGCCGACATCCTGGGCCGGGCGGACGCGGTGGAGCGCCTGCTGGGCGAGGTGGAGGCCCGCTCCCCCCAGACGGTGGCGGACTATCGGGCCCGGCTGGAGAGCAAGATGCGGGAGGTGCTTCAGAACACCCAGATCGACGAGGGGCGGCTGCTCACCGAGGCGGCCATCTTCGCGGACAAGGTGGCGGTGGACGAGGAGACGGTGCGGCTCCACAGCCATCTGGGCCAGCTCCGGGAGCTGCTGTCCGCTGGAGGGGCCGTGGGACGGAAGCTGGACTTCCTGATCCAGGAGTTCAACCGGGAAACCAATACCATCGGCTCCAAATGCAACGATCTGGAGATCACCCGCCGGGTGGTGGACATGAAGGCGGAAATTGAAAAGATCCGGGAGCAGGTTCAGAACCTGGAGTGATGCTATGAAGCTGGTCAATATCGGATTTGGGAATATGGTGTCCGCCCAGCGGGTGGTGGCCATTGTCAGCCCAGACTCCGCCCCGGTGAAACGGCTGGGGCAGGAGGCCCGGGAGCGTGGGATGCTCATCGACGCCAGCTTCGGTCGCCGAACCCAGGCTGTGCTGGTGATGGACAGCGGCCACGTGATCTGGTCATCCCTGCCCACGGGGCAGATCTCTGCCCGGTTTGGAGACAAAGCGGGGCAGGAGCATGAGAAAGAGGAGGAGGAATCATGAGCGAGAGAAGAGGAGAGCTGATCGTCTTATCCGGGCCCTCCGGGGCGGGAAAGAGCACCGTCATCGCCGAGCTGCTGAGTGCCCGGCGGGACATCCACTTTTCCGTATCCTTCACCACACGGCAACCCAGGACGGGCGAGGCGGACGGAGTGAACTACAACTTCGTTTCCCGGGAGGAGTTTGAGCGGATGATCGCCAACCACGAGCTGCTGGAATACGCCGAGTACGTGGGAAACTACTATGGTACGTCCCTGAAGGTGATCCGGGATAAGCTGGATCAGGGGGTGGACGTACTGTTGGACATTGAGGTGCAGGGGGCGGCTAAGGTGAAGGAGCGGTGCCCGGAGGCGGTGCTGATCTTTTTGATCCCGCCGTCCATTGAGGAACTGTCCCGCCGGCTCCACCGCCGGAATACCGACCCGGAGGAGACTATCCAGCGCCGCCTGGAAAAGGCCCGAGAGGAGTGCCGGGAGAGCGTGCATTACGACTATCTGGTGGTGAACGACGCGGTGGTGACCGCCGCGGGGGAAATTCTGTCCATCCTGGAGGCGGAGCGGTGCCGCACCCCCAAGCGGCTCCACTTGACCCAGGGCATTGTGGGGACGACGTAAACTGACCGGTCATATTTAATCGTTAGGAGGATGCGTTATGTTACTTTATCCCGCGATCAAGGATTTGCTCAATCAGGTGCCCAGCCGCTATATGCTGGTGAATATGGTGGCCAACCGGGCCAGAAAGTTGTCCAGCGAGGCGGAGACCTCCGGTGAACCATTGGAGGAGAAGGCCGTCTCCCTGGCCATCCATGAGGTGGCCAACGGCACGCTCCGGGTGGAGGACGCGGAGCGGGAGCAAAACCAAGATCAGGATCAGGCGGAAGCGTAACAATTCTGGGCAAGCAGGATGCCTGCTTGCCCTTTGGACTGTGGAGAGGGATGGGGTGAGGCCGTGGCCGGAATCGCAAAAATCGCAGTATCGGCGGCGGCCTACGCCATTGACAAGCCCTACGACTACCTGATCCCACCCAAGCTGGCCGACGAATTGCGGCCGGGGATGCGAGCAGCGGTGCCTTTCGGCGCGGGAAACCGGGTGAGCGATGGCATTGTGCTGGCCCTGGGGGAGCGGGAGGACACGGCCAAGCTGAAATATGTGCTGGCCCTGCTGGACGAGGAGCCGGTGCTGGATTCGGAGGCAGTGCAGCTGGCCCTGTGGATGCGGGAGCATTATTTCTGCACCGTGTACGATGCCATGCGGGTGATGCTTCCGGCGGGGTTATGGTTTTCCCTAAAGGACTGCTGGCGGATTGCCCCTGGTGTGGATCGGGCGGCGGCCTACGACGGGGCAGGGGAGAACGAGGCCGCTCAAAAGCTTGTGGACCTTCTGTATTCCAACAATGGTTGGGCGGAGCTGGGCAATATCCGGCTGGCCTTCGGTACGTCCAACCCGGGCCCCGTGCTGCGGGCTCTGGAAAAACAGGGAATCATCGTTCAGGAGGCGGTTGCCGCCCGGGGCGTGAAGGATAAGACAGAGCAGGTGGCCACCCTGGCCATGGATCCCGGGGATGCGCTGGCCCTGCTGGCCCCAAAACGGAAGCGTGCACCTCTCCAATATGCGGCGGGGGAGGCCCTGTGCGCGGTGGGTGAGACCTCTGCCAAGGAACTGTGCTACTTCACGGGCGCATCCATGACCACGCTAAGAGCGCTGGAGCGCCAAGGGGTGCTCACCCTGTCTAAACGTGAGGTCTACCGCCGCCCCGAGCTGCCTACCCGGGAGGAGGCAGCGCCAGTGGAGCTGAACGGGGAACAGCAGGCGGCCTATGAGGAGCTGCTGGCCCAGGCAGAGGGGGGCGGAGGCGCTGCCCTGCTGTACGGCGTCACCGGCAGTGGCAAGACCCAGATCTACCTAAAGCTGATCCATGCCCTGCTGGAGCGAGGACGGACGGCGCTGGTGATGGTACCGGAGATCTCCTTGACCCCCCAGTTGATGCGGATCTTTGTGTCCCACTTTGGGTGTGAAGTGGCAATCCTTCATAGTTCTTTGTCGTCCGGAGAGCGGTGTGATGAGTGGAAACGGGTGCGACGGGGGGAGGCCCGGGTGGTGGTGGGCACCCGCTCCGCGGTGTTCGCCCCTCTGCCCAGCCTGGGGGCCGTTATTCTGGATGAGGAGCAGGAGCCCTCCTACAAATCGGAGCAAAACCCCAGGTATCACGCCCGAGAGGTGGCACGTTACCGTTGCCACAGGGCGGGGGCGCTGCTGGTGCTGGGCTCGGCCACCCCGTCGATAGACACCATGTACCGGGCTCGGCAGGGAACGTATCGCCTGCTCATCCTCAGCCGCAGGTTTAATGAGCGGCCCCTGCCCAAGGTGACCATGGTGGACATGAAGGAGGAACTGCGCCGGGGAAACGGCGGCTCCATCAGCGGGGTACTGGCGCAAAAGCTGGAGGAGACGGTGGATCGGGGGGAACAGGCCATTTTGTTTCTCAACCGCCGGGGGGCCAGCCGGATGGTGGTGTGCGGTGAGTGCGGAGAGATCCCCACCTGCCCCCGGTGCTCCGTCCATCTGACCTACCACTCCGCCAACCGGCGGCTGATGTGCCATTACTGCGGCCACTCTCAGCCCCTGCCCGACCGGTGCCCCGTCTGCGGTGGCCTGTTCCGCTTCGTCGGGGCGGGGACGCAGAAGGTGGAGGAGGAGCTGCGAAACCTGTTTCCCGGCGTGGAGGTGTTGCGGATGGACGCGGACACCGTATCCGTCACCCACAACCACGAGGCCCTGCTGGAAAAGTTCCAACGGCAGCGGATCCCCATCCTGCTGGGCACCCAGATGGTGGCCAAGGGGCTGGACTTTGAGAACGTCACCCTGGTGGGGGCGGTGTCGGCGGATCAGAGCCTGTATACCGGGGACATCCATGCCGCGGAACGCACCTTTTCCCTGCTCACCCAGGTAGCGGGCCGGGCGGGGCGGGGGGAGAAGGAAGGGCAGGCGGTGATCCAGACCTTTACCCCGGACAACGACGTGATCCGGTTTGCGGCCCGGCAGGACTACGACTCCTTTTACCGCCAGGAGATCCGCATACGGGAGGTGCGGGAGCTGCCGCCTTGCAATGATCTGTTTCTGCTGTGTGCCTCCGGGCTGGAGGAGACAGCGGTGCTCCGAGCTTGCCTGCGGCTGCGGGACAGCCTGAGCGCGGCCATGGGCAAGGTACCCTATCAGGGGACAATTTACCGCCTGCTGGGGCCGGCTCCGGCGCCGGTGGCTAAGGTAAATGACCGCTACCGCTACCGGCTGGTGCTGAACACAAGAAATACCCGGGACATGCGGCAGCTGGTGGCCCATCTGCTCCGTCGGGCTCAGGCGGACAGGCAGAATCGTGGGGTGGCCCTGTATGCGGATCTGGATCCCATGGAATAAAAAGGAGGAATTTGCAATGGCTTTGCGAAAAATATTAACTCAAGGGGATCCGACCCTGGGGAAGGTGTGCCGACCGGTAGAGAAGTTTGACCGGAAGCTCCACTGGCTGCTGGACGATCTGAAGGAGACGCTGGAAAACGCGGGGGGCGTGGGACTGGCCGCGCCTCAGATCGGCATACTCCGTCGGGCTGTGATTGTGATGGATGCTCAGGAGCAGATGATTGAACTGGTAAACCCGGAGATCATCCATGCAGAAGGGGAGCAGGAGGGCTGGGAGGGCTGCCTCAGCGTACCCAACCAGTACGGCTGGGTAACTCGCCCCAATTCGGTGACCGTCCGAGCCCAGGATCGGGATGGGAATTTCTTTGAGGTGTCCGGGGAGGAGCTCGTGGCCCGCTGCTTCTGCCACGAGTTGGAGCACCTGGAGGGCCACCTGTTTGTGGAGCACACCGATGGGCAGCTCTACAGCATGGAGGAGCTGGACGCCATGGAGTTGGAGCAGGCCGAAGCCCGGGGGCCCCACCGGAAAAGGGGAAAGAAAAGATGAGAATTGTATTTATGGGTACCCCGGATTTTGCGGTGCCCTCGCTGAAGGCGTTGGTGGAGGCGGGGCATGAGATCTGCGGTGTGTTTACCCAGCCGGACAAGCCAAAAAACCGGGGCATGAAGCTCCAAGCACCACCTGTGAAGGAATATGCCTTGTCGGTTAAATTGCCGGTGTTCCAACCCACTAAGCTGCGAGACGGGGAAGCGTTGGGCATTCTGAAGGGGCTGGAGCCGGAGCTCATCGCGGTGGCGGCCTACGGGAAAATCCTGCCGGTGGACATTTTAGAGTTGCCCCAGATGGGGTGCGTCAACGTTCACTCGTCCCTGTTGCCCAAGTATCGAGGGGCGGCCCCCATTAACTGGGCCATCCTCAACGGGGAGGACGAGACGGGCATCACTATTATGTATATGGCGGAAGGAATGGACACCGGGGACATCCTGGCCCAGCGGGCCACTCCCATCCAAATAGATGAGAATGCCGCCCAGCTCTTTGAACGGCTGTCCCAGATGGGGGCGGAGCTGTTGGTGGAGACGGTGGCGGGCATCGAGGCGGGAACAGTGAAGGCCGTGCCCCAGGATGAGGGCAAGGCCAGCCATGCCCCCATGTTGTCTCGGGAGTTGTCCCCCATGGACTGGAGCAGGACAGCCCGACAGCTCCATGATCAGGTGCGAGGGCTGTATCCCTGGCCGGCGGCTGTGGCTGCGGTGGACGGAGTGCGGTGCAAGATCCTGCGCACCGCCCTGGTGGAGAACGCCGGAGGGCAGACGCCGGGAACGGTGCTGCAAGCGGACAAAAAGGGCCTGCGGGTGGCCTGCGGCAGCGGAGCGTTGGAGATTCTGGAACTCCAGCCGGACGGGAAGAAGGCCATGGCCGCGTCCGCCTTCCTGATGGGCCATCCCATCCGGAAGGGTGCAGTTTTGACAGATTAGGAGGATGCCCCGATGGGTTCTGCCAGAGAGGCCGCGTTGATCACCCTGACCGCCTGTGAGCGGCAGGGGGCGTGGTCGGATGGATATTTGAAAAAGACACTGCGGGAACAGGAGCTGGACAAGCGGGACGCGGCCTTGGCCTCCCGGCTGTGCTACGGGGTGCTGCAAAACAGGCTGCTGCTGGACTGGCAGTTGGCCCGGTTCTGTAGTCGGAAGTTGGAGACACTGGACGCTGCTGTGCTATGCGGGCTCCGGTCAGCAGTTTATCAATTCCTGTTTTTGGATAAAATTCCACCCAGCGCAGCGGTAAACGAGGCGGTGGAGCTGACCAAAAAATACTGCCGCAACCCCCGGGCCGCCGGGATGGTAAACGGCATCCTGCGGGCCATGCTCCGGCAAAAGGATCTGCCAGAGCCGGAAGGACATGACAAGGCAGAAACCTTGTCAATAAAATACAGTCATCCCAAATGGTTGGTGGAGGAATTTATGGCCGAGCTGGGTTCGGAAGGAACAGAGGACCTGCTTGCAGCGGACAACCTCCAGCCCCCCACCACGGCCCAAGTCAATTTCCTTCGGACTGATCCGGATAAGCTGACGGAGGAGCTGCGGAACGAAGGGGTGGAGGTCACGCCCCACCCGTGGATGCCCGGGTGCCTGCTGCTGAGTGGGTCAGGCGATCTGGAGCGGCTGGCGGCATTTCGGGAGGGCCACTTTTACGTGCAGGATCCGGCAGCACGGCTGGCGGTAACGGCCGCCGGGCTCAGGCCAGGTCAGCGGGCGCTGGACTGCTGCGCCGCCCCCGGGGGAAAATCCTTTGCCGCTGCCATTGAGATGGAAAACCGGGGAGAGGTTATTTCCTGTGATATCCACCCTCACAAGATCAGGCTGCTCCAGGCGGGGCGGGATCGGCTGGGCCTGTCTATCCTCTCCCCCTGCCTTCAGAGCGCAACGGAGCCGAGAGAGGAGTGGCTGGACGGGTTTAACGCGGTGATCACCGACGTGCCCTGCTCGGGGCTGGGGATCATCCGCAAGAAGCCGGATATCCGATACAAAGATCCCAGGGCATTGGAGGGGCTGCCCAGGGTACAGCAGGCTATTTTGGACAACTGCGCCCAGTATGTCCGACCCGGCGGGGTGCTGATTTACTCCACCTGCACTGTACTCAAGCGAGAAAACGGGGATATCGTGGACGGATTCTTGGCCGATCATCCCCAATTTGCGCCGGAGCCCTTCTCCCTGCCCAAGTTTGGGGAGCAGCCGGGCCGGATCACCTTCTGGCCTCACATCCACAATACGGACGGATTTTTTGTGGCCAAGCTGCGCAGGAAGGGGTGATCTCGGTGGTGGATCTGAAATCCATGACGCTGGAGGAGCTGTCTGCCTACTTTAAGGAACTGGAACAGCCCAGGTTTCGGGCAAAACAGGTGTTCCGTTGGCTCCACCGGGGGGTGGAGTCCTTCGACGAGATGAGCGATCTGCCCCGCGCCCTGCGGGACACGCTGAAGGATCAGTGCCTTCTGACGGTGCCCCGGGTGGAGCGCAAGCAGGTGTCCCAGGCGGACGGTACCATAAAATACCTGTGGCGACTTTTAGACGGAAATTGTATTGAAACGGTTTTGATGCGGTACAAGCATGGGAATACTGTCTGTGTATCCAGCCAGGTGGGCTGCAACATGGGCTGCGTGTTCTGTGCCTCCGCGCTGGGCGGCAAGGTGCGGGACTTGTCACCTGCTGAAATTCTCGATCAGGTTATCTTTACCCAGAAGGACAGCGGGGCGGAGATTTCCAATATTGTGCTGATGGGGATTGGGGAGCCATTGGATAATTTCGACCATGTGATGCGCTTTCTCACGCTGGTAAATCACCCGGATGGACTCAACATCGGGATGCGGCATATCTCCCTGTCCACCTGCGGTCTGATAAAGAAAATTGACAAACTGGCCCTTCTTGGGTTACAATTAACATTAAGCGTTTCCCTCCATGCCCCGGACGACGAAACCAGAAGCCGGCTGATGCCGGTGAATCGGTCGGTGGGCGTGGGGCCGCTGATGGAGACTTGCCGCCGTTACTTCGAGACCACCGGACGGCGGATCTCTTACGAGTACGCCATGATTGACGGGGTGAACGACAGCGACGCCCAGGCCGACCGGCTGGCGGAGCTGCTCCGGGGCCAGCCTGGGCATGTGAACCTGATCCCGCTGAACGACGTGGCGGAGTCGCCGCTGAAGCCCAGCCGCCGGGTGCGACAGTTCCAGCAGCGGCTGGAGGGGCACGGCGTCACCGCCACTGTGCGCAGAAAGCTGGGGAGCGACATTGACGCCTCCTGCGGACAGCTCCGGCGCAGACACATGGACGGCGGAGCTTCATGGTGAGGCCCTTGATTCCGGAAAGGAGGGATCTTCAGTGAGACTATGCGGGGTGACGGATGTGGGCCGTCACCGGAAGGATAACCAGGACAGTTGGGCGTTTCGGGATCTGAACGGAGCGGCCCTACTGGTGGTATGCGACGGCATGGGCGGAGCCCAGGCCGGAGGTGTGGCCAGCTCTGTGGCGGCAGAGTGCTTTTCCGCCGCTGTGGAGGAGCGGTTCTCCCAGGGATCCCGGGATGATCCCGAGTGGTGGGAGGACGTGCTGGCGGAGGCCTGTGCCCTGGCCAACCGGAAGGTGTTTGAGCTGGCCCAGACCAACCCGGAGTACCGGGGTATGGGCACCACACTGGTGGCGGCCTTAGCCCTGCCGGGGGAGTCCTATGTGGTTAACGTGGGGGACAGCCGATGTTATCTCATAGAAAACGGGATGATTCGGCAGGTGACGGTGGATCACTCTCTGGTGCAACTCCTGGTGGATCGGGGGGAGATCACCGCGGAGGAGGCCCGCCGGCACCCCCAGAAGAATCTGATCACCCGGGCGCTGGGGGTGGAGCCCACAGTGGCTTTTGACCTGCTCCGGGTGGAGACTGGCCAAAACAGCCGCCTGTTGCTGTGCAGCGACGGGCTGTCCAATGTGCTGCCGGATTCGGTGCTGCTGCAGACCTCGCTGGAGGAGCAAGAACCGGAGTCGCTGTGCCGCAGGCTGGTGGATATGACACTGGAACAGGGCGCGCCGGATAACGTTACCGTTGTCCTGGCGCAGCTGTAAGCAATCTGTAGGAGGACTTTTACCATGGATCAATACATAGGTAAAATGCTCGACAACCGGTATGAGATCATGGAGTGCATTGGCATGGGCGGTATGGCGATGGTCTATAAGACCAGGGATCACCGGCTCAACCGGCTGGTGGCGGTGAAGATCCTGAAGCCGGAGCTGGCCCAGGACGCTGAGTTTCGCCGCCGCTTCCATGACGAGTCCCAGGCTGTGGCCATGCTGTCCCACGCCAATATTGTGTCGGTGTACGATGTGAGCCAGTCCGACGGCCTGGACTATATCGTCATGGAGCTGGTGGACGGGCTGACGCTGAAGCAGTATATGCAGCGCCGGGGCACCCCTCTGAACTGGCGGGAGGCCCAGCACTTCATCACTCAGATCATGCGGGCGCTGAGCCACGCCCACTCCAGGGGCATCATCCACCGGGACATCAAGCCCCACAACGTCATGGTGCTCAGGGATGGCAGCGTAAAGGTCACCGATTTCGGCATCGCCCAGCTGGCCAGCGCCGCCCAGAACACCATGACCCAGGAGGCCATCGGCTCCGTTCACTATATCTCCCCGGAGCAGGCCAGGGGGAGCCACGTGGACTGCCGCACCGATATCTACTCCGCCGGCGTGGTGCTCTACGAGATGCTCACTGGACGGTTGCCCTTTGAGGGGGACACTCCCGTGGGGGTGGCGATCCAGCACATCAGCGCTATCCCGGTGCCTCCCCGCAGCCTGAACCCGGACGTACCCCAGGCACTGGAGGACATCACCATGCGGGCCATGGCACCGGATGTCAACCAACGATATGGATCGGCGGACGAGATGCTGGATGATTTGAAGGAGTTCCGCAAAAATCCGGATATGGAGGTGTCCCAGCCCGTGTCCCAGGGTGAGGTGGACGAACCCACCATGGTGGTGCCCGTCACCCGGCACAGCGGCGGGGATACGGAGCGCCGCCGCCGGGAGGCTGCCCGGGAGCCGGAGTACCGGGAGCGCCGCTACCGGGAGGAGGAGATGGACGAGTACGACGATCCGCCGGCCCGGGAAACCAACATCGTGCCTGCGGTGACCGCTATCGTTGTGATTTTGATCTTCATCGGCGGTATGATTTTTTTCCTCTATAATTTCCTGCTGAAGGGGATGTTTGAGGAGAAAAAGGAGTATCCGGTGCCCTCTCTGTTGGGGTATACTCTGGAGGATCTGGAGAAAAACCCGGCCATATTAGGGGAGTTTAAGTATGAGGAAGGGGATACCGTCTACAGCGAGCAATATCCGGAGGGCCAGATCTGTGCCCAGACCCCCGAGGCCAAGACTATGGTCAAGGAGGGGGAGCTGGTCATCAAGGTAACTATCAGCGGCGGAAAGGATACGATGTATATGCCGCCGGTGGACGGCTGGGACGTGCGGCAGGCCCTGCTGAAGCTGCAAAATGAGATGGGGCTTGACGTGGAGGTGCAGGAGGAGTTTTCCGACACCATCACCAAGGGCATGATTATCTCTTATACGCCCATGAAGGATATCATTGTGGAAAAGGGCGACAAAGTTGTTTTGGTGGTGAGCAAGGGCCCGGAGACCCCCAAGGTGACGGTGCCCAGCTTTGTGAGTTGGAACCTTGAGGATGTGGAGCGGCAGTTGGGCGCCATGGGTCTCATCCGGGGCAAGGTGGATAATCACCCCAGCTCCGAGTACGCCGAGGGCAAGGTGATCTGGCAGAGCGTGCTGGGCGAGGTGGAGAAGGGCACCGTCATTGACTTCTGGGTGAGCACAGGCCCGGAGGAGACAGAGCCGCCGGTGACGGAGCCTCCCGCCACTGAACCGCCTCCCACCGAGCCCCCCGCTACGGAGACGCCCCCCATTCCCACGGAGGATGTGGGCGTGCCCGCCAGCACCAAGTTCATTGATGTGGATCTCAGCGGGTTTACGGGGACGGTGGATGTGCGTATTCAAGTGGGGGATCAGGTGATCTTCGACGGCTCGGTGGACGCATCCACCGGGGTGCTGAGCAAGCCCGCCACCGCCTCCGGAATACAGCTTGTGTCCATCTATATCAACAACGTGCCGGAACGCAGCTATCACCTGAATTTTTCGCAATGACGGGCCAGATTGTGAAGGCCCTCAGCGGGTTCTATTATGTGGATACCGGCGCGGAGCCGCCCGTTCCCTGCCGGGGGAGGGGGCGGCTCCGCCTACAGAAGATCACCCCCCTGGTGGGGGATCGGGTGGAGATCAGCCGCCTGGATGACGGGACGGGGATGGTGGATACCATCCTACCTCGAAAAAACCAATTTCGCCGCCCCATGGTGGCCAACATCGACCAGATGGTGATCATCGCGTCGGGGGCCATTCCCGTCACCGATCCCTTTCTCATTGACCGCATGGCGGCCATGGCGGAGTGGAAGGGCTGCGAGGTGCTGATCTGCTTTAACAAGTGCGATCTGGAGCGGGCGGACGGGCTGGCGGCGGTCTACCGGGAGGCGGGCTTCCCCACCCTTCAGGTCAGCGCGGAGACGGGAGATGGAATCCCGGATCTGGCGGCGGCCATTGCTGGAAAGGTTTCTGCCTTTACAGGAAATTCCGGCGTTGGCAAGTCCAGCATTTTGAATGCCCTCCAGCCCGGTTTCGGCCTGGAGGTGGGAGACGTGAGCGAAAAGCTGGGCCGGGGCCGCCACACCACCAGGCACGTGGAGCTGTTCCCGGTGGCGGGAGGGCTGGCGGCGGACACGCCGGGCTTCTCCGCCTTTGACGTGGAGCGGATGGAGGCCATCCCCAAGGAGGAGCTGGCTGGGGCCTTCCGGGAATTCCGGCCCTTCCTGGACGAGTGCCGCTTCCAGGGCTGCGCCCACGTAAAGGAGCGGGGCTGCGCTGTGCGGGAGGCAGTGGCGGCGGGGAAGATCGCCCTTAGTCGCCATAAAAGCTATGTTCGTCTGTACGAACAGGCCAAGGTGATCCCGGAGTGGGAAAAGCGGAAAAATTGAATGGAACCGGACAGCCCCCTTTTTCATATGCTGGTATAGATTCCAGCGTTGAGAAAGGGGGCAGTTTTCATGCGAGTCGTGGTGGTGAAGTTTCCGAAGGCGCTGTGCGGCCTGATGCGCAAGATCTTCCACATGGATTGAGGGTCGGACATATCCCGGCCCCTCCTGGCATATAGTGGACACAGAATACGTGCAAGGAGAGGAAGCCTATGGACATGGAGTTGCAGCGCATTGTGCTGGAGGGATACCGGCCTGTCAGCCAGGGGATGTTTTCCCAGGAGGAGACGTTGGAGAGCATTGTGCCCGACGCCTGCCCGGACATCTCCCGGATCGTCTCGGCGGTGGGTAAGGTATTTTTGAAGGAGAAAGAGCTGGGGGAGGGCACCCTGCGGCTGTCCGGCACCGCCCGGGTGACCGTGCTCTACATACCGGAGGGGGAGACCGCCCTTCGATCGCTGGAGGTGTCCATCCCCTTCCAGTGCGTCCGGGACGACCCGCAGTTCCATGCCGGGTGCCCTGTACAGGTGGCGGTTCAGGCCGCCTCGGCGGACGCGCGCACCATCAACCCCCGGAAGATGCTGGTGCGGGTCAACCTGACGGTGTGGGCAGCGGCCTACCAGCAGGAGCGGCAGGAGTTGAGCTGCGACGTGAGCTGCGGGGAGGAGGCCGGGGTGGAGAAGCTGCTCACCCCCTGCAAATGCTGCGTGATCCCCGACGTGGCGGAAAAGACGTTCACCTTCTCCGACGTGCTGCGGCCTCCGGCCTCCAAGCCGGAGATGGAGGAGTTGCTGTTTTACCGGGCGGAGCTGGGGGCGGTGGACGCCAAGTTTATCGGAAGAAAGCTGGTGCTCAAGGGAGACGTCCAGCTGATCACCCTGTACCGGGGCGGGGAGGGGCTGGTGCCCCTGCGCTTTGAGCTGCCCTACTCTCAGATCCTGGATCTGGGGGAGGCCCCGGAGGAGGCGGAGCCGGAGGCGGTGGTGACGCTGAAAAGCGTGGACTGCCGCCTGCGGGAGGGGGAGCTGGAGGTGACGCTGGAGGCGCTGGCCCAGGCCGCGCTTTGGGTGCGCCGATCCGTGACCCTGATTGGCGACGCCTACTGCCTCAAGCAGCCTCTTGATGTGGAGCGGGCCCCGGCCCGGCTGTGCACCATGGCGGAGCGGACATTCCGGCGGGAGACCGCCCGGAAGCTGTGCGAATCCGGTATCCCTGCCAAGCAGGTGCTGGACTGCGCCGTGTCGGTGACCTCTATGGCCTCCGCCCCGGCGGAGGGCGGCATGGAGTTTACCGCCCAGGCCATCGCGTCCATCCTCTACCTCAGCGAGGACGATGCCCTGTGCGGAGTGGAGGTGGATATTCCCGTATCCTGCCGAGGGGAGCTGCCCCCGGGCTGCACCTGCACCTGTACCTGCCGCCCTGTGGGGGAGGCCACTGCCGTCCCCGTCACCGGCGGGCTGGAGGTGCGCTTTGAGGCGGAGTTCGCCTGGACCACCATCCGGGAGGAGCAGGCGGCCTGCGTCACCGCTTTGAAGCCCAGCGGCCTAAAAGAAACCGGGGTTCGGCCCTCGGTGGTGATCCGCCGGGTGGAGCGGGGGGAGGCGCTGTGGGATATCGCCAAAGCCTGCGGATCGACGGTGGAGGATATCTGCGGCGCCAACGGCCTCGCCTCCCCGGAGGCGGCGGAGGGGGAGCTGCTGCTCATTCCCGCCAGAAGATGCTGAGAAAAGACGGCGGCGTGGACAAAATCCACGCCGCCGCTGTCATATTCGCCGCCCTGTCCCCATACATATAAGACGAGTATGCGGTGAGGAGGGTTCAGCTTTGGAAAACAAACTGTATGAGGATATCGCCCAGCGCACCCAGGGCGACATCTATATCGGCGTGGTGGGCCCCGTGCGGACGGGGAAGTCCACCTTCATCAAGCGGTTCATGGAGACCCTGGTGCTGCCCAAGATCGAGAACAGCTACATCCGGGATCGGGCCCGGGATGAGCTGCCCCAGAGCGGCTCCGGCCGGGTGGTGATGACCGCCGAACCCAAGTTCGTTCCCGAGGACGCGGTGGAGATGGTGATGGAGGACGGCGGGGTGTTCTCCGTCCGGCTCATCGACTGCGTGGGCTACATGGTGCCCAGCGCCCTGGGGCAGATGGACGGGGATCAGCCCCGGATGGTGATGACCCCCTGGTTCGACCACGAGATCCCCATGACGGAGGCGGCGGAGTTCGGCACCCAGAAGGTGATCACCGACCACTCCACCATCGGCATTGTGGTGACCACCGACGGCTCGGTGACCGACATCCCCCGGGAGGACTACCTGGAGGCGGAGGAGCGGGTGATCAGCGAGCTGAAGGGGCTGGGCAAGCCCTTCATGGTGCTGCTCAACTCCGCCCAGCCCTACAGTGAGCGGGCCCAGACCCTCCAGGCGGATATCGCGGAGCGGTATGACGTGACCTGTCTGGCCGCCAACTGCCTGACCCTGGACGAGGGGGCGGTGAGCGAGATCATCCGTGCGGTGCTCCATGAGTTCCCCATGAAGCAGATGGATCTGTTCCTGCCCCCCTGGGTGGATGTACTGCCCTTCGACCACCCCATCAAGAGCGGGCTGTACGCCATGATCCGGGAGGAGACGGAGGGCCTCCAGCGCCTGCGGGACGCGGAGGGCGCGGTGCTGGCCATGGGGGATCGGGAGGAGGTGAGCTCCGCCGTCCTCAACCGGATGGACATGGGCAGCGGCGTCGTCACCGCCACCCTGGAGCTGCCCCGGACGCTGTTCTACTCCACCGTGTCCGAGCGGTGCGGTCTGGAGATTCGGGACGACGGCGACCTCATCGATCAGCTCACCCAGATGGCGGCCATGAAGCGCAGCTATGAGAAGGTGGAGGACGCCCTGAAGCAGGTGGAGGCCACGGGCTACGGCATTGTGATGCCCGACCCCCAGGAGATGACGCTGGAGGAGCCGGAGATCGTCAAGCAGGGGGGACGGTACGGCGTGCGGCTCAAGGCTTCCGCCCCGTCCATCCATATGATGCGGGCGGATATCCGGGCGGAGGTGTCCCCCATCATGGGCACCGAGAAGCAGTCGGAGGAGATGGTGGACTACCTGCTTCAGCAGTTTGAGGGGGACACCGGGAAGATCTGGGACTCCAACATCTTCGGCCGCTCCTTCCACGAGCTGGTGGGGGAGGACTTAAACGGTAAGCTGAAGCGGATGCCGGAGGAGGCCCGGGAGAAGCTGCGGGAGACCTTGCAGCGGATCATCAACGAGGGATCCGGCGGGCTGATCTGTATCATCTTATGAATAAGAGGAGCGGCAAGGCAGAACGCCTTACCGCTCCTCTTTTAAAAGCCCGTAAAAATAGAGGTCGGCCCAGTTCCCGTCATTGTCTTTTGTTTGGCTTCGCTGGATTCCCTCCAGCCGCATACCGAGTTTTTTCATTAGGCCAACCGATTTTACGCTGTCAATGGCTTCTGCAAATATTTTGTGTACTTCCAGCTTACTGAAAGCATACTCAACCACCGCTTTGCAGGATTCAAAAGCATAGCCCTGCCGCCAATAGTTTTTGTTGAAAATCCAGCCAATTTCGTAAACGCCTTCTTCAAAAGCCTTGAATAGGATATAGCCAATCATTTTGCCGCTGTCCTTGTGAACTGCGGCAACAGCCCCTCTTTTCTCAATACAAAACGTTGATAAGAAATCAGTTGTTTTTTCAGGACTGTATGCAGGCTCACAATGCTTCATCACCTCGGCATTACCAAAAATCTCATATAAATCTTCTGAGTCACCCATCGTATACTCCCGAATGATCATCCTTTGAGTTTCAATATACATAATAAACCACTTCCTCATATTGAACTTGTCATTTTGAATAAGAAAAAGGCCAATACAGCGGAAGACACTGATCAGCCCTCCAAATTGATCAGCTCATACAATCCCTCACGATCTAAGACAACCATCGACCGATACCCCAGTTCCACCAGCCCCTGGGTGGCCAGCTCCCCCAGCACCCGGCTCACCGTTACCCGGGACAGGCCCACCGCCTGACCGATCCCCTCGTGGGTGACGCGGAGGTCGCCGTCCGGTCCGGCGGGCTGGCTGAGCAGCCAGCGGGCGATCCGCTGCAGGGCGGGCAGGGAGGAGGCTCCCACGTGATCGGACAGCAGTCGCACCGTCCGGGCCAGATACTGGAGCATGGGCAGGGCCAGCTCCGGGTGGCGCTGGAAGGCGGCATCCAGCTGCTCCCGGTTGACGGACAGAATCCGGCAGTCCTCCAGCGCCATGGCGGAGGTGACCCGGGGGCAGCCGTCAAAAAAGGAGGCCTCGCCCATGAGATCCCCGGCGCGGTGGACGGCCAGCACCCGCTCCTCGCCGGCGGGGGTGCTGATAAAGCTGCGTACCGAGCCGGACACCAGATAGTAAAAGCAGTCCGGGCTGGCGCCCTGCAAATAGACCAGCTGTCCCGCCCGGTACGTCCGGGGGGCCCGGCCCTCCGCCAGCGGATCCCATACCGCCATGCCCATCACCTCGATGCTGAAGTTTCGTCTCTGACATTGTATCACAGTTTGCATTTTTCGTCCAGAACTTCTGGCATAATCAGAGCACAAACGTCATGGCCGCCCGCGAGGCATGAGGCCATTTTGAGGAGGAACCGCAAATGGGAATGACAATGACCCAGAAAATTCTGGCCCGATCCGCCGGGCTCGCTTCGGTGGAGGCCGGCCAGCTCATCGAGGGAAAGCTGGATCTGGTGCTGGGCAACGACATCACCACCCCGGTAGCTATCACGGAGTTTGAAAAGGCGGGGCTGTCCAGCGTATTTGACCGGGACAAAATCGCCATCGTGCTGGATCACTCCACCCCCTGTAAGGACATCAAGTCCGCCCAGCTGTGCGCCGCCTGCCGGGAGTTCGCGAAAAAGCACGCCATCACCCACTTCTATGATGTGGGCAGGATGGGGATTGAGCACGCCCTTCTGCCGGAGCAGGGGCTCACCGCTCCCGGCGAGGTGATCATCGGCGCGGACTCCCACACCTGTACTTACGGCGCACTGGGGGCTTTCTCCACCGGCGTGGGCTCCACCGACATGGCGGCGGGGATGGCCACCGGGCTGGCCTGGTTCAAGGTGCCCTCCGCCATCAAGGTGAACCTGGTGGGGAAGCTGGGCCGGTATGTCAGCGGCAAGGATGTGATCCTCCACTTGATCGGCGTCATCGGAGTGGACGGGGCGCTGTACCAGTCCCTGGAGTTTACCGGGGAAGGGGTGGCCTCCCTGGAGATGGACGACCGGTTCACCATCTGCAATATGGCCATTGAGGCCGGGGCGAAAAACGGCATTTTCCCAGTGGACGATAAGACGCTGGACTATTTAAAGGGCCGGGTTGACCGGAAATTTACCGCCTTTGAGGCGGATCCGGACGCCCAGTATACCCAGGAAATCACCATCAATCTGTCCGCCCTGCGGCCCACGGTGGCCTTCCCCCACCTGCCCTCCAACACCAAGACCGTGGACGAGGCGGCGGGGAAGCCCATCCAGCAGGTGGTCATCGGCTCCTGCACCAATGGGCGGCTGAAGGATCTGAGGGAGGCTGCCGACGTCCTGCGGGGCCGGAAGGTGGCGGAGGGGGTGCGCTGCATCGTCATCCCGGCCACCCAGCAGATCTACCTGGACGCCATGGCCGAGGGCCTGGTGGCCGACTTCATTCAGGCCGGGGCAGTGGTGTCCACTCCCACCTGCGGGCCCTGCCTTGGGGGGCACATGGGAGTGCTGAGCGATGGAGAGTGGGCGGTGTCCACCACCAACCGGAACTTTGTAGGCCGCATGGGGCCCACCAGCTCCATGATTATTCTGGCCAGCCCCGCGGTGGCGGCGGCCAGTGCCGTCACCGGTGTCCTGACTGATCCGGCCAGCCTTTGAAAGGAGTGTAAAGCGATGAAGGTTTACAAATATGGCGACAATGTAGACACCGATGTGATCATCCCCGCCCGGTATCTCAACGCCCCGGACGAGAAATCTCTGGCCTCCCACTGCATGGAGGACATCGACGGGGACTTCGCCTCCACCGTGGAGACGGGAGACATCATCATTGGCGGGAACAATTTTGGCTGCGGCTCCTCCCGGGAGCACGCGCCCCTGGCCATTAAGGCCTGCGGGGTGAAGTGCGTCATCGCCAAAAGCTTCGCCCGGATCTTCTACCGCAACGCCATCAACATCGGCTTCCCCATTTTGGAGTGCCCGGAGGCGGTGGACGGCATCTCTCCGGGGGATCAGGTGTCGGTGGACTTTGGCACCGGGGTGATCGTCAACGAGAGCACCGGGGCAAGGTTCCAGGCCGCGCCCTTCCCGGAGTTTGTCAACGGCATCATTGAGCACGGCGGGCTGCTGAAGTCGCTGAAGGCGCGGGGGGTGGCGAAATGAAGTATAAAATTGCGCTGATCCGGGGGGACGGCATCGGCCCCGAGATCGTGAACGAGACGGTGAAGGTCATCGACAGGGTGGGGGAGAAGTTTGGCCACACCTTTGAGTACGTGGACGTGCTGCTGGGAGGCTGCGCCACCGACGCGGTGGGGGTGAGCTATCCCGAGGGGACGGCAGAGCTGTGCAAGTCCTGCGACGCGGTGCTGCTGGGGGCGGTGGGCGGCCCCAGGTGGGGCAGTGACAAGCCGGCAGAGCAGCGGCCGGAGACGGCTTTACTGGCCATCCGTAAAGATTTAGGGCTTTACGCTAATTTACGCCCTGCGGCCCTGCGGCCGGCGCTGATGGACGCCTGCCCGTTGAAGCGGGAAACGGCGGAACAGGGAATCGATCTGCTGATGGTGCGGGAGCTCACCGGGGGTATCTATTTTGGAAAGCGGGACAAGTACCAGACTGAGGATCGGGGCATGGAGGCCACCGATCTGATGGCCTATTCCGAGAAGGAGATCGAACGAATCGGCCGCCGGGCCTTTGAAATGGCCCGCCTGCGCCGGAAAAAGGTGTCCAGCGTGGACAAGGCCAACGTGCTGGAGACCAGCCGGCTTTGGCGCTCGGTGATGCACCGGCTATCGGAGGAGTACTCCGACGTGGCTTACGAGGACGTGCTGGTGGACAACTGCGCCATGCAGTTGGTGCGGGATCCAGGCCAGTTCGACGTGGTAGTGACGGAGAATATGTTCGGCGATATCCTGTCCGACGAGGCGTCTATGATCACTGGATCCATTGGGTTGCTGCCCTCCGCCTCCATGGGAGATGGGGCACCGGCGCTGTATGAGCCCATCCATGGCTCCGCACCGGATATCGCAAGGCAAGATAAGGCCAACCCCATCGCCACCATTCTGTCCGCCGCCATGATGTTCCGGTATTCCTTCCATCTAGCGGAGGAGGCGGACGCCATCGAGGCCGCTGTAGACAAAGCGTTGGCGGAGGGCTGGCGCACCGCCGACATTGCCAAGCCTGGGGAGGCGGTTATCGGCACAAAGCGGATGGGTGAG
Organism: Bacillota bacterium; assembly: GCA_021768085.1. Taxonomy (GTDB): domain Bacteria; phylum Bacillota; class Clostridia; order Oscillospirales; family Oscillospiraceae; genus Enterenecus. The sequence continues at coordinate 39,780 of JAETOJ010000002.1, forward strand.
ATCATTCGGGAGCATATCTGATGGGGAAAGCCGGGGCAGGCGCGTCTCGGCTTTTCCGATCCGTCTTGCAAAGCGGCACGGGTCATGTTAAAATAGCCTACGGAATCACGGAAGGGGAGAGGGCATATGATCCTGGCTATTGACATTGGAAATCTGGGTACTACCATCGCGCTGTTCCAGGAGGATGGTACGCTGTCCTTCCAGTCCGAGCTGGGCACCGACCCCAAGATGACCGACGACCGCTGCGCCATCGATCTGATGGGGGTGTTTCACTTGTACCAGGCGGAGCCTTCAGATGTAAAGGGTTCTATCCTGTCAAGCGTTGTGCCACCGATTACCGCATCCTATGCACGTACCCTGCGGCGGCTTACGGGGCGCTCCCCGCTGCTGGTGGGGCCGGGACTGAAGACGGGACTGAACATCAAGGCGGAGATCCATGACCAGCTGGGCAGCGACATTGTGGCCTCCTCTGTGGCGGCTGCCGCCCTCTATCCAACCCCCGCCATTGTGATCAACTCTCGGACTGCCGTCACCTTTTCCTATCTGAGTAACCACGCCTTTGAAGGCTGTGCCATTATGCCTGGCATGGACATCGCCCTGGAGGCCCTGTCCCGGCACGGGGCCCAGCTTCCCCAGATCTCCATGGCGCAGGTGAACACGCCTTTGGGCCGAAATACGGTGGACTCCATGCGGGCGGGGGTGCTGTATGGTTACAGCGGTGCCTTTGACCGGGTGATCCAGGCTCTGGAGGAGGCAGTAGGGGCCTCCGCCGCCACGGTGGTGGCCACTGGGAGCCAGACCCCGGAGCTCTATCACCACTGCCGCCGGGAGATCCGGTATGATCATGATTTGCTTGTGAAGGGGCTGTATCTGCTGTACCGGAAGAACACCCGGCGCTGAATTCTGGCCCCGCCTGTACCGTCAGGCGGGGCAGCTTTCCCTTGATAAATGCAGCTTTGTCCCGCTATACCTGCAAAAATACCCTTATTTTCCAGAATCTTCTTTTGTTTTTGCAGGACAAGGTATATTATGCAGCAGAATAGTTTAATTGGAGGGATTACGTTGAAGGAACTTGCCCAAATTGCGTCTGCGGTACAGGTTTCCAGTACCATGGCTATTGACGCGCTGGCCAAGCAGATGAAGGCGAACGGTGTAGATGTGATCGGCTTTGGTGCTGGCGAGCCTGATTTCAATACTCCGGATCACATCAAGGCGGCAGCGGACAGGGCCATCACTGCCAATCTGACCCGGTATACTCCGGCCTCTGGCACCTTGGCGCTGAAGGAGGCAGTCTGCAAGCGGATGGGCGAGGACTGCGGGGTGGAGTACAGGCCTTCCCAGGTGGTGGTATCCACCGGCGCCAAGCACTGCGTCTATCTGGCCTTGCGGGCTCTGATCAACCCTGGCGATGAGGTCATCTTGCCCGCGCCTTACTGGGTGAGCTATCTGGAACTGATCAAGATGGTGGGCGGCCAGCCGGTGGTGGTCTCGGCAGGGGAGAAGGACGGATTCAAAATAACGGCGGAGCAGCTTGCCACCGCCATCACGCCCAGAACCAAGGCCCTGATCCTCAACAATCCTGGCAACCCCAGTGGCATGGTGTATCACCGGAAGGAGATAGAGGCCATAACCCAGGTGTGCGTGGAACACGACCTCTATGTGATCTCCGACGAGGTCTATTATGGGCTGATGTATGACGGAGAACGGTTTGTCTCAGCGGCCTCTTTGGGGGGCGATGTGAAAGATCGAGTCATTTTGATCAATGGTGTATCCAAATCCTATGCCATGACCGGCTGGCGGATTGGCTATCTGCTGTCCAGCGAGAAAATTTCCAAGGTGATGAGCAATTATGTAAGCCATTCCACCGGCTCTCCTTGCGCCATCTCTCAGGCGGCAGCAGTTGCCGCCCTCAACGGATCCCAGGACTGTGTGGAGAAGATGCGTCAGGCCTTTGAGCAGCGCCGAAACTATATTGTGGAGCGGATGAATCGGATGGACGGCGTAAGCTGTATCAGGCCGGAGGGGGCATTCTATGTGATGATGAACATGGAGAAGCTCATCGGGAAAACTATCCATGGGGAACTCATTCAAACCTCTGAGCAGTTCTGCGCGGCGTTTTTGAGGCATGGGCTGGTGGCCACTGTGCCGGGGAGCGGCTTCGGCGCACCCAATTTCGTGCGCTGGTCTTATTCTGCCTCCATGGAGAACATCAAAAAGGGCATGGATCGGCTGGAGGCGTTCTTGAAAAGCTGAGCGGTTTATTGGCTGAAATTTACGGGAAGCACTTGCAAACTGCCATAGCTTTGGGTATACTATAAGTTGTTCGACAAAAACTGCAAGGAGGTTATCCTGGAATGGCCAAAATTACGAAGGATACCATCATCGGCGATATTCTGGACATCGCGCCCGACACCGCCCCCATTTTCCTGTCCATCGGGATGCACTGCCTGGGCTGCCCGTCCTCCCGTGGGGAGACTGTGGAGCAGGCCTGCATGGTGCATGGCGTGGATGTGGAGGCGCTGCTGGAGAAGCTGAACGCCACCGTCGCCTGATTGACACCCTGAAAAGAGCGGATTTTCCGCTCTTTTCCTTTATTCTGAATGGAAGGGAGGGAAATTCTATGGAGCTGACCCCCAGGTTGCAGACCATCGCGGAGCAGGTGCCTCAGGGAGCCCGCCTGGCGGATATTGGCACTGACCACGGATACCTCCCTGTGTGGCTGCTGCTGGCAGGACGGACTGAGCATGCCATTGCCACCGATCTGCGGGCGGGGCCGCTGGAGCGTGCCAGACAGACGGCGAGACGCTTTCAAGTGGAGCGGCAAATGGACTTCCGCCTGTGCAACGGCCTGTCGGCCGTCCAGCCGGAGGAGACGGACACGGTGGTGATCGCCGGGATGGGCGGGGAGACCATCGCCTCCATTTTAGAGTCTGCGCCCTGGACGAAGGAGGGGACGCTCCTGCTGCTTCAGCCCATGACCGGGTTTGCAGATCTGCGAAACTGGCTACAAAGGAATGGCTATCAAATTCAAAGTGAACGTATAGCCTGTGAAGGAAAACGACTATACAGTATATTGCTGGTAACAGGCGGAGAGATGCCTGCCCTCACCCCGGCAGAGCAGTGGGCGGGACGGCAGAGCGGTGATCCTCTGCGGGCAGAGTACCTGAAGATGATCCGAAAAAAGGTGGAAAAATCCCTGTCAGGCCATCGGGCCGCCCACACGCCGGATCAAACCGCCATTGAGAAGCTAAAAACGGTGCTGTCCGGCCTTGAAGGGATGGAAAAGGAGCTGAACACCATGACAACTGTGGGCGAAGTGTTGGCGTTTTTGCAGGAAAAGGCGCCCTTTGAATTGCAGGAGGACTTTGACAATGCCGGGTTTCTGGTGGGACGGGAAGGGGCGCAGGTGAGCAAAATTCTGGTGTCCTTGGACATCACAGAGCAGGTGGTGGAGGAGGCCGCCGAGCTTGGCGCCCAGCTGATTGTAGCCCATCACCCGGTCATCTTCGGCGGGGCACAGTCCGTGACTGATCAGACGGTGACCGGGCGGATTCTGCTGGCCCTGGCGGAGCAGGGCATTGCTGCCATCTGCGCTCATACCAACTTGGACGCGGTGGAGGGGGGCGTGAACGATGCCCTGGCCTTGCGCCTGGGGCTCACCGGTCTTGAGCTACTGAAGCAGAGCGGCGTGGACGGAGAGGGGAGACCCTATGGAATTGGTCGGGTGGGAACTGTGACGGAACAGCCCCTGTATGATTTTGCTATGGGTGTGAAGCGCCTGCTGGGCGCCAACGGCCTGCGGCTGGTGGATGGGGGCAGGCCCGCCCATAAGATCGCAGTGGGGGGTGGCGCCTGTGCCAGCATGATGGAGGATGCGCTGGCCAAGGGCTGCGATACGTTTGTGACATCAGATGTAAAGTATAACCACTTTCTGGACGCCAAGGCTCAAGGCTTGAATTTGATCGATGCCGGACATTTCCCCACGGAGGACGTGATATGCCCAGTGCTGCGGGACTGGCTGGCCCAGCGGTTCCCCCAAGTATCGGTCACGGTGTCCGCCCGTCACCATGAGGTGTTTTCTTACCTCTGATCCGGCATGAAGCATTCCCCGCCCTCATATGCTGGAGGGAAGGGGGGACTGGCCTGTGAAACGGGATCTGCTGCTGTTGTTTTTATGCCTCTGTGTGTTAGGGAGTGCCGCCTGGATGGGGCGAGATCGGGTGGCATCCGCCGTATCCGCCCCGTCGGATACGGCGCGGGTGCTGATTTTGGATCCGGGGCACGGCGGAGAGGACGGCGGTGCCAGCGCCGCCAGCGGAATCACCGAGAGCGGCATCAATCTGGACATTGTGTTGAAAACGGAGGCGCTAATGGCCTTTTTAGGCGTGAGGACGGAGCTGACCCGGAGTGAGGATCGCTCCATGCACAGCGAAGGGGCACGCACCATCCGGGAGAAAAAGGTGTCGGATCTGAAAAACAGGGTGGCCTTTATCTCTGGCTTCTCAAACGCCATGGTTATTAGTGTCCACCAAAATCACTTTACAGATACGCGGTACAGCGGGGCACAGACCTTTTATAATGCCGGAGACGTGAGCCGTCAATGGGGAGAGAGCACCCAGGAGGTGCTACGGGAGGTACTGGATCGGAACAACGACCGCCGGGCAAAGCCCATGCCGGACGGGATCTATCTGTTCGAGCACATCAGCTGTCCCGCCATTCTGGTGGAGTGCGGCTTTCTCAGCAATGGGGAGGAGGCGTCCCTGCTGATGACCGACGTATATCAGCGAAAGATCGCCGTGGCGCTGGCCGGATCGTATGTGCGGGAATTGCAAATGATACCCACCGTTTGGGGAGGAGAATGACCATGGCAAAGGCAAAAAGCCTGTTTTACTGCACGGAATGCGGAAATGAGTCGCTGAAATGGCAGGGGAGATGTCCCGCCTGCGGGGCCTGGAACACCATTGTGGAGCAGCCCGCAGCGGAGACAAGAAAGAAACCCTCCGGGCCGTCGCCGCGGGGCGGCGGCCTGCGCAAGCCAAGGCCCATTGCCGAGGTGGAGGCGGTGGATGAGCTTCGCTTCAACACCGGCATGAGCGAGCTGGATCGGGTGCTGGGGGGCGGCGCGGTGAAGGGTTCTCTGGTGCTGGTGGGTGGCGCGCCGGGCATCGGAAAATCCACGCTGATGCTCCAGATATGTGACAATTTGTGCCGGTTTGCCAATGTTTTATATGTATCGGGGGAGGAATCGGAGCGCCAGATCAAACTGCGGGCCCAGCGGCTGGGCATCCGGGACGAGGGGCTGTACCTCTATTCGGAAACCAACCTGGACGACATTGTGGCCGCGGTGCAGGAGCAGAAGCCGGACGTGCTCATCGTGGACTCTATTCAGACGATTTACAATGGGGACTCCAATTCCTCGCCGGGGAGCGTGGCCCAGGTGAAGGAGTGCACCATGGCGCTGATGCACCTGGCCAAGGGGATGGGGGTCACTGTGTTCGTGGTGGGCCATATCAATAAGGAGGGCTCGCTGGCGGGGCCAAAGGTGCTGGAGCATATGGTGGACTGCGTGCTCCACTTCGAGGGGGAGGAGCATAACTCCTACCGCATTCTCCGGGCGGCAAAGAACCGCTTCGGGGCCACCAATGAGATCGGCGTGTTTGAGATGGTGGACAAGGGGCTGGTGGAGGTGCCCAACCCGTCGGAGGCCATGCTGTCCGGACGGCCGGAGAATATGCCCGGATCCTGCGTCACCTGCGTGATGGAGGGAGTTAGGCCCGTACTGGCAGAGGTGCAGGCGCTGCTGTCGCCCTCGGCCTACGGCAACTCCCGGCGCTCCAGCAATGGGTTCGACTACAACCGGGCCATGATGATGCTGGCGGTGCTGGAAAAGCGGGGCGGGCTGATGCTGTCCAACTGCGATTTTTACGTGAATGTCATCGGCGGCCTGACCCTGGACGAGCCTGCGGCGGATCTGGCCCTGATCGTGGCGCTGGCCTCCAGCTTCCGGGACAAGCCTGTGCCCTTTGACCTGGCAGCCATCGGGGAGGTGGGCCTCACTGGGGAGCTGCGCTCCGTGAACACCCTAAACCAGCGGCTCAGCGAGGTGCGGCGGCTGGGCTTCACCAAATGTCTGGTACCTGCCAGGAGCAGCGGCAAGCTGCTGCCGCCCGACGGTTTAGAACTGATTCGGGTGGGCAATATCCGTGAGGCCATCGCCGTGCTGGTTTGACGGGCGCGGCGTGAAGTTCAGGCAGGCCTCATTGGGGACGGCCTGGCCGGCGGGCTGGGCCTGTGCCAAGGTGCACAGGCCCTCGTCCTGATATTTACAGTTCTGTGTGCATGGGATCAGGCTCACAGAAATCACCCCATATCCGTGAATAGAAATACGAGCTTTGACAGGCTGAACTGAGAGGAGGTGTGGATCGGCATACTCAACTCAACAAAATAAAAATTTTGTTGAGTTGAGGGGAGGGGAAAACCCGGGAAACGCCTGGTTTTCCCGCTGGGCTCAGGATTCTGGCCGGAGCCTGCCAACCGCTCCGGCCGCCTGCCACTGTAGTCTGCCCAACTGTCCCCAAGTTATGAATGCCGATCCGAATCCATGATTGACTACCGCATTGAGGCGCCGCCTATCCTGCGGGATTTCCTGACCTACCATGAGACGATCCAGGGCCACTCCAAAAAAACTGTGGACGAATACTTCCTGGATCTGCGTACCTTTTTCCGCTACATTAAAATAGAAAAAGGCCGTGTTCCCCGTGCGACACCCTTGGAGCAGATCTCCATCAGTGATGTGGATCTGGCGCTGATCCGCTCGGTGACGCTGACGGATATCTACGCTTTTCTCAGCTTCCTGAGCCGTGATCGGGTTAAGAACGCCAACGATCCCAACTCCAGGTATGGGCTTGAGGTGTCCTCTCGGGCCAGAAAAGTCGCTACAATTCGATCTTTTTACAAGTATTTGGTGACAAAAGCCAAACTCCTGGACGAAAGTCCCATCCAGGAATTGGATTCGCCTAAGATCCGGCAGACTCTGCCCCGTTACCTGACACTTGAGGAGAGCATCCAGCTTTTGGAATCCATCGACGGAGACAATGCAGAGCGGGATTTCTGCATCATTACGCTGTTTCTGAACTGCGGCCTGCGGATCTCGGAGCTGGTGGGGCTCAACCTGGCCGATGTGCGGGGCGACCGGCTGCGGGTGCTGGGCAAGGGCAACAAGGAGCGGATCGTTTACCTCAACGCCGCCTGTCAGGCCGCTATTGAGGACTGGCTGGTGGTACGTTCCCAGTCCGGCGCGGCGGATCCCTACGCCTTGTTTATCACCCGCAAGCACACCCGCATCACCAAGGCGGGCGTCCACTATATGCTGAAGCAGCGGTTTACCGCCGCGGGGCTGGACAGCAGTAAATACTCCGCCCACAAGCTCCGCCACACCGCCGCCACCCTGATGCTGCAAAACGGCGTGGACGTGCGAACGCTCCAGGAGGTGCTGGGCCACGAGCACCTGAATACCACCCAGATCTACACCCATGTGGACAGCGACGCCTTGAAGGACGCCGCCCAGTCCAATCCCCTGGGACAGCTCAAAGCCAAGCCCCGCCGGGGCCGGCCGCCGAAGCAGAAAGAAGATTGAAAAAATATGTGGGTATCAAAGATAACAAAGGAAAAATTAACAAATGATGTGATAGATCGTCTTTTATTTGAAGGTTTGAATGATAATGGAGCGAGTGTTGACTGTATTATTGTTTTAGGCAGTATAAAAGCGGCAAAATATAGAGTTCCTATAGCGGCTGAGGCGTTTTTTTCGGGAAGAGCTGAAAAGATACTGCTATGTGGAGGAAAAATAAGAAGCTTTTCCGGTCAACACATGGCAGAAGCAGATAATATGTATCAGAAAGCCTTGGAATTGGGCGTTCCCGAATCAAGCATTATCATTGAAAAAAATTCTCAAAATACAATAGAAAACATATTATGTTCCTTGTTGAAATTACAACGTTCAATGTGGTTAAATAAAGTAAAAAGCGTGTTGCTGGTGACAACAACATATCATATGCGCCGAAGTTTACAGATAGCAAGATATCTTTTTCCATCCCACATCAATATATATCCTTGTCCAGCAGATGACATAACGACGAAAAGGGATAATTGGATGAATACGCCTGAAGGAATCGACAGAGTAAAAAAAGAGGCATTGAATATCGTAAAATGTGTTAATAATGGTGTATTTCCTGATTTTGAAATATAAAAGTTATATCAAAATAATTGGCAAGAGCGCGGAGGGTTCAACCCTCCGCGCTGTCATTCATCCGCTCCAGGCCGGAAGTTGGCCCGTTGGTCACCTTGAGAATCCCAACGATGTGGAGAAACCGCCACTCCACCACGTTTTGATAGCTGTCCAGCGGCCGGTAGTCGGCGTCGTTGGAGTGGGCGGCGATGAGGATATTGTCCGGCCTGGGCACGGCCCCCACGGAAACCACCACCGGCGTGTGGGCGAATACCTCCCCGCTGTTCTCAAACCGGAGCTGGATAAAGTCACCTGGACGCAGGAAGTTCATGTGCACCTGAATGCCCACCGGGCCGTCGGTGGGCTGGGGCCGGGTCATGAAGTCCCAGAAAAACTGTACCCCCGTCCAGGACGGAGAACGGTCGGTGGCGTCGATATAGTACCAGCCGAAGTCCGGCGTGAAGTTCATAATCCCGCCGCCGGCGTACAGGCATTGGGACGCGAAGTTGGTGCAGTCCCCGCCGATCTCGCTGAAATCATAGAAGGCCGGGTTGCGGGTATAGGCCCATTTGTGAGCATAGGCCACCGCCGCCCGGCGATTATATGGAAGCAGTTGGATCATGCCGCCTCCCCCCTTTCCTGCCATCCTATGCTCGCCGTCATTTTGTTGACACCAGCGGGGAAAAATCTTTTTTGTTTTGTGGTTTTTGACCGGCAAAAACCGGAGCTTTTGCTTGCATTTTCCGGTGCTGAATGTTAAAATCATAACGGAAACCACCAAAATTAAATTTTGATTAAGGAGTTGGACAATCATGCCACTGGTTACCTCTACCGAAATGTTCAAGAAGGCCTACGAGGGCGGCTACGCCATCGGCGCGTTCAACGTCAACAACATGGAGATCGTCCAGGGTATCACCGAGGCCTGCAAGGAGGAGAAGGCCCCCGTTATCCTCCAGGTGTCCAAGGGCGCCCGCGCTTACGCCAACCACACCTACCTGGTGAAGCTGGTGGAGGCCGCTGTGATTGAGTGCCCCGAGATCCCCATCGTGCTACACCTGGATCACGGCCCCGACTTTGAGACCTGCAAGAGCTGCATCGACGGCGGCTTCACGTCCGTCATGATCGACGCCTCCTCCAAGCCTTTCGAGGAGAATATTGAGATCACCAAGAAGGTGGTGGAGTACGCCCACGACCACGGCGTGGTGGTGGAGGCCGAGCTGGGCACCCTGGCCGGCGTGGAGGACGACGTGAAGGTGTCCGCCGCCGACTCCTCCTACACCCGGCCCGAGGAGGTGGAGGAGTTCGTGTCCAAGACTGGCTGCGACTCCCTGGCCATCGCCATCGGCACCAGTCACGGCGCCTATAAGTTCACCCCCGATCAGTGCACCCGGAACGAGAAGGGCATCCTGGTGCCCCCTCCCCTGCGTTTCGACGTGCTGGAGGAGGTCTCCAAGCGCCTGCCTGGCTTCCCCATCGTGCTCCACGGCTCCTCCAGCGTGCCTCAGGAGTATGTGAAGATGGTCAACGAGCACGGCGGCAAGATGCCCGACGCGGTGGGCATCCCCGAGGAGCAGCTGCGCAAGGCTGCCACCCTGTCTGTGTGCAAGATCAACATCGACTCCGATCTGCGGCTGACCATGACCGGCACCATCCGCCAGTTCTTCGATGAGCACCCCGATAAGTTCGACCCCCGCGAGTACCTGAAGCCCGCCCGCGCCAACATCAAGGAGACCGTCCGTCACAAGCTGGTGGACGTGCTGGGCTGCGCCGGCAAGGCGTAACACGTCAACTCTGTTCCCCGTCTCCTCTGGAGGCGGGGAACTCCAATGAAATGAACGAGTAAGGAGAAATCAGACTATGTCACAGTTAAAGGGCGCTTGCGTCATCGGCCAGTCCGGCGGCCCCACCTCCGTCATCAACGCCAGCGCGTACGGCGTGATCCGCACTGCGCTGGACTGCCCGGACATCACCGCCGTCTATGGAATGGCCCACGGCATCAAGGGAATGCTGAACGATCAGCTGTACGATATGGGCCAGGAGGACGCCAAGGAGCTGGAGCTGCTGCTCAACACCCCCTCCTCTGAGCTGGGATCCTGCCGCTACAAGATCGCCGATCCCGATGTGGACGACACCGATTACAAACGGATCCTGGAGATCTTCCAGAAGTATAACATCCGCTATTTCTTCTATAACGGCGGCAACGACTCCATGGACACCTGCGCCAAGGTGAGCCGCTTCATGGCCAAGTCCGGCTATGAGTGCCGGGTGATGGGTGTGCCCAAGACCATCGACAACGATCTGTTCGGCACCGATCACTGCCCCGGCTTCGCCTCCGCCGCCAAGTATATCGCCACCTCCTGCGCCGAGGTGTATAAGGACGCCCGGGTGTACGACACTGGCATGGTGACCGTCATTGAGATCATGGGCCGTCACGCCGGCTGGCTGGCCGGAGCCGCCGCCCTGGCGGGCGTGGTGGGTTGCGCCCCCGATCTGGTTTACCTCCCCGAGGTAGACTTCGACATGGACAAGTTCCTGAACGACGTGGACGCCATCTACAAGAAGAACGGCAACTGCATCGTGGCCGTCTCCGAGGGCATCCACTACGCCGACGGCTCCTTCGTGTCCGAGGCCAAGACCTCCGCCACCGACGGCTTCGGCCATGCTCAGCTGGGCGGCCTGGCCGCGCTGCTGGCCAACATTGTCAAGGAAAAGACCGGCGCCAAGGTGCGAGGCATCGAGCTGTCCCTGCTCCAGCGGTGCGGCTCCCACCTGGCCTCCCAGACCGATATTGATGAGTCCTTCCTGGCGGGCAAGACCGCCGTGGAGGCCGCCGTGGCCGGCGAGACCGACAAGATGGTGGGCTTCGAGTGCACCCGCGAGGGCGGCAAGTACGCCTGCAAGACCAAGCTGTTCCACCTCTCTGAAGTGGCCAACTTTGAAAAGAAGGTGCCTTTGGAGTGGATCAACAAGGAGGGCAACGGCGTAACCCAGGCGTTCATCGACTATGCCCTGCCCCTGATTCAGGGTGAAAACCATCAGGCCAAGGAGAACGGCCTGCCCCGGTTCGCACGGCTGAAGAAGGTTCTGGCGAAGTAAAAAGCGACAGCAAAAAAGCACCGGATTCCTTTGGGAACCCGGTGCTTTTTATTTGTCACATCCGCTCGTCGGAGACGCCGGTCATCGCCCGGGCCACGACCTCACTCATCTCGTCCAGGCCCTTTGTCATGGACAGGGCCTCGGTGATGTCATAATCCACGATGTCGTCGCCCTTCATGGCCACCACCCGGCAGCTCTTTCCCTCCGCCAGCAGCTTGACGGCCTCGTAGCCCATATAGGTGGCCACCATACGATCCCGGGAGGTGGGCGATCCGCCGCGCTGCACATGGCCCAGCACGGTGACGCGGGTATCCAGCGCCGTCGCGTTCCGAATCTGATCCGCCACCTGATACGCGCCGCCGGTGACCCCTTCCGCCACAATAACCATGAAGTGGGTGCGGCCGCCTAACCGGGCCCGGCGGATGGGCTCAATCACATCCTGCTCAAAATCCACCTGTCGCTCCGGCACCAAAACCACGGTGGCCCCGCAGGCAATGCCCACCGAGTAGGCCAGATAGCCGGCCCGGTGGCCCATCACTTCCACCACAGAGCAGCGTTCGTGGGACTTCATGGTGTCACGTAGGCGGTCGATGCTCTCCAGGGCGATGTTGCAGGCGGTGTCATAGCCGATGGTGTAGGAGGAACAGGCGATGTCGTTGTCAATGGTGCCCGGCACGCCGATGACGGAAATCCCGCTGTTGGCCAGGCTCAGCAGGCCTTTGAAGGTGCCGTCGCCGCCAATGCCCACCAGGGCGTCCATCCCCAGCAGTTTGCAGGTGGCCAGGGCCTTGTTCCGCCCGGATTCCTCGATAAACTCCAGGCTCCGGGCGGAATAGAGCATGGTGCCGCCCCGGCGGGAGATATCGCTGACGCTCTCAAAATCCAGCTTGGTAAAGTCGCCGTTGAGCAGACCGTGATAGCCCCGGCGGATGCCGATGCACTCAATGCCGTAATGCAGAGAGGCCCGAACCACGGCGCGGATGGCGGCGTTCATGCCGGGGGCGTCTCCGCCGCTGGTAAATACTCCGATTCGATGGACAGCAGCTTTCATATGTAGTCAATCCTTTCCAAAATATTGTTTCGGGCGGGGTTATACCTTCAGCTCCGCGGCCTCGCCGGACAGGGCGTTGGGGTGGCGGGCTAAAACCGGTTGGACGCGCTCCGCCAGGAAGTCGGACACCTGCTCCGGGCACCGGCCGATGTAGCGGGAGGGATCCAGATGGGCGGTCAGCTCCTCCCGGCTCAGATGGAATTGCTCGTCGGCGGCGATCAGATCAATCAAATTATTTGGCAAGCCAAGTTCCTTTACAGTCCTTCCGGCCTCCAGGGAAAGCACCCGGATCCGCTCATGAAGCTGCTGGCGGTCTCCCCCCTGCTTCACCGCGTCCATCAGGATATTCTCGCTGACCATAAAGGGCAGCTCCTCCAAAATATGCTTTTCAATCACCTTTTCATGCACCACCAGCCCGGACGCCACATTCTCATAGATGCCGAGGATGGCGTCCACAGCCAGGAAGGCCTCCGGCACGGACAGCCGCTTGTTGGCGGAGTCGTCCAGGGTGCGCTCAAACCACTGGGTGGCGGCGGTATAAGCCGGATTGGCGGCGTCCGCGATGACATACCGCGCCAGTGCGCAGATGCGCTCGCACCGCATGGGGTTGCGTTTATAGGGCATGGCGGAGGAGCCGATCTGGTTGGTTTCAAAGGGCTCCTCCACCTCCTTCAGGTGGCACAGCAGCCGCACATCGGTGGCAAATTTACAGGCGGATTGGGCGATTCCGGACAACGTGGACAGGATGGCCGCGTCCACCTTGCGGGAATAGGTCTGCCCGGACACGGGGACCGTGTCTTTGAACCCCATTTCCCGGGCAATGCGGCGATCCAGCTCCCGGCACTTCTCGTGATCCCCCTCGAACAGCTCCAAAAAAGAAGCCTGAGTACCGGTGGTGCCCTTGCAGCCCAGCAGCTTCAGATGGGAGATGCGGTACTCCACCTCGTCCAGATCCTGAAGCAGCTCGTTCATCCACAAGGTGGCCCGCTTCCCCACCGTGACAAGCTGGGCGGCCTGAAAGTGGGTAAAACCAAGGGTGGGCAGGGCCTTATAGCGATGGGCAAACCGGCTCAGCGCGTCCAGCACCCGCACCAGCTTATCCCGGATCAGCTCCAGCCCCTCCCGCATGAGAATCACGTCAGTGTTGTCCCCCACATAGCAGCTGGTGGCCCCCAAATGAATGATGGGCATCGCCTTGGGGCATTGGGCGCCATAGGTGTGGATATGAGCCATCACGTCATGGCGGAGCTCCCGCTCCTTCCGGGCGGCCAGCTCGTAGTCGATGTCGGTGATGTGGGCCTCCAGTTCCTCGATCTGTTCCTGGGTGACGGGCAGACCGAGCTCCATCTCCGCTCGGGCCAGGGCAATCCAGAGCCGCCGCCAGGTGGAGAATTTCTTGTCTGGAGAAAAAATGTACTGCATTTTGTCGCTGGCATAGCGGGAGGACAGCGGGCTCTCATATGCAGATTTATTCACGCGAAGTATTCCTCCTTATGCCCCGGCCCGGAGAGAAAAGCCTGCCGCGCCACGGGCATAGTGTTGTGTTTCTTGTACCGCAGGTATGAAGCATCATTGTGGTACACCTGTTCAACCGAGTCATAACTGCTCTGCGGATATTATACCACAGTTTTCCGAGAGGGACAAGGCAAAACGCCATTTGCCAAACAAAAAAGGATCGTGCTGGTTTCCCAGCACGATCCTTTCCGCTTTTTCTTATCAGCCCTCGCCGCGCATCTTCGCGAAGCACTCGCTGCAATACACGGGGCGGTCAGTCTTCGGCTCAAAGGGAACCTTGGCCTCGCCGCCGCAGGCGGCGCACACAGCGGTGAAGTACTCCCGAGGGCCGCGGGCAGCAGCCTTGCGGGCGTCGCGGCAGGCCTTGCAGCGCTGGGGCTCGTTCTGGAAGCCGCGCTCCGCATAGAACTCCTGCTCACCGGCGGTGAACACGAACTCCTGACCACACTCTTTGCAAACTAAGGTCTTGTCTTCGTACATTGGAAATACCCTCTCTTTTGATGCCCAGAATCGGAAATACAACCTGCTGGGACTGTAATATTTGCGTCAGCTTTCGCTGATTACGCCAAGATCGCCGGCCACCTTGCGCCGGATGCGTTGAATCGCGTTGTCCACCGATTTGGCGGGACGTCCCACCTGCTCGCTGATTTCCCGATAGGAGAGGCCGTGCAAAAAAAGCGCCATAATGTTCCGCTCCAGCGGAGACAGCTTCTGGGCCAGCATAGTCAACCGTTCCGCTTCTTCTTCCCTGCTGATATACAATTCCTCAGGGCTGGCGCCGCTGCCCAGCATAGGGGATTCAAAAGGGATGCTGTTGTTCAACGGGGCATGCTTGCTCCGGGAGGCGGTGGCCACCGCGGAGCGGATTCGGTTGCGAATGCAGACCTCCGCAAAGGTCTTGAAGGTTGCGTCGTGTCCAGGCTCAAACTCCCGGATCGCCTTCAACAGGCCGAAGGTGGCCTCCTGGATCAGATCCTCGCTGTCTCCGCCTGCCAGGAAGTAAGGGCGGGCGCACATGCGCACCATCCGAAGATACCGCTTGACCAGGGCTTCTTCCGCATCCCTGCTGCCGGAAGCGGTGAGGCGGCACAATTCTTCATCACTGTATTCGCATCGTTGTGAATCAAATGTACTCATACTTTAACCCTACATATTATAATCACAAAAACAAAGGCTTGTCAATCTCTTTCGGCAATTTTTTAGAAATTTCACGAAAAATTCTTTTCACTTTATGGGATCTGCTCAATTCGTCAGCTGGAAGTCGTCTCTTCCACCGATCCGAAGCGGCTCAAAAGGTGAGCTGCTCCGGGATCTGCCCTGCCCCAGCTCCGCCGGGAGTCGTCATGCCAAGATGCTGATAGGCTCGGGGCGTCACGCACCGTCCTCTGGGCGTGCGAGTGAGAAATCCAAGCTGCATAAGATAGGGCTCGTACACATCTTCCAGAGTAACGGACTCCTCATTTATCGTGGCGGCCAGAGTGTCCAGCCCCACCGGACCGCCACCATAATTTGTGATGATGCTGGTTAGCATTCGCCGATCCACGTTGTCCAGCCCTAACTCGTCGATCTCCAGCGCCTTCAGCGCCCGATCTGCCACCCCTTGGGTGACCACGCCCCCGGCGGTGACCTGGGCGAAATCCCGCACCCGGCGAAGCATCCGGTTGGCAATCCGGGGGGTGCCCCGGCTGCGGCGGGCGATCTCCAGCGCCCCCTCCCCTTCTATGGGCACGTCCAAAATCCCGGCGGATCGGGTGACGATGAGGGCCAGCTCCTCCGGCGTATAGAGCTCCAGCCGCAGGGTGACGCCGAACCGATCCCGCAGGGGCGCGGACAACTGTCCCGCCCGGGTGGTGGCCCCAATGAGGGTGAATTTGGGCAGATCCAGCCGGATGGAGTTGGCGGAGGGGCCCTTTCCGATGATGATGTCGATGGCGTAGTCCTCCATGGCGGGGTACAGGATCTCCTCCACAGAGCGGTTCAGCCGATGAATCTCGTCTACGAACAGGATGTCATTTTCCTGTAAGTTGGTGAGCAGCGCCGCCAGATCCCCCGGCTTTTCAATGGCCGGGCCGGAGGTAATGCGGATGTTCACCCCCATTTCGTTGGCGATGATGCCGGACAGGGTGGTTTTCCCCAGCCCCGGGGGGCCGTGGAGCAGGACATGATCCAAGGGCTCCCCCCTCAGCTTGGCCGCCTGAATGAAGATGGACAGGTTCCCCTTGGCCTTCTCCTGGCCGATATACTCCGCCAGGGATTTGGGGCGGAGGGAGCCCTCCCCCTCGTCGTCCCGGGTCAGGGAGGTGGTGACCAGCGGGGCCTCCGTCTCAAAGCCGCCGCTCTCGGAAAAGTCAATGCTCAAGGGATCACTTCCTCTTTACCTTTTTGGAGGTGTTCATGTAAACCACGCCGACAACGATCACAAGGATAAACGCGGCCAAGCCAACCCAAAGCAATGCCATGCTCAGAAGCACATCGCTGAGCATCAGCAGGCCAAAGCAGGCCGCGCAGGCGAACATCATACATCCAACGGCGCGGCACAGCGCCTTTTCGTCGAACTCCGCCTTCTCCTCCGGGCTGGCGGTATTGTAGCCCGCGATCAGGAAGCTCCCCTTCCCGCAGAATAATACAATCCCGAGGATCACAAACAGCAGAGCAGCGCACCCGTGGACGATCAGCATACGGAACGCCTCCTTTTCATTCTTTGCGGCTATCCCTTCACCATCTTTTTCAGCGCCTGCTTGATGACGTCCTCCAGGGCCAGCGCCTCCAAGTCGATTCCTTTCAGCGCCGCCGCGATCTCGCTCTGGCTGTAGCCCAGCACCGCCAGCGCCGCCGACGCCTCGCTGGCCTTGTTCTCCGGGATGACGGTGATTCCCCCGGCAAAGCTCTCCCCCCCTACCGTGGTGAGCTGTCCCTTGGCCAGCTTGTCCTTCAGCTCCAAAATGATCCGCTGGGCGATCTTCTTGCCGATCCCCGGAGCGGAGGTCAGGGCCTTCTCGTTGCCGGAGACAATGGCCAGGGCCAATCCCTCCGGAGTATTGGAGGACAAAATGGCCAGCGCCGCCTTGGGCCCCACGCCGGACACCCCGATCAACATCCGGAAACAGCCCAGCTCGCTCTCGCTGGCAAAGCCGTAGAGCTCGAAGATCTCCTCCCGTACATACAAATAGGTGTAAAGTTTCGCGACTTTCCCCATGTTGAGTTTACTGATGGTGTGGTGGGTGGTGCGGCAGGCATACCCCACTCCGCCGCAGTCGATCACCGCCAGATAGGGCTCCACATGGGCCACCGTTCCGTTCAAATAATAATACACGTTGATCCCTCAAATCTTACCGTATGGTTTGTAACAGCGAGGTGGACGACCGGGCATGGCACAAGGCGATGGCCACCGCGTCGGCGGCATCGTCCGGCTTGGGCACGGCGTTCAAATTCAGCAGACGCTTGGTCATATCCATCACCTGCCGTTTCTCCGCCTTGCCGTAGCCTACCACCGCCTGCTTCACCTGGGACGGGTTATACTCGCAAACAGGCAGGCCCAACTTTTCTGCGGTCATTAGGATCACGCCCCGGGCCTGAGCCACACCGATGCCGGTGGTGACGTTATGGTTAAAAAAAAGTTCCTCAATGGCCATCACATCCGGGTGAAATTGTCCGATCAGCTCCTCCAGATCAGTGGCAATACGCCATAGGCGGGCAGGAAGCCGCACCCCTGCCGGGGTATTGATGGCTCCGCAGGCCGCCAGGCGATACTTGCCCTGAACTGCCTCCACCAATCCAAAGCCCACGATGGCGTATCCCGGGTCAATTCCAAGTATCAGCATTGCGGGCACCTCCCAGTGTGTTGTCTGAGACGGCAACGCCTAAACAAGAACTATTGTACCACAGCCCAACGCAAAAGACAAGCCGCAGGAACCGCCCTCCAACCGCAAAACCGGCACAGCAGTAAAAACTGCCAGGCTATCTGCCGTGACAAAAATCCGGGCGAAGCCCGGCTCACTGCCGCCCGCAAGGCGGCTTCCCCCAGCCGTGAGCCCAGCGCAGCGGATCACGGCTGGAAGCGAAGAAATTCCCTGCATAGCGCAGTTTTCGCCGAAGGCGGAAACGGAGCGGTGCAGGGAATTTCTGAGCTGGAGCAGGTGAGGGGAATCGAACCCCCGTGTTCAGCTTGGGAAGCTGACATTCTACCATTGAACTACACCTGCATCTGCTTTTAGCATTATAACAGACCAGGCCGGAAAAAGCAAGCTATTTTTTCCGGCACACCATCATTTTTTTCGGCGGACGGGCACTCCCCCGCCCGCCGGGGTTTGATTCAGATCACTTGGTTTTTGAGGACGCCCACGCCCTCCACGTCCACCTCCACCACGTCGCCAGGGATCATGGGGCCTACTCCCGCCGGGGTGCCGGTGGCCACCACGTCTCCGGGCTCCAGGGTCATGGCGGCGGTGATGAACTCGATCAGCTTGCCCACCGGGGTGATGAAGTCAGAGGTACTCCCCTGCTGCACCACCTTGCCATTTAGACGGGTTTCCACCTTCAGCGCCGACGGATCCACATCGTCCACCACAAACGGCCCCACCGGGCAAAAGCCATCCATGGACTTTCCCCGCGTCCACTGGCCGTCATGCCGCTGCACATCCCGAGCGGTGACGTCGTTCAGGCAGGTGTAGCCCAGCACATAGTCCGCGAAGTCTTTTGCCTTTACGCCCTTTGCTGTTCGCCGGATCACCAGGGCAAGCTCTCCTTCATAGTCCAGCTGACCCACGAAGTCCGGCGCGTGGACAGCCCCCTCGTGGCGGTTTAGCGTATTGGGCCCCTTCAGGAACAGTACCGGAAAGCCGGGAGGCTCCGCCCCCATCTCCCGGGCGTGCTCCGTGTAGTTTTTGCCAACGCAGACAATTTTGCTGGGGGCGCAGGGAGCCAGCAGCCTGCATTGGCTTAGGGGCAGCCGCCCTCCGTCGTAGTCCAGCCCGTCAAAGGGCGGTCTGGAGAGGGTGAGCACCTCATCCCCCTTCACCACGCCCCAGCAGGGGCCCTCCGGCCGATCAATGCGCACATATCTCATACCCGAGCCTCCAAACAGTTTAAGATTTCCCCAATGAGCTCCGCCTTTCCGTCCCCCTTTTCCGCGGAAAAGGGGATCACAGGGGCGCTCTCCGGCAGGGTCAGCGTCTCCCGGATGCGGAGCAGATTGCCTTCAACCTCGCTTTTTTTCAGCTTATCCAGTTTGTTTGCTAACACCAGAAAAGGCTTTCCCGCGTTCAAAAAAACTTGGGCCATGGTGTAGTCATCCGCTGTGGGCTTGTGGCGGGCATCCACAATCAGGATACCTACTGCCATTCGCTCTGTATCGGCAAACCACGCCTCAATGAGCCGTCCCCAGCGATCCCGCTCCTGCTTGGACACCTTTGCGTAGCCGTACCCGGGCAGA
Source organism: Bacillota bacterium (assembly GCA_021768085.1). Lineage (GTDB taxonomy): Bacteria > Bacillota > Clostridia > Oscillospirales > Oscillospiraceae > Enterenecus. The sequence goes on from JAETOJ010000002.1 coordinate 59,100, forward strand.
TCCACCAGATACAGCTTTTTCTCAATTAAAAAGTAGTTGATATGGGTGGTTTTGCCCGGAGCCGAGCCCACCCGGGCAAAGTTTTTCCGGTTGAGCAGCCGGTTAATGGCCGACGATTTGCCCACATTGGAACGGCCCGCGAACACCACCTGGGGCAGGCCGTCTTTTGGAAAGTCAGCGGGCTTTGCCGCCGAACGGATAAACTCCGCCATATTCCAATTTACCGTCATAGCCCCACCTCATTGCCGCAGGCTGACAGTTCGCCCCACAGCCTTGGGCGGCTCCGCCGCAGGGTTCAGGACTCCACCAGTCTGTAAGGTAAAACCACCTGTCAGTGCTTGGGATAAAACCTCATCCGCCTGATGAACAGGAATAAACCTCAGCGCGGCGCGCACCGTCTGGTCGATCTCCCGCAGATCCTTCTCATTGTCCGCTGGGAGGATTACCGTGGAAATATGGTTACGCAGAGCGGCCATGGTTTTTTCCCGCAGGCCGCCGATGGCCAGCACGCGCCCCCGCAGGGTGATCTCCCCCGTCATCGCCACGTCCCTGCGGACAGGAACGCCGGTGAGGGCAGACACCATGGCGGTGGCAATGGCGATACCGGCGGAGGGCCCGTCCTTGGGCACCGCCCCCTCCGGGAAGTGGACGTGGATATCCTTGGTAGTGTGGAATTCCGGATCCACCCCCAACTGGGCCGTCCGGCTGCGGATATAGGACAGCGCCGCCCGGGCGGATTCCTTCATCACATCTCCCAGGTTGCCGGTGAGGGCCAGCTTGCCCGAGCCGGGCACCACGTTTACCTCCACCTCCAGCAGCTCTCCGCCCACCGACGTCCAGGCCAGTCCGTTCACCACCCCCACCTGCGGTTCCAGGGATGGGGTTTCGTCCAAATAGCGCCGAGGGCCCAGAAACTCCTCCAAATTCTGCTCGGTAAGGGAGATCTGCTTGACTTCTTCCTTCACAAGGCTTGCCGCCGCCTTCCGACATAGGGCGGCCAGCTTCCGCTCCAGCTGCCGCACCCCAGATTCCTTGGTATAACCGGTGATCAACTCATTGAGTCCCCCGTCGCTGAGCTTCAGCTGGGTGCGGGACAGGCCATGGCGCTTCAGCTCCCGGGGCAACAGATGCTTTTTTGCGATTTGCAGCTTTTCCTGATCAGTATAGCTGGGCAGCTCAATGATCTCCATCCGATCCAGCAAGGGCTTGGGGATGGTGTCGGTAGTGTTGGCGGTGGTGATAAACATCACATCGGACAAGTCAAAAGGCAGCTCCAGGAAATGATCCCGGAAGGTGCTGTTCTGCTCTCCGTCCAGCACCTCCAACAGCGCCGCTGCCGGGTCGCCTCGGTGGTCGCTGCCCACTTTGTCGATCTCGTCCAGCAGCAGCACCGGGTTGACGCTCCCCGCCTGCTTGATCCCCGCGATGATGCGCCCCGGCATGGCCCCCACATAGGTCTTGCGGTGGCCCCGTATGTCCGCCTCATCCCGGATCCCCCCCAAGGAAATCCGGGCCAGCTTTCGATTCATGGCCCGGGCCACGCTCATGGCGATGGAGGTCTTGCCCACCCCCGGCGGGCCCACCAGGCAAATGATCTGCCCCTTGAGCTGGGGGGCCAGCTGCTTCACCGCCACAAACTCCAGGATTCGCTCCTTTACCTTGTCCAGCCCGTAGTGATCCGCGTCCAGTACTTTGGATACCGCGGCCACGCTCACCCGCTCCCGCGTCTTTGTCATCCAGGGCAGCTCCAGGCAGGTGTCCAGGTAACCCCGCAGTACCGCCGCCTCCGAGGAGCTGTAGGGCTGCTTCTCCAGGTGCCGCACCTCCTTGAGCAGCTTTTCCCGTACCTCGTCGGGCAGCTTGGCCCTGGCGATTTGTTCCCGGTACTCGGAGATCTCGTCGTCCTCCTCTGGCACCCCCAGCTCCCGCTGGAGCACCCGAAGCTGCTCCCGGAGGAAATAGTCCCGCTGGCTGGCCGCCACCTGCTCGTGAACCTTGGCCGCCAGATCGCTTTCTACCTCTAAAATCTCCACCTCACGGCCCAGAATCCGGCACAGCCGATCCAGCCGGCGGACGGGCCGCAACTCCTCCAAAACCGCCTGCTTGTCCTCAAACCGCAGGGGCAGGTGCTGGGCGGCGTAATCCGCGATATAGGCTGGATCGTCGCTGGCCAGCAGCTTGAGATAGATCTCCGGCGCCACCCGGTCGGACAGCTCAGTATACCGCTCCAGATAGTTGTAAACCTGACGGATAGCCGCCTCGGTTCTGGGAGAATTCCCCTTAGCGGCGGTCAGCTCCGGGATCAGCTCCACCTCCGCCGTCAAGTAGGGCTCCAGCGACGTGAGATGCAGTAGCCGACCCCGGCTGCGCCCCGCCACCATCACTCGGACGCCGTTTTCCGGCAGACGGAGGATCTGCTTGACCTCCGCCACCGTGCCGATGGCATAGAGATCCCGCTCCTCTGGATTCTCCACCGTCAGATCCCGCTGGGTCACCAGGAAGATCTCCCGCTTTTCCTCCATGGCCTCCTCCAGGGCGCGGATGGAGGCGGAGCGCCCCACGTCGAAGTGCAGCAGGAGCTGGGGGAACACGGTGAGCCCCCGCAGGGTGAGCACCGGGATGGTCAGCCGGACGGGCCCGTTCTCAAGCGTATCAGTCATGGGATACCTCCTCTATATCGGGCAACGGGGCGGGCCGATGCGCCCGCCCCGTTCCAGTTTATTGTCTATTGTGCCTTTCGCTCAGGACACATTTCCCCGGGGATGGGCCTGCTGACCGCCCCGTTCCGCCCGCAGTTCGGCGGCGCCAAGCCGCGGCCGGGCCGGCCGGCCCTCCTCCCGCAGAATCTCAGCCTCTCCCTCGCCCTTGATGGACTGGGCGGTGATGGTCACCTTGGCGATGCTCTGGTCGGAGGGTACCTCATACATCACCGGGGTCATGACCTCCTCCAGCACGGCCCGCAGGCCGCGGGCGCCGATCTTGCGCTCCAGCGCCTTGTCGGCGGCAGCCTCCAGCGCACCGGGGGCAAACTCCAGCTCCACGTTGTCATAGTCCATCAGACACTTGTATTGCTTCACCAGGGCATTCTTCGGCTCGGTGAGGATACGCACCAGCTGTTCCCGATCCAGCGCCTTCAGACTGGTGAGGATGGGCAGACGGCCTACCAGCTCCGGGATGATGCCGAATTTCAGCAGATCATGAGGCTGAACGTGCTGAAATACGTCGTCCTTTTCCCGCTCTGCCGAGGTTTTTACATCGGAGCCAAAGCCAATGGTCTTTTGATCCAGCCGGCGCTCGATAATCTTGTCCAGCCCGTCAAAGGCCCCGCCGCAGATGAACAGGATGTTCTTGGTGTCGATCTGCAAAAACTCCTGGTGGGGGTGTTTGCGCCCACCCTGGGGGGGGACGTTGGCCACGGTACCCTCCAAAATCTTTAGCAGGGCCTGCTGCACGCCCTCGCCGGACACGTCCCGAGTGATGGAGGTGTTCTCGCTCTTGCGGGCGATCTTGTCGATCTCGTCCACGTAGATAATGCCCCGCTGGGCCAGCTCGATGTCATAGTCGGCGGCCTGAACCAGCCGCAGCAGAATATTCTCCACATCGTCGCCCACATAGCCCGCCTCAGTGAGGGTGGTGGCGTCGGCAATGGCGAAGGGCACCTTCAGGATCCGGGCCAGGGTCTGGGCAAACAGGGTCTTGCCGCAGCCGGTGGGGCCCACCATGAGGATGTTGGATTTTTGCAGCTCCACATCGGCCCCGCCGCCGAAATAGATGCGCTTGTAGTGGTTGTAGACCGCCACGGACAGAGCGATCTTAGCGTTGTCCTGTCCAATGATATACTCGTCCAGTACCGCCACCATCTCCTGGGGGGTGGGGATCACGTCGGGGATCTCCGGCGTCTCCTCCGGCCCGTCATCGTACTCCTCCCCCAGGATATTCATGCACAGGCGGACGCACTCGTTGCAGATATAGGCCCCGGGCCCGGCGATGATCCGCTCCACCTGCTCCTGGTGCTTGCCGCAGAAGGAGCAGCGCACTGATTTATACTCATCTCTTGCCATGGTTCATCTTCCTTTCAGGAAAAGCGCCAAAGAGCGGAGACGGGCAGCCTCCGCTCTTTGAACCGTATATCAGCGATTGGTGATAATCTTGTCGATCAGGCCGTACTCCAGCGCCTCCTGGGCGGTCATGAAATTGTCCCGCTCACAGTCGGCGGTGACCTGGGCCAGATCCCTGCCACAGTTGTCCGCCAGGATCTGGGTCACCCGCTTCTTGATAGTCTCCAGGCGCTTCAGATGGAGGGCCATGTCGGTGATCTGGCCCTGGGTGCCCGCAGAGGGCTGGTGGATCATGATCTCCGCGTTGGGAAGGGCCATGCGCTTCCCCTTGGCCCCGGAGGACAGCAGGAACGCCCCCATGGACGCGCCCATGCCCACGCAGATGGTGGACACATCGCACTTGATGTACTGCATGGTGTCGTAGATGGCCATCCCGTCGGGGATGGAACCACCGGGGCTGTTGATATAAAACTGGATATCCTTGTCCGGATCCTGGGCCTCCAGGTAGAGCAACTGGGCCACCACCAGGGACGCGGTGGTGGCGTTGACCTCCTCGCCCAGAAACACGATCCGGTCGTTGAGCAGCCGGGAAAAGATGTCGTAGGAGCGCTCGCCCCGGCTGGTCTGTTCCACAACATAAGGTACTAAGCTCATAAGAAATGTCTCCTTTCCGATGGGGGAATTGTGAACCCAAAATGCCGGCAGACAACAGTATACCCACCGGAACCAGGCACTTATTCCCTTCCGCCCTCAAAAAGGCAGATTTAGGCTTCTTCAGCCTCGGGCTTTCCTTTACCCTTGGAGGCGGTCTTCTTCTTGGCGGGCTTTTCCTCCGCCCCGTCCTCGGTCTCCTCCGCCTTCTTGGCCTTCTTGGCGGGCTTCTTAGCCGCACCCTTCACCAGCTCCAGCGCCTTGCGCATGGCCAGATCGAGCCGCAGATCCTCCACGCTCACCAGCTCCCGAACCTTGTCCGTTTCCATCTTGTATTGCTCAGCCAGCTTGGCGATCTCCTCGTCCACGTCGGCGTCGGTGGCCTCGATACCCTCGGCGGCGGCCACGGCCTCCAGAGCCAGATCGCTGCGCACGTTGCGCTCAGCGGTGGTCTTGGACTGGGCGCGCAGCTCGTCCAGCGTCATGCCCATCATCTGGAGATAGTTGTCAAAGCTGATGCCCTGGCTCTGAATCCGGTTGGCGTAGTCCTCCAGCATCTTGTCGGCCCGGTAATCCACCATGGCCTGGGGCACGTCGCACTCCAGCTTCTCAATAAGGGCGTCAATGATGGCGGCCTCAAAGTCCCGGTCGGCCTGCTCCTGGCGGCGGGCCTTCAGCTTCTCGCCCAGATCCTTCTTGAACTCCTCCAAGGTGTCGAACTCGGACACGTCCTTGGCGAACTCGTCGTCCACCTCGGGTTCCTGCTTCTCCTTCACCTCGTGAACCTTGACCTTGAACACCACAGCGGCACCGGCCAGCTCAGGGGCGTAGTTCTCCGGGAAGGTGATGTCCAAATCCTTCTCGTCCCCCGCCTTCATGCCGACGACCTGCTCCTCAAAGCCGGGCACAAAGGAACCGGATCCCAGCTCCAGGCTGTAGTTCTCCCCCTTTCCGCCCTGGAAGGGCACGCCGTCCTTGAAGCCCTCGAAGTCGATGACGGCGGTGTCGCCCTTCTTGGCCTTCCGATCCACGCTCACCAGGCGGGACGCCCGGTCAATGTACGGCTTCAGCTCCGCCTTGATGTCGGCGGCGGACACTTTCACATCCGCCTTGCCCACGGGCAGGCCCTTGTAATCCTTGACGGACGCCTCGGGCTTGACGGTAACGGTAGCCTTAAAGGTAAAGCCGTCGGCGCTGACGTCCAGCACCTCCAGTTGGGGATAGGCCACGGGCTTCAAACCGGTCTCCTTCAGCGCGGCCTCATAGGCGTCGGGATAGGCCAGAGAGATGGCGTCCTCAAAGAAAATCTCGGCGCCGTACATCTTCTCCACCATCTTCCTGGGCGCCTTGCCCTTCCGGAAGCCGGGGACGTTGATGCGGTTCTTCTGACGGTTGTAGACCTTGTCGATGGCGGCCTGGAACTGGTCGGCCCCCACCTCGATCACCAACTCATAGGCGCTGTTTTCTTTTTTCTCGTTGCTCTTGATGTTCATGGTTGCTCCTCCAAGCTTGGCCCCTGATAAGCTCCCGGGCCTTCTTTCTAAATAATCCAACCTATTCTATCAGATAGGCGCAGAGATTTCCACTGTTTTTTTGCTCAATCTAAAATTTTTTTTGGACAGAACCCGACAAAGTCCGCCGACACCAGCCGGTACTCCACAGATCCCTGCACTCCCTCAATGGCCAGCCGGTGGCTGGCTCCGTGAAGGTGCCCATAACAGCAGATCCGGACGCCGTACCGCTCCAGCAGATCCAGGATCTCCTGACAGCGGTAGCCCCGGTACAGAGGCGGGTAGTGGAGGAAGCACAGCTTCTCCCGCTCCCCCGCCGCCTTCAGCGACGCCTCCAGCCGGATCAGCTCCCGGTTGAATACCTTTTCCCAGTGGGGCGTGCCATTTTCCTCGAAAAACCAGCCACGGGTACCGCACAGGGCCATGTCGCCGTAAAAGGCACAGTTGTTGTGAAGAATGTGGAGTTGGGTGAAGCCATTGGCCTGAAAAAAGGCGTTCATCTTGGAGGCCGTAGTCCACCAATAGTCGTGGTTTCCCTTTAGCAGCCACTTTTCCCCGGGCAACTCACTGTTCAGGAAGGCAAAGTCGTCCTTTGCCTCCTCCAGGTTCATGCCCCAGGATAGGTCGCCGCATAGCACCACCGTGTCGCCGTCCTCCACCGGGGAGAAGCCCTGCCGCAGCTTCTCCACATAGCCCTCCCACCCTCCGCCGAACACGTCCATAGGCTTGTCCGAGCGCAGGGACAGGTGGGTGTCGCCGATGGCGTAGAGAGCCATCCTCTCACCTCACCTCTTATTTCAGAAAGTCCAGCACACACTCCATCATGCCGGCGGGCTCAATGGAGCCGTTGAATCGGCGCTGCTTGTTCTTCAGCCGGGCCAGGGGCATGGGGACGGGCACGCCGGTATACTGGCTGAGCTGATCCAAGATCTCCACCCCGGGCTTATGGCCCTTTACTCCCAGAGCGGTGAGCACACTGGAGCAGAACTTGAAGGGGCTGGCGGTGGATACCACCACAGTGGGGGTGTCGTCCCCCGTCTCCACCCGGTACTCATCCAGCACATGAAAGGCCACGGCGGTGTGGGGGTCGATAAGGTATTCCCGCTCCTTCCACATCCTGCCGATCATGGCCAGCGTCTGGCTGTCGTCGCAGCACCCGGCGCTGAACAGGCGCTTGAGCTTGGTGCGGATGGCACTGTCCACCCGATAGCTGCCGTACTCCGACAACTGGGACATATACTCCCGCACCTGCTTGTCGTTCCGGCCGGACAGCTCAAAGATCATCCGCTCCAGATTGCTGGAGATCAGAATGTCCATGGAGGGAGACATGGTGTTGTAGAACGTGCGATTGCGGTCATAGGCCCCGGTGTTGATGAAATCGGTGAGCACGTTATTCTGGTTGGAGGCGCAAATCAGGCGGTTAATGGGTATGCCCATCTCTTTGGCATAGTAGGCCGCCAGGATGTTGCCAAAGTTGCCAGTGGGGACGCATACGTTGATCTGCTCCCCCTTTGTGATTGCGCCGCTCTTGAGCAGGTCGCAGTAGGCGGAGGCATAATAAACGATCTGCGGCAGCACCCGGCCCCAGTTGATGGAGTTGGCGGAGGACAGGAAATAGCCCCGCTCCGCCAGAGTATCGGCCAACTCTTTGCTGGAAAAGAGCTGTTTCACCCCGGTCTGGGCGTCGTCGAAGTTGCCCGCCACTGCGGAAACCCCCACATTGCCCCCCTCCTGGGTGACCATTTGGAGTTCCTGGATGTCGGATACGCCGTCCTTTGGATAGAACACCAGTATTTTTGTTTTATCCACGTTGCGGAAACCCTCCAGGGCAGCCTTGCCCGTGTCGCCGGAGGTGGCCACTAAAATACACACCGTCTTTTTCTCATCGTTTTTTTCCAGCGACGCTGTGAGCAGATGGGGTAGCATCTGGAGCGCCATATCCTTAAAAGCACAGGTGGGGCCGTGCCACAGCTCCAGACAGTAGGTGCGGTCGTCCAGCTTCCGCACCGGGGCCACGTCCTCCGCATCGAACTTGCCCCCACCATAAGCCTCGTTGGCATAGGTAGTCAGCTCAGAGGCGGCAAAGCCCTCCAAAAAGCTGTTCATGATATAGACTACCCGCTGTTGGTAGGACATCTCCTTCATGGTCTCCACCGCCGAAGCAGGCAGGCGGGGCAGTACTGCCGGGGTCATCAGCCCCCCGTCCGGAGCCAGCCCCTTGGCGATGGCTTGGGGCGCGTTCATTCGCAGGTCTCTATTTCTCGTGCTCAGATAATTCATCTTTGTCTCACTACTCTCATTAAATTGTTATAAAACAGGTCGCGCACGACTGTTTCATGATAACCATGACAAAGCAGATACTCATAAAAGTCCCCCAACCGGTCGATAGACGGCAGGTCGGCAATGGTGTCGCAGCCATCCCAGTCACCTCCCAAGGCGACATTGGTCGTACCACCCAGCTCCAGGATGTGGTCCAGATGGGCTCGAAGAGCGTTCAGATCCTGGGTCCCGCCCACAAAATCCTCATAGAAATTGAGGCCGATCACACCTTGATTTTTTATTATCGCATTTATTTGCCCATCCGTCAAGTTCCTTGTGTGATTCCATACAGATTTTGCGTTAGAATGGCTGGCGATAAAAGGCCTGCGAGCCAGCTCTGCCACGTCCCAGAACCCGGCCTCCGACAGATGGGACACATCCACCAGGATATGCAAGTCCCCCATTTTTTCCACAAACTGCTGCCCCAGCGGGGACAGTCCCCGTTCAGGCTGTTCCATCGAGGAACCGGACAGGGCATTGGCATGGTTCCAGGTCAGGTTGATGGCCACCACGCCCTCCGCCGCGGCCTCCTCCAGCCGTGCCGGGTCGCAGCCCAGCAGCTCCGCTCCCTCCACGGTGAGGAAGGCGGCAGCCTTCCCTTGCCTGTGGGCGCGCTCCACCTCCCGGGCGGTGCGACACTGGACAATTTTTTCCGCATTGCAGGCCATTTGCTCCCGAAAGCAGCGCAAGAGGGCAAAATACGCCCGTTCCACCGAATCCCCTCCGGCCGGGTAGCCGGTATAGCCATCGGCTGTCCACAGGGCGAAAAACTGGCAGTACCGCGCAAAATCGGCCGTCCGTTCCAGGGAGATCATCCCGGTATTGCGATCCAGCCCCTCATACTCCCGCCAGCAGCGGGAAATGGTGTCGCAATGGGCGTCAAATACACAGATCCGCTTCATAGCCGCTCCCCCTACTAAAACGCGTTCTCAATGTAGTATATGTCCGGCTTCTCCGTGTGCATACCCTGGGGCGCATAGACCTCCGCCACGTCAAATCGGGGCTGAAGGACCGTTGGATGGCGCATCAAATAAAACTCCGCGGTAATACGCAGCTTACGCTGCTTGGAAAGGGTTACTGCTTCACAGGCCGCGCCATATCTCCCATCCTTCCGCAGTTTAACCTCAACAAAGGCCAAGTACCTGCCGTTCTCTGCGATCAGATCGATCTCCCCCATGCGGCAGCGGAAATTCCGCGCCGCAATCTGCCAACCCCGCCCTTGGAGCCATTCCGCTGTCCGATCCTCGCCCCACTGTCCCAGGGTACGGGCTCTCTCCCCACCCCTCACAGTTTTTTCAAAAAGGAGCGGCGGTGGATGGGACAGGGGCCGAACTCCCGCAAATGCGCATAGTGCCGTTCGGTGGGATAACCCTTATGGCGCTCAAACTCATATTGAGGATAAAGCGCGGCCATTTCCACCATGTAGCGATCCCGGCTGACCTTGGCCAAAATCGACGCCGCGGCGATAGAATACGACAAGCTATCTCCCTTTACAATAAGCTGATGATCTAACGTGATAGCACATTGACTCCCGTGATCTCGATTGCCGTCGATGAGGGCAAATTCCGCTTTATGTTCCAGCCCATCAATGGCCGTCTGCATGGCTTTTATCCGGCTGTTGAGGATGTCAAGCCGGTCGATTTCCTCCGGCTCCACCCATGCCACCGCCCAGCTCACGGCCTGTTCCTGAATCTGGTCAAACAGGATCTCGCGCCGGCGCTCTGTCACCTGCTTGGAATCGTTAAGCCAAGGCAACTCCAACCCGTCCGGAAGGATGACCGCTGCCGCATACACCCGCCCCGCCAAGGGTCCAACTCCTGCCTCATCACAGCCGCACACCGCAAGGTAGCCCCGCTTAGCGGCTACCCGCTCATAGTCCCAGCCCGGCATGGCCTTTCCTCCTTTGCTATGGCTTCATGTCTTCTGGCGCTTCTAATGTAAAGTGTCCCAGCTTGCCGCTGCGAAACTCGTCCAGCAGCAGCTTTGCCATCCGCTCTGTGTCCAATTCTCCGCCGGATATACGCATACCCCGCTTTCTGGCGCAGTCCTCCAGCAACTCCCAGCCCTGCCTGCCATCCAGCTCTGTCAGCTTGTACCGCTCCTTGATGGCCTGGGGGTAGCGATCCCGCAGCAGCTCCAGCAAGGCACAGGCCAGCCCCTCCAAGTCTGTCACCTCATCCTTTACTGCGCCAGTAAAGGCCAAGTGAAGGCCGGTGATCTCGTCCTCAAACTTGGGCCAGAGAATGCCCGGGGTATCCAGCAGCTCCAGGCTGTTGTCCACGCTGACCCACTGCTTCCCCCGAGTGACACCGGGCTTATCCCCTGTTTTGGCAGATTTGCGCTTGGCAACCTTATTAATAAAAGTGGACTTGCCCACATTGGGCACCCCCACTACCATGGCCCGGATGGGGCGGCCCACCTGTCCCCGCTCCTTCCATTTGGCCATTTGCTCCTTCAGTGCGTTCCGGGCCAGCGCCGCCATCTGCCCTACCCCGGTCCCCGCCCGGGAATCCACCGCCGCGGCCGGGGTCTTTCTGGTCTTGTTAAAATAGTCGGCCCAGACCCGATTCATCTGGGGATCCGCCTGATCGGCTCGGTTTAGCATGACGATCCGGGGCTTGTCCCCGCAGATGATGTCAATGTCCGGATTGCGGCTGGAGATGGGAATGCGGGCGTCCACAAGCTCCACCACGATGTCCACGTGCTTCAGGTCGGCCTCCATCTGCCGCCGGGTTTTGGTCATGTGTCCCGGATACCACTGAATATTCACAGGTGTGCCTCCTTATTATCATACTCCCCTGCCAGAAATGCCAAAAGCTGCGGTTTCTCCGAACAAAAAAGGAGCGGTTCCCCGCTCCTTTTTTATTCCACAGCTTACAGATCCTCCTTGACCTTGGCCGCCTTGCCCACGCGGTCACGCAAGTAGTACAGCTTGGCCCGGCGAACCCGGCCCTTCCGGACGGTCTCCACCTTCTCGATGGTGGGGGCATGCAGGGGGAACACCTTTTCTACGCCCACGCCGTAAGAGATGCGGCGTACAGTGAAGCTCTCCTCCACACCGCCGTGCTTCTTAGCGATCACAGTGCCCTCGAACACCTGAATACGCTCACGGCTGCCTTCCTTGACCCGGATGTGCACGCGGACAGTGTCGCCCACGCGGACAGAAGGAGCCTCGTCCTTCATGTACTTTTCACTGAACTGATGCAGCAGATCCATTTGTATTTCCTCCTATAATCAGGCGTTCATGCGTCCAAGCCCGTTTGCCGCGCAGAGGACCACCCGTTTTCAGACTATGGTAGTCTATCATATTGTGAAATGATTTGCAAGGGGTTTCCCGGAAAAATTTTAATTTTAAGAGGTAGTCCCCTGCCCCCTTCCGCCGTGGCGGATCACCCCCACCAGCAGCCACAGGGCGGTGAGCAGCAGAGACACATTGGCATAGTGGACGGCGGCAATGGTTCCCACGCCTGCCAGCACCCCCACCAGGCACCCGGCAAATGCCGTGAGCAGCCGGTCGGCCCAGTCCGGATCCAGCCGTTCCGCCAGCAGGCTGTATAGCACCCGCCCGCCGTCCAGCGGCAGGATGGGTAGCAGATTAAAGACCCCCAGCCCCAGGCTGAGCACCGCTGGCAAGTGCCGGCCCTGCCAATAGAACAGCCCACCCAGCAGCAGATTGGCCCCGGGCCCTGCCAGAGCCACCAAGCTGTCCCGCCCGTAGGTCAGTGGCGCCCGGTAGGAGAAGGACAACTCTGCGCCCACTGCTGTGAGGGACAGCTGCTCCACCTTCCCCCCAAAGCACCGTGCCGCTGCCACATGGCCCAGCTCGTGGACAACGCAGGCCAGAAGGCCCCAGGGCAGCAGCCCAACCCCCTCGTCCAGCCAGTACAGAGCCCCCAGCAGCAGCAGGAATCCAGGGCTGGCTTCCAGCCGCAGCCGGTCAGGATTTCGCCACATAATAGGCCGGATCCAGCCGGATATTATCTTTTTCAATGGTAAAATGGAGGTGGGTGCCGATGGCATTTCCGGTGTCCCCCACCAGCGCCACCGTCTGCCCGCAGGTCACCGGATCCCCCTTGTGTACCAGCAGCTTACTGCAGTGGGCATAAAAGCTGCTGACGTTGTTGGCGTGAGAAATCTTCAAATACAGACCAAATTCATCGCTTTTGCCGATGTACTCCACCACGCCGTCGGCAAAAGCGCCGATCTCCGTCCCCTCCGCCGCGCCGATATCCAGCGCCAGGTGGAACTCATTTTTTCCGTTTACCGGGCTGTCCCGGTAGCCGAAGGTGGAGGTCACCGGGCCCGTCACCGGATCCACTGTTTTGGGCAGCCCCAGCTCATAAAAGGCAAAGCTCACGTTGGAGGGCAGCTTGATCCCGTCATCGGTGTATTCCTGAGCCACCGCCGTCACAACGGCGGGTTGGGTGGGCTCCGGCGAGGGGCTGTCCGTCTCAGGCAGCGGAGAGATAGGCGGGACGGGCTCGTCCGGCGGCGTTCCGCCGCTCCGCCCCTCCATCACTCCATGGGTGCTCAGGTAGGCCCGTCCCGCTCCAGGGGTCTGACTCAGCAGTACCACCGACCGGGGCGCGTCCTGCTCTGGCGCAGGGGCATCTGGCTCCGGCTCACCCCCTAAAATCCGCACCCACAGCGCCTCCAGAGACGCCCCCAGCGGCTTTCCGTCAGAGACGGATTGGCTGAAGGCTCGAAAGGCCGCGGTGAAATCCACATTTTCATCCATGGCGGCGCGCCACGCCTCAAACTGGACGGGAAACACCCCCCGGCCTACGTAGACCAGCAGAAACAGAGCCAGACTGATCAACAGCTGCGCCAGCCTGCGCCGGTCGCCGGTTTCCGCCTGTCGGGTGGGCCGCCTTGTCCTGCGGCTCGCTCCGCGGTTGCCCCTTGCCGTCCTACGCCCATAGGTCGTGTCCATGCCAATCCCCCCTTGCATACCCTACTGTATGTCCCGTCAGAGGAATTTATGCGCCTTGTCCCACGAGAAAAAGGGCCGCAGAACCTTTCTTGTGGGTTCCGCGGCCCTTTGTGTGCAATTCAGGCCCGGGGATGGGCTTTGGCGTACACGTCCCGGATCTTTTGGTTTACCACCTGGGTGTAGATCTGGGTGGCGGAGATATCCGCGTGGCCCAGCATCTCCTGGATGGATTTCAGATCCGCCCCGTTCTCCAGCAGATGGGCAGCAAAGGAATGGCGGAGGGTATGGGGGGTGATGTCCTTCACAATCCCCGCCTTCTCCTGATAGCATTTTACGATCTTCCAGAACCCCTGGCGGCTCATGCGCTCCCCGTTCATGTTGACAAACAGCGCCGGCTCGGCGGGATCCTCCAGCAGCTGGGGCCGCACGTCGCTGACATAGGCGGCCAGCGCCCGCACCGCCGCCTTGTAAAGGGGCACCACCCGCTCCTTGTTCCGTCCCCGGCAGCGGACAAACCCGGCGGACAGGTTGATATCCTGCGTGTCCAGGGCGATGAGCTCCGACACCCGGATGCCGGTGGCGTACAGCAGCTCCAGCATGGCCTTGTCCCGGCAGCCTTTGGCGTCCCCGATGTTGGGCTGCTCCAGAAACAGATCCACCTCCCTGTTGGTGAGGATGGCGGGCAGCTTCCGCTCAATCCGGCTGGGGGTAAAGCCTTTGGCCGGGTTGAAGCGCACAAAATGGGCGGCGGTCATATAAGTATAAAAGGACTTCAGCGACGCCACCGAGCGCACCACCGTGGCGTTGGATTTTCCCGTCTGCTCCAGGTGGTGGGCATACCGCTTCACGTCCTCCTGGGAGGTCTGGAGCAGATCCAGGCTGTCTTCGTCCGCCCAGAGGGCGAACTGGCGCACATCTCGGACATAAGAGCTGAGGGTATTGGCGGCAGCCCGCTTTTCCCGGGTCAGCCACGTCTCATAGCCCGTGATATAGTCCAATGTCCTCAACTCCTTTTTAAAGTTACGGGTTCAGCAGTCTCGCACAGACGGCGGAAAACAGAGCGGGCATCACGGTCTGCTGCAAGGCGGTAGCCAGCACCAGCAATCCCGCACAGGGGGCCAGCGCCCTGGCCCGCTCCGTCCAGTGAACGGGGGCAGAGGGCGCCCCGGGCAGACGGCTCAGGGACTGACGGAACGCGTCCGCCGCCACCACGAACAGCACCGGCACCGCCACCAGTAAGGTCATCCCAAAGGCGGCCAGCGCCGCCGCCACGCCGGGCAGATGGAACAGGCGGGCAAAGGTGGCCGCCGCAAAGGCCAGCAGGAACCCCCGCCCGCCCATCAGCAGGGGCACGCCCACCGCGCCCAGGGGAACCAGCCCCAGCAGGAACGCCGCCAGCGGCCAGCGGATCAGATCCCAAACGGTGGACGGGAGAGACGGTTCCAGACCGCCGTCCTGTCCCGCGGCCTGGAAATATCCTTGAAGATAGTCCAGCAGTTCGCCGCTCTCCCCGCCCAAGGCAGAAAACAAAAACCCGCCCAGCGCCCCCAGCCCAAAGCAGACAGCCAGTATCGCCAGCCGGGTCACCCCGTCCCACGACGTTGCGGAGCCTATTCGTTTTCCTGTCCTGCGAACCGCCACACCCATCACCCCACAGGGATACTATGGTGGCAGGACGGAATTTATGCGGAAAATCCGGACAAGGGGTGCACAACGGCGGGAAACTCCGCCCCAAAATCGGTAAGATTTATCATAAACCTCTTTTCTCGGAAACGCAAGAGGAAAGCGGAAATTTCTCTTAAATTTTTTGTTATGTCCAGTTGTTATGTATTCTATATTATGTAAACTTGTAAAACAAGGCACCGCGTTTTTCGGTGAAAACACAGCATCTTGTGGCAAAAAGGGCCTCAGCTTCAAAATGTTGAAACCGAGGCCCTTTTTGCGTTTTTTCTCAAATTTTGCCGAATTAGACGCGCTCCTCTGCCATACCCGCCCGGATGGCCCGCATAGCGATGGCACACTCCAGACGTTTGCGCTGCATATTGCAGCCAAACCGATTTGGTTTTTTTATGTCGCCGTTGACAAGCAGGTTGGAGGCGGAGCAGCCCCCACTGCAATAGAACCGAGCCCAACAGTCCTTGCAGTCGGGACGGGTGTAGATGTTCAGCCCTGCGAAGTTTCGGGACAGCTCCATATCAAAGGTGCCGTCGTAGAGATTGCCCAGCTTGTACGACTCATTGCCCACGAACTGGTGGCAGGGGTAGATGTCCCCCTCCGGCGTGATGGCCACGTACTCGCATCCCGCGCCACAGCCCCGCATCCGTTTGATCACGCAGGGCCCCTGGGACAGATCTACATTGAAGTGGAAGAAATTCACGTCGTCCCGCTTCAGCAGCTCCGCCGCCAGCCGCTCGTACTCCTCCAGGATACCGGGCAGATCCTCCTCCCGGAAGGTGTAGTCGCAGTCCGGACCGCCCACCACCGGCTCCACCGACACGTGGCGGAAGCCTTGGTCGGCGATGTGGAGCACATCCGCGGCAAAGTCGGCATTGTATCGGGTGAAGGTGCCCCGGAGGTAGTAGTCCTTCTCCCCCCTGCCCTCCACCAACTTCTGGAACCTGGGCAGGATCACGTCATAGCTACCGCCCCCCGCCACGGTTTTCCGCATCCGGTCGTTGACCTCCGGCCGGCCGTCCAGGGACAGCACCGCGTTGGACATCTCCCGGTTGATGTACTCGATGTTTTCGTCGTTGAGCAGCACGCCGTTGGTGGTGATGGTGAAGCGGAAATTTTTATTGTGCTCCTTTTCCAAGGAGCGGGCATATTCCACCGTGGCCTTCACCGTGTCCATGGCCATCAGGGGCTCGCCGCCGAAGAAGTCCACCTCGATGTTTCGGCGGCTGCCGGAGCGCTCGATCACGAAGTCAATGGCCTTTTTCGCCGTCTCCACATCCATGGTCATGCGGTGTCCGGTGCCGAAGTCACCGGTGGAGGCGAAGCAGTACTGGCATCGCAGGTTGCAGTCGTGGGATACGTGGAGGCACAGGGCCTTGATGGGGGCGTCCTGCTGCATCAGCGTGGCCGCGGCGGGGTCGATGTAGTTGTCCTCGGTGAACAGCAGCCCGTTTTTCTGAAGCTCCAGCAGCTCCGCCCAAGCCTCGTCCACCACCTCAGGGGTGTACTGGGACAGCTTGCCGTAGAGCTCCTGGGGACAGGTATCCGCCAGGGGGCCGTCCAGCAGGGTCAGGACGTCATAGGCGGTTTTGTCCAGCACGTGGACGGCACCGCTGTTGACGTCCACCGCCACAGGCACCCCCAGGCAGACGAATGTATGAACCATTCCGGTCAACCTTCCTTTCGTGCGCAGAAAAAGGGTGGGAGGCTCCCACCCTTTCCAGCGCGCTGTGTATTTGGAATTACTTCTTGTTCTCGCACTTCTGGTTGGCCACGGTGCAAGAGGTCTTGCAGGCGGACTGGCAAGAGGTCTGGCACTCGCCGCAGCCGCCGTGGGCGGCGCTCTGCTTCAGAGTGGCGCCGTTCAGCGTCTGAATGTGGGTCATGGGTATCTCCCTCCGTTTCAACTGATCTGCGTCAATGCCGCTGCTTCGCACAGCAACTGGACGTATTATAGCATATTCCTTTTCTAAATTCAATATGGCGGCGGCTTTTTCTTTTCTTCGACTTTTTAAGCGCACCTGCGTCGGCTTTTGCATAGTATGGAGTGGCAGCCAATGCCAGACTAACATTCAAGGAGGTTCATTCACTTGAATTCCGATGGAACTACCTCCCGCCCCTGTGGGGACGCCTGCGGCACCATGCCGTCCTGCGCCCCTCTGGCGGTACCATATGTACCTTTTCAGCAGCAGGGCAGCCAGAAATACAGCCAGGCCGACGCTCTGGCCAACGGCACCCTGTTTCCCGGGCTGAACCTTCCCTTCCACCTGAAGGCGGACGCCAGCCAGCTGCCCGATAACCATTCCACCCAGCTTCAGGCCCTGTTTTTTGTGGTCACCGAGCTGGGGATGTATTTGGATACCCACAAAGATGACGCGGAGGCCTTTCAGCTGTTCCGCCAGTACGCGGAGCTGGCCAAGGAGGGCAAACGCCGCTATGAGGAGATGCACGGCCCGCTGACCCAGCTCAGCGCCGGGCAGGAGGCCGCCTATCGCTGGCTGGACGATCCCTGGCCCTGGGAGCTTCAGGAAGGAGGCGCCAACTGATGTTTGTCTATGAGAAAAAGCTGCAATATCCGGTTCGGATCAAGAACAGCAATCCAAAGCTGGCCTCCGTGATCATCTCTCAGTACGGTGGACCGGATGGCGAGTTGGGCGCCTCCCTGCGTTATCTGTCCCAGCGGTATTCCATGCCTTATCCCGAGCTGAAGGGGCTGCTCACCGATATCGGCACTGAGGAACTGGGCCATCTGGAGATGGTCGGCACCCTGGTGCACCAGCTCACCCGGAACCTCAGCGACAGCCAGATCAAAACCGCCGGCTTTGACGCATACTTTGTGGATCACACCACCGGCGTATACCCGCAGTTTGCCTCTGGCTATCCCTGGTCTGCCTCCACTATGCAGGTCACCGGGGACGTTATCGCAGATTTGACCGAGGATCTGGCAGCAGAGCAGAAAGCCCGCCTCACCTACGATAACATTCTTCGTCTGTCCGACGATCCGGATGTGAATGATGTGATCCGCTTTTTACGTGAGCGGGAAATCGTCCACTTCCAGCGGTTCGGCGAGGCCATTGAGCTGGCCAAACAGAGGCTTGATCAGAAAAATATCTACTTTACCAACCCGGCCTTTGACAAGTAAGGGAACTAAAAATTTTAATAAATCCCAGTATCCCAGTCAGAAATGTCTGGGATACTGGGATTATTCCGTTTTCTGGAACATATTCAGCAATTATATACAATATAATCTTATGATAAGCCCGCTGCCTTGGGAGTTTTTTTGCGAAAATGTTGACAAACTGTGAATGAACAGCTATAATAAGCCCGTTGAGATTCACGGTTCAGTTGTCTAATCTATCGAAGAAAGAGAGGGTAAACTTTTATGCTGAAAAAGTTTTCCAACGGCTGCGTTCGGGTCATGAACCGCTGGCTACCCGACCCGTTCCTGTTCGCCATCATCCTGACCATCGTGGTGTTTATCGCCGCCATGATCGGCACATGGCAGAACCCCATCGAGCTGGTTTGGGCTTGGGCCGGTAAGGGCGGCACCGGCGACGGTATGTGGGGTCTGCTGGCGTTCTCCATGCAGATGGCCCTGGTGCTGGTGCTGGGCTCTGCCCTGGCCTCCGCCAAGATTTGTAAGAAGATCCTCGCCTCCATTGCCAGCCTGGCTAAGAACAAGATGAGCGCCATCGTGGTTGTCACCGTGGTGTCCACCATCTGCTGCTGGCTGAACTGGGGCTTTGGCTTGATCGTGGGCGCCCTGCTGGCCAAGGAAGTGGCCCGCCGTGTCCGTGACCTGGACTATCCCCTGCTCATTGCCTCCGCCTACTCCGGCTTCGTAATCTGGCACGCCGGCCTGTCCGGCTCCATTCCCCTGCAGATGTCCGGCGGCAAGCAGTTCGGCGATTACTTCTATTCCGCTGACCTGACCCAGACCATTCTGCACCCCATGAACATTATTATGTGCCTGGTGGTTCTGGTAGGTATGCCCTTCCTCAACTACGCCATGCACCCTGACAAGGATCACACCATCACCGTGGATCCCAACCTGCTGGTGGACGAGGCAGAGAAGGAATACAAGATTGAAACTCCCGCCGAGAAGATCGAGCACAGCAAGATCTTGTGGGCCATCATCCTCATCATGGGCTTTGTTTACATCGTGCTATTCTTCATCCGCGTGGGTGCAGCCAAGTTGGATCTGAACGCCGTCAACGCCATCTTCCTGTTCCTGGGCCTGTTGGCTCACGGTGACCTGCGTAAGTATGTGGACGCCATCGGCGACGCTGCCGGCGGCGCCGCCGGCGTGCTGCTCCAGTTCCCCTTCTATGCCGGTATTATGGGCCTGATGGTGGCACAGAATGCCGACGGCGTGTCCCTGGCCAAGATCATTGCCCAGTTCTTCACCAACATTTCCACTGATATCACCTTCCCCATGTGGACCTTCCTCTCCGGCGGCATCATCAACTTCTTTGTGCCCTCCGGCGGCGGCCAGTGGGCAGTTCAGGGCCCCATCGTTATGCCTGCCGCCACCGGCATCCTGGAGAAGATGGGCACCGCCGCTGTGTTCACCTTCGACGAGGCAAAGAAGGCCTATCTGCTGGATCCCAACAGCGCCACTTATGCTCAGGCCATGGGTTACTATGGCCGGGCCGCCATGGGCATTGCCTGGGGCGATCAGTGGACCAACATGATTCAGCCCTTCTGGGCCCTCCCCGCCCTGGGTGTGGCCGGCCTGAAAGCCAAGGATATCATGGGCTATCTGGTTGTGGTGCTGCTGTTCACCGGTCTGGTTGCCATTCTGGGCTTCCTGGCCTGGGGCCTGCTGTTCTGAGTCAGGCTGCGCATAACCGTAAATCTCCGAAAAAGCCCGCTCCGGTGTTGGAGCGGGCTTTTCTCGTACCTATTCAGTTCTCCCAGCTCTCCCCGGTGGCATAGTCAATGGAGATCCCGGGCTGGACATTGTAGACATACACGTTGAAGCAGAGCCCCTCTCCCTCGTCCTCCACGGAAAACGCCTCCAGCTTTACCCCGGAGGCCAGCAGGTTTTTCCCCTCAAATACAGGGGTCACCCGGTAGAGCACGTGGTTTCCCGTCTCCTCCACGTAGTCGTCCACCATGTTCTCAAAGGGGAGCATCCCTTCCACATTCATGTACCGCGTCCCAGTGATCAGGTTCTGCTTGTTGGCGTTCTCCCCCGCTAACTGGTAGCCGATCAGGTGGCAGCGGTTATAGAGGTACTTGCCGTCCACGCAGTCATATTTTACCGTCTGCCACCCGGAGGGCTTCACCTGTCCGATGTCGCCCCGGGGCTCGGTGGGCATGATATCCAAACAGATGTTGGCATATGCCACCCCGCATCGGCCCAGGTAGTCCAGCTCGCTGTAGGTCTCAAAGGGCTCCAGCGTCAGATCCGACCCGTCAAACTCTGGCCAGTTGTCGTTGAGCACCACATAGGGATCGCCGGAGTAGTCCGGGATCTCCTCCATGGAGACAGGCGGCTCCTTGAGCCCCAACTCCACCAGCAGATTATCCAGCGTCAGCGAACCCTTGAAAAACAGCCCCGCCGCGGTGACCACTACAATCACCGCCAGCGCGATCAGCAAAATCACGATCAGCCGCTCCCGGGTCAGCCAGGACCGCCGCTCCGTGCGGGCGCTCATCCTCCACCCTCCCCAGAGCGGGCCCAAAAGTTTTTAGCCATGGGTCTCCCCCTCTCTTATTTCTTCAGCTGCTCCAGGAGAGCATCGGAGTCCCCCTCCCGCTCTCCCACCAAGATCAGAAACTGTTCTTCGTCCAGCACGGGCACGCCAAGCTCCTGGGCCTTACGTAACTTGGAGCCGGCAGCTTCCCCGGCCACCACGCACCCGGTTTTCTTGGACACCGAACCGGATACCTTTGCCCCCAGGGCCTCCAGCTTGTCCCCCGCCTCCTTCCGGGAGCAGGCGGACAGCTCACCGGTGAGCACGAAGGTAAGCCCCGCCAGTTTGTCCCCAACCGGGGTGGCCTGGCTGTCCATGTTCACCCCCGCTTCCTTCAAAGCAGCGATGAGGTGCCGGCTCTGGGGGGCGGCAAACCACTCGGTCAGATATTTTGCCGTAATCCCGCCCACGTCGTTGATGGTGGTGAGCTCCTCCTCAGTGGCCCGGGCCAGCGCATCCAGAGAGCCGAACCGAGCGGCCAGAATCTTCCCCGCCTTCTGCCCCACCTGACGGATGCCAAAGGCAAAGAGCAGCTTGGACAGGTCGTTCCCCTTGGATTTCTCGATGGCGGCCAGCAGATTGTCCGCCGACTTCTTACCCATCCGCTCCAGCTTGGCCACCTCGTCCCGATCCAGCCGGTAGAGGTCGGCAGGAGTTTTCACCAGCCCCGCGTCCACCAACCCCTCCACCACGGCAGGGCCCAGACCCTCAATGTCCATGGCGTCCCGACTGGCGAAGTGGGTCAGTGTGCGCAACAGCTGGGCGGGGCACTCCGCCCCGGTGCAGCGAATGTGGGCGCCGTCTTCATCCCGGGCCACTGCCGCGCCACACACCGGGCAGACGGTGGGCAACAGATAGGGCTTGGTTCCCTCGGGGCGTTTTTCCTTGACCACGGACACGATCTCCGGGATGATCTCCCCCGCCTTCTGGACGATCACTGTGTCCCCGATGCGGATATCCTTCTCGGCGATGAAATCCTGATTATGCAGGGTGGCATTGGTGACGGTGGTGCCCGCCAGCCGGACGGGAGCCACCACCGCCTTGGGGGTAAGCACTCCGGTGCGGCCTACCTGCACCACGATATCCTCCACCACACTCTCTTTCTGCTCCGGTGGGTATTTGTAGGCTGCCGCCCATCGGGGAAACTTGGCCGTCTCTCCCAGTCCATCACGCTGTGTGATGGAGTTTACCTTTACAACTGCTCCGTCAATATCGAAGGGGTACTTCTCCCGCTGATCCCCCAGCTCAAAGATGGCGGACTGGATCCCCTCCATGTCCCGGAACAGCCGGTAGTCGATCACCTTGAACCGCAGCTCCCGCAGCCAGTCCAGCGCTGCGCTGTCGGTAGCGAAAGGCTCCCGGTCGGTGTACTGGATATTGAACACCACCATGTCCAGCCCCCGGGCGGCCGCAATCTTCGGGTCAAGCTGCCGCATGGAGCCAGCGGCGGCGTTTCGAGGGTTTGCCAGCAGGGCCTCCCCCCGCAGTTCCCGCTCCTCGTTGAGCTTCTCGAAGGTCTTCCGTGGCATATAGACCTCTCCCCGGACAATCAGCACCGGGGGGGCGTTTTTTAGCTTCATGGGAATGGACTTGATGGTGCGTAGGTTTTCCGTCACATCCTCCCCAACCTGCCCATCCCCTCGGGTGGCCCCCCGGACGAACACGCCGTCCACATACTCCAGCGCCACCGACAGGCCGTCCACCTTGGGCTCCAGCAGATACTCCGGGCTGTCCGCGCTCTCCCGCACCCGGCGGTCGAAGTCCAGTAGCTCGTCGGGGGAAAATACGTCCTGAAGGCTTTGCAGTGGCACCCGGTGGGTCACCTGTTGAAAGCTGTCCAGCGCCTTGCCTCCCACCCGCTGGGTGGGAGAATCCGGGGTGATCAGCTCTGGGTGGGCCGCCTCCAGCTCCTCCAGCTGCCGGAGCAGTTTGTCGTACTCAAAATCGGAGATGGTAGGCGCGTCCAACACATAATATTGATAGTTGTGCTCGTTCAGCGCCCCTCGAAGCTGCTCCACCTGGGTTTTATGATCCATTTCAGCCTTCCCCTTTGTCCAAATTCAAATAGGTATCGGGCGTCTCGCCCACAATCACCGTCTCCGCCACGCAGACAATGCTGCTCACCGACACAGGGAGCACCTCTCCAGGCAAGAACAGGCGCACCGTGGCGTTGACCTCCAGACAGACCCGGTGCAGGGTCTGGTTTACTCCCGCGGAGGTGAAGGAGTTGGTGTAGTCCGCTGTCACATCCCCTACGGAATCCACCGACACCCGCACCCGGGGGCCCGCGCCGGACAGCAAGGGCTGGCCCGTCAGCGTCCCAAGGGGCACCCCCAGCGCCCCGCTGTCCAGGGTGCTCAACTGCCGCACCACCGCCTCCACCACCTGCCGCTTGAATCGGCTGTTGGCAGCGGTATTGCTTGTGATGGAGGTCACCTTCCCCGCCCCGTCCTTTTCCAGGCTCACAAAATCGCCGTAGTCCATATGATTTTCTTGGAGGCAGTTGTCCACCGCTACGGCGATGGCCTGGGTCATCAGGTTGGTGGCCTGGCTGCGCGCCTCCGCCTCCAGCACCGGCCGCAGCCGTCCATTCAGCGTATGCAGCAGGATCCCCACCGCCGCCAGCGCGATCGCCACAGGCAGCACCACCGCCAGCGGCCCCTCCTGCCGCAGATTATATGACAGGCGTTTCAACTTTACAGGCATACAGTCACCTCCATAGTCACTGTATGCGCAAAACAGCTCGGCCTATGTCACTCCCGCAGCAGCTCCTCCGCCGCCAGCATCACGCCGGTCTTGCCCGACTCATAGGTGAGCCCGCCCTGTAGATAGACTGTGTAGGGCTCCCGCATGGGCGCGTCGGCGGACAGCTCGATGGACGCCCCCTGGATGAAGGCCCCCGCGGCCATAATGACCTGGCTGTCGTACCCCGGCATATCCCAGGGCTCCGGAGTGACGTAGGAGTCCACTGGGGCCCCGGACTGGATGCCCTTACAGAACCGCTTCACCGCCTCCGGGTTCTTCAGGTGGATCATCTGAATGATATCATGGCGGATCGCGTCGGATGGCGGATCCGCTTCATAGTCCAGCAGCTCCATGAGTCGGGCGGCAAACACCGCTGTTTTCATCGCCTGGGCCACCGTATGAGGGGCCAGAAACAGCCCCTGGTACAGCAGACGGTTATTTCCCAGGGTGGCCCCGCACTCCCGGCCGATCCCCGGGCAGGTGAGCCGCATGGCCGCCCCCTCGATCAGATCCCGCCGGCCGGCAATGTAGGCCCCGGTGGGGGCCAGCCCGCCACCGGGATTTTTGATCAGCGAGCCCACCACCAGATCGGCCCCCACATGGGTGGGCTCCTGTTCCTCTACAAACTCTCCGTAGCAGTTATCCACCAGTATGGCGGCATTCGGGTTATTTTTCCGCACAATGGCGCACAGCTCCCCGATCTGCGCCACCGACAGGGACGCCCGGGTAGCGTACCCCCGGGAGCGCTGGATCAGCACCGCCTTCACCCGGGGATCCCGCACCGCTTTCGCCAGCCCCGCGGGGTCAGGGGCATCGTCCACCAGCTCCACCTGGCGGTACTCCACGCCGTAGTCCTTCAGGGAGCCGTGGCCCTTGTCCACCGCTCCCACCACCCCCAGCAGGGTGTCGTAGGGCGCGCCCACCGCAGACACCAGCACGTCCCCCGCCTTCAGCGCCCCGAACAGGGCGCAGGCGATGGCGTGGGTACCGTTGACAAATTGCAGCCGCACCAGGGCGTCCTCCGTGCCGAACAGATCGGCGTAGATCTCGTCCAGCTTGTCCCGGCCCAGGTCGTCGTAGCCGTAGCCGGTGGTGCCGGCAAAATAGCTCTCCGCCACTCGGTGCTTCTGAAACGCCGCCAACACCCGGCGGCTGTTGGCCTGGGCAATGGTGTCAATCCGGGCAAACTGCCCGCCCAGCTCCCGCTCCGCCCGATCCGACAGCGCCAGGACGCGCTCTGATATCTGTAAAGGAAAGTCCATTGACTGTTACCGTCCTATCTCGTATTTCTTCTACTTCTTTAGCTTGCTGGAGGCAAAAGCCGCCGTCAGCTCGGCACAGGCCCGCACATCCCCCAGATCCACCATCTCAGTGGGTGTGTGGGTATAGCGGCACGGGATCGAAATGCCTCCCGCGTACACGCCGCTCCGGGTGGCCTGCATGGGCCCCGCGTCGGTGCCCCCCATCTGAAGCACATCCCGCTGGGCCGGGATTCCCCGTTCCGCCGCCAGCCCCATGAGCCGTTCCACCAGCTCGGGCGGGCAGATCACGGAGCGATCCATCACCTTCACCGCCGCCCCCTTGCCGCACAGGCTGCTGGCCTGATGCTTGCTCCCCGGCTCATCGTCCGCCCCGGTGACGTCCACCGCGATACCGTAGTCCGGGTCGATGGCCCAGGCAGCGGTTTTTGCCCCCCGGCAGCCCACCTCCTCCTGGGTGGAGAACACAAAATACAGGTCGTTATCCGTCTCCTCCAGCCGTTCCATGGCCATCAGCAGCACAAGGCAGGCGATCCGGTCGTCCAGGTAGGGGGAGATCACCCTGCCCGCCGCCTGGCGGACGGGGGTGTCATACACCAACGCATCCCCCACCTGGATTAGCTTTTTGGCTTCCTCCCCATCCGCCGCGCCAATGTCGATGAACAGGTCGCTCACCTTCAGCTTGTCCAGATCCGCATCGCCCTTGACGCAGATCAGACCGCAGGTTCCATTTTGAAAGCGCACCGGGGCATAGACCACTTCTTTGGCGCCCACACCTCCCAGGGCCCCCACCCGGACAAACCCCTTCTCGTCGATGTGGGTGGCCACCAGCCCAATGGAGTCCATGTGGGCGGAGAACATCACTCGGGGGCCGCCCCCCTTCTTGTGGCAGATCAGGTTTCCCATCACATCCCGGGTGATCTCGTCCACAAATGGCGCGGCCAGCTGCTCAATTACCTGGGAAATCTCGTGCTCACAGCCGGAGGGCCCAAAGGCGGACACCAGCTGCTCCAGTGTTTTAATCAGTTCCATGTCTATTTCCTCCTATCAGCCTAAGGCTGTCAGCCCCTGGCCATATCCCGGATAAACAGCCGGGCCAGAGACAGCATCTGTACCGCGTCGGATTGGCTGCACACGCTGTTGGGCGCGTGGAGATAGCGCACCGCCGCCGAGATCCCTGCCACCCGCACCCCGGATCCGGTTCCCTGCACTGCCCTGGCGTCGGTGCCTCCGGACAGGTAGTGCTTCATCTGCCAAGGTAGGCCGTTCTCCTCCGCCAGCGCCCGCAGCCGCTCAAACAGCGCCCTATCATAGATGGCGCCCCCGTCCATCCAGGCCAGCACCGGGCCACGCCCCGGCCAGCACACCTGCCGATCCTCCGACAGGGCGGGCACGTCGGCGGCGGTGGTGCCCTCCAGCACCAGGGCGATCTCCGGCTTTACGGAGAAGGCCGCCCCGAAAGCTCCCCGGGTGCCCACCTCCTCCATCACCGTGAAGGCGAAGGTGCAGTCCATGGGCAGCTCCTCTTCCAGCAGCTTCACCATCACCGCGCAACCCACCCGGTCGTCGATGGCCTTGGCCTTGAGCATTGCGTCCCCAAAGTCCACGGCGTCGCTGACAAATGCGGCAAAGTCCCCCAGCTCCACCTGGGACAGGGCCTCCTCCTGATCCTTGGCACCGATATCCACATAGAGATCCGTGACCTTGGGCACCTTCTTCCGCTCCTCGGCGGTGGTCAGGTGGATGGGCTTCAGGCCGATGACGCCGGGGACGCGCCCCGGCCCCACCGCCACCTCCTTGCCCAGCAGAATCCGCTGGTCGATGCCGCCTACACAGCCGAATTTCAGGAACCCCTCTTTGGTGACCGACTTCACAATCAGCCCCACCTCGTCCATATGGGCGCACAGCATCAGCCGGTTCCCCGTGGACTTGGCCCCCCGCTTGAATACGATCAGGTTCCCCAGCGCGTCCACCCGCACGCTGTCCGCGTGGGGCTCCACCCGCTGGCGGAGATAGTCCCGCACCTCATCCTCAAAGGAGGACACCCCGGACAGGGCGCACAGGGTTTTCAGCGTCTCAATCATTGCCAGTCCCCCTCTCCCAGTCCGGCGGCAAAGGCGGCCAGCAGCCGGGCCGTGTCCTCAATGTCGGCCCGCTCCACTGTCTCCACCGGGGTGTGCATATACTTCAGCGGGATGGACACCACCGTGGTGGCCACCCCCTCGTTGCAGATCTGCATCCCCCAGCCGTTGGTGCCGCTGCTGCCCTCCATGATCTCCTTCTGGACGGGGATGCTCTCCCGCTCCGATGCGTCCAGCAGGCGGCGCACCATCCACCGGGCGCAGTTGGGCCCGATGCCCACGGCGGGGCCGCCGCCCATCACCATAGCCTCCTCCTTAGAGGTGTCCGGCGTCACCCCGAAGGTCACGTCCACCGCCACGCAGCAGTCCGGGGCGATGGCCTGGGTCACCACCCGGGCCCCCATGCCGCCCACCTCCTCCCGGGTGCTGCCCAGGAGGTAGAGATCCACGTCCAGCTCCCTGTCCTGGAGCAGCTCCGCCGCCCGCAGCAAGGCCGCAAAACAGGCCCGGTCGTCCATGGACTTGGAGCACATCTGCCGCTCCCCCAGCCGGAGGAAATTCGAGCGGTATACCACCGGCGTGCCCAGGGGGATCCGCCGCTCCGCCTCCTCCTGGCTCAGCCCCACGTCGATGAACATCTCCTCCACCTTGGGAGCCTTCTCCCGATCCTCCGCCGACAGCACGTGGGGTGGCAGGCAGGCCACCACCCCCCGCAGGGGCGGGTCGGCCAGCACCGTCACCTCTCGGTCGGGCAGCATCCGGGCGTCCACCCCGATGGCAGCAAAACGCAAAAAGCCATGCTCCATCCCGGTGACGGTGAGCCCTACCTCGTCCAGATGGGCGTCCAGCAGCAGCTTTTTTGCCCCCGGCTTCCCGCAGTGGCGCACCCCAATCAAATTGCCCAACCTGTCGATCCAAACCTCATCCATCAGCGGCTCCAGCAGCGCACGGGCCACCTCCACGGCCGGGCCTTCACGCCCGGAGGGGGCCCCTGCGGTACACAGCCGCTCCAATCTCTGTTCTGTTTCCACGTCCATATTACTCCTTTACCCGCTTATTTCAGCGCGTTCACCAAATCCTTGAACGCGTTTCCCCGCTCCATGAAATTTTTGAAGCGGTCAAAGGACGCGCTGGCCGGCGACAGGATCACCACGTCCCCCGGTTCCGCCAGGGCCCTGGCCCGCTCCACCGCCTCCCGCAGATCGGCACAGTCCACAATCTCCGGCCTCCCCGGCTCATACCCCGGCGCGGCCAGCACCGCCGCCTTGATCTTCTCCGCCGTGTCCCCGGTGAGCAGCAGCGTCTTGACCGATTTGACAACCTCCGATCCCATCTCGTCGTAGGGGATGTGCTTGTCGTACCCCCCGGCGATGAGGATCACCTTATCTTGAAAAGAGCGCAGCCCCGCCATGGTGCGGCTTGGGCTGGAGGCGATGGAGTCGTTATAATAACGCACCCCGTCCAGCTCCCGCACCAGCTCGATGCGGTGCTCCACCCCGTTAAAGGTGCGGGCGAAGTCCCGGATCACCTCGTCGGGCACCAGCTCCTCCACCACGGCGATGGCCGCCATATAATTCTCCAGGTTGTGTAGGCCGGGCAGGCGGATATCCTCCTGGTGGAGCACCGGGCGGCCGCAGTACATCACCATGCCGTCCTTTAAGTATACCCCCTGCTCCAGTGACTTTTTCCTGCTGAACAGCGTTACCTGCCCCCGGGCCTCTTTGGCAAAGCCGGCGGTGATCTCGTTGTCCGCATTGAGCACCAGCTTATCGCAGGCGTCCTGGTAGGCAAAGATGTTCCGTTTGGCCGCCACATACTCCTCCATATCTTTATGGACGTCCAGGTGGTTGGGCGCCAAATTGGTGATCACCGCGATGCTGGGGCTTTGCTTCATGGTGAGCAGCTGGAAGGAGGACAGCTCCAGCACCACTATGTCATCCGGTCGGATCTCGTCCACCTGGCACAGCAGCGGGTTGCCAATGTTCCCCCCCACAAAGGTGCGGTAGCCCGCCGCCTTCAGCATCCCGGCGATGATGGTGGTGGTGGTGGTTTTGCCGTCCGATCCAGTCACCGCAATAATCCGGCAGGGACACAGGGAGAGAAACGCTTCCATCTCCGAGGTGAGCACCGCCCCCTCCTCCACCGCCCGGGCAATCTGGGACACGTCGGGCCGCAGGCCCGGGGTACGAAAGATCACGTCCACTCCCTTTAGGTGTTCCAGATAGTCGGGACCCAGGGCCGCCTCCAGCCCCCGGCACTCCAGCGACTCGATGAGGCCGTTGAATTCCTCCCGCCGCCGCTTGTCGCAGGCCAGCACCTCCACGCCCGCGTCCAGCAACCGCTCCACCAGGGGCATGTTGGACACGCCCAGTCCGATCACGGCCACTCGCTTTCCCTTCAAGCCATCCATATATTCCTTCAGTGCCGATTCCATACCGAGCCGCACCTCCATGTCATCGATCCGCTTCCGCCCAAAGGCAGAATTTGCGTACAGAGGTATTATACCCCATTCAATTCCATTTGACAATCACCCAAAGTTGAAGTACAATGAATTTCGCAAGCAAGCTGGACAGCCGCGCGGCCAGGCCGAAAGGCCGGCCGTGAGGAAAGTCCGGGCTCCGCAGGGCAAGGATAACGGGTAACACCCGCCGGGGGCGACCCCAGGAAAAGTGCAACAGAAATAGACTACTGGCGGGCGCAAGCCTGCCAGCAAAGGTGGAAAGGCGAGGTAAGAGCTCACCCAATGGCGTGTGAAAGCGCCCATTGCTGTAAACTCTATCCGGAGCAACGCCGTGGAGGGACACAAGGCCGGCCCGGCCGTCCCGGGGAGGCGGCTGGAGCGCGCTGGCGACAGCGCGTCGAGATAGATGGCTGTCTTAAATGACAGAACCCGGCTTACAGGCTTACTTGCACCAGAGGCAGGGCCCCCATGAGGGCCCTGCCTTTTTCTGTCCATTTTGTCCTTCCCCGGCCGGTTTCTCCGGGAGATTTCTTTTCTTTTATCCGTTGCGTTCTCCCTCCGGATACTATATAATAATTCAAACCATTGACGACAGGAGGGACAACTCTTTGCGGCTTTTGATCCAGGGCGGGCGGGTGCTCGACCCCGCCCAGGGCGTGGACGAACGCCTGGATATTCTCATTGAGGACGGGAAAATCGCCCGGTTGGGCGGGCATCTATCGGCAGATGGCACACAGGTGCTGTCCGCCGCAGGGCTTGTAGCGGCCCCCGGGCTGGTGGATCTGCACGTCCACCTGCGGGAGCCGGGCTTCGAGGCCAAGGAGACGGTGGCCACCGGCTGCGCCGCCGCCGCCCGGGGCGGCGTCACCACGTTGGTAGCTATGCCCAACACCAAACCCGCCACCGACTGCCCGGACATCGTTCGACTGGTACGGGACAGGGCCGCTCCCACCGGAATCAACGTCCTCCCCGCCGGGGCGGTAACGGTGGGACAGAAGGGCAAACAGCTCACCGATTTTGCCGCCCTGAAGGCGGCGGGGGCGCCTGCCTTCACCGACGACGGAGTACCCATCCAGAACCTGGCCCTGCTCCGGCAGGCCATGCTGGAGGCGAAGCGGCTGGGCCTGCCCCTGCTGGATCACTGCGAGGACAGGGACATGGTGCAAAATTACGCCGTCAACGAGGGGGCCGTCTCCCGGCAGCTGAATCTCCCCGGCCGCCCCGCCATCGCGGAGGAGCTGCAGATCATGCGGGACGTGATGCTGGCGGAGGAAACCGGGGCCCATGTCCACATCTGCCACATCTCCACCGCCAAAGGGGTGGAGATCGTCCGGCAGGCCAAGGCCCGGGGCGTCCACGTCACCTGCGAGACCTGCCCCCAATATTTCACCCTCACCGAGGAGGAGATACTGCGGCAGGGCGCCATGGCCCGAGTCAACCCGCCCCTGCGCACCCAGGCGGACGTGGAGGGCATCCGGGCGGGGCTGATGGACGGCACCATTGACGCCATTGTCACCGACCACGCCCCCCACACCACAGAGGAAAAGGCCAAGCCCCTCCCCGACGCCCCCAGCGGCATGGTGGGGCTGGAGACCTCCCTGGCTCTGGCCCTCACTGGGCTGTACCACACCGGGCTGCTGTCTCTGAGCCGGGTCATCGCGCTGATGACCGCCGCCCCCGCCGCCCTGCTGGGGCTGGACAAGGGAACGCTGGGCTTAGGCCGGAACGCCGACCTGATCCTCTTTGATCTGGACGAGGAGTGGGTCATTGACAAGACCAAATTTGCCTCAAAAGGCCGCAACACCCCCTTCCACGGCCGTACCGTGCGGGGAAAAGTCAAGTATACCATTTCCCGGGGAAAGATTATTTACCAGGAGGATTAAACCATGTCATTCGACGCATTGCAGGACAAGATCAAGGCCAAAAAGAACCCCACCGTGGCCGGGCTGGACGCCCGGGTGGAGTACGTGCCGCCCCATATCCTCAAAAAGTACACCGACCAGCACGGCGAAACCCTAAAGGCCGCCGCCCAGGCGGTGCTGGAGTTTGACAAGGGCCTCATCGACGCGCTGGCGGACGTGGTTCCCGCCGTCAAGCCCCAGTCCGCTTACTTTGAGATGCTGGGCTGGCAGGGGATGCAGGCGCTGGAGGAGGTCATCGCCTACGCCAAATCAAAGGGCCTATTTGTCATGGCCGACGTGAAGCGGGGGGACATCGGCACCACCGCCGCCGCCTACAGCGAGGCGTGGCTGGGCTCCACCCAGGTGGGTGGGACGGCCTGCCCGGTGTTTGACGCCGACTGCGTCACCCTCAACGGCTACATGGGCTCTGACGCCATCAAGCCCTTTTTAAAAGACTGCACCGAGCGGAACAAGTGCGCCTTTGTGCTGGCCAAAACCTCCAACCCCTCCTCCATGGAGCTCCAGGACATCGTGGCCGGGGATCGGCTGGTATACACCGTTATGGGCGACCTGATCCAGCGCTGGGGCCAGGGCACCGAGGGCAAGTATCACTATCAGGCCCTGGGGGCGGTAGTGGGGGCCACCCACCCCTCCGTTCTGAAGGAGCTGCGCTACCGTCTGGACAAAACCTTCTTCCTGGTGCCCGGTTACGGCGCCCAGGGAGGCACTGCCGCCGATGTACGGTTCGCTTTCGACGAGCTGGGCCGGGGGGCCATCGTCAACGCCTCCCGCTCCATCTTGTGTGCCTGGCAGAAAACCGGGAAGAACGGCGCGGACTATCAGGAGGCCGCCCGGGTCGCCGCAGAGCATATGCGGGACGAGATCAAGCAATATGTCACCATTCTGTAAGGAGGGCCAAACATGCCGATTCAACAGATCTGCACCGTGGCCTCCATGACCCAACTGGACGCCTCAACCTGGTGGATGGTGCTGGAGGTTGGGAAGCTGGTGGAACAGCACGGCCTCACCGGCGGGCAGTTTATCCATATCAAATGCGGAGATGATCAGCTCCTCCGCCGGCCCATCTCGGTGGCCATCGCCGGCTGGGATGAGCCGGCGGATCTGGCCACCCTGATTTTTGAAGTGCGGGGTGAGGGTACCCGCTGGCTGTCCCAGTGCAAGGAGGGAGATAAACTGGACGTGCTGGGCCCCCTGGGGAACAGCTTCGACGTGTCCCGAGAGGGGCATTATCTGCTGGTGGGCGGCGGCATCGGCGTACCGCCCCTCATCACCTGCGGGGAGTGGCTGAAATGGCCCCGAACGGCGGTGCTGGGTTTCCGTACGAAAGACAAGGCATTTCCCTCCGTGGTTAGCCGTTTTGAGGAGCACTGCGAGAAAACCTGTCTCTGCACCGACGACGGTACCCTGGGCCGCCATGGCTTTGTGGACGGCCAGGTGCGTGATCTCCTTGAACAGGATAAATCCTTTACACAGATTCTGGCTTGTGGCCCTAAGCCCATGTTGAAAAGCGTGGCGGCGGTGGCAGCGGAGTTTGGCGTCCCCTGCCAGGTGTCCATGGAGGAGCGGATGGCCTGCGGCGTGGGGGCTTGCCTTGGCTGTGCCCTCCGGATGAAGGACGGGAGCATGAAGCACGTGTGCAAGGACGGTCCGGTATTCAACGCCGAGGAGGTGGACTGGGATGTCTGAGAAGAAAACACCCCGTCCCGAGGCTTCGGGGATCATTGGCGGCGCCACTACATCTGTGGCGTTATTTCAAGACCGCTCTGTTGATCTATCCGTTGATTTAGCCGGGGTTGTGCTGAAAAACCCGGTGGTGGTCGCCTCCGGCACCTTTGGCTTTGGCCGGGAGTACGGCCAGTTCTTTGACCTGTCCGAGCTGGGCGGCATCTGCTGTAAGGGTCTTACCCTTCACCCCAGGGAGGGCAACCCTCCGCCCCGGATCGCCGAGACCCCTCTGGGGATGCTCAACTCGGTGGGACTGCAAAATCCTGGCGTGGACGCCTTTATTCGGGACGAGCTTCCCTTCCTGCGGCAGCATGACGTGACGGTCATCGCCAACATCTCAGGAAACACACCGGAGGAGTACGGCGTCATGTGTGAAAAGCTGTCCGAAGCCGGGGTGGATATGATCGAGGTCAACATCTCTTGCCCCAATGTGAAGGCGGGAGGCTTGGCCTACGGCACCCGTCCCGATCTGGCGGCGGAGGTCACCCAGAAGGCTAAAAAGCGCGCCACCGTCCCAGTGATGGTGAAGCTCTCCCCCAATGTCACTGATATCACGGAAATCGCCCGGGCCGCAGCGGACGGGGGCGCGGACGCCCTATCCCTCATCAACACCCTGCGGGGGATGCGCATTGACGTAAACTCTCGACGGCCTATCCTCAAAATGAACACCGGCGGGCTGTCCGGCCCCGCTGTCCTCCCTGTGGCGGTGCGTATGGTGTGGGAGGTGGCAAACGCCGTCAAGCTGCCTATCATCGGGATGGGCGGCGTATCCACTGGGGAGGATGCCGCCCAGTTCCTGCTGGCGGGGGCCTCCGCCGTGGCGGTGGGCACCGCCCTGTTCGCCGACCCCTTTGCCCCGCTGAAGGTGCGGGACGAGCTGGCGGCAATTGCGGCCCGGCAGGGCCTGTCCGCGGTACGGGAGCTCACCGGAGGCGTGCAGCCCTGGTGAAGCACAGGAAGGAGACTACCATGACCACCATTTATCTCATCCGCCACGGCCAGGCGGAGGGCAACCTCTACCGCCGCTGCCACAGTTGGCACAACGGACTGCTCACCAGCAAGGGCCGGGAACAGGTGAAGGCGCTGGAGCAGCGGTTCCAGGACGTCCACTTTGACGCGGTATATTCCAGCGACCTCTACCGGGCCATGTCCACCGCCGGGGCCATCTATCGCTCCCATGACCTTCCCCTGCGGGTGGATCCCGGTCTGCGGGAGATCGGCGCGGGCGTCTGGGAGGATGTGCCCTGGGGTCAACTGCTCCACGATCACCGGGAAAGCCTGGCAGCATTTCTGGCCTGCGACCCTGGCTGGCAGGTGGAGGGCAGCGAGACCTTCCCTCAGGTGCGCCAGCGTATGACCGCCTCCCTGACCCGCATCGCCACCGCCCATCCGGGACAGACGGTGGCGGTGACCTCCCACGGCTGCGCCATCCGGGCGGCGCTGTCTGCCTTCCTGGGCATGGACGCCGCCAGTATGAGCCAGATTCCCCTGTCCAATAACACCGGCGTGGCCAAGCTGATCTCAGAAAACGGCAGCTTCCAGGTGGAGTATTATAATGATGACGGCCACCTCGGCTCCTCTGAGCGGTGGCGGTATCCCACCGCCCAGTCCAACGCCGCCTCCGGCATTCCCGGCATGGAGCGCAACGCCCTGCGCCATCGTCCCCTGATCCTACCTCAGGAGGAGGAGTTTTATCTGAGCGCCTGTAGGGAAGCCGGCGTTGAGCCATACAACTTCCTACTGAGTGAGCCGGACAACCTGCTGTTGTCCCTGCTGGGAGATCGGCCTGTGGGAGTGCTCCAGATGGATCGAACCAGGGAAGCGGAGCAAGGCGCGGGTTGGATCACGCTGTTGTGGATGGCCCCGGAGTTCCAGGGAAAGGGCCTTGGAATCCAGCTACTGGGCCACGCGATCTGTACTTATCGGGCCCTGGGGCGGCAGATCCTGCGGCTGTCCTGCCCTCCGGGACACCAGCGGTTCCGTCAATTTTGCCTCACCCATGGCTTCACCGAGGCGGACGGCCAGCCTGACGTACTGGAAGCCTATATCGGGCTGGAGCTGTAAGCCGATAGCTTTTTTGAACCTGTGCGGAACCCATACATAAAAGCTCCAGGGCGGCTGGGATTACCCGGCCGCCCTGTTTTGCTTACCGCATCGCCCGGCCGACGTCGTTGGCCGCGTCGCCGATGGCGTCGCCTGCGCCTCGAACCACATCGCCTGCGCCCCGAGCCAGATCCCCTGCGGCGTCGCCGATGTCGTCCATCACGCTGTCCCCATCCTGGCCGCCGATTCCGGCAGAACTGTCAGGACGGCCGTCATTGTTCTGATCGTTGGTGCCCCCTGCGCCGCCGCCATCCATGGCGTCGTTGCCATTATTTCCGCCATTCATGCCAGGGCTGTGCTCATCCTGGGGCATGGTGTGGGTGGGCTCCACCGGTCTGGAGTTCTCCTCCCGGTTGGCGGAGCAGCCCGCCAGGGCCAGGACAAACACCAGGGCCATTGCCAAAGCAAACCTTCTCTGTTTCATCGTTATGCCTCCTGCTTTTTTTCACTTCCCCGTTCCTCATTATGTGCCGGCTCCGGCAAATTAAAAGCAGAAAAATTTTGCCGATTTTCCAGCGCATCTCATAAATCCGCCGGTTTTTTCGTCAGCGCGCACCCTTTTCTCCTTTTTACATAAGCTGAATCAGGGAAGCCGGAACCCGCCCCAGGCGGGGCCTGCCATCACAGACTTCCCACAATCCCCAAAAGGAGGAATTGTCCATGCCCCAGACCGGCTCTTTGACCGTTCGTGCGTTTACCTCTCAGGCCCAGCTTCCCGTCGCCGGCGCCACGGTGATTATCTCCGGCCCCAGTGAGGACGGCCGCCGAAACGTGCTCTCCATCCAGACGACCGACAGCAGCGGCGCCACCAAGCCCTTTCAGCTGGAGGCCCCCGACCTGTCCCTCAGTGAATCCCCCGGCGGAGCCGCCCCCTTCTCCGACTACGCCTTGGTGGTGGAGCACCCGGACTACTATCTGGCCACCTTTGAAAAGCTCCAGGTGTTTCCCGGGGTGGAGACGGTGCAGAATGTGCCCCTGGTACCCCTCCCCCAGCCCTCCAACGGGGATGATATCGCCAGTCCGGTGGTGGTCACGCCACAGCCGCTGTGAACCGCTCCGGCGCCAAGTAAGGAGGTTCCTATGCCTATCTCAGTCACGCCCTACATACCGCAGACTATCACCGTGCACCTGGGCCCGGCCAACCAGTGGGCAGAAAATGTGACGGTGCCCTTCATTGATTATATCAAAAACGTAGCCTCCAGCGAGATCTACCCTACCTGGCCGGAGGCGGCGCTGCGGGCCAATATTCTGGCCCAGATCTCCTTTGCCCTGAACCGGATTTACACCGAATACTACCCCAGCCGGGGCTATGACTTCGACATCACCTCCTCCACCGTCAACGATCAAAAGTTTATCAAGGGGCGCAGCACCTTTGAAAACGTAGATCGCCTGGTGGATGAGCTGTTCAACACCTATATCCGGCGGCAGGGCTTTGTGGAACCCTTGGCCGCCAAGTTCTGCAACGGCACCACCGTCACCTGCGACGGCCTGTCCCAATGGGGCAGCGAGCGGCTGGCCCGGCAGGGCAGCTCCACGTTGGACATCCTGCGCCACTACTACGGCGACAACATTGAGCTGGTGTCCAACACCCCCATCCGGGACATCTCCTACTCCTACCCCGGCTATCCCCTGCAGGTCGGCTCCTCCGGCGACTATGTCACCGTGCTCCAGGTCATGCTCAACCGGATCGGGCAGAACTACCCCGCCATTCCCCGCATCCGCCCGGTGGACGGCGTGTTCGGCAGCCAGACCGAGGCGGCGGTTAAAAAATTCCAGTCCATTTTCAACCTCACCCCCGACGGTATTGTGGGCCAGGGCACCTGGTATAAGCTGGTATCCCTCCACGGGGCAGTCAAAAAGCTGTCCGAGCTGGTGAGCGAGGGCCAGCCCTTCACCCAGATCCAGGGCCCTGCCGCTGGGGTCACCCTCCGGGAGGGCAGCACCGGCCTGGCTGTGTCCGCCCTGCAATATTTTATCTCCATCATCGCCCAGTTCAATTCCGGCGTTCCCCCCCTGGCTATCGACGGCATCTTCGGCCCCCGCACCCGGGAGGCAGTGGAGGCCGCCCAGACCCGCCTGGGCCTGCCCGCCACCGGTGTGGTGGATCAGCAGACCTGGCAGCGGCTGTATGACGAATACCTGGGCATCGCCCGCACCGCCCTGGTCGGGGCCAACCTGCCCACCAGCGCCCAGGACATTCAAAACTCCGTGGCCGCCGGTCAGTTCCCGGGCTACAACCTCACGTTTGGAAACTCCAACGCATGAAAGGAAGGATCTTCCCTATGAACAACACGGCAAACGGATCGGAGCTCACCGGCCAGCCCATCCGATCCCTGCAATATATGCTCAACCAGTTGGCCATCCA
This sequence comes from Bacillota bacterium, assembly GCA_021768085.1. Classification (GTDB taxonomy): domain Bacteria; phylum Bacillota; class Clostridia; order Oscillospirales; family Oscillospiraceae; genus Enterenecus. Next base: position 96,609 of record JAETOJ010000002.1, read on the forward strand.
TGACCCCAAGCTGATCCGGCTGACGGTGGACGGCATCTTCGGGGAGCGCACCCTGGAGGCCGTCATGGTGTTTCAGCGGGAGTACCACCCCCCGGTGACCGGGGTGGTGGATCTGGGCACCTGGGACGCCATCCGGGAGGCCTACTATGAGACTGAGCTGCAATACGGCTTTCCGCCCCCGCTGAACGTCATGCCCTGCGGCACCTACACCGCTGGCGAGGGCCAGGAGTGCCCGCCCATACTCATTGTCCAGGCCATGATCGTCTCCCTCAGTAAGGTGATGAACAACTTCACCCCTTGCAAGATGAGCAGCTGCAACGATGGCGAGACCCCTGCCAACCTCCGCATCCTTCAAAAGCTGGCGGGTCTGCCTGCCACCGGCGTGCTGGATCGCCCCACCTGGGCCTATCTGGTGCAGCTCTACCAGGCCCTTGTCACCCGGGCCTGAGCGACAGACAAATTCTGCTTGTCTTTACCGCAGGGATCGGCTATAATGTTCCTTGTCCCTTGCGCGGCGCCTGCCGCGCCCTGCCCGGGAGAGGAGCTGGTGCATATGGCCGGGTTTATCCATGACAAGCTGGACATCAAGCTGCTGGTGCTTTACATTTTAGATCGCGCCGCCGCCCCCATTGACTTCGCCACCCTCACCGACCTGTCCATGTGTGACGGCGGCGTGGACTACTTCCAGTTCGCCGAGGCGGCGTCCGAGCTGCTGGGCAGCGGCCACATCGCCCAGGACGGGGAGTTCTATTCCATCACCGGCAAGGGCCGCCGCACCTGCGCCGCCGGGGAGAGTAGCTTGTCCCCCGTGGTGCGCCGCCGGTGCGACCAGCGCATGGCCCCCCTGAACCAGGCGCTAAAACGCAAGGCCCAGGTGCGGGCGGAGGTGCGACCCCAGCCCCAGGGATTTGACGTGTGCCTCACCATGGACGACGATCAGGGCAGCCTGTTCTCCTTGACCCTGCTGGCTTCCTCTGAGGAGGACGGGCAGCGCATTGCCCGTCAGTTTCTCCAGCACCCCGACCGGATATACAACGGGATCCTCGGCGTCCTGCTTGCCGAACAAGATTAGGAGGGAACCCTTTTGACCATCCTGGGCTATTCCATTGTGGATCTGTTCCTCTACTTTATCTTCTACTCCTTCCTGGGGTGGGTGATGGAGACCTGCTACTGCTCCATCTGCGAGCGGCGGCTGGTGCCCCGGGGCTTCCTGTACGGCCCCATCTGCCCCATCTACGGCACGGGCGTGCTGCTGATGATCCTGTTTTTCACCCCATTGAAATCGAATCTTGTGCTGTTCTACGTGGTGGCCGTGGTGGTGATGAGCTCCTGGGAGTATTTTGTGGCCTGGCTGCTGGAGACCACCACCCACGTGAAATACTGGGACTACTCCCACTTCCGCTTTAACCTGAAGGGCCGGATCTGCCTGTGGGTGGCACTGGTGTGGGGCGTGCTGTCCTACGTGGTGATCTTCTATATCCACCCGCCGGTGGAGGATCTGTTCGCCGATATCCCCCCGGTGCTCAAATACACCCTGGGCAGTGTCCTGCTCACGGTGCTGATTGTGGACGCGGTGTTCACCATCCGCCATCTGGCCCTGGTGTCTCGGCTGGTAGTGGGCGTCACCACCCTGGGGGAAGAACTCCAGCTCCAGCTCTCCCTGGGCAAGGCGGAGCTGTCCGATATGCTGGAGGACAAATCCTCCGCCCTGCGTCAGCGGTACGGCGACCAGATCGCCCAGCTGGAGCGGTACAGCCGCCGCTTCCGCAGCCGGTACAGCAAGATGTCCGTCAACCGCCACTATACGGTTCGCCACGAGGACATCGTGGCCGCTGCCCAGCTGGCCCGGGAGGAGCTGCTCCGGAAAAAGGCGGAGCGGAAGGCCAGCCACTGATCAACCCGTACAAAAACCGGGGCAGACGGTTTTCCCGCCTGTCCCGGTTCGTTGTGTTCTGTCAGCTATCCCAGCCCTTGCACACATCCACCCAGGCCGTATAGCCGGAGTACCGCTCCAGCTCCTCTATGGACAGCTCGATGGCGCTGTTGCTGCTGCCGCAGGCGGGGAACACCGTCTCAAACCGCTTCAGGGAGCGATCCAGGTAGACCGCCACCCCCTCCTTGATCCCGAAGGGGCACACGCCACCCACCGCATGGCCCACCAGCTCCACCACCTCGTCGGGGGTGAGCATCTTCGCCTTGGTTCCAAACTGGGCCTTATACTTGGGGTTGTCGATCTTGGCGTCCCCGGCGGCCACGATCAGAACCGCCCGCCCGTCCACCAGGAAGGACAGCGTTTTCGCGATCCGGCAGGGCTGGCACCCCAGCGCCTGGGCCGCCAGCTCCACCGTGGCGCTGGACACGTCGAACTCCTGTACCCGATCCGCCATTCCAAATTGGGCAAAATATTCTTTTACTGCCTCGATTGCCATATCATGCACATCCTTTCCGCTTTTTGCATGATACCACAAATGGGGCTTTCAGGCAACTGTAATTATTCCGCGCCGGGCCGGTCTGATGGTTCCGCGGGCAAGGCCCGCCCGTTCTCCGCCAGCCAGGCTTGGTAATACTCCTCCCCCGCTGCCAGCAGCTTGGCGGCGATCCGGGCCGTCTCCACCGCCTCTCCGTCGGAGATAGACGCGGGACAATAGAGCAGCTCCGCGCCAGCATCTTCTAACAGGGGATGACCCGTCATTGCCGTCACCGTCCCGCTGTCCAGCTCCACGGTAAACTCCCACCAGCCGGTTTGCGTGTAGTTTCTGATCATGGCCATCATCCTGGTGTCCACCGTCACCGAGCGGCGGCCCCCGTCCGTCCACCGGGCGTAGATGCTCCCATCGATCTCACCGGCAAACCCCGGGTACACCATAGACAGGTATCCGTAAGGGTAGTCCTGCCCCGATGCCGACCACGACGCCGGATGCCAGAAGGCCCCCTGTTCCAGCGTCACATTCCCCACGCTGCCGTCCATCCGGACGCTGTGCTCCTCCCCGGCGGTGTTCAGGGTGAAGGTCAGCTCAGCGGCGGGTAGATCAGGGGCTTCTCCTGCCCCGCCGTCCGATCCGATGTCCAGCCCGTTCTCCGTCAGAATCAACCGGCCGTAGCGGGTGCGCGCCCCGCCCAAATAGTCCCGCTCCTCCACCGTGAGCTGATCTCCCACCTGTCCCAGATAGTAGTCATGCGTCATGCGATCTGCCAGCTCCAGCAGGGAGAAGGATCCGGATTCGTGTAACCACCGGATCACCCGGATACGCTCGTCCCCAATGCCCGATCCGATGCACACCTGGGAGCAGATCTCCCGTTTGCCGTCCCCGTCCAGGTCGCATAGATAGGTGTCCTCAATGGGCATACCATCAAACAGCGTTACTTCCTCTCCGTCTCGGACGGCGGTGAGCTTCCCGGGGTACAGCCGGAAGGTGACGCCGGGGTACTCGTTTAGCCGGATCTCTCGGCACTCATCCCACGCCATCCCATCGATCACAATGGAGTCCACCCAGATCTCCGCCGGGCCGGGCTCGTGGTATACAAAGTCTATCGGTCTCCCCGGCCCCGAGGAGTAGCCGGGATTGGTGGCCAGGGCCACCCACAGGCCCAGCACCCCAACGAGGGCCAGCGGCGCCACCCAGAAGGCAGGTTTTTTGTACTTCAAGACGTTCTTGATGCGGCTCTGGAAGCCGCTGCCGCCGAAGGCCAGAGGCCCCGCCGGCAGCCTCCCGCCCTGGGACAGCCGCAGCAGGGAGGTGGAGTAGTCCGCCCGGATATCCCGACCCATCCGCTCCAGCACCGTCTCGTCGCAGGACATCTCCATGTCCTTCCCCGCCAGATAAAAGGCCAACCATACCAGTGGGTTGAACCAGTGGACAGCCAGTGCCAGCCACGCCAGCGCCCGGAGGATGTGATCCCCCCGGCGAATGTGGGTGCGCTCATGGAGGAGGATATAGTCCCGCTCCCCTTCCGACAATCCGGAGGGCAGATAGATTTTGGGCCGGATCACTCCCAACACAAAGGGAGACGAGATGTGATCCGCCAGCCGGACGTTTCTCTCCCCCTCCAGCGGCACGGCCCCTATCAGCTTCCACCGCAGCCTCAACAGGGAGATCAGGCTGTAGCCCATCAGGACGGCAAACCCGGCCAGCCAGATGGCCGCGGGCACAGTGCGCCAGTCCGGCACGGGGCCCAGTTGGTTGATAACAGGGGCCAGATTCTCCTCCGAATCCCCTCCGATCACCACGGGCTGCCCCTGCTGATAGGGGTGATCCACCAAAAAGTCGTTCACCGGCCGATCTACAGAGGGGATGCCGGTCTGGATCTGGATCACCTGATCCGTACCTCCTCCCCGCCCGTCGGCGTACACCATCTGCGCGGAGGGCAGAAGGCTAAAGGCGCTGTCCCGGGTGAACGGGCACAACAGCCGGAACAGCACCACCGCCCACAGGGCATAGGAGAATATTTTCGGGGCCTTCCGCAGGGCCAGCCGTGCCAGCAGCACAAACAGGATGACAAAGGATCCGGTGAGGCTCATGCCCACCACGGTGAAGAACAGGTTTTCCATCACCCTCACCCCCTGCTCTCGTCGATGAGCCGCTGAAGCTGCTCCACCTCCTCGGCGCTCAGCTTCTTCCGGCTGGCAAAGGCCGCCAGGAACTTGGGCAGGGAGCCGTCAAAGGCCTGGTCTACAAACTCCTCGCTCTGCCGGGCGGCGAACTCCTCCCGGCCAATCAGAGAGGTCACCACCCCGCCCTCGTTTTGAAAGATCCCCTTCTGGCACAGCCGCCGCAGCACCGTATAGGTGGTGGACTTCTTCCAGTCCAGCCTTTGGGCGCACAACTCCACCAGCCGGTTGGACGCCACCGGCTCATTGTCCCAGATCAGGGCGGCAAAGGCGGCCTCTACCTCGCCCAGCCTGTACTGCGTCATATTCATCCCTCCAGTTTGGTTTACATTCTGTAGCCCACTATCAGTCTACAGCAAGTAAACTAACTTGTCAAGGACGAATTTTCTTTTATCAGCTTATCGGCTACGCCTTGCCCTTCGCCGCCAGCCCCTCCAGGCTCTGGCCCTTGAGGCACCGCTCCAGCAGCTCGGGCAGCCGCTCCGGGGCGCAGGCGAAACAGGGAACGCCCAGATTCGCGATCCGCCGGGCGGTCTCCGGGTCGTAAAAGGGCTTGCCCCCGTCAGCGATGGCCAGCAGCACCACCACGTTCACTCCGGAGCTTTTCAGCTCCTCCACCCGGCGCAGCAGAGCCGCCCGGTTGCCCCCCTCGCACAGGTCGGAGATGAGGAAAAACAGGGTTTTCGCCGGGGCCTCGATGAGCCCCTGACAGTAGGCGATGGATTTGGCGATGTCGGTGCCGCCCCCCATCTGGAAGCCGAACAGTAGATCCACCGGGTCGGCGCACAGGGGTGTCAAGTCCATGATCTGGGTATCGAAGGCCACCACGCTGGTCTTGACAGCGGACATAGAGGCCAGCACACAGGCCATCACCGACGAATAGATGATGGACTGCCCCATAGAGCCGCTCTGGTCGATATCCAGAATGATGTGCCAGCGGTTGATCTTGCTGGAGCGGTCAAAAAACCACACCCGCTCCGGGATCACAGCCTTCAGCTCCGGGCTGTAGTTTTGCAGGTTCCGCCGAATGGTGTAGGGGAAGTCGATGGCCGCCGCCGACGGCAGAGGAGCGTGGGCCCGGCGGTTCAGCGCCGCCGTCACCGCCCGGCGCACGTCGTTTTCCAGCAGGCGGTTGATCTCCTCTACAATTTTGCGGATAAACTTCCGGGCGGACTCCTTGGACTTTTTGGGGATCTGATCCTTGAGCATCAGCAGCGTGGAGGCCAGATTCAGATCCGGCTCCAGCCCCTCCAGCAGCTCGGGCTCCAGCAGCAGCTGCTTCAGCCCCTTGCGCTCAATGGCGTCGTTCTGCACCACCGCCACCATCTCCGGGTCAAAAAGAGAGCGCAGATCCCCCAGCCACTTGGAGATCACCGGGGAGGGCGGGCCCTTCCCCGCCCCGCCGGACGCCCCGCCGCCGCTTCCGAAGCTCTCACCGGGCCCGCCGTAGATGGCCCCCAGCGCCCCATCCATGAGCAGCTCCTCCTGGGACAGGCCCCCCGCCCCCATGCCGGTGAAGGAGTTCTCCGTCTCCGCGCCTAAAATCAGCCGCCAGCGGGAGAGTTGTTCGGTCTGCGCCATGGGCCGCACCTCCTAAATGTCGTCAAAATCGAATTCGTCCAGGCTGTCCAGCACCGCCTGCTCCGCCTCGGTCACGTCGTTCCGCAAAAGCTCCGCCGCCTGCTGGACATTGACGCCCCAGATCTCCCCCAGGTTCTCCGCGATGTCGTTCTTTTCCGAGGGGGAAAAGTCGGCAAAGGCCCGCCGCAGGAACACCAGCGCCCTCCGGAAGGTTTCATCGTCCAGCCCACTGAGGTACTGATCCAACTGCCGCCACAGGGACAGCCGGGCGATGAGGGCATAACGGTTTTTACCCGCCAGCCCCTCGAACCACCCCGCCCCAAGGTCGGCGGGCACCCCGGGGGACAGCCGCCGGGCCACCTCTCGGGACAGCAGCTCCTCGTCCGCTTTGCCCCGCTCCAGCAGGATGGCCATGGCGAAGCCGGAGCACCGGGTGTTGAGATCGTCCCGATCCGAGATGCTGGTCAGCAGATTGAGCCACCGATCCTCCTCCAGAAATTCGTGGCTTAGCTGTAAAGTATTTAGCCTATCCATCGCCTGTGTAACAGCAGATGCGGCTTTACTATCGCATACGCAGGCGCTTTCCAGCGTCAGGCACGAGCGCAGATAGAGCTGCTTGATCAGCGGCACCACCGGGGCCGGGTCGAACCGCCTCAGGTCGCCGTACCGCACCACCAGCGACAGCCGTGAGGCCGTCTCCGCCACTTCCGAGATGGCGGCGGAGTCCACGCTCAACCCCTGCAAAACCGACAGCGCGTGGGCCGCTGCCCCGGGCATCCCGCACAAAAAGGCATCCTGGAAGATGGCCGCCGCCTGGGCGATAGAGCTGCTGTTGTCCGCCCGCTCCTTCAGGGCGAAGGCCGCCGCCCCCTCGATGGTATCCCCCATGAGGGCGGACTCCACGATCTCGATCTCCGCCTCCGGCGTCCAGCGCAGCTCCCAGTACTCCCCCCAGTTTGCCCCGTCCTGCCGGGAGGGGAGCAGATTGGCAAAATGCACCCCTAAAACCCGCAGCCGGTGGAGGAAAAACGACCGCCGCAGATCGCCCAGCGCCGCTGCCTCCGACTTCACGTTCAGCTTCTCCCGCAAGTCCAGATCCAGCCGCTGCAGCTCGGCGGCGCGGTACTTCTCCAGGCGCAGGGCTTTGAGCTGCCGGTAGAAGTCCTCCTGCACCGACGTGCGGGCCACCCCCTCCGGGAGGAAGCCAATCTTTTTGCCGATCTCGGTGTCCGCCGCCGCGACGGCCAGCTCGGAGAAGCTTCCGTGGCCCATGGTGGTGACGGAGGCGTCCCGCAAATCCGACAAGGCAGGATACTTGCTCCCCCGCATGGCGGCCAGGGTATTGGCCAGCCGCACCGCCTCAATGACCTCGGCGGAGGACACCAGGTTGCCCGCCTTGCGGTGGGCGGCGGCCAGCCGCGTCAGGTAGAGATAGGCCCCCTCCTCCACACCGCCCCGGTTTAACGCGTCCCACAGCAGCTCGAAGTAGGCTGGGGCCTTGTTCCCCGCCCCGTAGCCGGAGCGAGAGGACAGCCGGTAGTAGGAATAGGGCATCAGCGTGGCGCAGCAGTCCGCCTTGGGCAGGGCTTTTTCTTCTTCATCGGTCATGGGCTGGTTTTCCTCCAGCCCCGCCACGTGGAAGGAACCGCACACGCAGAAGATCTTCTCCGCAGGCACGCCAGAAGCGACAGCCTGGGCCATGACCCGCTTCATGTACGCCTCCCGCACCACGGTTTCCGCCAGATCCCGCCCGCCCTCCAGGGACGCCGCCCGGAGCTGCCGCCCGAAGGTGTTGTTGACGGCCTGGAAGTCCTCCCCGTCCCCCAGTTGCTCAAAGCTCCGCTCCCAGAAGGTGTCGTGATCCTCCCCCGTCAGGGTTTCCAGGCCCTTGTAGACGCTCTCGGTGGTGACAGGGGCGTCCGGCTCCCCTAAAGCGTTGTCGCCAGCCTCGCCGCCGTCGTCCTCCTCCGACCGCAGGGCGGCCCGCTTTGCCGCCGCCTCCGCGAACGCCAGGAACACCGACGACGGCAGATCCATAAACCGGCACTCCACCCCGTGCTCGTGGGCCCACAAGATCGCCTGCGTCTCCGGGGAGTAGATGGCAAAGGGCCACAAAACTGTCCGCACCGGCGGCTCCTTGGTATAGGCCAGAATGGCCGCCGGGAACCGGGTGTCCGGGTGGCACAACCACCTCATCTGATCGTTGAGATCGCTGGGTCCCTCCACCAGCACCAGCTCCGGCTTTGCCTCGTCCAGCGCCTTTCGCAACCGAAACGCCGCCGCCGGGGACAGGTGGCGGATGCCGAATAACGTCGGCCCGCTCATCACCCGTTCAGCTCCCGGCAGGCGCGGTACAGCGGCAGCCACTCGTGCCCCCGCTTCTTCATCACGTTCTCCAGGTATTCCTTCCAGGTCACCTTGTCGTGTTCTTCATCCTTGACCACAGCCCCCTGAAGGGCGGCGGCCAGATCTCCGTCCGAGATCCGCCCGTCCCCGAAGCTCCCGGCCAGAGCCATGGAGTTGGCCAGCAGGGAAATGGCCTCAGCGGTGGACAGCACGCCAGAGGTGGTTTTCAGCTTCTGCTTGCCGTCCAGGGTAGCCCCGGCGCGCAGCTCTCGGAAGATGGTGACCACCTTCTCCACCGTGTCCTCCCCCGGCTGGCGGGCGTTGAGATCCAGCCCCGCGGACAGCTGGACCACCCGGGTGCGCACAATATCCAGCTCTGTCTCCATATCCGACGGTGTGGGCAGGACGACGATGTTAAACCGCCGCTTCAGCGCCGCCGACATATCGTTGACGCCCTTGTCCCGGGTGTTGGCGGTGGCGATGACGGAGAAGCCTTTGGCAGCGGGCACCTCCAGTCCCAGCTCGGGCACACTGAGCCGCTTTTCCGACAGGATGGAGATCAGCGCGTCCTGCACCTCGCTGGCACAGCGGGAGATCTCCTCCACCCGGGCGATGGAGCCCGTCTCCATGGCTCGGTAGACCGGGCTTTTGACCATGGCCTCGGGACAGGGCCCCTTGGCGATGAGCATGGCGTAGTTCCAGGAGTAGCGGATGTGCTCCTCGGTGGTGCCCGCCGTGCCCTGGACGACCTTGGTGGAGTCCCCGTTGACGGCGGCGGCCAGGTGCTCACTGAGCCAGGACTTGGCTGTCCCCGGCTCGCCGATGAGCAGCAGAGCCCGATCTGTCACCAGCGTGGCGATGGCGATCTCCACCAAACGCTTGTTGCCCATGTACTTGGGGGTGATTTCCACCCCCTTGACCTTGGTGTTCCCCGTCAGGTAGGTCAGCACCGACCGGGGGGACATCCGCCAACCAGTAGGGATGCTCTCCGTCTCCGCCGACATCAGCGCGTCCAGCTCGGTCTGATAGAGCTCCTCCGCCGGGAGGCGCTGTACGTTTTTGTCAGACATGATTCCACGCTCCTTTACTCATTTTCCCATTTGCCAATCATGTCCTGTATCATGGCATCGGGCCAGGTGCCCCGCTGGGCCCGGAGCTTCTTGGCTTTGATCAGGCCGGCGACCTCCCGAAGCTGGGCAGCCTTCTCCTTTCCGGAGACAGGCAGGGCATCCAACATAGTTCGGACAGAGAAGTATGACACTTCTCCCTGAGCCTGGGCGTACCTGACAAAGAAGCCGTCCCAGTCCTTCCAGCCGCATTGAATCAGTGTGCGGACATATTGGATATAACCGCCTGCATTTTTTCCGCGTGTAGCCCGGGTGTAAAGGTATTTTCCCACCTTGTCCATTACCTGGTGATCCATGGGCCGGATCAGATTCATGATCTGCGTGTCCATTCCGCCCATTTCCAGCAGCAGCTCGAACCACACCGGATCCAGCTCCTGGGTGAGGATTGGGTGCTCCTCTGGTTCAAAAAAGGCCCTAATGTTATTTGCGGGGTCGTTGGCGTAGACCATATACTCATAGCGGCCGTTGTTCCAGCACAGGCCCCACATCACATCCTGGAGAATGCCTCTGGTGTCGGCATCCTTTCTGCCGAACAGCTTGAATTTGGGCCGTAGCAGCTCTTTCGCCCTCTGCCCCGCCGTCTCGCTGTCCTCGGTGAGCAGCGAGGCACACAGATCGGGGGCAATCCACCTACCGCCATAAACCCTGGCCAGTTCCCCGGCCAGGGTGCACAGGCTGCTATCCCGGGTAAGCTGGATGGAGCGCATCAGGGTGAAGGGCATGGCGGCGCTGAAATACCGCTGAGAATCAGGGTCAGTGGTGGCACCCCGGCAATAAAACCGCATGGGTCTTGTTTTTGTCTTGCCGTTTTCCTCGCAGGTGTAGTCCCGATCCAAGGCGGCGCCCAGACCGGCGGCAGCCCGGAAAGCCTCACAGACCTTGGGCCCAGTCTTGCACTCGATGGCGGTGCGCAGCTGGCCCAACAGGCCAAACAGCTCGTCGTTCAGGGGCATATTGGGGTTCTTTTTGACCCGTTCCACCGTCTGGAGGAACCACTCAGCGGTCAGGTCAGTAGCCGTTCGGGCGGAGGAGAGCCGCATGGCCTCCAGCGCTCCGCCCATGTCTTTTTGGGCCAGTGTCTCCCAGTACGTCCGGGACTCCCCGGTCTCCATTCGCGCCAGAGCAAGCTGGGCGGCCTGCCTGCACTCCTTCTTCTCCGTCTGGCACAGACCGATCAGGGTCTGGGCGTTGGCGGGGTCGTGCCTCAGGGCGAGGATCAGCGCCTGCCGCACCGGCTTTTTCGCCTGGGGAAGTTGCTCCAGATACCAGGCATTCTCCGAAGCCCCGGCAATCTCCTCCATCACCTGAACCCGTCGGGCCATCTCCTTCTTCCCGGCGGGGTCGAAGCCCTCCTTCAGCAGAGGAACGGCGGCGGGGCCGGATCGCCCCAAAATTTTCCCGTTCTGATCGGCCAGCTCCCCGTAGCTGTCCCCAAGGCCGGCCACCACCGCGGGCAGCACCCGGAAGTCGGTGAAAAATGCAGGGTGGTTTTCCCAGGTGGACTGGATAGTCTCCATCCGCCCGCCGCCTGTCCCGGTGAGGGCAGTAAGCAGAGGCTGGAGCTGACTGTAGGACAGCTCCTGATACTGGCCGCCCCCGACAGGTAGGGACTTTAGCTCCCCCTCCACGCCGGTCTTGGCTTGGGTGTAGGCCACCGCATCCACCAGGGCCAGTACGTCCAGCAGCAGGCCCGCCCGCTGATCCGGCGGCGCGGCCAGCAGTTTTGTCAACCCACCGTCAATCTTCCCGAACACCGGGCTGGCCGCAGCCAGGGGCTTGAGGGCCTCCGCCGCCCGCTGGAGCCGGAAGTCCTCCCCCAGCAGGGATACCCCCGCAATGGCGGCGTATTCCAGCCGCTCCTTCACGTCGTAAAGAGGTTGTAAGTTCATCCCCGCACCTCCTCAATATTGCAGCCGGAGGATCTCGTCCGGCGTCACCACGCTGTAGGGGTGGAGACACAGGGCCTTATCCCGCCCGTCGTAGAACATCAGCCCAAACAGGGCACTACCCGCTGGGATTTCCCGGGGAAGCATCCCCAGCCGCTCTGTACAGGCGTGATCCGTCCCGTCCTCCGCCCTGTCCCGCAGAGCGATCCGGGCCCCCGCCGGATCCTCCAACACGTAGTCCTCCCCAATCCTGCCAATGCTCCCGACGGGCAGCAGCACCGCCAGAAACTTGGGCGCCAGGGTGTTCTTGATCTTCCCTTTCACCAGCTTGACTGCCTCCGCCACACCGGGCTGAGCCAGCCTGGGCAGAGCCGCCTGCTCCTGGGCCGTCAGGGGCCGGGTGGACGCGCCCTCCCAGCGCACCCGCCGATCCCCCTCCCCGGGGTAGATGTATAGGGCCGGTGTGTCCAGCAGCCCAAACCGGCTGTCCTCCCCCTTCACGTACTTCAACGCCTTCAGGGGGCGCAAGTTCAGGGTCTGCCAGAGCTCGCCGCTGTCAACATCCAGCCACCAGCCCCGCTCTACGTACTCTTTCCTGGCCTCGTCCAGCGACACGTCAAAGGAGAGCTGCACCAGCTTCGCGTTCTCTCTGACAGAGCCGATGGCCCCCAACTCCTCCAACGTCCACACCCCACCCAGCGCCTCAAAGAGGGCGGAGTCCTGGTTGGAGAAATCCCCCACCTCCAGCTTGCCCTCCAAAAACGTCCGGCCCTTTTTGATGGTGGAGCGCAGGGCCACCAGGATTCGCAGGGCCTCGGCATAGGCACCGTCCGCTCGGGTGGGATCCTTCTGCACTGCACGCACCGCCAGGGCTACCCGGGTAAAGGCCGTCTGGGGCCCGGTGAGGTAGCAGCTGCCCAGCTCCTTGGCCAGCTTGTCAAAGGTTTGGGCGGAGCTGCCGGCCAGGGTGCCCAGGCCAGAGGTCAGCAGCTCGTCCATCATCTTCTCCGCCATGTCCAGCCCTTCCAGTTGCCGGGCAAGCTTTTTCTTTCGGGCAGCAGCATTGGGCTTTTTAGGCTTGGGGGGGTCGTCCGCGGTCCCCTCCCTCTTCGCTGCCCGGGCGGCCTGCTTGGCCCGCTTGTCCGCGATATCCTCGGGAATCTCTGCTGTCTCGAAGGGCTTTGCCCCCAGGATCTCGAACATCAGCCCCAAGGCGTGCTTACAGGGAAACTGCCGGCTGGGGCAGGAGCACCGGCAGGTGGGCGCGTCCCGATTGGTGAAGTCGATGGACACCCGATAGGGGGTTTTTCCGCTGCCTGCGCACTCCGCCCAGTACAGCGTGCCGTCCTGGGTTCTGCGATGGGCAGAAAAACTGCCCTTTTTCGACAGCTTCCTCCCGTTTTCCGCCGCCGCGGGGTTGGGCGCCTGGAGAAGAATAAATTGTTCGGTCAAATCCATGAGGATTACTCCTTCCGATGGAAAATAAATCAGCCATATTGTACTACATTCCACCGTCAGGCGCAAGGGGTTGTGGAGCAGCAGCCGCTGTGAGTTTCATTTTGCACCTCCTGACCGGATGACTCACAGCTTTGTTAAAAGGATCTTTCGATAGCCTTATTGGCTACGAAACGCTTGATACTCCTTGTCCAGTCGGAAGGTATAGATCACCGCAAACACTCCTGCCAGGACAATGAGCCAGCCGGTTATCTTTCCAGAACTCAACAGCGTTATAGCGAAACTTGCAACACCGTATACCAGCAGAATAATGGAACAGACCCTGCTCTGCTTCAGGTGAATGAGCAGGCCCAGCACTAATACGATAGCGGCATCAATCAGCATCATCGGGGCGAACAGTATGGCAACCACAGCCGTCACCACGGCGCAGATGTAGCACAAAATTGCAGCGCCCTGGATGTTCTTACGGGTTCTGTCCGCGGCGTAGTTCCGGCAAAACTCTGCCTTTGAGATGTCCCGGTTTTCCATCGCCGCGGCCGGTGCGGCAGGGTTCCCCCAGGGCCGATCCTCTTTCTGTACCGCACCGCAGGAAGGACAATGCTTCTGTCCCGGCTGGATCTCTGTTCCGCAGGTTGGACATTTCAATTTAGATTCCTCCTTGATATGTCAGATCTCTATTACAAAACAGCAAACGCACGGCATGGAATAGTCAGTATCCGCTACGGTTAAACCTGTCATGCACTCCAGTGGTTCTGAGCTTGCGCCACACCACATTCCCATACTGCGCCGCAATCCTTATAGCCTAATTGATCGGGAAAATTTAAATATACTGGAGGGTGCTCTGTCATATGCGTCACCTCTTGGTCTACAAGTTTTGAATGCCCGCTTGCAGCAGCCATTTCTGGAGCTTTTTCACGGGGAAGCCAGTGAGGGTAAATCGTTCACCCCCTCTGCTGTGTAAGGTGACCTTTGTGAAAAACAAGTGCCTGCCAACCGTGAAGCCCCTGATCTTTGCAAGTTCAAGCTCAAATTCCGGATGGCTGAGCCATGAGATATAGAAGCATACCCTTTGGTTCGTGACGAAGATGGTACCGCGCCATGTTTGGCATGAGTTTCCCGGCACCGGCTCCCAATAGGCCATCATCCCCTGCCCGATCAGCAGTTCGCCTATTCTAAGCTGAATATTTGCCAAAAGCGCCCGCTCCTTTCACCAATTATCCCAGGTGAACTATTCGCCTGCATCGTAAGCTGCCGGACAATCGCATCTCGGAACTTCATATGGTCTTCCTCACTCTCACTACCGGGCTGTGAAGCGCCTTCAAGCTGGCTGCTCTCAGGCGTAGCTGAGTTGCGCCTCGCACCCGAAGCATCCGCATCTCCAAATGCGATTCCTCCTCATGGGTCAAGCCTTTCCATTCCCCAGTACCGTCCAGACTATTCTGACGTAGGGTGCCTATGTAGGCGGAGATCACCTCATCCTTTGTGGGGCCGCCATCGCTCCCCAAATCCCACCGGGCCTGCAACCTCCAATCTTCCAGAAATTCTTTCGTTTTTTAGCGCAGCCCTCACGGTAGCCTTGCCGGGCGGCTTCATCAATACTTTTCAACGTTCCAAGGATGCGGATATCTGTGCCATGGGTCACATTCTTGCCAAGACTCGCTGCGGCACTGGGGTCACAGCGTAAACAGGCCTGGGGCGCGCCAGTGGTGATCTTCGTGATATTGGGGACGTTCCCCCAGTTCGTGACGTTCGTGATGGTTCCTTTAAAAACAGATTCATACGCTATTTGTACCTGAATAGCCGCGCCTTTGAGACCGTACAAACTGTCTCCGCAGGTGCACTGCTCAGCAGATTGGCAAGCGGCGCGTACTCACACACCACAGTCTTCTCCGGCACCTCCTGTCCCCGCACCAGCAAGAAGTCCGTCACCAGAACCGCCCGCGCCCCACAGTTTGGGCACACCAGCGGCCACATTCGGCACGCCCTCTGCCCCACCGGGATATCCCCTGTCTGGGCGATAGGCCAGCAGGCCACGCCGTAGTAATCGCCGGAAGGCGTATAGTCTTTATCTTGATAGACCGGGAGCAGAAACAGCCGGGGCGCGCCCCGCTTTTTGGTTCGGGCTCCGCATTCATCGCATCGGGGCGTCAGTTCACCGCGGGCGATGAACTTGCCGCCTGTAAGGCGCTCCCAAAAGCTGTAGTCCATCGTGGTCAGGCTTTCGCGTTGGCCTTCGCGGTATTCAAAAGGCTGCAAAGCTGATCTGCCTTGGAGATAGCCTCCAGCACCCGCTTATCCTTCATAGACAGCGTCCCCCGGGACACCCGGAGCGTGGCAATTCGCACCTTCTTGCCGTCCAGCAGGAACTCACAGCTCACCTGAGAGGTGCCCGCGCCAAATTTTCCGTCATTGACCCGCACATTGGTCACCTTACTCAGGTCAACGAACTGAAGCTCCGGGTTATAGCGGGCAACCACACCCATACGGCCGCTCTGATCAATGTAGTACACCGCATTATGGGCCTCGAACTTATACTGGTAGGTAAAGCCCTGGGCCTGGAATCCCGCCTCCAGCGCCTTGGCAGTTTTCTTCATCTTGCTCTCCAGGAACATAGGAATGGCCACCGCAATGCCAATCGCAACAAAAGCGACGATAACAAAGACGGCCTTGTTATCCATCAGTACGGTAAAGGCCAGGATGGCCAAAATGATGGCCACCACCGCCGGAATACCGGCCCAAATGGCAAGATAGGAAGTGTTTACTTTTTTCATGGTTGATGTTCTCCTCTCCAAATGATTTCTCTATATGAACCGCACCCTGCGGAAATCGTTCACCTGGTATGGATGATGCGGTTGCAGGACGCCCGCCGGACGATCCGTCCATCGTCCGTCCAGTAGCGGTGGTCGGGGTACTGCCCCGGCTCAATGGATGCCTCATACAGCTCCACCACCTGATTATACTCGTCCTTTTTCAGCGGATAGGGCAGATCAAAGGGCCGGACGTTCTGCCTACCCGCGGCCACGCCGCCACTGAGTACCTGGGAATACATCAGGTCGAACAGCGCCTGCTGCTCCCTGGACAGGGCCGCGTAACCCTCCACCTCGTCGCAGATGGGCACCGCCAGGTCGCCGTACATCCAACAGCCCTCCGGCGCCGTCAGATCCACCGCCATGCCGGAGGTGCGCTCCTTCCCCGCGGCGTCTGTGATGGTGAGGATGGTGCCCGTCTCCGGCAGGTAGATCACGGTATAGGAAAGCTGGGTCAGCTGGGTACAGGAGAGCAGTGTTGCGGCGCACCGCAGGGAGATGTCCTCCGCCGTGTCATAGTACACAAACCGCTCGTCGGGCAGCGCCCTGGCCCCACGGCGCAGCTGGCGCTCCACCAGCAGCAGCGGCCCCTCGTAGACTGCGGGCTGGCCGGACTGGTACAGCTCCAGATCCCGCCCGGTCTCCTGGATCTCCCGGGGCAGCGCCGCCCGCAGCACCTCCGTGCCGAATAGGAACACCGCCAGACCGCACAGGGCGGCGTAGGCCACCCAGGGGGTTCCCCGTGGAGTCCGCCGCTGGCCGCTCAGCTCGTTCCGGTAGAAATTTCGCCGTTCCTCCGTCGTGGCGAACTCCGGGGGCTGGGCGCTCTCCCAGCGGCGTTTGGATCGGCGGACGCCGGCCTGCTCCAAAACAAAGCACAGCACCGGCACAAAGGGGGATACGGTCAGCAGCACCATGCGGGCAATCCACCCCCAATGCTCCCCCTGGAGAACCGCCACCGCCGGGTCGGCTCCAAACTGCCAGAACAGGGCTTTCAGGACAAAGGGCGCGCCCAGGGCGCAGGCGGGCAGCACAAGGGCCAGTATCAGAGCCAGGATCAGCCATTTTTTCTCCTTCACACGCTATTCCTCCCCGCAGGAGATCCACAGCACCAGCTTGCTGTGGGGCAGGTAATCCACCCGGATCGGGTAAATGTTAGTCTCGAAGCCTGTCAGGTCGAACTGGATCCGACCCATGCGGCAGGTCACATCGTCCACATGGATGTCGCACACCCAGCGGTTGTAGAGCCCCGGCATGATGGGCATAAGGGTTTTAGACCAGCGGGGGCTGGTGTACCAGGGGATGGGGTCGTACTCCCCTTCCGGTTCCCGGCCCATGCCCACCAGCACGTTGTTCCGGGCTGTGGCGTCGATCTGCTCCTCGGTGACGACGCCGGTGCGCCACTCCCCCGCCAGCACCAGGGGCAGATCCTGGGCATAGGGAATCAGCGACCACACCGACCAGCCCGCCAGCAGCAGGGTCAGCGCCCATGCCGCCCCTACCCTGCCCCAGACCGGCCTGCGGCCGAACATCCGGAAGGTAAACACCAGCCGCTCATAGCACTGGACGGCCAGCAGCACCGCCAACCCCAGATTGATTATTAGGGGAACCACCGACGCCAGGTACATATAGGGCCGGAAGGATCGCCCCAGGAAGGAGAACATATCCTGGAGCTGATTGGCAAACAGGCCGCCCACCCCCACCTGGAGAACCAGCGTCACCACCGCCAGCAGCACCGGCGCCCGCCACAGCCGCCTGGACAGGGCGGCCCGGATCAGCCGCTGCTCCCGGCGGGTAAACTGATCCTGGTGTTCCCGGAACCAGATGTAGGCATCCTCCCAACGGCCCTGAGCCGTCAGCTCCGCCATAGGTTCATATTGCTCACTTCTGTCCATGGGGCGTCACACGTTATTTCGGGCGATGGCGTTCTCCAGAATATCGTCATCGTCAAAGCGGAAGGTGTAGGACACCTGCCCCTTGGTGTAGGAGATGGCGTTTGCATCCTCGTTCTCACTGTAGGTGTAGCCCTTCAGTGCGCCGTCCATGTACGATTTGATCTCCGTCTTGGTCTGTTCCTCCATCTCCAGTCCCGCCACGGACACCTTGACATTGTCCGCCAGCAGATCCTGGATGTCACAGGAGATGGAGTTGATCTTCCCCTCCCGGATCTCCACCTGCTCGGAACTGGGGTTATACACCCAGCAGTTAATGGACGCCCCGGAGCTACCCTTTACCTTAAAAGGCACGCCGGAGTTATAGTAGCTCTTGGCCTCCAGCACCACATTGCTGTAGTTGTAGGTTCGCACGGTATTGCCCTCAACGGACATGGTGGAAAACACGTAGCCATCGCTCATGAAGTCCCGCACGCTGATGGTACGCATCTGATAGGTCTTTCCGTTGATGGTGATCTCGGCCTTGGCCGCGCCCGAAAGGAAGATGTAGCATCCTATCCCAACCAGGATCAGCAGGCAGATCATGCCCAAAATTGGATTGCGCTTTTTCAACTCAAAGCACCTCTTTTATCCTAATTCCAGCGGCGCGTCAGGACGCCATGGAGCTGTTATACAGGTCGATGCAGGCAGTCAGCACCACGTTCACATGGATCAGGCCCCCAAGGTACTCCCGTCCGGGATCCTCAATGGGTCGGCCGCTCTCTACCTGCTTGATCATCCACTCCAGGGCGGAGGCCATCCGGTCGATCTGAGTGCCGATGTGGTAGGCGCCGTCGGCGGTCATGGACTCCTCCATCAGCTGGTTGTTGTCCGCCGCCGCGGCCTTGTAGTCCGCAATGGTATCCAGCAGCTCCTGGTACAGCGGGCGGATGGGGGCCAGATCCAGATTTTCGATGTTCTCGTCGGAGATCCCCTGAGCGGAGCACTCGGCGGTGATCTTCTTCACCACCGTGATGGAGTGGCTGAAGTTGTAGGCCAGCAGCCGCCCTTCCTCCTGCATCTTCTGCTCCTCTGCCTCTACCCGCTGGATGCTCATGGCTTGGATGGCGCTCATGTACTGGAACGCCAGCTCCTGGAACACAGCGGCGTTGGCCTGGATGGCCTTGTGGTACTCCTTGGGTTTGGCGTACTGGTCGGCGGCATAGTCATAGTTGTGGGCGATCTCGGAGAAGGTCTCCATCAGCGTCCGCATGGGCTCCAGAATCTGTTTGGTCAGGCCGTCCAGCTCCTCAAAAGCCGGCGCCATCCCAACCACATACTCCGCGTCCTCCAGGATGTCGGTGTTGTAGCCGGAAATGTCATACTTGTAAGTGTACTCACTGTCCGGGATCAGGGCAAACTCGTCGGCGTACTCCACCACCTCATAGTAGCTATACAGGGTATCCAGCACGTCCACAATCTTGTTGTTCATCTGCACGTAGACATTGTACTTCACCGTCTCCGCCGTCTCCGGATCCAGGGTCTCCTCCGGGGGAGTGGGGGCCGGGGTGGGCTCCGCCTTCTGGGTAGGAGTAGGCTTGTCGGTCTCCTTCCCGCCGGTGCCGCCCGACAAATCGCACCCGACGCTCGCCGTCAGCAGCAGCAGAGACAGCATCAGGGCCGCCAACTTCTTGGTCTTGTTCATAATCCATATCCTCCTCGTTGGTCATCGTTCTCAGGGCAGATCTTTGATCCGCCCGTGTATTTGCTCAGGCCTTCAGGACTTCGTCAGATGCACTCTTACACTGCCCTAAACAGCCATCAAGCCAAAAGAGAAAAAGGCGCCTTCTGTCGCATAGCAAGCCATGCGGCAAAAAGCGCCTTCTCGTATAGGGGAACTCTGCATCCACCATTTTTTGCACACAACAAGCCCGCTCAGCTAAACGGCAATAGCTGACTAATGATGACGCAGATCACAGTTTTTGTCAACCCCTTTTCCATAAATCCGCAAACTTTCTACTTAATTTATATTGGCAGATTATCTGAGGAATTAAGGCGCATTGGAGCCAAATTGCTATACATTTGGAAGTTACAAACACGTGATTACAATACCTCCTTATCTTTCTTTATGTCAGAACCGCAAGGTTTGGGGACATATTCTTCGCGGCCCCTATATTTGTTTAACTCACACAGTCCTTCCCCGTTGAGGATGTTTTCAATAGAAAAATTGACGCTCTGTTAAACCCGTATGTCCAAACCGGAGCCCGCGCTGCTCCTGGCATTGTTGCCCCTACTTGACTGTTCCGTCCGATACGCTTCATCGTAGATTGCGCTGGCCGTATAGGGCAGTCCGGACAGCCGGAACGCGTTCGACCCCGACCCTTTAAACAGGCCGCGGTCAGCCGCTGCTCACCTTGCCGTCCACCGCGCCGATCTCCGATCTATCGGAACAAAGGAGCTATGAGACAGAGGTTCGGGTGGTTTTCCGGTTGACCGCCGACCCACCGCCCAGCAGGCTGCCCGACTTCAGCTTGAGCCTTTCTCCTCCCCTGAGCAAGCCGAGCAGGGACATCCCTGCCCCGCTCCTCATGGATCTCAGCCCCAGGGATGCTCCCCCTATCCTGAAGCGATAGCTTCTGGGAATATTGCTGAATGACATATTCCGCTCCTCCTTTTTTAGTCCTGGGCCAGGCTTGCCCGCTCCGCCCTGTACGACTCCATATAGATCTGTCTGATTCAATAGTCAAATTGCATCTCCTCCCAGGTGGGCACCATCGTCCAGGCCCCATAGCCGCTGTTGTAGCTGGCGATCATACGCCTGCGCTCGTCGGCGATGTGGGCGGTGGTGTTATGGGCGCCCACGGACACGCCGGCGGTGTGGAACGACCCAAACAGGCACAGGATGTTCTCGCCGCCGCCCTCATACCGGTCGTACTGGCCGATGAGCTGAGAAACCCGGGCAATCGCCCTCTCCCGCTCCGGGGAGATATGCTGGGCCTGATAGTCCCGCACAAAGGATTGTATTCCTCCGACATATAGACCCCCGCCTGGGCGTCCGCCCTGGCGTACTCCCGCACCCTCGCAATAAAGGGGGCATCCGCCAACGCACGTTCCACCAGCTCCGGCAGTGTGACGTCCTCTGGGTCAAACACCGGGATGGTGATCAGATCCGAGAACCGGTTCAAATCGACGATGACACTCTCCGCGATCCGGATCAGCTCGTCCTCCGGGAGCGGCGCACGTATCCATAAGGAGCTCCCACCCTCCGCGGCGGGCCACACCAGAACGCTGTCCTCACTGTCTTCCACCCGCAGGTACAGCTCCGCCGCCCTGCCGTCCACGTAGACGGTCTTGGCGTCACCGACGCCCCCTCCGGTCGGGGCGCCCGATGCCGGATGGGGCGAGCCGCCCTTCGCACCAGCCTGCCCATCCTCTTTTCAAACTCCGGCGAGAAATCATGCTCCGGCAGCTCCGCCATCAGGCTTCCATACTCCTGGCGGGCCGCGTCCAGCATAACCCTGCGGGCCAGGTTGTCCAACGCCCGGTCTGTCACGGTGATCCCTCCCTGCCTCTTTGATTCCGAAAGAGCTGCAGCGATCTGATCCCGCCGCGCGGAGCAGCCCTTCTACCATGATTAACGCAGCGAACCCATAAATTCTCACAGGATTTTCAAAAAATATGAAAACAAGCTTGTCCTTGTCCCATACCTGCACCGGATCCATCGTCAAAGGCAACGCAAAAAACCGCCCCTTGCCATGCTAAACACGGCAAGGAGACGGTTTTTCACAGTAAGCACAAAATATCACGCAAATTCTCTGCCCGGAAGCATTACGCATCCAGCAGGAAGCCCTCTCGCTCCACAATGTCACGCAGAAGCCGGCGGCCACGGTTTACCCGGGTGCTGACCGCTGTCTTCGTCAGGCCCAGCTTGGCCGCGATCTCCCCATCGGAATAGCCCATTAGCAGCTTCATCTCCAGGACGGCCCGGTAGGTCTGAGGCAGTCGGGTGAAGCTGTCCACCAGCATGTGGTAGTCGGTGACAGCCTCGGAGGATTCCGCAACGCTATCCCAATCCTCCAGTGGAACCTCCCCCCTTCTTTTCCGCAGGAGAGATGGCCTCGTTTCTGGCAATGACCACAATCTGGGGAGCCAGATCCTCAACGGGGGGCGCTTTGGAGCTTATTGAACTGCTTGATGATCCGTAGGAAGGCGTTATACACCGCGTCCTCCGCGTCCTGGCAGTTGTGCAGGACGCCTTCCGCCACCCGGTACATGAGGCCGCGATAGTTTAGATAGATCTGCTCAAACCGAATTTTTTCCTCCGGCGTGTCCATCATTTGCAGATAATAGACCAGCATCAGCTGCACCTCCCACTCCCAGACATGGGGCTCCGTGTCGGGTATATACCCTTTTATCTATTATCGGCAAACGACGAAAAAAGTTAAGATTAGCGGGGAATAGGGGTAATTAAGCGCACCTATGGCGTGTCGGGTTCGCTGGGTTCGTCCAGGCCGAAGCCTGGGACAATGGTGGTGTCGGGATATTCGGCGGGAGCACTGCCCTTGTCCGGAATGTCCTGTGTGCTCCCTACAATAAAATCCTCATGAAATGGGCTGATGATAGATGCCGTAATCTTAATGACTTCCTCCAATTCCAACCGCTGTGCCTCAATTTCGTACTCCACCCCATTCAGGGTAAAGGCCGCTGTATAGATGTCGTAGTATCCAGCAGGCGTTTTAGAGGCGCCATCACCGTAAGGGAGAGAACAGTGCCTGAGCGTGACAGGCACTCCGCCGAAGTCAGTAGTCCGCTCATTATCCACTGGGAGAAGGCAACAGTGTAGAATACGCAGCCTGGAAGCTCTGATGGTAAAACCTTGGGGAATCACAATGTCATCATTAGACTTAGGGCTTCCGTCCTCCCCAAAGTCCACCCAGAAACTCCGGCCCGCCTGATCCTCAACAACATTCCCGGTAGCTTTCTCCCGGACAATGCGGCCCGACACAGCTTTCCCGCCCCCGGTAAGATCATCAGGGATATAGGCAGGAGCTAACTCCCAGCCATAGTAGGCTCTGACACCCTCCGTATTCAAAATTTCCTCGTTATAGATAGCAGGATCTCGGTAAAGCGGGGCGGCATTCTGGGCCAGCCCTGCCGACTCGTTCACCGCTACGTTGTCCCAGTTGATGGTAATCTCCGGCTCACTGGGCGGCTGAAGGGGCTCAACGCTGGGCTGGTCTCTGCCATCGCTGGCCACAGGGCCGGGAATGCTGGGATCCGGGGGCGGCACGATAGTGCCTTGGCCCTTCAAAATGCCCGGTAGCGCCGCCATGGTCACCGTGAAGATCAATCCAATGCACGCCGCCATGGCCCCCCATTTCAGCCAGCCGCTTTTCTTTTTACGCTCATAGGTGATAGCTTCCATAATGTACTTGTCGTTGACTTTTCCCAGCGCACTGGAAAATTGTGCTGCGTTCATCGTATAACCCCTCTTTCTTCAAAATAGTGCCGCAACTGCTTTCGGATACGGGTCAGCCGGACAGACACGTTCTTTTCCGATAAGCCTGTCCGCGCCGCAATCTCCCCATAGCTGTCGGAGAACCAGTACCGGCGCATGAGCAGGACACGGTTCTCCGGGGACAGCGTTTCCAGGAAGTCCTCGATCAGCCGGACAAGCTCCTGTTCCTCCAACTCCCCCTCCACAGTTCGGGGCGAGGCCAGACAGTCCTCCAGCTCCTCCAGCGACACGGTGTAGCTCCCGCCGCCCCGCTTGGCCGTTTTTCCCGCATGATACCGCATGAGGGAGAGATTGCGGACGATCCGGCACAGGAACGCCAGCAGTGGATCGGGCCGGGCCGGCGGGATGGCGTTCCAGGCGCCAAGGTAGGCGTCGTTCACGCACTCCTCCGCGTCCTGGCGGCTGTGCAGGATGTTATAGGACAGGCTGTGGCAGACCTTACCGTATTTGCCGTCCAGCTCCCGGATCGCCTGCTCCGACCGGGCGAAAAACAGTTCTATGATGGCGCTGTCCTCCATCGGGGCTTCCCTCCTCTCTGTCCCTCAACCATCTACTATGGATTTTTTGGAAAACACTACACAGTCAATACAGACTTTGACAAAAATTCTCTGGAACCAGATTGATAGGGTCCGTACCTGCATGACAGCCTTCAAAAAATCTGCTCGAACATATATCAAAGGCGGCGATTCCGTGGTGAACCGCCGCCTTTGATATATGTCCGCACTAAATGCCGCACCCAAGGCCCAGATGCGCCTTACTCCAAGTCCTCAATTTGCATCCGCTGCAAAGCGTCCAAGCCGTCATGGCGGCGCTTAAAGTACAGCCAGATCCCTCCAAAAATGAACGTAGGGATGTTGGCCAGCAAGAAGATCCCAACGAGTACAACCAGGTTTCCAAGCATGGCGCCCACGGCGTTGATGGCAAAGACCGCCGTCAGCATCAGGCCAAGGGCAAGAAAGCTCCCCGGCAGAAGCAGCCCCAGCTTTAAGCTCTTTTTGCACATCCAGACCTGCAAAACTACAAGCAGCGCCATCAAAACTAAAAACAGCAGCAGCACTAATATTACTCTAAAATAACTCATACACAACCTTTCCTTTCACAAGTTCATTTTTTGCCTACGGCTTTTTTGTATTCTGAAATCAGTATTTTCGCGGTGTCAAAATCAAGCTTTTCGTTTACTGCCAGACGTTTGACCGTAGCGATGTATGGATCTGCGGCCACATCTTCTACCATCTGTATCTTCTGGATCAAGCGATCCAGACGCAAGCGAACCGTGGGATAGGTCACGCCATACTGACCGGCCACCTCCTTCAGCGACCCAGAGGCAAGGATGAACTTCTTGATGAACGCCACATCTTCATCCTCCAATCCAGCCATCCACTCCGGCAGTATCTCAACTGACATAGGCACCCCCCTTTCTATGTTCCTCATTATATGCTTTAATTTTATTAAAGTCAATACTAAATTTTATTATTCTGAAATTTAAGATTTCACTTGAATAAAAGCAGCACAGCGATCCTGCATCCGAGAATCACTGTGCTGCTTTGCAAAGACAAAATGCGGGGCGCCGCGCTCAATACTTGCGGGGGTTATACAGCCCCTCCGGGGCCAGCTGTCCCTCAGAGCCCCACTGGTACATCCGCCACTGCCAGCTGGGCGCGGAGTAGAACCCGGCGGCCAGGATGTCGGACGGCAGGGCGTAAGGGTACTGCCAGCTGCTGCGCTTGTGGGCGATGGTCACGGTGTAGTTGTAGAGTGACACGGTCTCCGGCAGAGAGGGCGCCGCCTCCCAGAACAGGAAGGCCTCCGTGGGGCCATCGACCTCCTCCGGCAGAGCGAAGTCGGTGTAACAGCAGGGCCTCCCGGCGCCGTCCGCCTCAAACCGGAAGTCCAGCGGCATGGTATAGGCCGTCCCCGCGCTGTCCCTCCACTTCAGCACCCCCTCCACCCTGGTGGTATGGACGGTAACGCCCTGGATGTCCTGTGCCACCTGGATCCCCTCCATATAGCCGCCGGACGCCTCGCCGGGGTTCCAGCGCAGGTGGGCCAGATACACGCAGCGGAACCCATACCGCTCGTCCCGCACCGGAACCTCAACGGTGATCACGCTGGGCATACCGTCTGTATGGGGGCCGGCCGGATCGTGATACCCCTCTTTTTTCAGCCCGTAGGCCCCCTCAAACCGGGCCAGCTCGTTGTCATCCAGCCCGCCCAGGATATCCTCCGGGAAGCCCAGCTCCAGCAGTTCTCCGCGGAGGGGGGAATCGCCCACGTCGGAGCCGTACTCAGGCGTATGCTCTCCGTCCGGCAGGCGGGCGAATATTAGGGGCAGGACGCCCACCGCCAGCAGATGGAGCGCCAGCCATACGGCCAGCACAACCCGGCCGGACATCCGCGACGGGACGGCCTTCAGCACGTACCCCGCCTGATCCAGACTCCTGCTGACCTTGCGTAAGCCCACCAGCAGGCAAATCCAGAGGATCAGGAGCGGCCCCACCAGCAGCCAGCCCTCCAGCCCAATGAGCGCCATGGGCAGCAGCAGGGTCTCCACGATGACCACCCCTCCGGCCGCAGTGGTGCGGGGCTTCTGCCCTGCCCGGCGGAATACCCCCTTGAGGCCCTGCCACAGCCCGCCCACCACTAAGATCAGGGTGAGCTGGAGCGCCACCGTCCACAGCACGTTGTAGACTGGTACCGCCCCTGTGGTGGTGTTCCATTCCCCGCCTACCAGCTCCTCCAGCCGGCCATCCAGGGGGGTGGCCTGGAGCAGCACCACGGCCAGCCGCAGCGCGGCGTACAGGCCGGCGCAGCCGCAGGCGAACCGGAAGGCACCGTTCTCCCGGCGCAGGGCGCCCAGCCCCAGCCACAGCAGCACCGCGCCCACCGCCGGAAGAATGAGGTTCAGCCCAAAGCCGTTGATGGTGATGGTAATGAGCGCCAGTCCCCAGCAGATCAGGCCGACGGGCTTTTTCCACGGGCAGGGCGGTTCCAGCTTCGCCAGCTCCGGCGGCAGCTGGGCGGAGCCCACATAGAGCAGACGGTCAAATTCATCCATGGATCACACCTCCCAGTTCCTCCCGCAGCTGCTTGCGGATGCGGTACAGCTTGCCCTCCACCGCCCGGACGGTTAGGCCGCACTCGGCGGCGATCTGCGCGGTGGGCTGATAATAGTAATATTTACGCAAAAACAGATCCCGTTCTCTGCGGCCCAGCTGCCCCACAGACGCCCATAGAGCCTGTGCCGCCTCCGCTTTCAGCAGGGACTGCTCCGGGCCGTCGGCGGCGTCCGGCATGGCCTCGTCCAGCGCACCGCCCTCCTGGAGGCGTTCATTGGATCGGCGGCGGTTGAGGGCCACGTTGCGGGTCAGGTGGGTGAGCCAGGTGGTCAGGGCGGCCTTGCCGGGGTCAAACGTGCCGATGGAGTTCCACACCCGGAGCAGCACATCAGACAGGCACTCCTCCCGATCCCGCTCGTCGGGGAGGATAGGAGCGATGATGTACCGCAGCAGAGGGGTGTACGCCGTCTGGAATTGCTCCATCACGCCGTCCTGCCGGGTTTGCAGGGCACGGATCAGCTGCACATCCTCCACAATGTATCCCTCCTTTTTCTTCATATGTCCTACTATACACCGGTGGCGGCAAAATCCCACACGAAATTTCCAAGAAATTGCGGGCGCAGAAAATGCCTGTCCGCGCTCTGGGGAAGGCGGGCAGGCGTTAAACACTAAAGGATGGAACCTAACTCATATTTCTGGAATGACGGCTCTATCATTCCGTCCAATACTCTATCCCTGGATTAAGTCTTCCTCCAATAGCACCCGCTTTTTCAAAATCATAATCCAGAAAACCATCATCGTCCAAAAAATAAACATCTTCTTGATAAAAAGCGATAATGGTCTCAAAAAACTTTTCTAAAGACTTGTGCATCCCCACAAATCCTTCGTCCGAGAAATAAGCGAATATTGCTTCTGTGTTGTCCTGTTTTTTCACATAACAGATATAGTTAGAAGCGTAATCCGCCAGCAACGGTATAACAATCTCTATTTGATTTTCACATATAGCATCAGATCCTACCATACGCAAAAATGTATTATATTCAACGTCTAATTCCTCTATATGTATTAACCTATAACCAGGAATAAAATCCATCAATTTCTGCTCTTTAATATCTCTGGGTGTTCCTGCAAATGTGCTGTATATTTCTCGATAGATTTCAGGAACAGGGCGATTTATGTTAGTCAAAAGTTGCTCCCATTCTCGATGTGGAATGCCTAAACTGCTTTTATAACCACATCTCATTTTATCAGAAAGAGAGATAAACTCATCAAGTAATTCTTTTTCCATACTATGTGACATTTTTCTCACACCATCCATTCAGTTATTTCCCTCACACCACTTCGCAATCTCCCCAATCAGCCCCAGCGGGAGCGGCTTGCTGTACGGGAGCTGGATCGTGCCCTTGCTGGTCTTATACTCCGTCAGCCGCCCGGCAAACGCCTCCACAGCCTCCGGGCTGTACCCGGTCAGCCAGCAGATGACTTCATCCACCTCGGCCTTTGTCCGGCCTTTCCGGGTGACTTTGTCCAGCAGGAGCCCGTATACCTTCCCAAACTTCGTCTGAAAAACCTTCTCGTTGTTCATACCTTGTATCCCTCCGGCAGTGATGCCCTATTCTACCACACACTACATCGTTTTGCAAAACTCTCCCCAAGTTGGCCGATATATTTGCCTCGCTTTGTCGTAGCTGATAAAATGGAGAAAAAGAAAACATTTTTTGTTTTCTTTGTAACGAACGACCTTCCAATGGGATATATAGAGTGAAGGGAGGGAGCCGCATGGAAGATATGGACGCCATCTACCGCCGCCACGTCCACACGGTCTACAAATTTCTCCTGGCCCAATGCCGTGAGCCGGATCTGGCCGAGGAACTGACCCAGGAGACCTTTTATCAGGCGGTTCGCTCCATTGACCGCTTCGACGGCTCCTGCAAATTGTCCATTTGGCTGTGCCAAATCGCTAAACATCTGTGGTATCAGCAGCTGCGGAAGCGCCAAAAGGCCCTTGTGCCACTGGACGAGGTGCCGGATTTTCCCGCCCCCTCGGCGGAGGAGGGACTGCTGGAACAGGAAGGACAGCTGGCCCTTCTTAGAAAGATCCACCAGCTGCCGGAGCCTCAACGGGAGGTGGTTTACCTCCGGGCCTTCGGCGGTCTCAGCTTCCGGGAGATCGGGGATGTGCTGGATCACACGGAGGCCTGGGCCCGGGTGACCTTTTATCGGAGCAAGGAAAAACTTCGCAACGGAGGTGCGGAAGATGAAAAATGATCTGACCTGCGGCCTGGTGCGGGATCTGCTGCCCAGCTATGTGGAGGGGCTTGTGTGTGCGGAATCCCAAGAGGCGGTGGATCGGCACCTGGCAGACTGCCCCAGCTGTGCCGCCGCCTTGTCCGCCATGCGGGCCCCGGAGCCGGAGACCGTGGCGGAGGAACAGGCCCGGGAAGTGGACTACCTGAAGCGGGTGAAAAAGCACAGCAACCGGAAGGTTATCGCCGCGGTGGTTTGTACCGCTCTCATTCTGCTCTCGGCGCTGCTGCTGAAGGTATTCGTCATCGGCTCGCCCATCCGGCCCCAGACCGTAGCCGTCAAAGGCACCGTGGAGGACGGCACCCTCCACCTGTCCCTCATGTCAACGGTGTCCGCCAACGCCCTCCACGGCTGGCGGGTGGAGACAAAGGACGGCGTGGCCTCCGTCTATGCCCGGGACGTGCTGGTGTCCCCCCTATTCTCCGACGGCAGCGGCCAGCTGGACATCCCCCTGAAAGGGGTGCACGAGGTGTGGCTGGGCGGCCTCTCGGGCCGGCTGTTGTACCAGGACGGCGTAGTGATCTCCCAGCTGGCCCTGGAGCTGATGGACGCCAAAGCCCCCGACTGCGGCGATCCCACCGCTCTGGAGCGCATCGCGGAGATCCTGCGCCTCCCTGAGCGGCTGGGCAGCTACACGTTTAGTCTGCAAACCGACAAGCACCCCTACGGAGGCACGCTGGTGTTTGTGGAACGGCCCACAGGCGAACAGCTCAATCTTGCTACTTGCTATAATCTGCTTACCCTGGCGCTGGTGGACAATATGGAGGCCTCCCTGTTCAAGCGCCTCGCTTACGGGGATCCCCCAGACCTGAGTACGATCGTCACTAACGGGATGTGGCTGGACGGCGTGAATGAGACGGTTCTGCCCGCCCTGGTGGAGAAGTACAACGCTGTCAACGGCACGGACTGGGAACCCAAGGCCAGCATCAAGGACTACACCCGTTCCCCGGCGGATCTCCAGCGGCTGCTGATGATCTTGGATTCCTTCTATAAAACCGGCCTGTTCACGAGAGGAGGCTGACGATGAAAAAACGAGTGCTCCCGCTGCTTACGGCGATTCTGCTGCTCCTGCCCTCATGCGGACCACAGGCCGATCCTGACCTGACCCCGCTGGATCAGGCTGCGGCTGAGGCAGCCAGCTTCACACCGGGAAGTTATGAGAACCTGACCTTCCGTCAGGACAAGATTTCTGTTGCTGTGCCAGAGGATTTGGCCCGCTGTACGCTCCGGGAGGTGGGGTGCTTTGACCTGGAGTACGGGGATAAGCTGATGCGCTGGTGGATTCCTGACGAAATTTGGGACGATCAATCTGTATCCCACTGGGACGATACCTATGCCTACGCCTTTTCCTCCATCTTCGACCAGACCGGAGCGGATGGAAACGGCTGGTATGCGGCGGTCTGGTGTACCGGAACCGTCATGTACGCCCGTGACAATGGCTGGGAGCATTATTTCCACGATCCCGGACTGTTGGATCACAGCTATAACTTAATTGTGGATGATGTGGACGAGAACGGTCTGTTTGTGGAACAGGCGCAACGGTTCGCGGCAGACTGGCTGGCGCAGACTGGCCTCCAAACCACCCTCCGCCCCAAATATCTGTATGTTTGCACCGACGATGGCGGAGAGAAGTTTGCCAAAGTATCTTTTCAGACCTGCTGGAATGGGGTTCCCATCTCTGACGTGGCCCGGCGATACCCGGACGACTCCGGCTTTACCCTCTCCGGCCCCAGCGAGGAAAACGACTGGACCGGCGATGTGGATCTGCTTTCCGTTACCGCCTGTATGACCTCCGACGGCAAACTGGACTTTTTCGGCGGCGGCCACGGCATGGTGGAGCTGTACGATCCGGGAACGGTCTGCAAAGAGATCATCTCCCTGTCCACCGCCTGCGACATTCTCAGCGAAACCATCAGCGGCTACGGTTCCCAGGAGATTCGGGACGTGGCCTTGGAATACCGCCTCGGCATCATCGGCTCCGACCAGCCAGAGGAGACTTATCGCTTTGTGGATCTGGAGACCGGGGGGCCCCTGCCCGACCGGGGTGTGGTGCAGCGTTACCGCACCAGCTATGACCTCTACGACGCCGCCCCCTACTGGGCCTTTTATGCCAGAGACAGACGAAATCGGGAATTGATCTTCTATGTGAACTGCCTGACCGGGGATGTCCAAATTCTTGACAACCAGCCCAGGTGACTGCCATGAAATTGTTTCGTTTACTGAAAACCGACCTGTACCGGGCGGTGGTCCATGTCAATTTTGGAGCGGCGGCGCTGATCTTCGGGGCGCTGTGCTTCACCGCAGAGGGCTGTGTGGACACCGGCCGCAGCATCACAGTTCTGGAGCTGGCCCTATTTTACCCGGCGGAGGAGATCAGCAGTCGGTTCCTGCTCTCCGATTACCACCTGTTTCTGGCCGGAATCGGCCCCTATAACCTGATATTCGCCCCCATTCTTGCCGCCATCCCGTCCATCCCCGGCTTCTGCCAGGAGCGGAGGAACGGATACCTGCGCTTTCTGCTCCCCCGGTGCCGTGTGGCTTGGCGCTGTCTCAGCCTCTTTCTGTCGGCCCTGCTCTCCGGCGGGCTGGTGGTTATGGCGGGATATGGGCTGTACGGCTTGTGCTGCTGGGTTCTGTTTCCCGGTTTGACCGCGGAGACGGCCCAGTGGATCGCCGCCCCGATCTGGCGCGGCGTTCTGGCTCAGCTGGCTGGGGCGTTCTTCTTCGGCATGGTGGCGGCGCTCCTGCCGGTGCTGTTGGCCGGGTTAAGCAAAAACGCTTATTTTATTCTCTGTTCTGCCTTCGCTCTGTTCTACACCTACTGCAACTTCCTGGACACCCTCTCCAACCGCCTGTTCGATTGTGGGGAGCTGGAGAAATCCTTCCAGGTAATGATGTTCTATCCCACCTCGGTGTTCCAGTGCTTCTCCGGACATGAGCCTTGGCGGCTGGTTCTGTGGATCGGCGCTGCGGCGGCGGTTCTGGGCCTGCTGCGGCTGTGTATGGCCCGGCGCTTTGACAAGGGGGCCTGATCATGAGCGGGCGGAAAATAATCCTTCACGCCAGGATGGAATATTCCCTATGGATCACCAACCCCCGAATGTCCATCCTGCTGGTACTGCTGGTACTGATCCACTCCATGATCCTCCAGCCGCTGGCCCAGGCGGGTGGGCAGATTGGCGCCCGGTTTCACCTGCTGGAGCCGCTGGCCGCCCTATGCAATTCCACCCTGATCCAGCTGATTCTGCCCATTGGTTTTTTGATCCTGATGGCTGGCTTCCCCCGGATGGAGCGAGGCTTCCTGCTTCAGCTCTACCGGGTGGGTCGGCTGAACTGGGTGCTGGGCGAGTTGCTGCACCTGGCCATGGCGGCGGCCACTTATCTGGCGGTAGTGCTGGCGGGGACGATGCTGTGTTCCCTGCCTTATGCCCCCACCGCCGGCCCGGGGTGGAGTGCTGTCGCTACAGACTATACAGCCATTCTGGAGGATGCCGCACTGAAAACCGTGGCCATGCTGCTGCCTAAAAACCTCTACCAGCAGATGGGCCCTGGGGCCGCGGTGGCAGGAAGCCTCCTCCTGCTGTTCCTCTGCCTAATGCTGATGGGCGCGGTTCTGCTGGCAGCCAGCCTGAGCCGGGCGCAGTTCTTAGGGATTGCCGCCGATGCCGCCCTTCTGCTGGTGGGCGCGGGGTTCGTGATTCTGGACAGCCCGTGTATGTGGGGGTTCCCCTGCGCCCATACCCTGATCTGGCTTCATTTCACGCCCTATCTCCGCACCCCGGTCTGCCCCCTGTGGATAAGCTGGCTCTATTTCCTGCTGGGGATCGGCCTGGCAGCGGCCTTAGCCTGCGCCGCGGCGCGGCGGCGCAGCTTTGATTCTATCTTGGAGTTTGATTGATATGGCGATTATTTCAGTGGAAACTGTCAGTCTGACCATTGGCGCCGCCCATATTCTGCGGGATGTTTCCATCCAATTCGAGGAGGGGCTGATCCACGGCATTGTCGGACGCAACGGCAGCGGAAAAACCATGCTCATGAAGTGTATCTGCGGCTTTATCCGGCCCACCACGGGGCGAATTCTCGTGGATGGACGGCAAGTGGGCCGGGACGTGGACTTCCCGCCGGATCTGGGGCTGCTGATCGAGACTCCGGGCTTTGTGCCCTATTACAGCGGCCTGAAAAACCTGGCGCTCCTGGCGGCCATCAACCGCCGGGTCTCAAAAGAGCGGCTGAGCGCCTGCATAGAGCAGCTTGGGCTGGGGGATGCCAAGGATAAGCGGGTGTCCAAATACTCCATGGGAATGCGCCAGCGGCTGGGGATCGCCCAGGCCATCATGGAGGATCCCAAGCTGCTGATTCTGGACGAGCCGCTGAACGGCCTGGACGAACAAGGGGTTCAGGATATTCGGGCGCTGCTGCTGGAGCTGAAGCGGCAGGGCAAGACCGTTCTGCTGTCCTCCCACAACGGGGAGGATATCGACCTGCTCTGTGACAGCGTGTGCAGGATGGCGGACGGGGTGCTGACAAGGCAGTAACATCCAGCCCCTACAGAGGCTTGCTTTGTTTTGCCTTACGGTTTCTTGCCGCCCGTTAACGAGCTCGTCCCGTTTCCTCCTCGCCTTGGGTACTCCTCCCCTGTAAATGGATCATAGTATTCTTTGGTGGGATGCTCAACAGCATAAGGAGTTTTTATTTCCTCCTTAGCTAACCCCTTTTCTTTCCACTGGCAGAGCCAGTGGTTATCTACCAACGCAAAACCGGGTCCTGCCGCATGGCAGGACCCGGTTTTCTGTATCTATTTACTTCTGCTCCCCCTCTGGGGCGGCGCTGTCTGCCAGCTCGTAGACCGTTTTCTCGCTAAATAGCGCGGTGATGGCGTACACGTGCTCATAGCCGTGCTTGTCGTACTCCCGGGGCATCTCAAAATATTTCACGTCATAGGAGCTGATCTCACTCTTGGTGGTGGCGATCTGAACCACCAGCGGGGTCTCCTTATCCAGCTCAATGGAGGCGCTGCCCGTCAGCACTGAGGTGGCGTAAGTCATACTGGAGGCGTTGTCCCCCGGCACCGTCTCCAGCGTACTGGTGCCCAGCATATTCTCGCTCTGGAGAGTCAGCTCTACCCCTTCGGGGATCTTGCTAAACCCCAGGGCGATCCGGCCATCCGGATCGGACAGAGCACGGCGATTCTGACTCACCGGGGCCCACTCCCCCTCCTTCAGCTCATAGAGGGTGATCTGGACGCTTTTCACCCCGCCGTCCCCGGCCTTGCCCACCTGGTAGTCGAAGATCCGGTAGCCGTCCATATTCACATTCAATAGCTGGGCCAGCGCCGTCTCCTCCTGGGTCAGCTCCGCGGGGGCGATGGTTTTGGAGCCGCCCCCAGTGGGCGCGGCCCTGCAGCCACCAAGAGCCAGGGCCAGCAGCGCGGCCAGGAACAGGGCGCAGTATCGTTTGATCCTCATGGGACGCACCTCCAAATGCGGCAGTTTGCCGAGTTCTGCACTATTTTGTCAGATCAATTATAGCACGTTCCACCTGCCCTGTCTACCCGGCATTTCCCTGCGGCGCAAAAGGCGGGGCGTCCGTCCCCGCCCGCCAAAGCGCAAAACAGGCCCCACCCCGGCCGGCGCTGGCCGCCTGTCCGGAGCATGGCCCGTTTGATTGAGGCGTTACGGCGGGGCGGTCATCCCCTTCTCCGATCCACCCCTGTGGCTTTGTAGTGTCGCTGCTTTGCCTGATACATTCTTATATCCGCAATTTTT
Organism: Bacillota bacterium; assembly: GCA_021768085.1. GTDB lineage: Bacteria > Bacillota > Clostridia > Oscillospirales > Oscillospiraceae > Enterenecus. The sequence continues at coordinate 130,937 of JAETOJ010000002.1, forward strand.
ATCAGCTCCTCCAGCTTTTTCTCCGGGAACTCCCTGTGCTGCGCGTAGCCGCAGGACACCGACAGCCCTTTGGCAAGATGGAGGTTCCAGTATGTTATCATTTCCTCAAATTTGTCCTTGATTGCCTTCAACTGCTGGTCATCGACCTCTATCATGGCCACAAACTCATCGCCGCCGACTCGGAACAGCTCCCCGTAGTCCGCAAAGCATTTTTTGATACAGGCGGCCGCGCTTTTGATGAGCTTGTCCCCCGCCTCGTGTCCAAACGCGTCGTTGATCTGCTTTAGGCCGTTCAGATCCATGGACACATAGACAAAATCGTCCTTCAGCGGGGTTTTGCTGCGGGCCAGCATACTGTCGTCATATCCTCTGCGGTTCAGCAGTCCCGTTAAGGCATCCGTTTTCGCGTTTTTCAGGGCGCTGTCCCGATTGGCTGCTATCTTCAGAATAAAAAACAGGGACGCCCCCACCGCTATGGCAAAATAGATGGCGACAATGCCCAAAATCAGCGGCACATCCTTGTGCACAACGCTTTTTTCCTGTATGACGGCCACAACATACCCTCTATGGCTGAGCGCCTTGAAATAGGCCTGTTTTCCGTCAACACTTCCCTCCAGCATTTTCTCCAGCTTTCCCCTGGCCAGATCGATCCCAATCCCCTCCAGGGTTTTCCCCACCAGATGCGGGGAAGTGGCCCCCTGGATTTCACCCGAGTTCTCGTCCGCCACCACCATGGTAACCCCCAGGTAGGTGGGCATATCCTGCATGGTCTCCTGAATGCTGCTCACCCGGAGCTCCTCCATCAGCCGCTTGGGCTCAATGCCCACCTGTAGCATCCGCGTCCCCGTCTCATTCCAGCAGATGGCATACATCATCATTTTTCCTTCGGCGGTGTTGGCCGTCAGATCCTGGCACATGGACATACTCTTGTCGGAAAGCATGGGCTTGAAGTAGCTCATCTGTTCCCCGGAGTCAAACGAATAGCCATAATACCGCGGCTCCGTCCCCCTGTAGATCACTCCGCTTTCATTAAAGAGATGGATCTCGTCCACTTTGATCATGGCGGCAATTTTCAGCAGTTCCTCAATGTTGTCCTCAATCTCAGGCTTGCAGTCGATGATATAGGAGACGGCCATGGCCCTTGTGACATAATCCTCCTTGAGCGATTCCACAAGTACGGTTTCCTTCGCCTGATTGCTGTCAATCAGCTGGCAGATCTGATCCAGCAGGATGGCCGTTGTCTGGCTGACCTGCTTTTTGTTTTGATTCATCTGGATCGCGGATAGGATCCCCAGCAATACGGCGATGGCAACCAGGAGCATCGGTATCACAAAGGCCTTGCTTCTCCTCGTCAACTTCATGCCATCTCTCACCCTTCTGCCTCTCCCTGACCCCGGGTGTACCAGCGGCGCAGGAAGTCCGCCACCGCCACTGTCAACTCCTTCAGATCCCAGCCGGTGGTGTTCACCGTCATACAGTAGCTGCTGCCCTGGCCCCAGCGGGTGTCCGAGATCATCTCTCGGCTTCGAGCCCGGGCCTTGTCCACCCGGCGGATGTTCTGCTCCAGGGCCCTGCGAGTGAGGTTCTCCCCCTCCGCCGCCCGCTCCATGCAGCGGCGCACCTTGGCGTCCATGCTGGCGCACACGAAAATGCTGAACGGCTTCTGATCCGCCAGCAGCACGTCGGCGTCCCGGCCCACAATCACGCAGTCCTTCCCCGCCCTGGCGATGCCGTCCAGCACCCGTTTCTGCTCGATGAGCAGGCTGGTCTGGGTGGACTGCATGATGGCGCTGCTGCTGAAAGAGCGCCCATAGGTCAGGGGAATATGCTGCCACGCGTGATCCTCCAGGGCCTTTTCCACATATCCCTCGTCCATGCCCTGGGCCTGGGCGATGGAGGTGATGATCTCCCGGTCATAGTAATCGAATCCCAGTAGATCGGCCAGTCGCTTTCCCAGCTCCCGGCCGCCGCTACCAAACTCCCGGCTGATGGTCACAATTTTCATACCCGATCCTTCCTTTCCCGGCGCGGGCAAAAGCGCCCGCTCCGACGGCCCTGGATCCAGAGATCCCTTACAGGGCTATTGTACCGGTTTTTCCCATGAGTTGTCAAGTGCCCGCAGCATCAGATCCACTGTTCCCACCCGATAGCCGCTGGCGCTGCAAAGGGCCGTCCCCGCTCCGTCGCATAGCACCATGAGGGGCGGATCGTCTGGCTCCCGGCCCAGCCGTCGGGCCACTGCCTCTATATCGTATGCCCAGTCGCCCATCAAAGCCCTGCCGTCCAGCTCCGCCAGCGCCCGGGCCAGGGTGGGCTGGGTCAGGCTGTCCCGGCCCCGGATCAGAAATAGCACCGGTATGGGCAGAACCTCCCGGAGGGCCAACAGCTCGTTCAGCACGTGCTCGGTGGGCTCCGCCCCCTCCTCCAGCCACAGGACGAGCACCGGCCCCGTTCCCATCCGGAACAGGTCAGGCACCCGCTCCCCCTCCAGCGTCTGGGCGGACAGTGCGGGCAGGGTCTGGCAGGTGAGCAGATCCGCCGCCGTCCAGGACCGGAAGCGCAGAGCCAGCGCCCGCTCCTCTCCCGCCCGCAGCTCCACCTCACGCCGGGAGGTTAGCTGATCGCCGCCGGGCAGGCGCACCGTGGTGATCAGCCTGTACCGCCCCGACGCTAAGGTCAGGGACAGTTCGCCGTCCCCCCAGTTCTCCTCCGGGGACAGCCGCCGCCAACCCTCCGCCGTCCACCGGGACAGGCTCCAGTCCCGGCCCACCGCCGGAAGCTCTCCTCCGGAGCGGCTCAGGCGCAGCGTCCCCACCTGTTCCGGAACCACGGGGCGGAAGCCCCCCTCCGCCCAATACTCCGGCGCGCCGTCCAGAGGCCGCAGGCGGGCGGGTATGCCCAGCGTCCGCAGGGCCGCCACCCACAGTAGGCGGCGGCTCTTTTCATCGCACGCCCCTGCCTCCAGCGCGGCCTGGGGCGTCTGCCACAGCCGATGGTAATTGCCCACCTTCTCCTCCAGCAACACCCCCAGCTCCCACCATAGCTGGGCGGGATCGTCCGTCCGGCCCCGCAGCCAGCCCTTCAAAAAGCCCCGCCAGGGGGTGAGCCGCTCCAGCGCCACCCGGGGACAAGCGGTGTAGGCCCAGTAGATTTCCTCCGGCATGTCCGCTCGACCGGGCGGCAGATGTGTAAAGTGATCTTCCAGTACAGCAAATGTCACATCCCGGAAGTCCTTATCCGATAGGGTGCGCACCAGCCGCTCCCGGGCCTGGGCCCCCTCTCCGCTGAGAAACCGCTCCAGCTCCCCCCAATTCCCCAAGGCCTTTTGCCGCAGATCCTTCCACTCTGGCCGCCCGGGGACGGAGTGCCCGGCCAGGCAGGCCTGCCGGATCCCGTCGGCTCGCTCCCGCACCTGCCTTCGCCGCGCCTTGTCCTCCGCGCTGAGGACGGCGGGGGCGGGCCGGCTGTCCGCGGGGGCGCGAAAGTCGAAGTCCATCCAGGGGCTGTCCCCCGCTGCCGCGGGGTTCAGCTCCAGGACAAGCCCCTCCGGGCCGCAGTCCCCCTCCCCCCACCGATCCCCCAGGCGGGCCAGCACATGGACGCTGCCCTTTCCCAGGGAGGCTCGGGCCTCCCCCCGCCCGTCCGCCGTGAGCACGGCGATGGTACGGTACGCCGCCTCGTTGAGGATTTGCAGGTGGAGCTCCGCCCCCGCTGCGGGCCGTCCGTCCGCCTTTACCTGGAATATGCGGGTTTGCGCGTCCCCGTACCGGGCGGTCTGGTTCAGCCAGGTCACGCCGTCCACCTTCCCCAGCGCCTCCTCCTCCGGCAGGCCCTCCGTCCCGCCGAACACCCGGCTATGCACCAGCACCGCCCGAGAGGCGGCGGTGGTGAACCAGCCCCGATCCAGCTCCGGCTCCGGCTCGCAGGCCCCCAAAAACCGCCAGCGCCCATGGCACAGCGCCTCCACCCAGGCGTGGTTGTCGTCGCAGTGAGACCACCGGGGGGCGTACACCTGTCGGGCCGGAATGCCAACGCTGCGCAGGGCGGATACCAGGAAGGCGGACTCCTCCCCGCACCGCCCGCTGCCACAGCGGTACACCGTCAGCGGGGAGGCGGTGCGCTCGTCCTGGGCCTGATAGATCGCCCGCTCCCGGCACCAACGGTTTACCTCCTGCACCCGGGCCTCCCCATCGGGCAGATCCTTCACCCGGGGCCAGAGGGCATCGAAGAAGATCTCCCGGTGGAAGGAGAGATCCTCGTCGTTTACCCGGGGAAACAGTACATAGTGGGCAAACATCGGCCAGTCCAGCGCCCCGCACCAGGGGGCTGCTTCCCGAAGAAACACAGCATGGCGGGCAAAGCGCAGAAACAGCTCCGCCGGATAGCCGTCCAGATCGCTCTGGGGCAGATGATCCCTCAGAAATTCCATCGCGCGGCGCTCCTCTCCCGACAGGGGCGGCAATGTCTCCTTCCGATCCATCCATCTGTTCATGCCCGCACCTCCTTCTTTAGTTTATTATATCACAAGTGCACGGTAATGCTGCGATAAATTCGCTCAACGACCTCAATTACTGCGTGAATGGCACCGTAATGACCGTCGCGGTTCATGGGCAGGCCTTTCTTGACAGCCCTGGAGAGACCCATTATAATGAACTTAACATAGTTTATGGAGGTGCGGCCCATGAGCCGGGTATTGCTGGAGGTCTGCTGCGGAAGCGCGGACGACGTGATCGAGGCCCACAAGGCGGGGGCGGATCGGGCGGAGCTGAACAGCGATCTGTTCCACGGGGGGCTCACCCCCACCCTGGGGGAGCTGATTGTGGCCAAACGGGAGACGGGGATGAAGATCATGGCCATGGTGCGCCCTCGGGAGGGCGGCTTCTGCTACACAGACGCGGAGTTCGCCACCGCGGTAGAGGACGCCAGGCTGCTGCTGGCCCACGGGGCAGACGGGCTGGTGTTCGGCTTCCTCCACGAGGATGGCACATTGGATGTGGAGCGCACCAAAGTGCTGGCGGAGCTGGCCCGGGGCGCGGGGAAGGAGTCGGTGTTCCACCGGGCCATCGACGTGGTGCCCGACTGGCGCTCGGCGCTGGATCAGCTCATCGCCCTGGGCATCACCCGGGTGCTCACCAGTGGGCAGGAGCCCGACGTGTCCCTGGGCACGGACACCGTGCGGGACATGATTACCTACGCCGCAGGGCGCATTGAGATCCTCCCCGGGGCGGGCATCACCGCCCGGAACATGGATCGGATCATCACCGAGACCGGCTGCGGGCAGATCCACCTGGCCGCCCACCGGGAGCTGGCCGACCCCTCGGTGCGCAACAACCGGGCCATCTTCTACGGCGGCTGCCTCTATCCGCCGGAGGATCGCTTTAAGGTTATCGACAGCGGCTACATCGGCGGGATGGTGTCCCGTTTAAAGGAATAGTCCCCCAAGTGTGGGCCGGATCCGCGGATCCGGCCCACTTTTTCGTCCCTTGACAAGGGCAAAGTTTGAGGGTATGATATGGTGTCAGATAAAACAGTTGCAGATGAAACGAAAACGGAGGCTTCCTTTCCATGGCGGACACAGACAAGTCAAGGCAGCAGCAGCGGGAGGATATGATGCTCCAGGGCTCCCTCCCCCGGGTGATCACCAAGATGGCCCTGCCCTCCATCATCTCCTTCCTGATCACGTCCATCTACAATCTGGCGGACACCTATTTTGTCAGCGATCTGGGTGAGAGCGCCCAGGCCGCCATCAGCGTCAACGCCTCCCTGGATCAGATCATCATGATGGCGGGCTCCATGCTGGCGGTGGGGGCGGCCAGCTACATCTCCCGGCTGCTGGGGGCCCGGGATAAGGACAAGGCCAGCCAGGTGCTGTCCACCGCCTTCTTCACCGCCATGATCTTCGGCGGGGTGGTCACCCTGCTGGGGGTGAGCTTTCTGCACCCCATGGTGCGGCTGCTGGGGGCCACCGACACCTGCGAGCAGTTCACCGTGGAGTATGCCACCTATGTGCTGCTGGTGGCCCCCTTCATGGCGGCCAACTTTGTGATGAACCAGTGCCTCCGGGCGGAGGGCAGCGCCATGCTGTCCATGGTAGGCATGGGCTTCGGCGGCATTTTGAACTGCTTCCTGGATCCCATCTTCATCTTCAATCTGAACATGGGGGTGGCGGGCGCGTCCCTGGCCACCGCCATCTCCAAGCTGGTGAGCTTCGCCATTCTGGTGTTCCCCTACCTCACCCGGCGCAGCGTCCTCCGCCTGTCCATCCGGCGCTTCCGGCCCGCCCGGGACATTGTGACCCAGGTATTCACCGTGGGCTCCTCCTCTATGTTCCGCTCGGGGCTGGCGGTGGTGTCCGCCATCGTGCTCAACAACATCGCGGGACAGATCTCCGACGCGGTGCTGGCGGGAGTGGGGGTGTCCACCAAGGTGATGATGTTCCCCTTTGGGGTGATCCTGGGCTTCGGCACCGGGTTCCAGCCGGTGGCAGGCTTCAACTGGGGGGCCCAGCGGTACGACCGGGTGAAGGAGAGCTACCGCTTTGCCTCCCGGGCCGCCATCCTGGGGGCGCTGGCCATGGGACTGACCCTGGCAGCCCTGGCGGATCCGCTCATCGGCCTGTTCGCCAAGTCCGATCAGTCCGCCGAGATGCTGGCGGTGGGGGCGCTGTGCATCCGGTTACAGTGCCTGGTGCTGCCCATACACGGCTGGGTGGCGGTGGTGAATATGTTCTGCGCGGGGCTGGGCAACGCCCGGGGGGCGCTGCTGCTGTCCACCTCCCGGCAGGGCACCTGCTTCCTGCCCATCGTCTACCCCATGGCCTGGCTGTGGGGGGCCAACGGTGTAGCCGCCGTCCAGGCGGTGGCGGATCTGCTCACCCTGTTCCTGGCGGTGCCCCTGATCCGCCGGGTAAAGGCCTGTATCCAGGCCGCTGCCGACGCCCAGGCGCTGGAGTCCTCCGCCCCCTCCAGAGGTGAGACGGCATGACGGATCCCGTACTGTCCAGCCTGCTGCGGATCAACCGCCAGCGGATCAAGACCCTGCGCCGCACCGTTCTCATTCCCCATGGGTATGTGGGCGTTATGCACCTCATCGTCCTTTACACGGACCTCCACCCCGGCGCCAGCCAGGAGGACGTGGTGGCCTTCTTCGCCCTGGACAAGGCCAGCGTGGCCCGAGGGGCCCGGCGGCTGGAGGAGCTGGGTCACCTCCGCCGGGAGCAGGATCCGGTTGACCGCCGGCAATACCGGCTCTTTCTCACCAAGGGAGGCGAGGAAATGCTCCAGATTATTGAGCAGGCCCACCTAAAGTTTCAGCGGCAGCTCTCCCAGGGTGTCTCCCCGGAGGACTGGGCCCAGTTGGCCGCCCTCCTGGAACAGCTGGAGCAAAACTGCGGGCGGGAGCCGGAGGGAGATGGTTGACAGACCTCCTCCCCTGTGGTATACTGTCCCCATCAATTAGAAAAGGGTGAAAAGATGCGCAACAAGTGAGTTGAACTTCAAGCTGTGAGTTGGTAAGTTGGATCCATGTCTCATGGATCAGATTTTTCATGGCGAGAAGGGCGGCTTACTTGACCGGAGGCTTTGTGTCTATGACATTTGTGTCTCAGACACACGATGCCCCTGCCTTTTCGTCATGTGATCCGCCTTCCCGCTGTGGAAGGCGGATTTTTTGCGTGGAAAGGAAGATGCGTATGCTGCAGGTGAAACACCTCACCGTCACCCATAAAAAGGATCTCACTACCCTGATCGAGGGGCTGTCCTTCACCCTCTCCCCCGGAGATCGGGCCGCTGTCATCGGCGAGGAGGGCAACGGCAAGTCCACCCTGCTGCGGCTGCTGTATGACCCCGCCGGCCTGGAGCCCTATGCCGAGTGGACAGGCGAGATCGTGGATCAGGGGCTGCGCAAGGGTTATCTGGCCCAGGAGCTGTCCCCGGACGAGCTGGCCCTCCCGGTGTGGGAGTTCTGCCAGAGGGCCCCCGCCTTCGATCCGGCGGATCCCGGGGCGCTGGATCGGGCCGCCCGGCAGGTGGGGCTGGACGCCTCCCTGTTCTGGGACAACCGGTCTATGTCCACCTTGTCCGGCGGCGAGCGGGTGAAGCTACGGCTGTCCCTACTGACGCTGGATCAGCCGGATGTGCTGCTGCTGGATGAGCCGTCCAACGATCTGGACGTTGCCACCCTGAAGTGGTTAGAACAGTTCCTTTTAAGCTGTAAAGTGCCCGTACTGTATATTTCCCACGATGAGCCGCTGTTGGAACGCACCGCCAATGTGATCATCCACCTGGAGCGGCTGCGGCGGCGCACCGCCCCCCGGTGCACGGTGGCCCGGATGGGGTACGCCCAGTATGTGGAGCAGCGGGCGGTGAGCTTCGCCCACCAGGAGCAGACCGCCGGTCAGGAGCGGCGGGCATACGCCTCCAAGATGGAGAAATACCGGCAGATCCGGGACGCGGTGGATCACCAGCTCAACACCGTTTCTCGGCAGAACCCGGGCAAGGGGCGTCTGCTGAAAAAGAAGATGCACACGGTGCTGTCCATGGGCCGCCGGTTTGAGCGGGAGCGGGAGGACATGACCGCCCTGCCCGAGTGGGAGGAGGCCATCCTCACCGCCTTCGACGCGGACAGGGCCGCCCTGCCGGCGGGCAAGACGGTGCTGCGGCTGGATCTTCCCGAGCTGCGGGCCGGAGAACGGCTGCTGGCCCGGGACGTGCGGCTGTGGGTGGATGGCCCTGAACACATTGGTATCGTGGGGGCCAATGGGGTGGGCAAGTCCACCCTGCTAAAGCTGGCGGCGGAGGAGCTGCTGCCGCGTACCGACATTCGGGCGGCCTATATGCCCCAGAACTACAACGAGCTGCTGCTGGGGGACAAGACCCCGGTGGAGCTGCTGGCCCCCTCGGGGCATAAGGACGACGTCACCCGGGCCCGCACCCTGCTGGGCAGCATGAAATACAAGGCGGAGGAGATGGAGCACCCCGCGGCAGCCCTGTCCGGCGGGCAGCGGGCCAAGCTGCTGTTCCTGTCCATGGTGCTGAACGGGGCCAACGTACTGGTGCTGGACGAGCCCACCCGCAACTTCTCCCCCCTGTCCGCCCCGGTGATCCGGGAGGTGCTGGCTCAGTTCCCCGGGGCCATCGTCAGCGTGTCCCACGATCGGCTCTATCTGGAGCAGGTGTGCACCCGGGTGCTGGAGCTGACCCGGTCGGGGCTGACCCCCTGGTACGGATAGCGTCGCCCCAGGAAAAGGACGCCGCTGCACCTTGACATTTTGCCCGCGTTTGGGTATGATGGGAACCACATTCCAAAGAGAGAGGACTGTTTTTATGGATCGGGAGCATTTTCAGTCCCGGCTGGGCTTCCTGCTGGTGAGCGCCGGGTGCGCTGTGGGCATCGGCAACGTGTGGAAATTTCCCTACGTCACCGGGCAGAACGGCGGCGGGGTGTTCGTGCTGTTCTACCTGCTGTTCCTGGTGCTCATGGGGGTGCCGGTACTCACCATGGAGCTGGCGGTGGGCCGGGCCAGCCGCAAGAGCGCCGTGGCGGGCTACCGGGCCCTGGAGCCCGCCGGCAGCCGTTGGCACCTCCACGGCTGGTTCTGCGTGGCGGGCTGCTGCCTGCTGATGATGTACTACACCACCGTGTCCGGTTGGATGCTGGGCTACTTCTTCAAGTTCGCCGGCGGGGTGTTTGACGGGCTGGAAGGCACAGCAGTAAACGGCGTGTTCGACGCTATGCGGGCCAGCCCCGGCGAGATGACCGCCTGGATGGCCATCACAGTGCTGGCGGGCTTCCTGGTGTGCAGCTTCAAGCTCCAGAGCGGGCTGGAGCGGATCACCAAATGGATGATGCTGGGCCTGCTGGCCCTCATCGCGGTGCTGGCCGTCCACTCCCTCACCCTGCCCGGGGGGCTGGATGGGGTCAGATTCTACCTCCTGCCCGATCTGGGCCGGGCCATGGACGCCGGGATAGGCAATGTGATCACCGCCGCCATGAACCAGGCTTTCTTTACCCTCAGCCTGGGTATCGCCGCTATGGAGGTGTTCGGCAGCTATATGAAGCGGGATCACACCCTCACCAGCGAGGCGGTGCGCATCTGCTCGCTGGACACCTTTGTGGCGCTGATGGCGGGGCTGATCATCTTTCCCGCCTGCTTCTCCTTCGGGGTGGAGCCGGACGCGGGACCGTCCCTCATCTTCTACACCCTGCCCAAGGTGTTTCTGGGCATGGCCGGGGGGCGGCTATGGGGGGCGCTGTTCTTCCTGTTTATGAGCTTCGCCAGCTTCTCCACCGTCATCGCCGTGTTTGAAAACCTCCAGGCCAATGCCATCGACAATTTCGGCTGGAGCCGGAAGAAGGCCGCCGTCATCAACTGCGTGTTTATCCTCCTGGCCAGTATGCCCTGCGTGCTGGGCAACAGCCTGTGGAGCGGGGTGCGCATCCTGGGCCGAGACGTGCTGGACTTTGAGGACTTCCTGGTGTCCAACCTGCTGCTGCCTCTGGGCTCCCTGGTGTACCTGCTGTTCTGCGTCACCAAATGGGGCTGGGGCTGGGACAAGTACCTGGCCGAGGCCAACGCCGGGGAGGGCATCAAGATGCCCCGGGGCCTGAAGCCCGTGTTCCAGTTTGTGCTGCCCATCCTGGTACTGGTGATCCTGATCCAGGGATTGCTGCCGTGAAAGAAGCTCCCCCGTCCGCCCGGACGGGGGAGCTTCTTAGTTGTCAGAACGCCACCTTCAGGAACAGCGCCACGCAGCACAGCACGATGGCGCAGGGCACGTACACATACCGGCCCAAGGCGTACCACAGGGGGCCCGGGGCCTTTTTCGCCCCCCGGCCGGCCTCGTCCAGCAGGGCCTCCCGGGGGAGGATCCAGAACCAGGACACCGCCCCCAGCGTGGCCCCGATGGGGATGATATAGATAGACACCACGTCCATCCACGGCCCCCACTGGGGGAGCTGTTCCATGTTCAGCCCCACCCCCAGGCACACCACACACAGCAAGGCCAGCACCGCCCGACGCCCCAGCTTGGGAAAACGATGGAGGAGGGACTCGCCCACCGCCTCGAACATATTTTGCAGGGAGCTCACCCCGGCGAAGATCATGGCGGCGTACAGAATCACCGCGAACAGCCGCCCCAGGGGAATATCCTGCAAAATCCGGGGCAGGGTGACGAACAGCAGGGACGGCCCCGCCCCCACGTCCAGCCCATAAGCAAAGCAGGCAGGGATGATCACCAGGGCAGCCACCAGGGCCGCGATGGTGTCAAATAGCGCCGTGCGCCGGGCCAGGGCGGCCACGTCCTCCCCGCTGTCCAGATAGGCGCCATAGACGATCATGCCGCTGCCCGTGATGGACAGGGAGAAAAACGCCTGGCCCATGGCCCACACCCACACCATGGGATCCAGCAGCTCCTCCCATCGGGGGTAGAACATATAGCGGTAGCCCTCCACCGCACCGGGCAGGAAGGCCACCCGCACCGCCAGCACCACAAAGATCAGAAAAAACAGAGGCATCATGATTTTATTAGTGCGCTCGATGCTGTGGGCGCCCAGCAGCAGGGTGAGCAGCGTCCCCGCCACCACGATCACGTGGAGGGGGATCACGGAGTAGCCGGACAGGGCGAAGGAGTCAAACCAAACCGCGGTGTCCGCCGTCATCAGCGTGCCGTCCAGGGAGTTCACCAGCGCCTTCAGGACGTAGGCCACGATCACCGCGTAGCCGATGGCGATGCACATGGAACCCGCCAGAGGCAGCCAGCCCAGCGCGCCCCCCGCCTTGCCCAGGGCGGGTTGACCGGCGGCCCAGGCCATCCGGTAGGCTCCCAGCGTGCCCGTGCGGGCCCGGCGGCCCACGGCGTACTCCGCCGCCAGTCCCACCGATCCAAACAATACAATGAATACCAGGTACGCGATGAGGAAGGCGCTGCCGCCATAGCTACCCATCTTGGCCGGGAAACCCCACACATTGGCCATGCCCACGGCGGAGCCCACCGCCGCCAGCACAAAGCCCCAGCTGCTGGTAAACCGCTTGCTCTTGCGCTCCATATCCTTCGTCCTCATTTCTCTCTTTATCGCTTCACAGTACAGTATATCCAGAATACAGACAGTCTGACAAAATGTCAATCACTATTTTTCTGGGCCGCCCATTTTGCTGCCCGCCGGCCCTCCAGCCACACCCGCAGCAGGTGAACCGCCTCCGGGGACAGCAGCAGTAGAGCGGGCAGATTCACCGCCAGCAGCAGGCCGTTGAACACGTCCACCAGCTGCCACACCGCCGTCAGATCGCCCACCGCACCCAAAATGATGCAGGCCGGAAAGGCCAGCCGGTACAGCCCAAGGGCCAGCCGGGAGCCGGTCAGTGTCTCCAGTCCCCGCCGTCCGTAGTACCCCGCCCCCACCAGCGATGTAAAGGCGAACAGGATCAGGCTCACCGCCACGATCCACTCCCCTGCCTCCCCGAACAGGGTGGCGAAGCCCGCCGCCGTCAGCGGCGCACCCAGCATCCCCTCCGGCACCGCCCCCGCCTCCGCCAAGGGAAGCAGCTCCGCCGGGTCATACACCCCGGAGGTGAGGATCACCAGGGCGGTGACGGTACAGATCACCATGGTGGCGAAGAACACCTCAAAAATACCCCACATCCCCTGCTCCGCCGGCTCGTCCACGTCGGCGCAGGCGTGGGCGATGGCGGACATGCCCAGGCCCGCCTCGTTGGTGAAGATCCCCCGGGCTGCTCCATACCGCAGGGCCATGCCCATGGCGTAGCCTCCCGCCGCCGCCCGGGGAGCGAAGGCGTAGGACAGAATCTGCTGGAACGCCCCCGGCACCGCCTGCCAGTGGACGGCGATCACCGCCAGCCCGCCCCCCACGAACAGCAGGGCCATGGCGGGCACCAGCAGCTCGCACAGCGCCCCGATCCGTTTGATGCCTCCCGCCAATACCAGGGCGGTCACCGCCGCCAACACCACCCCTACCACCCGGCGATCCATCCCCCCGGCGGCGGACAGGGAGGTGGCGATGGAGTTGGCCTGGGCCAAATTGCCCCCCGCCAACGTCTCCGCCACGCAGAACACTGCAAAAAGCCTTCCCAGTCCCGGCAGTCGCAGGCCGTTTTTCATGTACTCCATGGGCCCGCCCCGCCAGCGGCCGTCGGGGCCTTTCTCCCGGTGGCGCACCGCCAGCGTCTTTTCCCCGCAGCTCACCGCCATGCCCAGCAGGGCGGAAATCCACATCCAGAACACCGAGCCCGGCCCGCCGTACACGATGGCGGCGGCCACCCCGGCGATGGAACCGGTGCCGATGGTGGCAGCCAGGGCGGTGGACAGGGCCTGAAACTGGGTGACGCCCCGGCCCTCCCCTCCCCTCTTTTTTCTCTGGAACAGGGAGCCCACAGTGGTTTTCCACCAGACGGGTAGGCCGAACAGCGGGAAGAACCCGGTGGCAAAGGAATACCACAGCCCCACCAGTAAAAAGGCCGCCAGCAGCGGCCCGCTCCACAAAAAATCACCCAAACGCGCAAAAAAAGCCATGTCCCCATCCCCTCTCATTACAAGAAGGTATGCGGACATGGCCTGCGTTATGCGAGGCGCCTATTCCTCCCAGGTCACAGCCTCCTCCGGTCCGCTGCGCCGATCCAGCCAGCCGGGGCGCTTCCACAGCTTCAGCCGGGCCGCTTGATCAGGCAGGAAGTCCATGCGGTGAAGCACTGGCAGCAGCGCGGCAAACAGCGCCACAAGCATCACCGTCTGGACGGGCAGCATTATGGCGTTTTTTACCGCCCGCTCACCCACAAGAGCCCAATACCCCTTGCTGGAATACCAGAGGTAGGATCCCAGAGACTGCAAGAATACGTTCTGAATGTTGGTGAGCAGCTTTGCCAGAAACACCCGCAGCACCGTCACCTCTGAGCGGTATAGGAACAGCGCATAGGTAAATGTCCCCAGCATAGTAGTAAAGATGTAAAACGGGTTATAGCCCCCGTCAGGATTCATGAAATAACCCACCGTGTCCTCCACAAAGCCGAACAGCAGGGCGTTCACCGGCCCGCCCACCAGGGCGCACAGCGCCCTTCCCAGAAAGCCCCACGAAATTTTGATGCCGCTGGCCATCTTGATAGACGGTAGACGGCCCAGCGCCACGCAGGCTGCCACCATCAGCGCGGAGAAGATCAGGGTGCGCAGCTTTTTGGAGTCGGTCAAGGCATCCCTCCAGTAGGCGCGGGAGAAGGGCGTTTTATACAGGGTTTTGGACATGAAAAAAGACCTCCTTTTGTGTTTTCGGCAGCACCTAAAATGGGTATGCCGCACAAAGGAAGCCTCACGGGCGCAATTCCGCCATGCGGCAGCGGGATGCGGAGCGCGTACTGCAACCGTTCGGTGTTTCGTCCGGCGGACAACTCCCCGTCCCGCCGGCACTATGGGGGCACAGCCCCCTTACACACGCGCTCCTACTCTGCCTGTCTGGGATAGTGTACCCCATTCTTCTGGAAATTGCAAGGGGCAAATGTCATTCCCGCGATTTTCTAATAAGCGGGGCACCGCACAGCACACCATATCGGAGACGCTCATATCCAAATCACATCCCTTAGTTCATGAGGATATGTGGGACGTATTATGTGGCAACTTGACCTTTACAACCAGCCTATTGCAAATGCTGCCAGCACCAGCACTGCCAGCCATTGAAATAATCGTATTATTTTTTGCCAGTCTTCCGACGGCCGCCTGGAACGGACAGATGGGATGACGCGTGTATGCCTACTCATGATAGCACCTTCCTGACAAACTAGCTAAACAAGCTGGCCGCCCCGTAACCCGGGGTGGCCAGCTTGTTCGACGCTATGGAAGAACCGGAGCTTCCCCGCCTGACAGGAGACGTCCCTGTCTTTGGTGGGCCTAATCCTTGCAGTGTTCCCACACAAATGCCGCCATTTCGTCAATACAGTCCTCGCACTGGGGGTAGACGCCGGTGTTGTCAAAGTAGGCGTGGCCAAAGCCCTTATAGAGCACCATCTTGGTCTCCACTCCCACCTGATGAAGTTTTACTCCGTAGCCCAGAGTCTCCAGCTTCAAAAAGTCATGCTCCCCCACACTCAAAAAGGTGGGCGGGTTATTGGCCGGATCCCGAGTATAGGGGTTCAGGTAGTCGTTTTTCACATCCTTGGTGCCCAGGATAGGCTCCAACCCCTCCGTCATGCCGGCAAACATCCCGATCATCTTGGTCAGTCCCCGCTTCTGGCTGGGCGCCATCTCAAACTGTCCCATACCAGGCTGATAGAGCTCATCCTTCACCACTGCCATATTCAGCGTAGGGTAGAGTAGCATCTGCCCCTTTACCAGCCCGCCGCCATCCTCCCGATCCCGGGTGGTACAGTACTGGGCCAGGTTGCCCCCGGCACTGTCCCCCGCCACGAAGATGTGTTCCCCATCGCCGCCGAAGGTTTCGGCGTTTTCCCCAATCCATTGCAGCACCCGGTAGCAGTCCCGGTGCCCGGTAGGATAGGGATTCTCCGGAGCCAGCCGGTAGTCCACGGATACGGCGCACAGACCGGTCTTGGCCACAAACATTTTGACGGACTCCTCCACCACGTCCGGCGAACCGCCGAAGAACCCACCGCCGTGGATGTAGTAGAGCACGGCCTTCCCGGCGTCCCCCCGGTTCGTATTATAAATGCGGATCGGTATCTCATACCCGTCCTCCGCCGGAACGGTGCGCCGCTCAATCTGGATGGGCGCGTCCACACAGGGGACGCTTTTTATCCCGTTGAACATCTTGCGCAGATTGGCGATCCCCTTGGCCGAGGTGTCCATCTTCATCAGAAAGGACGGCATCCACGCCATCATCTTCAGCGCCTTTTTCTGATCCCGGTACAGCCTGGGGTCCATTGCGCCCCGCTCGTCACAGTCCGGCAGGTACTTCACCAACACGGGGGCCCCGTGGTAGTCCTCCACCTTTTGTCGCTGCTTCAGGGCCTGCACCAGCGTTTCCTCGTATTGTTTACCCACTATTGTCATACTCCTTTCAATAGCGGCGGGTCCGTTCATCCTGGATCACGCCGTCATAGTTCATGCCGAAGCCAAAATCGTAGGTGTGGCCCTGGGAATCCCGGTAGCGCTCCATGTCAGTAAGAAATCCTCAAAGGCATAACCGTCCAGCTCAATCCGTTCATTTCTGCTCCATTGGCTGCCGTCTCCTTATCATGATTTGGCCTGCGGAAAGCGTGAACTCTCCCCCCTCACGCAAAAATTACGTCAACACTGCGCTTTGGGGGACATTTCGGTAGAGGATGGCCCGCAGTATCTCAAAAATTGCCAAGGAGAGCAGGACGCCCACCGTCACATCGCTGGAAAAATGCGCGCCCATAAACACCCGGCTAATCCCCACCAGCACGCACCAGACATACACAAAGGCATGCAGCACCTTTTCCCTGCCCCGCAACGCAGGGATCATGGGCGGCAGCAGCAGCAACAGGATCACGCCCGCGGAGTTCATGGAGTGTCCGGAAGGGAAAGAGGCATAGATGTTGTCAAAGCCGCCCCGTGGGACGATCTGATACCAGCGGGTGAACTGGTTCATGGGATCGGTCATCTCCCGGAAGCGCATCCGCCCCCAGACGGTTTTCAGGCTGTTCATGATGACAATCACCAGGATGAAGTACAGCAGAGCCACCGCCGCGTAGCGCAGGGCCTTGCTCCGGCTCTCCGCGGGGACGCACCAGGCGATCCAGATCCCAGCCGCCGCCATCAACACGGCAGGAAGGATCATCCAGAGCTTGGAGATGTCCCCAAGGTTGTCGTTGAGATAGTTATACGTCATGAAGCCGCCCATCAGGGTGAGCAGGGCGAACAGCGCCCCCGAACCCACCGCAGCCAGCACGTTCAACACAGGATTTTTCCTGGTGCGGAAACGGAACAGCAGGGCGCAGGCGGCAATCGTCAACGTGGTAAAGGGGATCTCCCCCACCACCTCCAGCACCCGCGCCCACGCGGGTTTTCTCGCGATGGCCAAAGAAATCTGTAAATCCATAAAGGTGAAGATCAGCAGCAGGGCAAGCCCCACGGCAAAGACGATCTTTCGCTCTTTTTTTGCCATTGTCAATCCCTCCGTCAGTGCTAAACTTCATCTCCGCCATCATCACCATCAGGTCAAAAGGAGGCAAGGTTGACTGTTTAGCCGTTCTCAATTTCACCTGCTAATTGAAAGCCCTTTTTCGCAGCGATCACAGCGATGATTTCGTTGATCACAGCCGCGGCGGCAATGGTTCCCTGCACAACACCCGCAAGCTCCGCCCTCGCCGCCAGGGTGGAGCAGGCGATGCCGGTAAAGACCAGGGAGACGCCGGAATGGGGCAGCAGCGTCAGGCCCAAGTACTTCTGTACGGTGTCCGGCATCTTCATGGCCCTGGCCCCCAGCCTTGCCCCAAAATATTTCCCAGCCCCCCGCGCCGCAATATACAGGAAGGTATACAGCCCCGCGCCCAGGATCAGGTGATAATTCAGCGGCGCCCCCAGATCCACAATGGCGGCCAGTAGGCTGACCGCAAGGATCGGATGAAAATAGTCTGTGATCTCGCCCAGCCGATCCTCGGGAACCATGTTTGTAAACACCGCGGAGAAGGAGACCCCCATCAGCATATAGTTCAGTGTAATGCCGGACAATACCTTTACATTTAAAATCCAGCCGATCCCCGCCGTCAGCATGATGCCGGCCAGTAAAACGGCCAATGTCTGTACCCGCCCCCGCACTCTTTTCAGCAACCATCCGGCGGGAAACCCCACAATTAGCCCGATCACCACCGGCAGGAGGATCATCACAGGGATCATATACAGCGGGACAGCCCCGCCCGATATAGAACTGGACACGATGGAATTGACCGTGAAGAATACGATAATCGCCACAACATCATCCAACACCGCCATGGGCAGCAGCGTATCCGTCACAGGTCCCTTCGCATGAAATTCGTTTACAATCGACAGCGCCGGCGCCGGCGCTGTGGCCAACGCGATTCCGCCGAACACAAAGGACAGGTAAACAGGGATGCCCGCCAGCAAAAAAGAAACCGCAAAAACAAGCGTGACAAAGAAGAAGGTGCCTAAAGATTGGGTTAAGGTGGTGACCATCAACCCCTTGCCATAGCTTCTAAGCTTGTTCCACACCAGCTCCGTCCCAAGCATAAGTCCGAACGCACACTGCATCCACATGATAACGGTTTTATACCATGCCGCATCAAGTACACTCTGCGGCAACAGGCCGACCGCATGGGGACCGAAAATCATGCCCACGATTAACCAGCCCAAAATGGACGGCAGCTTAACTTTGGAGATCAGTCTGCCGGCCAGCGCCGCCAGCGCCAGCACGATGAGCCAGCGAAGCAGCTGCATCATGTTCCTATACTCCTTTCCATGTAAAAACCCCCAAAATCAAATTGAGTAGCACCATCTTATCACAGCTGATTGACAATGTATTATAAAAATGGTACATATATTACAGAAAGGATGGTGATCCCATGGACCTGGACACTCTGGCCGCCTTGTGTCACAGCCTCGCCAAGGCGTACTCCACTGGCGTACGCCTGTACCGGGGCGCAGAGCCCCTTGCATACTGCTCCGTCTATCCCCTGAACCCGGACCCGGCGGGGCCGCACATCCCCAAGATGCTGGAATGCGGGGCGGAGGTAGGGATCATCACCACCTCTGCTTATCAATTCTACGGTTTTCTGACGGTGGCACCGGAGCTGCGAGTGATCCTCGGCCCCACCAGAGCCCTACGGGGCGACGGGCGGGAGCTGGACGGGCTGATGGCCCTGCTGGCGGTGCCCCCGGAGGAATGGGCGGGCTATGCCCAGGCCCTGCGCAGCGCCCCCATCATCAGCGTCCACCGCATGGCGTGGCTGCTGTCCTCGCTGGTCACCGCTCTGCGGGGCCACCCCTTCTCGGTGGAACAGGTGTGGCTGGACACTCAGGGGGAGGATATCCGGCAGTCCGTACACGCCAGCCACACCCGTCGCCGCCTGGAGGAGGCGGACGATGACGACACCCAGCAGCTGGTGCAGCAGAGCTATGCCTGGGAACAGCTGATTACCTCCTACATCGAAGACGGCAAACCGGATATCCTCCGGGAGCTGTTCTCTGCCCCGCCCCGGGTGGAGGCGGGCCGCATGGCCCAGAACGGCCTCCGGCAGGTACGGAATATGGGCATCTGCACCGCCACCCTGGCCTCCCGGGCGGCCATCCGGGGCGGCCTTGATCCCCAGGACGCCTTTCTCGCCTCCGACCTTTACATCCAAAAAATGGAGCTGATAAACGATCCCGCCGCCATCGAGCGGCTGGCCCAGGAGATGATGATCGACTACGCCCAGCAGGTGGAACGGATCAAGGGGCCGGAAACAGGACATGACCGGTTCTTTCGGCTGTGCGCCCAGTACGTCTCCCAAAATATCTTTACCGCCATCCGGGCGGAACGGATGGCCGAGGAGCTGGGCTACACCCGAGCCTATCTCTGCACCCGATTCAAGCAAGAGGCCGGAATCTCCCTCACCCGCTACGTCCAGCAGGAGAAGGCAGCGGAGGCCAAACGCCTGCTGCGCTTCACCGATCAGGGGCTGGGCGAGATCGCGGCGCTGCTGGGCTTTTCCTCTCAAAGCCACTTTCAGACTGTGTTCAAACAGATCACCGGGGAGACTCCCATGGCTTACCGACGGAGCAGCCAAGTATAAACAGCGCCGGATCTTATAATAAGTCAAACGGATCTGCAATCTTTTCCTGGCCACATTTGTTATAATCGTCTCATCAGTCAAAACAGGGAAAGGAGTCAGATTGTATGACACAGCAATTACGGGAACAGGCGCGGGAACTGGTGGCACAGATGACACTGGAGGAAAAGGCGTCTCTGTGCTCAGGAAAAAATTTCTGGGAGAGCAAGGCGGTGGAGCGGCTGGGGGTCAAATCCTTCATGCTCACCGACGGGCCCCACGGCCTGCGCAAGCAGGCAGGGGCGGCAGACCACTTGGGGTTGAACGCCTCAGTGCCCGCCACCTGCTTCCCGCCCGCCGCGGCCACAGCGTGCAGCTTTGACCGGGCACTGCTGCGGGAGGTGGGCCAGGCCATGGGCCAGGAGTGCCGCGCTGAGGAGGTGGGGGTAATCCTGGGCCCCGCCGCCAACATCAAGCGCAGCCCCCTATGCGGGCGGAATTTCGAGTACTTCTCCGAGGATCCGCTGGTCACCGGCGAGAGCGCCGCGGGGCTCATCGAGGGCATCCAGAGCCAGAACGTGGGGGCCTGCATGAAGCACTACCTGGCCAACAACCAGGAGAAAGCCCGGCTCGTCTCCAACTCGGTGATCGACGAACGGGCCCTCCGGGAGATCTATCTGGCGGGTTTTGAGAAGGCCGTGAAGGAGGCCCAGCCCTGGACGCTGATGTGCTCCTACAACCAGATCAATGGAATCTACGCCTCCGATCATAAGGAACTCATGACCGACATACCCCGGGGCCAGTGGGGGTTTGAGGGGGCCATCATGACCGACTGGGGGGCCATGAACGACCGGGTGGAGGCCATCCAGGCGGGGCTGGATCTGGAGATGCCGGGGCCCTGCGATGGGAACGATGAAAAAATCGTTCAGGCCGTCCGGGAAGGCAGGCTGGACGAGAAGCTGGTGGACACCTGCGCCGCCCGGATGGTGGAGCTGGCCCTGCGCGTGGCGCAGAACACAAAAACCACCTACGATCAGGCGGCCCACCACGAGCTGGCGGGCCGGGCTGCCCGGGAGAGCGCGGTGCTGCTGCGCCGGGGCTCCGCCCTGCCGCTGGTGGCGGGGGCAAAGCTGGCCGTCATTGGCGACTTCGCCCGTCGCCCCAGGTACCAGGGCGCGGGCTCCAGCAAGATCAACCCCACACAGCTCGCCGACCTGTGCGGCGCGCTGGACGAGCGGGAGATCCAATACACCTATGCCCGTGGTTTTGAGGCGGAAGGCGGCGTGGACGAGGCCCTCATCGCCCAGGCGGTACAGACCGCCCGAAGTGCAGATGTGGCGGTGGTAATGCTGGGCCTGCCGGACAGCTTTGAGAGCGAGGGCTTTGACCGCAGCCACATGGATCTGCCGGAGAATCAGGATCGGCTGATGGAGGAACTGCTCAAAACGGGCACCCCCATCGTGGCGGTGCTCAGCACCGGGTCGGCGGTGCGGCTGCCCTGGCGGGAGCAGGTGGACAGCATCTTGCTGCTGTACTTGGGCGGGCAGAACGGCGGCAGCGCTGCGGCGGATCTGCTGCTGGGCAGGGCCAATCCCTGCGGCAAGCTGGCGGAGACCTGGCCGCTGTCTGTGGAGGACACCCCCTGCCATGGCTTTTTCGGCAGCGGCGGCAATGTGGAGTACCGGGAGAGCGTCTACGTGGGCTACCGATACTACGACAAGGCCCGCAAGGAGGTGGCCTACCCCTTCGGCCACGGTCTGAGTTACACCGACTTTGCGTATACGGATCTGGCCCTGTCCGCCCTGGAGCTGGCAGAGGGTTCCAGCCTGACGGCTCGGGTCACGGTGAAGAACACCGGAACGCTGGCCGGAAAAGAGGTGGTTCAGCTCTATGTGGCCCCACCCGCAGGCGGGATGTTCCGCCCGGTGCGGGAGCTGCGGGCCTACGCCAAGGTGGAGCTGGCCCCCGGCGAGAGCAAGACGGTGGAGCTAACCCTGGAGCGCCGGGCCTTCGCCTATTACGACGTCCAGGCCGGGGACTGGCGGGTGGACAGCGGGACGTACACGATTGAGGCCGGCTCCTCCAGCCGGGACATCCGGCTGGCACAGACGGTCAAAGTCCAGGGGGCAGCTCCCAACACGGTGCTGAACGAGAGAGCCCCCGCCTACCGCGACCCCGCCGGACAGTGGCCCGTACCCCAAGAGCAGTTCGAGGCGGTGCTGGGCCATCCCGTGCCCCCAGAGCGGAGTGTGCGTCCTTTCACCATTAACTCCACCTTGGGTGAGATTCAAACCACCCCCGCCGGTATGGCTTTCGTCCAGCAGGCCAGGGCCAATATGGCTCAGATGATGGGCAGCGGTGAGGATGATTTCTCCAAAATGATCGATGCCATGCTGGAGGACATGCCCCTGCGGCAGCTGGCCATGCTGTCCGGCGGGACTATGACCTCTGCGGTACTGGACGGACTGGTGGAGATGCTGAACAGCACCTCTTCCACGGGCTGAAAAACAAGGGTGTCCGCCTGACCAGGCGTTGAGTTTTTTCAATAGTACCAATCGCCTCAGCATACAGCTTTGCGGTCAAACCGCCGCTGGCAAGTTAAAAAGTCGTAGGAACACTCTGTGCGGTTTCGGATTTTTTAACACAGCCAGCGGCGGTTTTGCGTGTAAACCTGCGCCCATTGGCGCTGAGCGCCGCCTTTTATTTCCTCAGTGCCTCCGCCGGAGGGGTGCGAACCAGTCTATAGCTGGCAAGGCCGCCCAGTGCCAGGATCAGGCCGGCTGCCGCTGCCAAAGACAGCAGGGCCTGTGCCGAGGAAAACAGTAGGGGGTATCCCAGCGCGGCAGCAAAAAGCAGGCTCGCGGCCAGCAGAACCAGATACAGCCCTGCTGCCAACGTCGCCAGCAGGAGATTTTCCAGGCGGAGCATCCCCGCGATCTGTCCACGCCCGTAACCCAGCGCGGAGAGCAGCCCCACCTCCCGGTAGCGGGCGGCCTGCATCTTTAACAGTAGCACCGCCGCCAAAAACACGCCCACGGCCAGCACCAGGGCGGAGATGGCGAGAAACAGCCGGTTGAGCCGCTGGAAGGTGTTTTGCAGGGCGGACACCTCATCGGCCGCGGTTTTCGCGTCGATGCCACGCAGCCGAAGGTTGTTGCTCACGGGTACAATATCCTCAAACCGCCCCACGTCAAAACTGATGGAGTAATTCTGCTGCCCGCCGGGAAGCTGTTGATATAGCCGCCGCTCCACATCGGCGCTGATGAAAAAGTCGTCGTACCCGGCGTTGTAAATCCCGCTGACAGTCAGAAGGCAGGTTTCGCCGCCGTATTCCAGCACGACGGTCTTTCCAAGGAGGGTTTGAATCTCTCCCGCGAATTTTTTGGCCAGGCTGGGGGTTAGTGCGATCTCAGCCGCCCCCTCCCGGGGCATGACGCCATAGGACAGGCTTTCCGTTGCCTTGGGCATGGGGAACTTTTCCGCCAGCCGTTCCGTCTTTCCCTCCGCTGAAAGGGTCAAATCCTCCAGCTTGTACTGGTAATATGCAGACGAAATCCGTTCATCATCAAGCAGAACATCCAGCATCGCGCCGTCGTCCGTCCCCTTGATGTATCCGTTGTTGAACGCCGTATTTTTCTCTTGAAACTCCTCAATGGAGCGGTCGATCACCCGGTCAAAGGACAGGGAGAACAGAAATCCCATCAGCCCGATGGAAATGGCCAACGCGGCTCCCAGATACCGCCCCAGGCGTACCCGGATATTCTTTTTTGCCTGACCGCTCAGGGAGGGAGAGACTTCCCCGTCCGTCCGCAGAGAGCGCTGCGGGGGCGGATTCGGCGCGGGCTGATGGGAGACGATCTTTCCATTCTGAATGGAAATGACCTCGTCGGCAAAGGAGCAAATCTGCCTGTCATGGGTGATCACCACCACCAGCCGCTGGGCGGCCAGCCCTCGGAGCTGCTCCATAACCTCCGTGGAGTTAGCCCGATTCAGTGCCCCGGTGGGCTCGTCCGCCAGGATGATCTGGGGATCGCCCATCAGGGCCCGGGCGATGGCCACCCGCTGCTTCTGCCCCCCGGAGAGAGTCTCCACCTTTTGGTTAGATTTCTCCCCGATTCCCAGCCGTTCCAGGATGGAAATTGCCTGTTTTTTCGTCTCCATGGGGTCGATGCCGGGGGACCGGGCCAGGCAGACGTTCTCCAGCGCGGTGTACCCGGCCAGCAGGTGGTAGTTCTGAAACACAAAGCCGATATTGTCCCGGCGGTAGCGGCACAGCGCGTCCTCGTCCAGCTCCCGGAGGAGGGTACCGCCCACCGCGATGTCGCCGGAATAGTCCGTGTCAAACCCGGCCAGCAGGTTGAGCAGGGTGGTCTTTCCCGCGCCGGAGGGGCCCATCAGACACACCAGGCCCCGCTGGGGGAAGATGTAGTCCGCGCCATTGAGGATCACTGTTTCGCCGTATCGTTTTGTCACGCCTCGAAGCTCTATCATGTCAACGCTCCCCCGCTTTCAGCACGGTTTCCGCTTTTACCCCGGCGGATACCGCCGCGGTGACGCCCCAGCCCAGCGCCGCCGTCAAAAATGCCAGAAGCGGGCCGACCCACAAGGGCGCGGCCAGCAGCGGGGACGCGCACAGGAGCAGGACGGCGGCCCCGCCCCCCAGCAGGAGGTATTCCAGCGCGGCAATCCAAAGCTGTCGGGACGTTCCGTACCCGCTGACCTGGAGGATGGCGTATTCCCGGCGGCGGCTCACCGCCGTGAGCAGGGCCGCCGACAGCGCCGCCACCAGGGCCAGGACGGCGATGACCACGGCGGCGGAGCCGGACTGCCGGGCGGTCTGCCGGTCCAGGCGGACGAGATCCTCCACCAGCTCGAACCGCCCCAGTGGGACGATGCCCTGGGCGTTCAGCTCGTCTTTCAGGTCGATGAGGTCGGCGGGGGTTTTAGCCCGAATGACGAAATTGCTCTCCCGCCGGGTAATGCCGGCCTGGGCTCGCATCTCGTCCAGGGCGCTTTTGCTGAAAAAGAAGGCATCGTCCACCGTGTAGGACAGTACCTGCCCGCCATAGTCGTACCGCACGGTGGTGTCCATCACCCCCACCACGGTGGCCTGGACGGACACCGGCCTGAGCACCGGCTCCCCGCTGTCCCAGTTATAGACGCTGCCGGAAAAGTCCACCGTCTTGCCCAGCAGCTCCTCCGCCGGGAGGCCCAGCCGATCCGCGAAGCTCTTAGGAACCACGATCTCAAAGCCGTCCCCCATGGGCATGACGCCCGCCGTCAGCCGGTCGGCATAGGGGACGGAATTGCTCTGCTCCATGGCATAGGTCTGGCCGTCCACCGTGAGGGAGATATCATTATAGGCCTGCAAAAAGGCGATGTGGGCCACGCGCTCATCATCCCGGTAGCGATCATAGAGGCCGCCTATGTCCTGCTCCACGTCGGCGGAGGGCTCGTCCCGCACCTGTCCGTCCGTGCCCCCGGCGCTGGTGAAGCTGCTCGCCACGCTGATATCCAGGATGCTCTCCCCGTAGGTGTCGAACAGCTGCCGGAAGGCTTCCGCACCGCTGTTCGGGAGGATCCCGCTGGCGGCGGTGGTCAGCAGCGCGGCGGAAACCGCAAGGCAGGCCAGGGACACCGCCGCCCGCCCCGCCCTGCACCGGATTCCGCTCCAAGCCAGTTGGGCCGCGTTTTTCAAAGAAAGACGCCCGGGGGCGGCGGAGATTTTGGGCGCTTTCCCGGATCCCTCCTGGTTCGGCGCGGCAATCAGCTCGCCCTTGTCCAGCTCGTATACCTGATCTCCCTTGCGGATTAGGGAGGTGTCGTGGGTCACCACGATCACCGTCCGTTTTTTGGAAATCGCCCGCAAAAGCTCCATGGTGCGCCGGGCGGACTCCTCGTCCAGGGCGCTGGTGGGCTCGTCGGCCAGAATCACCTGGGGATCCTTGGCCAGCTCCCGGGCGATGGCCACCCGCTGCTTCTGCCCGCCGGACAGCTTCCCCGCCCTCTGGCGGGCCAGCTCCGCCACGCCCAGTTCCCGGAGGATTCCCATGGCCTTTTTCTCGCTGGGGCGCTCCTTCAACAGCTGGGGCAGCATCACGTTTTCCAGCACGGTCCGGTCCTCCAGCAGGTTGAAGTCCTGCCAGACAAAGCCGAACACGCTGTTGTAATAGCCGCACCGCTCCCGGGCGGTCAGCGTCCTGAGATCCTGCCCGCAGTAAAACGCCTGACCCTCAAAGTCCCGCTCCATGCCGGTCATGATGTTCAGCAGGGTGGTCTTTCCGCTGCCCGACGGGCCGGTCAGAAAGTGGAGCCCCCTGCCTATGGACAGGGACACGTCCCGCAGGGCATACTCCCCGTGAAATTGCTTGGATATGTTCTTGAGTTCAAACATCAGCGCGTCTCCTCTTATTTCTCCAGGAGCTTCCGGGACTCCTCCAGCAGCTCCTCATAGGTCATGTTGCTGTCGAAGTCCTGCATCCGGGTCACAATCTGCTCGTCCGTCAGCGGCACCAGGGTGCAGGAGGTCTGGATCTGGCCCCGGTTGTTGGCCCGGGTGGAGATGGGGTCGCCGGGGAGGGGCTTGGGGTCCGCGTGCTCATAGGCGTCTGGGTCCTCCTGGTAGCGGGTGCCATCGAAAAACGCCAGGATGCCGTCATAGCGCTTCGCCATCTCCTCGTTCCACACCAGGTTGACGAAGTGCAGATCCTCCGTCATCTGAGCGGCCTTCTCCGGGTTTTGACCGCCGTCCATTACCACACCGACGATCTGGTAGCCGTGCTCCTCCGCCTGGGGCAGCAGGGTCTCCAGCTGGGCCAGGGCGGCGGCGCTCTTTTCGCTGTCCGTCTGCCAGAACATCAGCCAGACCCCCCGCTCGCCCTCCGCAAAGATCTCATTGCCCACCGGGTTTCCGTCGGTGTCCACCGTGGTGAAGGCCATGTCCTCCTCGGGATCCAGTCCGGCCGCCCGAACCGGCTCCACCCCTTCGTCCCCTATCAGCTTGCCGGGACAGATGTCCTCGCTGCTCTGGGGGTTAGAGGCGCCCGTACAGCCGACCAGGGAGAGAAGTGCCAGCAGCGCGGCCAACATCAGAGAGATTCTTTTCATTGTAGAGACCTCGTTTTCTTCAGGATGCCCCGAGTATACCAGAGGAGAGATAAAGTCTGTGTTAAGGCGGAGCGTATCCCCCCACACGAAAAGCCGGGCCGCGTGAGCGGCCCGGCTTGGCAAATTCAGGACAGGCGTACGGTGAAGCGGCAGCCTCCCTCCGGGGCCTCATCGACCTCGACGCTCCCGCCGTGCCGTTCCACAATGGCCTTTACGGTGGACAGGCCCAGCCCCGCACCCCCCATCTGCCGGGAGCGGGACTTGTCCACCCGGTAGAAGGGCTCAAAAATGAGCTCCCGCAGTTCCTCCGGCACGCCGGGGCCGGTGTCCGACACGGTGACAACGCCCCCCGGGGACAACGCCATATGGACGAAACCGCCGGGGCGGTTATACTTGACGGCGTTTTCCATCAGATTGAAAAAGACCCGGGCCAGCAGGGTTCGGTTCCCTGTGACCGTCTGCTCCTCTCCCTCCACGGTGAGTTCGATTTGGTGTTCCTCCGCCAGGGGGGCCAACTCTGAGCACACCTGCTCCAACAGCCCCAGGAGGGCAATGGACTCTTGTTCCATCTCACGATCCAGATTTGCCAGCTCCAGCAGTTCCTTGACCAGCTCGGACAGGCGGCCCGTCTGGGCGGCCACCGTCTCCAGCAGCCGGTCGTACTCCTCCCGGCTGCGGCCGGTGCGCTTTTGAAACACCTCCAATTTGGTTCGCAGGACGGTCAGGGGGGTGCGCAGCTCGTGGGCCGCGCTCTGGGCAAAGCGCCGCTGCATGGCGAAGGTCTGATCCAGTTTGCCGGTCATTTGGTTAAAGGCGTCCGTCAGCTCCGCGATCTCGTCCCGGCGTCGGGGGACGGGAAGCGGCCGGGACAGATCCCCGGCGGTGCAGGTTTTCATGCGCTCGCTCAGGCACTTGAGGGGCTCCAGCGCCCGCCCCACCAGCACGTAGGTCAATCCACCCCCAGCGACGATGATCAGCAGCATATAGAGGAGGCTGGTTTTGGAAAACGCTGTCCGCGCCTGCTGGGATGGGACGGACAAGGTGGTGCTGAAGATGGGCCCCACCTCCTCCGGCACCGACGGAATCGTGCCACTGCTTCCCGGGAGGGCAGGCTGCACCACCGCCGCCTCGATTTCGCCGGCCATGTCGTAGGCGGAAAAATTCAGGGCCAGGGTCAACCCCATACAGCAGAGGGCCAGCAGGAGAACGCTCAGGGCGGTCAGCCGCGTCCGCAACGAGATCGCTTTCATACCGAGCCCTCCTCACGCAGGCAGTAGCCCTGGCCGATCCGGGTGGCGATGGGGTCAAAGCCCATCTTTTCCTTCAGCTTTTTCCGCAGAGAGGCGATGTGCACCCGCACCGCGTTGCTGAAGCTGTCCGCCTCCATGTTCCAGACGTGCTCCATCAGCTCCTCCTGGCTGACCACCTTACCCGGGTGGAGCATGAGGTACTCCAAAATGGCCAGCTCCTTCCGGGTGAGGGCCACCGGCCGACCGTCCACGGCGGCGGCGCGCCCCAGGGTGTCCAGGGAGATGGCGGCAAAGCGCAGGACGGCGTCCTCCTGGACAAAGCTCCGGCGGAGCAGGTTTCGGATACGGGCCTCCAGCTCCGCAAAAGCAAAAGGCTTGGCCAGATAGTCGTTGGCGCCGGTGTCCAGCCCCTTCACCTTGTCCTCTACGCTGTCCCGGGCAGACAGGATCAACACCTTCACCTCCCGGTTGACCCTGCGGAGCTCCTCTAAAAGCTCCATCCCATCCAGGCCAGGGAGGTTGAGATCCAACACCACCAAGTCATATTCCTCCACCAAGAGCAGCTGGTGGGCCTCTGCCCCGTCATAGCAAGTGTCCACCGCGTAGCCGTCCAGCTCCAGCCCCTCGGCGATGGCCCCGCACAGCTCCATTTCGTCTTCCACAACTAAAATCCGCATCACGCACCTCCATGTTTTTTCATTATAACACAGCAATATAAAATCCGTGTTAAAAAAGCCAGCTTTCTTAACACAGATTTTAAGCGTGATTTGGTAAACTGCCGTCAGCTTGAAGAAAGGAAGGCTATGTGATGCGATACAAGACAATCATTTCCATCCTGATGACGGGTCTGCTGGCCGTCTCCGCGGCGGGTTGCAGTTCCGTTCCATCGGACAGCGAGATCGAAAAGGCCCTGGAGGAGGGCACAATCACCTTTGAGGACGCCAAGTCCAGAGGCTGGATCGATGACGCATGGCTGGAGGAACATTTTCCTCCGATGGAAGCAGGCTCAAAAATCCACTCCTTCCCGCCCTTTGAGACGACCTATTTAGACGGCGCTCCCGCCTCCTCCCTGCTGATCCAGGGAACCATGTGCCTGGTGTTTTTTGACAGCACCCAGGGGGATACGGTGGAGAAGCTACAGGAGATCAGCGGGATCAGTGAGGAGATGACCCGGCTGGGAGTGCCTGTTCTGGGCGTCATAACGGACGAAAATCCGGAGGGGGCCAGGGAGAGCTTATCCGATCTGGACTTCCCCGTCATCGTCTATAACGATGAAATGCGGGCGTCTCTGGAGGTGTATGACGATATAATCGCCGGCGGCATGGTATCGGTGTTCACCAAGGACGGTGGGATCTACACGGCGTGGAGCAGCGATTGCAGCGCCGGCTGGCTTCTGGAAGGGGCGGAGGGGCTGAACGATGAGGGTTAAACTTTCTGCTGTGTTACTGGCCGCGGCGGTGTGCTTCATCGCCGCCGGAGCGGCCCGGGGGGAGGCGGCCGTGGTATTGGACAAGGGGATCAATCTCTGTTTGGAGTGTGTGGGAATTGGCTGAGAAGCAACACCGCTGGAAGATCCAGGCGCTGTCCGCCCTGCTGACAAACGCCCATCTCACCGGCTTCTTCACGGGAAAGCTGTACAAGGGCAGGCTGAAGGGCATCTGCGTCCCGGGGCTGAACTGCTACTCCTGTCCTGGTGCGGTGGGTTCCTGTCCCATCGGCTCCATGCAGGCCGTCATAGGATCCTCAAAGTTTTCCTTCTCGTTTTACATTGTCGGGATTCTGATCTTCTTCGGCGTGCTGCTGGGGCGGGCTGTGTGCGGCTTTCTGTGCCCCTTCGGCTGGTTCCAGGAGCTGCTGCACAAAATACCTGGCAAAAAGTTTAGCACCAAACGGCTCCGCCCCTTGACCTGTTTAAAATACGTCATCCTGGCCCTGTTTGTCATCGTCCTACCCATGACGGTGGTGAACGAGGTGGGCATGGGCAACCCCTGGTTCTGCAAATGGCTATGTCCGGCGGGGGTGCTGGAGGGCGCCATTCCGCTGTCCATTGCCGGCAGCGGGATCCGAAGTGCGCTGGGCCCCCTGTTTACCTGGAAGTTCTGTATCCTTCTGGGCGTTGTCACGCTGGCCGTCTTTTTTTACCGGCCCTTTTGCAAGTGGCTGTGCCCCCTGGGCGCGTTTTATGCCCTGTTTCATGGGGTGACGCTCTACCGCTTCTCCATTGACCGGGACAAGTGCACCTCCTGCGGGGCCTGTGCCAAGGTATGCAAGATGGATGTAGATGTCCGCAAAACACCCAACCATGTGGAGTGCATCCGCTGTGGGAACTGCCTGCGCGTCTGCCCTCGCGGAGCGATCCGCATAAGTATGTTTCAGAAGAAAGGAAGTACGCAGCATGAAACAAGCAATTAGCCTGTTGATGGCGGTCTTATGCATGTTCTCTCTGGCCGCCTGCGGTCACAAAGAAATCGAGGCAACCAAAACCCCCTTCCCCAGCTTTGAGGGGGTGGATTTTGACGGGAATATCGTCAGCAGCGAGATTTTCTCCCAGTATGACGCTACCATTATTAATTTCTGGACAAACGGGTGCGGGAGCTGCATTGAGGAGATGCCCGATCTGGAGGCATACTATCAAACCTTTCGGGAGAAAAAGATCAACGTGATTGCCGTCGCGGCCAGCGCCGGGGACTCGGAGGAGATGCGGGCCATGGCGGAAAAAATCCTGAAGGAGAAAGGCGTGACCTACACCAATGTGATCCCCGACCCGGAAAGCAGCTTTTATCGGGACTTCATCTGCGAAATAGCCGGGTTTCCCACGACTTACATTGTGGACAGTGAGGGGAACATAATAGGAGCCCCTCTGGTTGGTGTGGTTAAAAATCAGGAGGATGCCTTAATGAAGCGGCTGGAGCTAAGGTAAAGGCAACATGTACGTCTTTTTTCGCCTGTGTATTGTCTGAGCCGGAACACTCACCGGGAGACTGGATGAACTCGCCCAGCCTCCCGGCGTCAGCCTGTCGAAAAAGTCTGCCTCGTTGCAGACTTTTCATGTAAATGTAGTAAAATAGGAAAGAGCGAAAAAGATGCTGGAGCGAGGGGCGGTACAGCATAGACCTGGTGGTGCTGTTCAAGATTGTACTGCTTCAGCATCTGGATGGGGACGCGTCGCTGCGGGGACGCTGCGCAGGGCGCAAACGGATGTGTCATACCGGTGTTTTTGAAATATACACTGAGCGAAGAACTGCTCCGATTCTCCACAGTGAGTTACAACTTCCGACACCACTTCACCCAGGGATCGATAGGAGCGATGTTCCGCTGGATATCGGAGGACGCGGGCAGCACGGGAGCGTTGAGCCCATCGGCGGTATTCATAGATAGGACCAGTGCAAACCTAAATAAAAAAAATCAAGCAGGAAGTGCCAGCGGCGGCAAAGCGGTATCAGGAGGAGCTGCTGGCACGGTGTTGCCTCTATTCAGCCCGCTATTTCCACCATCACCATGAATCGAAAGTAAAGTTTTCCACTTCCGGTTGACAGGAGATCCGGTTCCTTTTATAATAGGCTTTAGTGGGAGCAGAACCGGCCAAATCCACTGCTTTTCAAATGAGAGAATGAGGTGCAGGAGATGGGGAACATCCGGGAACAGAGTATCATATACCTGACGGCGGTGCACATTGAGTGGGCGGCTGCCACCTGTAGAAACATGGCCTCGGACGGCGGCCTCAGTCAGTCGGTGAAACCGTCTCCCCTGGCCCGGTGACGCCCATGGATACGGAAATTTCCCCTATTCTTCTTCGGTACATTGACGAGTACCAATGGAGTTTTAACATTGCCAAGCGGCTGATCAATATGT
Organism: Bacillota bacterium; assembly: GCA_021768085.1. GTDB lineage: Bacteria > Bacillota > Clostridia > Oscillospirales > Oscillospiraceae > Enterenecus. The sequence goes on from JAETOJ010000002.1 coordinate 162,830, forward strand.
ATTATGGAACGGCGTATACTGAGAAGGAACTGAAACGGCTCTACAAGTGCAACCGGACGACGAGATCTTCAGCAGCGCAGACAGAGCGCGGTTCCAAGAAGCAATAACACAATTTTTGCAAAGGATCCAGGTCTGCATGGAATTTCCTTCGCCTGAAAAAAGGGGTTGACAGCTGGCCCTGACTGTGTTATTATAATTAAGCGCCAATAAGCCGGAGTGGCGGAATTGGCAGACGCCCGGGACTTAAAATCCCGTGGGAGAAATCCCGTGCCGGTTCGACCCCGGTCTCCGGCACCATATAGCGCGGGGTGGAGCAGTCTGGTAGCTCATCGGGCTCATAACCCGAAGGTCGTCGGTTCAAATCCGGCCCCCGCAACCATAAACCCTCCGATTTCCTTGGGAATCGGAGGGTTTTCTTTGCTTTTTCTCACTTTTCTGCGTGGTTATAATTTTGCTTTTCCGCAAGACCCAGGTTCCGACCCATACGGCGAAATGTTCAGAAAGGATTAGATGGCATCAGAGAGGATATTCGCCATGGTATCTGCCGCCTGGCGCTGGGCCTGGGTGGTGACGTGGGCGTAGGTGTCCAGCGTAAACCCGGCGCTGTAATGGCCCAGCATCCCGCTCACCGTCTTGATGTCCACGCCGTTTTGCAGGGCTACGGTGGCGAACGTATGTCTCATATCGTGGAATCGGATCTGGGGCAGCCCTGCCCGCTTCAGCACCCGGTGGAGCATATGGAGTATGCTGTCCGGGGAAATGGGGCCGCCTGTGGGTGAGGGGAACACATATTCGCTGTCGGTGCTCCTCCGTTGCTCCTTGAGGATTTCCACGGCATCCTGTCCAATGGAAATGCTCCGATAGGAGTTTTTCGTCTTGAGCGGTGCCTCCACCACCTCGCCGTCGATCCGGGCAATCTGGCGGCGCACCTGGATCGTGCCCCGCTCCAAGTCGATGTCCTCCCACTTGAGGCCCAGCAGCTCACCCCGGCGCAGGCCCGTGGCCAGCTCGATGTAGTACATTTCGAACACGCCGCTCTCCCTGGCTTCATGCAGGAAGGACGCCAGCTGCTCGGTGGGGAGAGTTTTCATTTCCCGGTGTTCCAGCTTGGGCAGGGCGCAGCCGTCTGTGGGATTGGCAGCAATCAGCTTTTGGTCGATGGCAAAATCCATGGCGGAGGAGATTACCTGGTTGATGTTGCGGACGGTTTTGGCGCTGAGACCTTTGGGCTGCTTTTTAGATTCGACCCGCTCCACCCTGCCGCCACTCAACAGCCTTTTGTACAGCTTCTGTAAATCCAGAGAAGATAATTTGCTGAGCGGGGTTTTGCCGATGCTGGGTTTGATGTGGTTTTCGATGTACCCCCGGTAGGTCTTGTGGGAGGAAGGCCGCACCTTGATTTTCGCGCAGTTCTCAAACCACACGTCCATCCACTGTCCCACCGTGTACTGCTCCGCCCGGATGGCGTCTACCCTGGCGTTCTCCTCAATGGCTTGCTTCAGCTTTTCCTTGCACTCCTTCTGGGTTTTCGCCAGCACATTTTTGTAGATCACTTTCCCAGTGTCCTGGTCGCGGCCCGCCGTGTACCGGCCCTCCCAGCGGCCATCGCTACGCTTACGGATATTGCCCTCTCCGTTGGCCCTTCGCTTAGCCATATTTGTCAGCCTCCTCTCCACAGTTTTTGCGTCGGCTGATTTCTTCCTGTTCCCGTTCATAGGAATAGCTGCCGTCCGCCCCCAGCTCCATGGCGATCCCCCAGGCCAGGCGGAAGCCGGCGACGAAACTCTCCAGCGCCATTTCCTCCTGCACCATCGTGTGGGCATCCACCAGCCGGAGCAGCTTTTTTCGCCCCTGCTTATCCAGCAGAATAGCAACCTCCTGGCGTTTGGCTTCAAGCTCCTGGCGTCGTTTATGGTTCGGCCTGGGCGCGAACCTGTCCTCCAGTGCCCTCATGTAGTCGTACATGGTGTGTCCCTCCTTCGCAGCGACACACCATACCACACCTTGGCGGAAATAGCCACTGAGAACGGCGAAGATTATCAGTTCAGACACATATTTTTGTACCGTGCTGGCGGCCTTCTTCTCTTTGTAGACACTGGTGCAATTCGCGCACTGGCACTCAGCGCCTGGGAGAATCTTTTCTTTGTTTTCAGCGGTTCAAATTTTGATTGTGGGGAGACCTTCCTCATGATGCCGATTTCTACGCCAAAAGGTGCCCTG